>JAJEGF010000035.1 GCA_022820025.1 Chloroflexota bacterium
GGTGTTGGCCATCGGCTTTTCGACCAGGACGTGACGGCCGGCGTTGAGGGCGTCGATGGTCAGGTCGGCGTGGAGGTGGTGGCCCAGGATGATGGCCACGGCGTCCACGTTGGGGTCTTCCAGCAGCTTGTGGTGGTTGGGATAGACCGCCGGGATTTCCCATTCCTTGCGGTGCGACTCGCGCAGCTCCTCCACCAGGTCGGCCGCGGCGACGCAGCGGGCGAACCCCTCGTCCTCGGCGATCTGCAGCGCCGTGAGGTGCGACTTCGCGATTCCGCCCAGTCCGACCACTCCGATACCAAGCATCGAGCGCCTCCAGAAATCCGAACCCTTGCCCACGCCGACCATGGTGCCAGCGCCCCGGCCGGTCGGCTATCCGGAGTTAGCGCTGCTGGTCGGTGGCCTCGATCCACTCGTCCATGGCGCCGGTGAGGCCGGCGGATTCGGACGCGGCCAGAGCGCGGCTGATCTGAGCGCGGATTGCGGGGGCGTCGAGGCCCAGGGACTTGAGCACGCGGGCCGACATCTCGGTGCCGCCCTCAAGCTCCTCGCAGACGACGTGGCTGGCGCCGAGGGCGAGGAGGCTGTCGCGCTCGGCGACGTGACGCGTTCGCGTGAGGATCGGAACGTCCGGTGATTCCGCTCGCGCCGCCGCGATTGCGCGGCGGGCGGCTGGTGGATCGTTGATAAGCAAGACCAGCACCCGCGCCTGGCCGAGGTGGGCGTGGGCCAGCGCCTCGGGGCTGGTGACGTCGCCGTAGTAGACGTGGGCCTGCGCTTGCCGCGCCGCCCGCACGGTCTCGGTGTTGAGCTCCAGCACCAGGTGGGGAATCCCGGCCTGCTCCAAAGTGCGGGCGAGCAGCCGCCCGGCCACGCCGTAACCGGCGATGACCACGTGGTCGCGGAGTTGCGCGTCCTGGGCCGTCGGCTCGTCGATGCCGCGGGCGCGCAGCAGGCGTTCCAGGGGCCGCAGCAGCGCCTCGCCGGCGTGCAGGCCGCCGGTCCAGTGCATCAGGAGCCGCGAAATGAGGATGCTCACGACGCCGGTGGTGACGACCAGGCTCAGTTCGGACGACGTGACCAGCCCTTCGCTGACGCCGAGCAGCAGCACGACGTAGCCGAACTCGCCGAACTGGGCCAGGTAGACGCCGGACCGCCAGGCCACGCTGGCCGGATTGCGCATCGCGAGGGCGGCCAGCGAGGCCACCAGCGCCTTGCCGAAGACGAGGCCAAGCACGATCAGCACGGCCAGGACCGGCGTGTCCACGAACACGCGCCAGTCGAAGATCATGCCCAGCGAGATGAAGAAGAAACTGGTGAAGGCGTCGCGCAGCGGGATGATGTCGCTGGTGGCGCGGTGGCTGTAGTCGGTGTCGGCCAGCAGCATTCCGGCCAGGAACGCGCCCAGCGCGACCGAGAGTCCCAGATGGCTCATCAGCCAGGCCGAGCCGAGCGCGATCGAGATCACGGTCAGCAGAAACACCTCGCGCGTGCGGGTGGCATCCACCGCCCGGAAGATGCGCGGAATGACGAAACGTGCGACCAGCAGCAGGCCACCCACGGCCAGGGTGGCTCGCAGGAGCGCCCATCCGGCTTCGAGGACAACGCCGCCGCCGACGGCGCCGCTCGCCAGCACCGGGACCAGCAGCGTCAGCGGAATCACGAGCAGGTCCTGGAAGATCAGCGCGCCCACGATGAAGCGGCCGTGCGGCGCGTCCAGTTCCGCGCGGACCGTCAGTACGCGCAGCACGACAACCGTGCTGGAGAGCGCCACGGCCAGTCCGAAGACAACGCCGCGCTCCAGCGACTGGCCCGCGACCAGCAGGATCCCCAGCGTGGCGGCCGTGGTGATGCCGACCTGAAGGGAGCCGCCAAATGCCACGGCTTTCCAGATGTAGCGCAGACGCGAGGTGGAGAACTCCAGCCCGATCGCGAACAGCAACAGGATCACGCCGATCTCGGCGATCTGCTCGATCCGGTGCGCGTCGCTGACCAGACCCAGGCCGTAAGGTCCGGCGATGGCGCCGGTGATCAGGAAGCCGGCCGTCGCCGGCAGCCCCAGGCGGTGCAGGCCCAGCGTCGTCGCCACGGCCAGCCCGCCGATGACCGCGAGCTCGCCGAACAGCTCCTGCTCCACTACCCGCGCTCCCAGCCAACGTCGCGACTTGCGATCCCTACCCCGGTTACGAGTCTATGCAAGGTCCGGGTCGAGGCCATTTGTGCGATCGGGCGCTCCCGCGGCAATTCGGAGCCCGGCCCCAGGCTTCAGATCACCCCAGGCCGGATCGGTCTCGGCCGCGGCAACGGAAAGCCCGACGCACCGTCGACGTCGGGAACGAGGCCCGGGAGCAGGCGATGGCCGAGGCGTTTCGACGCCGTCGCCTTTCAGCCGGTGCGTTCGTTCGGCGATTGCGGGGCCCGCCGGCAGCTCAGGCGCAGGACTACGTAGGCCGCGACCGCCGAAGCCAGTGATCCGGCCAGGATGCCGAGCCGGTCGCCGGCGAAGTAGTCGCCACTGCCGTGCTCAAAGGCGAGGCCCGCGATGAAGAGACTCATCGTGAAGCCGATCCCGCAGGCAAACGCCACGCCGGCAATCTGCGCCCAGGTCACTCCACGCGGCAGCGTCGCCAAGCCACCGACAGCGGCGATGGCGACAAAGCCGAGAATGCCGATCGGCTTGCCAAGGAAGAGCCCCGCGGCTACGCCCACGGTCACGGGATGCAAGAGCTCGTCGACGCCAATGCCGGACAGCGCGAGCCCGGCGTTGACGAAGGCGAAGACGGGCAGGATCACGAACGCCACGGGCGTGTGCAGATCGTGCTCCAGCTTTCGCAAGGGTGATTCGCCGCGCGGGTCACGCATGGGAATGCAGAAGGCAATCAAGACGCCGGCCAACGTGGCATGCACCCCGGACTTGAGCACGGCGACCCACAGCACGAGCCCGACGAGAACGTAGGCCGAGACCCGCGTTACGCCCAACCGGTTGAACACGACCCCCGCCGCCAGCGCCGCCGCCCCAATCAGGAGCGCCGGTACGGCCAGGTCACCGGTATAGAAGATCGCGATGATCACGATTGCCGCCAGGTCGTCGAAGATGGCCAGGGTGAGCAGAAAGGTCTTGAGAGGCGTCGGAATCCGCCGGCCAAAGACGCTCAAAAGCCCCAGGGCAAAGGCGATGTCGGTGGCGACAGGGATACCCCAGCCGTCCAGCGCGATGGGGTCCTGCCAGTTCAGGGCGATGTAGATCGCCGCCGGCACCAGCATGCCGCCCAGGGCGCCGAATCCGGGCAGCGCAATGGCCCGCAGAGACGAGAGTTCGCCCTCCAGGATCTCCCGCTTGACCTCCAGGCCGATCACGAAGAAGAACAAGGCCATCAAGCCGTCGTTGACCCACAACAGCAGGGGCTTGTTGATGACGAGGTCGCCGATTTGGACGGCGACGACGGTATCCAGCAACGACGCATAGACGCCGGCCAGCGGCGAATTGGCGGCGATCATGGCCGCCACCGCGGCCCCGAACAGCAGAATCCCGCCGGCCGATTCCAGCTTGATGAAATCGCGGATCGTGAAGGCGGGTCCGCCGGACGCGGCGTTCGATTCCGCGGACGCGTGGACTGTCAAAAGCTGTCCCTGGGGGTTTCCGTGTCCGGCGAGCTTAGCCGCCCGCGGATCGTGCGGCCGATGTGGGCGGCGCAGTCAGTCGTTGGGGTTGAGAGGAGTTGAGGGATGCGGATGGTTGGGGCGCGGCATCCGGGTGGGATCGTGAGGCGTGAGTGCCTGGAGCGGCTTGGGCTCTCCGTGACGAAGGCCGCCGAAGGGTTGGGGGTGAGCCGGCAGGCGCTGTGGGAACTGGTGAACGAGAAGTCGGTTGTGTCCGCGGAGATGGCGATTCGGTTGTCGAGGGCCTTTGGGTCGAGTCCTGAGACGTGGTTGGGGATGCAGACGGCCTATGACCTCTGGGAGGCGCGGGAACGGGCGGATCAGCTCCAGGTGAAGCGACTCGCGCCGGAGTCGGCAATAACTGAGCTTTAGCCAGGACTCGCTCAGAGTTTGACGCTTTGAGTGTCAGGAACTGCTTGCGGTGGCCGCACGTGCTGGTGATGATGAGGTGTGCTCAGCGTCTACCGAAGTGGGGCTGACCCGAAAATGCCAAGACGAAGCTCTAGGCGCAAGAACTCGCGACAAGCAAAGAACAAAGCTAAACGCGAACGCCGGCGGAACAGGAAAAAGAAGCAAGCACTTAATGACGACGATCTGAAGGAAGTTGTGGTGTGGAAAGAGCGAATTGAAACAAACATTCAAGATGCAATCAAGTGCTACAAGCGAATGGATGAGAATGATCTTCTGGATGATAAAGACCTCCTTGCGGCGCTATCGCGATATGTGGAAAACACTGGCGAAGCGATTACAAAACTAGACGAGATTACGCACGAAGTGCTATTTGCCATGTTGACTGAAGTCCCGGTTGATAATGATGAAGATGGGGCACTGACCTGGAAGAATCTGAAGGGAATTCGCGTCCGCCTTGCACATAAATTCTGGGATACTAACAATAGAATACTGCGCAACACGGTAAGAGATGACTTTCCGGTTCTAGCAACACTGTTCTCTCGATTGCTAATCAATCGAAGCATCTTGAGAGATGACACATCTGTGCAGATCACTCTGCAGAAATCTGACTTGGCCCGTACAGCTGGCTTCGGTGACACTCCATCCCTCGGAGAATATTCACTCATAGCGACTTACAGCGTTGCGGGTTGGCAATTGGATCGACTATCGCTAGTTGAGGAGCCGCCTGGGTATATCTCAGGAATGTTTCTTTCGACAGCAAGCCAGACTAAAGATGATCGCGTGAGGTCACGTAGAATGAGCATTCGAGGAAAGAGGTCGAAGGTGCTTCACTCTTTCGATATTGTTGACAATTTGACACTGGGCACGTGAGCGGGTCAGAAACGACACTCATGATAGTTCAGGCGCACTAACCGGTATCACATTTGCTGTATATTGATCTTCTTGGCCGTGCAGCACCCTTGCGAACTCTTGCTTAGCTTGCGCAAGCGCAGTAAAGTAGGTCCTAAACGCTGCAGACTTTTTCAGTGCCCAAGCCAAATCTGGAGGTCTAGGGACGATTATTTCTCTATACCGCTTACCGCAATCTTCCCTGTTTGTCTGCATGAGTGCTATTCGGCGCCATTGGTTCCTTACAGCCTTCAAGGAGAATGACCACAGGAGATAAAATGGATCATAGGGAGAGCACAATTGAGCGCGAAAAACAAATACCTCTTTTGTGAGTACGATGCGCTCCTCACCAGGGAGCACAATCGCAAATTCGCCGATGTTGCTGCTCGCTCGGTTAGGCGTGACTAGATCCCACTGACAAAGTCCACTGTTATCAGCCTTCCAGTGAGACTTGGCAACTGGCTCCGATACAAGATTAGTCGGGTTGATGTTGATGCGTAGTGCCCGAATGTCCGATACTTTGACATAGGGAATATCGCCTGAACGCTGATCATTTGCCGGGCTGCCATGTCCACGACGTTCCCAGATGATCCCGTCGTCAATGAGCTCACCAATTGTTATGCCGTCAATACCGTTTGCAGCAAGGAATTGATTGATTCCCTCAGTATATCGCAAATCGAAGTAGGTCGGAACCAGAACTTTCCGCTCGAAGATGTGGTGCAGTTGGACTTGGACCATGCCAGGATGCCTGATTCCACTTAGATACCAGTCGACCTGATCTGATAGTTCATTATCAATCTCAGACGTGCGGCGCCCAGTGAGTTCATCAACTCGATATCGCACCTTGCCATCCTTGTAGATACCACATGTCAAGGGATTAAGAATGGTTACCTCTTCGAACTCGCTCAATTTACCCCACCTTTTCAAAGACATAAAAGTTGGTCTTCGCTCTGCAAAAGCCCTGAAAGGCTTCCATCGGTATATTTGCAACTACAGTTGGCCGAAAGCGACTCCGCAGCCAATCGAAGAGAAAGGAGTAGGTTGGTGAAAAAAAGTAGGTTTCCGGCAACACGATACCAAGGCGCCCACCCACTTTCAGAAGGCGATGGGCTCGATCAAGGAAGAGAAGGCCGATCTCGAGGCCCTTGTAACTGCCGTCTCGTTTCGCTATCTCGAGTCCTGCAAGGCGGCATTCATTAGCGGTTAGCCGCAGGTTCTTGCCGAATGGTGGATTCGTCACTATGACGGAGAAGCGTCCATCATTAAAATTCGGACGCAAGTGCGGAAAGTCAGTGTCCCAGTTGTACGTCCGAATGCTATCACCGCGAACACAGTGGGCCGAACCATCGCCGGCAATTTGCATGACAGCCTTCGTGAGTTTCACGGCTATGGCGTCCTTGTCGATTCCGTAAAGATGAGTCTGCGCCCATTGAGACAGTTGGAGAGCGGACATCGAGGGCCGAGAATTCTGAAAGTCGAGCATGGCTTGTACGAGAAAACCCCCGGTCCCACACGCTGGATCAAGTACTATGTCGTCAAACTTAATTTGCATAAGACGCACACCAGCCTCAATGACAGCTTGGGGGGTAAAGTACTGGCCCTCCCCTTGCTTCAATGCTTCACTGCGAAGTACTTGAAAGGCCAGAGATATCGTAGACACACCGAGATCAATCAGTCGAAGATGTGTCAACTCGTCCACGCAGGCGGCAATCGTTTCATCTGCGAAACGTAAGATCCTGTCCTGTTCGGTTACGAAAACCTCTGGGTATAGCGCGACGAAGTTGTTATATCGTTGTCGCACTGCTGAAGCGGTCATTGAAGCGGACGCTCGAGGTCGGAAGAACATCGGTGAATCGGGCTCAGACTTTGCCTGCTTGTCGCTCTCCAGCTTCAAGAGAAGAAGATTGCATAGCTGGTCTAGCTGTTCGTCACGCCTCGTTACGTTGGAATCACTCACGACGATTCTATCGAGCAGGTACTCCATGGCTTTCTTCAAAATCTCTTCTGATGGGGCAACCAGCTCATCAAACTGTCGGATCTGCAATTCAGCGTGGATCGGGTCACTAGGTCGAGGAAGATGTGCTACCTGGCGATGTTTGCGAATCGGTCGGCCATCGCGACTACGGTGTACAAAAACAGCCTGCGAACTTGGAGAGGGATCATTTGCCCATACCCCCAGAATCACGTACGGCTCACCTACGAAATACGACTCCAGCTGCGCGACACCTGCATCTTCGGTACGCTGCTTGCACTCGACCATAAAGAGCAGGTGACGGGGGTCCCCCGTATGTGCGGGATCGTCGAAGATAGCAATGTCGACTGGAAAGCCCTCAAATGATTGTCCTTTCTCGCGTAAGGTAGCTTGCGAAGGACTCTTCGGAACGCGCCACTCTTTCTTTCCGAAAACTATCTGTTCCAGATCCCATCCGATGTCACAAAGGTATCTAACCAATGGACCTACCACGGACCTTTGTTCGTGGGTGTCCTTCAACCTCTCTTCTATTGTCATACAGCCACGACAACCAATCCGCCCTATCGCGCGCTCTTCCGTGCTAGGTTCGCACGCGTTCTATGATTGCCTTTGAGAGGGCACATTCTAGCACGCGAGGCTGCCTACTGACGTCTGCTCAGCAATCTGGTTTTGACCAGTAATCTCCGAATCCGCGAGATCCCCGCCCGGCGTGCTGGCCTAAGCTTGAGACTTCTGAGAGTCGCTTGACTCGGGCGAGTGCGCCTCAGTGATCCAGCAGGTGACGTCGTGGGCATGGTCTCGGAAGGCGGTGGAACGCATGAATACCAATCGAAGGCTGAGAACGAGTCATTTCGGCGGTTCGTAGAGGACTATAGGGTCCGGAGTATAGGCGTCCGGATCATATGGACGCGAGAGCACGAGCAGTATTGTGCCGCCGAACGACGAGTCAGACGTGCGGATTGCGTGAAGGATGGGGGCGGAATGAGGGGTTATACGGACCAGAAGTGTATTCCGGGCCAGTTGGCCAATTCCGGTTCCCGGACGGAAGCGACCGGCTGATGTATCGGAATATGGAGATTTATCTGATTGTGATGTATCCGACGCTCTGGTAAGTGATAGGGGGACGTCGTTGGCGATGGCGTGGAAGTTTGGGTTGGTGGGGTTTGGGTGTGTGTGGAGTGTTTGGGCGGCGTGATGCAGGAGGACTTGGGCACGAGTGAATGTGGGAGTGAAACCCAGGGCCGCGACACGAAGACGGGTCGGTCAGAGACCCGCCCCTTGTATGTTGCAGGACCCGCAGATCGTCCGTGGGAATTCGTAGGGCCGGGGCACCCCGACGGCCCACACAGTTGCTCTACCAAGCGAGGGATTTCCAGGCGGACGCACAGTTCAAAGACGCCGGGGCTTCGCACGGGTCGCCATAAGGAGCAGGCCACGCCTGGCGCGATCGTTGGCGACGACGTTTGGTCCGGTTTTCGTGTGCCGCTGGCGATCGTTTTCGACTGCTAACCCGAGAGAGGCGGCGTTCAAACTTCCGTTGGCGGCGACATATTTCGGCCGCATTTCGTCCCTACCGTTCTTCGTGTGAGAGGCACCACACGAAGGAGGGAGACCGATGACTGGCATGCGGCTGACGGCGAGGACGACGCAGGTGTTGGCGGGGACGGTGCTGGGGGCCACTGGGGGGCTGGGGGTGGGCGCCCGGAAGAGGCCGGTTTGAGACCGGCCGGTACGCACGACGGGGCCGGTAGGGTGACTGGGGCCGAGATTCGGATTCGCGGTGACCTTGGGGCGGCGATTGGGGTGGAGTGGGGGCGGAGGTGAATCCGGAGCGGGAGTGAAATCCGTGAGGAGTTCAGTTGGGGAGGTCGCCAGACGGCTTCGAGGGGGCGGGCGGAAGGTTGGGAATGCGCGACTAGAGAGGGTTGCGCCAGCGGAGGCCGGGGAAGCGGCTGAAGTCGGTGTCGCTGGTGTGGAATTCGGCCTGGTATTCGATGGCGAGGGCGGCGATGTGGGCGTCGGTGACCAGGTTGCCGCCGACGCCCGCGGCAGCGAGAGCGCGACGCACGAGGACGAGGTGCTGCCGGCCGGGGTTCAAGGTCGTGACGTGGGGTGCGCGAAACCACAGGTCGACGAAGTCCAGCGCCTGCTCAATTGTCGCCGGATGCTCACGCAGACTCGGATGCGTCAGCAGGCGTACGAATCCAACCGTGACTACCCACGGGATCCCAATTCGTTCCGTCCCGTTGAGCAGCCCTTCCCACCAATGGCGGGCCGGACGGTGAAGGGGCGCGCCGTCGTTCTAGGCGTAGAGCAGCAGATTGACCTCCGGAACGATCACTCCCGGTGCTCTTCGATTAACTTCCGCTGCTCTTCGAGAAAGTCCTCGACCTCGAGCTGGTCGTTGAGCTGGTTGAGCTTCATGGGGTCGATGCCTGGCCGGAATCCGCCGCGGAGCGGTCGAACACGAAACACTGGCCGATCCTCGGGGGCTTCCGGCGCGAGGCCGCGGCGCAGGGCGTCGTTGACGACTTGCTTGAATGGGACGTCGAGCAGCTTCGCCTTTTGCTTGAGGGCGTCGGCGAGATCGTCGTCGAGGGTGAGGGTGGTTCGCATGGAGGCATCGAAGCATCATTGACTTGTGGCGTCAAGGTGTCTGCATGGGGCGGCCCGGGTGATGACAGCGACGGAATTCAGGTCGAAGTGGTTGGGGTTGACGGATGGTGGTGGCAGAGACGGTTAGGAAGATTGTGACAACAACATGGAGCGAGTTGTTGTCCTGTTCCTTTGTTGTGCGAGCGGGAGCAAAAGGTGCTGGAGGCTGAACGTCCCGGGCTCGCCCTGGTTTGATTGCTAAGCGAGGCAGCCACCCTCACCCGAGGCCTCGACCATACGCTGATGGTTCCCCAATGTGTCCACCATGTCTTCGAACGGGTGTTCATGATGTCTCCGGTCTGCCCACTCCCACGGGAGAGGGAGCAAGAGCAGTCTCTCTCGCGAGGGCGAGGGGTGTTTTGCAAGTGCTTCCGGAGAGGGATAGAGCGGCGGCTCCTCGAAGGGATTGACACCGCACCCGCGCCCCTCGGGTTGCGCAAATGCATGCAGCGGGAGAGGGAGCGAGGGCGGCCGTACGTCTGAGGGCAAGGGGCGTCTGCAAGAGTCTCGGTCGAGGCTGACCGGCGCCGGGAGCTGCTCGGACGGTCGTTCCGTGTTGTACGGGCTTGCAACGTCTCTGCTCGGCTGCTGGCTGGGAAACAGCGGGGTTCAACTTCCGTCGGCGGCGACATATTTGGGCCACATTTCGTTCCTACCGTCATTCGTGTGAAAGGCACCGCACGAAGGCGGAGAGCGATGACCGGGATGAAGCTGACGGCGAGGACGAAGAAGGTGCTGGCGGGGACGGTGCTGGGCGCCATCCTGGGGGCGGGAGTCCTGGCGGGATGCGGCCAGGCGGGCTCCGACGGGCCAGTGCTTGCCGAGCGAGGCGGCGGAGAGGCCGCTGGGGAGCATGGCGGGGGCGGCGAAGGTTCCGGCGGTGAGGGCGGCGACCACCATGGTCCCGGCGGTGACGGTGGCGGCGAAGGCGGAGCGGCCGGCGCGGAAGCCGCGCGGGAGGCCGCGATGTCGAGCCCGATCACGGCGCTGGACCAGCCTTGGACCGGGGTGCTGGGCGGGATCGCGGTGGACGCGCGCTACGACGCGGCGACGCAGACGATCCACACCACGGTGCACAACGCGCTGGGCCAAAAGCAGTGCTACGTGCAGGTGGAACCGCACCTGAAGTCGGGCACGCAGACGGTCGGCGAGCTGGGGCCGGGCCAGGTGGGCGACCTGCAGCCGGGCCAGCAGGCGACCTCGAGCCTGGCGGTGGCAAGTGAGCCGGAGCTGGCCGGGGTGGCGTTCGACGGCTACGTGATCCACGTGGAAGTGTTCGACTGCGGCGGGCCGGGGCCGGTCCCGCTCAGCGGCGGCGAAGGCGGCTCCGGCGAGGGCGCGGGCGGCGAAGGCCACGGGCCCGGCGGCGAAGGCGGCAGCGAAGGCTCCGGTCAAGGCGGGGCGGCGGGCAGCGAAGAAGGCAGCGGCGCGAACCTGGCGCTGGACGAGACCTTCGACGCGGTGCGCGGCGGCGCGCGACTGATCCTGAGCTACGACGCGGCGGGCAACGCGTTCACGGGGACCGTGCAGAACACGAACGGCAACGTCCTGCCGCAGGTGCGGATCGAGGTCCACCTCTCGAACGGGGTGGAGCTGGGGCCGACGACGCCGGTGGACCTGCAGCCGGGCCAGGTGCTGGCGGTGAAGCTGCCGGCGACGGCGGCGCCGTTCACGGGCTGGATCGCTCACGCCGAAGTCGGCAGCGGCGGCGAAGCCGGGGGCGAGCACGGCGGCGGCAGCCAGGGCGGTGAAGGCGGCGGCGAGCACGGCCCGGGCGGCGAGCGGAGCGGCCGTGGCTAGGGCTAGCCTAGGCGACAGCCCATCCGGGCGGAGCCGCGGCGTCTCAATGAGGCGCCGCGGCATCGCCGGACCCCTGGAGGTATCGACGTGAGCCGCCGCGTCCTGATCGTGGAAGACGATCCACGTATCGCGCGCTGGGTGCAGGTGTACTTCGAGCGCGCCGGGTTTGCCGCGGAGGTTGCGCACGACGGGGCCGCCGGGCTGGCGCGCGCCCGTGAACTGACGCCGGACCTGATCATCCTGGACCTGATGCTGCCGCGGGTCGACGGCGTGGAGGTGTGCCGAACCCTGCGCCGAGAGTCGGATGTTCCGATCATCATGCTGACGGCCAGGGAAGCCCACACCGAGCGGGTGATCGGACTGGAGAGCGGCGCCGACGATTACATCGTCAAACCCTTCGATCCGGGCGAGCTGATCGCCCGCGCCGAAGCGGTGCTGCGCCGGGTCAAGGGTCGAGTTCAGCAGGTGCTGACACGCGGCAATATCAGCCTCAATGAGACCGACGGGAGCGTGACCATCGATGGAGAACCGGTGTCGCTGAGCCGGCGGCAGGTTGCGCTGCTGGCCACATTCATGCGTAATCCGAACCAGGTGCTGACGCGGGATCAGATCATCGAGTTGACGTTCGACCACGAGTTCCACGGGTTCGACCGCGCCATCGACAGCCAGATCACGCGCCTGCGAAAGCAGATCGGTCGAGACGGGCGCCAGCCCATCCAGACGGTCTACGGCGCCGGCTACAAGTTCGTGGTGGATGACGCGTGATGTCGCTGCGCTGGCGGATCATGGCGTCCATCGTCTCGGTCATCCTGCTGACCGTGGTCGTCAGCGTGGTGGTGGGCTATTTCACGACGCAGGCGCGGCTGGGCGTGTTTGTCGAGGATCTTGGCGATTCCCAGGCGAGCCGGCTGGCGCAGAACCTGAGCCGCGAGTACGCGACGGCCGGCGGCTGGCAGACGGTGGACCGCCCGCTGTCCGAGGCCGGGTACTTAGCGGAATCAGGACCGCGGGGAGAACGATCCGGCGAGCACGGGGGCGAAGGCGACGGGTCCGGCGATGAAGATTCGCTGCGAGTGGTCGTGGTGGGCCTTGATGGACGAGTCGTACGGGACACCGCGGCCGAGCTGTCGCCGGGGACGGTCGCGCCTGACCTGGGCGGGCGTCGCGGGACCGTGGTGGACCTGGCGACGAATCAGCCTGTCGGCCACGTCTACGTGGATGTCCACCAGGAGTTCCTGGCGAGCGAGTCACTGGGGTTTCTGAATACGCTCCTGTACATCACCGGGATCGGCGGCCTGCTGACGGTTGGCGTTGGGGTCCTGCTGGCCGCCTGGCTGTCCAAGCGGATCACCGGACCGGTGACGGCCCTGACGAAGGCGACGCAGGCGGTTTCCCAGGGCGATACGACCAACGTGCCGGTCACGTCCGGGGACGAGTTGGGGCAGATGAGCGCGGCCTTCAATCGCATGGCGTCCAGCCTGGAGACGCAGCGCGAACTCCGCCGGCGGCTGGTGAACGACGTGGCGCATGAGCTGAATACGCCGCTGAGCGTGATCCAGCTGGAGGCCATTGGGCTGCGGGACGGTCTGCAGACACCGGAGGCGACGTCGGCCCACGTGATCCAGGAAGTGGAACGGCTGCGCGGCCTGGTGACCGACCTGAACTCGCTGGCGGAGACCGACCACGGGGAGTTGAGTCTCGCGCGCGAGGAGATTCCGGTTCGCGGGCTGCTGGCGTCCGAGCTGGATCGGTGGCGGCCGCAGGCGCAGGCTCGACAGATCGAATTGACGCTTGAGGCCGTCCCGCATTTGCCGGACTTGCGCCTTGACCGGATGCGGATGAGCCAGGTCCTGGGCAATGTGGTGGGCAACGCCATCGATTGCACGCCGGAGGGCGGGTGTGTCGTGCTGAAGGCGGAAGTGGAAGGCGACGGGGCGGTAGTGGCTGTCTCCGTGATCGACGACGGGGTCGGCATTGACGCCGCCGACCTGCCGCACGTGTTTGACCGCTTTTGCCGCACCGAAGACTCCCGGCTACGCCGCAGGCAAGGCCGGGGGTTGGGGTTGTCCATTGCCCGCTCGATTGTCGAGGCGCACGACGGCTCGGTTGACATAACAAGCGAGGGGCTGGGGCAGGGGGTTGCGGTGACGATTCGGCTTTCCGTCGACAGTTGAGAGCCGTGTTGCCCGGCACTTCGTGTCTGCTGTGTCAATTAAATCATTGATAAACTAAGAAATCATTGCATACGTCTTGAGACATTGCTTGGCACATGAAGGAATACACCGCTACCACCACCCAGCGAAACCAGGTCACCATCCCGGCCGCAGTTCGACATCTGCTGGGTATCAAGCCCAGGGACAAGGTCGCCTTCACCATTGACGACGCGGGAACGGTTCGCCTGGCCGCCGCTCAATTCACTCTGGAATCCGCCTACGGCTCCGTCCGGCCAACCGCGCGGCCCGAGGACTTTGAGCAGGTGTCCCGAGACGCCAAGGACGAAAAGGCAATGGCCACGGCACGGGAATCGCGTGGGGAATGAAGTTCCTGGACACGAATGTCATCCTGAGATTCCTTACCCGCGACGACGAGGCGAAGGCAGCGGCCTGCTTCCGGCTCTTTCAGCAGGCGCAGCGCGGCGAAGAAGAACTCCTGACCTGCGAAGCGGTCGTCAGCGAAGTCGTGTATGTCTTGTCGTCGCGGCGTGCGGGCTATGGCCTCAGCCGCGAGGCCATCCGCAGCCGCCTGGTGCCGATCCTCACGCTGCGTGGGCTCAGGCTTCCCCAGAAACGCGTGTACCTGCGGGCGCTCGACGTTTACGCGTCATCCGCGTTCCTCGATTTCGAGGATGCGCTGGCCGTGGCTCACATGGAGCGCCTGGGAGTTTCGGAGATCGTGAGCTACGACCGGGACTTCGACCGCGTGGCGGGACTTCGGCGGGTGGTGCCGTGACGGATCGTGGAAGCTGCCGGTTGCAAGCGTCCTGACCCAGCGGACGGGTTTCGCCGGCAGGCCCGGTTGTGGAGGGAGTCCCGTATCCTCCAAGCGCCGGGCGAAGAGATAGAGAAACACGGCGTGATTGGCGCGATCATCGGGGACATTGTCGGCTCGGTGTATGAGTGGCGGCGGATCAAGACCAAGTCGTTTGAGTTGTTCGTGGACCAGTGCGAGTGCACGGACGACTCGATTTGCACGGCGGCCGTGGCCGACATACTGATGCACGATCTGCCGCCGGCCCAGACGCTTCAACATTGGTGCCGGGAGCATCGGCGCGGGGACTACGGCGGCAGATTCGCGCAGTGGATCTGGATGGATCCGCCGCGTCCGTACGACAGCTTCGGCAACGGCGCGGCCATGCGGGTCTCGCCGGCGGCCTACCTGAACCGCAACCGCAGCCTCTCGGCCGCGCTGGAGGCTTCAGACCTGGTGACCGCCGTGACCCACAACCATCCGGAAGGCCTGAAGGGCGCGCGCGCCACGGTGCATGCGACCTGGCTGGCCTTCCAGGGCGAGCCGGCCGCGGGCATTCGCGAGGCCATCACCAATGCCTACGGCTACGACCTCACCCGCAGCGTCGATGACATCCGGCCTGGCTATCGGTTCAACGAGATCTGCCAGACGACGGTGCCGGAAGCCATTACATGCGCGCTGGAGTCCGACAGCTTCGAGGACGCCATTCGAAACGCGGTTTCGCTGGGTGGGGATTCAGACACCCTGGCTGCAATTGCCGGGCCGATTGCCGAGGCGCTGCATGGGATTCCTGTTGAAATTCAGAAAGAGGCCGAGGAACGTTACGTCCCAGACGACATCCTCAGAATCGTTCGCGAGATGTACGGTAGGACCAGCCGCTGACCCTAGCCGCGTGCACTCTGCACCCGGCAAGTCCCAACTGAACGACTCGCACCCTTAGGGCAGTTGCGCGTTCCGGCCCTCGCCAATTCAAGCGTCGCTAGCGGAGACGGCCGTCCGGCTTGCGCGTCACGCGGCCAGCGGCACCATCTTCGAATTCAGAATGACCTGATCGCGGGTCAGCAGGGGCACGCCGTGCACCACACTGGTCGCGGCAATGAGCTCATCCGCCGGATCGCTGCGGAAGTCGAGACGGGTCGACGCTCGGGCCACTCGCATGTCAATTGGCCATCGGTGCAGGCGGCTCAGAATGCGAGTGACTTCCACGTCGTCAAGGTCAATGTCCACTCGTCCGAGCTGCACGAGCTTGGCCAGTTCCCAAAGGACAATTGACGAGACGGACCATCGGTTTTGCGCCAGCAAGCGTTGTTCGGCAGGCCGGAGGTCACCGCGTACGGCGTAGATGAGAATCTGGGTGTCAAGATTCAGCATCTGCGTTCCAGCGGATCCCGGTCGTCGAGATGTCGCCGTTTATCTTGACCTTGTCCCGCAGACTCCCGATCAGGTCCGCGTCCAACTCGGGATAAGGTAAAACCCGCGCGACGGGTTTGCCGTGCTTGGTGACTATCAGGCCATCAGCTTCGAGTTCGTCCAATAAGGCGAGGCACTGGGCCTTGAACTGCGCGGCCCCGATCGTCCGCATTCCTGATCCTCGAACCGTTGGAGGCAATACAAGTCACATTTTGTGACCGGTCGTAGAATTTGTCCAGCCTTGATGCCGTGAATCCTTGCATGGCATGCGGGCGCGGGCGACGGAGCACAAACCGTCTCTGGGTTCCTGCCTCAGCAGAAGGTAGAGCTCGAAGGACGCCGGCAACTCGTCGCCCCGCGCCTATTGCCCAAGCCGCTCCAGAACCACGTGGGCGGCGTTGTGGCCGGGGGCGCCGGTGACTTCGCCGCCGGGGTGGGTGCCGGCGCCGCAGAGGTAGAGGTTTTGGACGGGGGTGCGGTAGTCGGACCAGCCGGGGAGGGGGCGGCGGGACATCATCTGCTGGGGAATCATGTCGACGTGGCGGATGTTGCCGTCGGTCAGGCCGATGCGGTCTTCGATGTCCTCGGGCGTGAGCATCGTCCAATCGATGATTGCTTCCCTGAAGTTGGGCGCGTAGCGGCAGAACTCGTCGATGAGTTTTTCCCCGAACTCCTGCCGCTTCTCGGACCATGAGCCGTCCTTGAGGTGGGCCGGCACGAAGAACACCCACATGGACAGAACGTGTTGCCCCGCGGGGGCCACCGATGGGTCGTAGACGGTGGGAATCTGGACCTGGATGACCGGGGTCTCGGGGAGCCGGCCGCTGGTGGCGTCAAGCCAGCTGGACTCGCAGTAATCGGTCGAGGGCGCGAGATTGATCATGGAGAGGTGCTTGGGGTCGTAGTCGTCGCCCAGGTGGCGTGAGAAGTCGGGCAGCTCGCGCAGGGAGCACAGGAACTTGACCGAGGCCGACTGGGTTTTCAGCGCCTCGACTTCGTCCACGACGTCCTGGTCCACGTCGTCGCCGCCCAGCAGTTGCGTGAAGGTGCGCTTGGGGTCGGCGTTGGACAGCACGAGGTCGGCTTCGATCACCTCGCCGTTCGCCAGCTCGACGCCGGTGGCCTTGCCGTCGTCGGTCAGGATGCGGGCGACTTCCGCGCCGGTCCGGATCGACACGCCGACCGACTCGGCGGAGCGGGCCATGGACTGGGTGATGGAGCCCATGCCGCCGCGCACGATGCCGTAGTTCTCCGTGTCCTCGCGGTACGCGCTGAACCGGTAGAGCGCCATGATGTAGGCGCTGCCGGGCGCGCTGAGGTTGCCCATGTCGATCGCGCCGATGCTGGCCATCGCCCGCATCTCGTCCGAGACGAAGGTACGGTCGATCAGGTCACGCACCGGAACCGTGAGCAGCGTTTCCAGCAGCTCTTCTTCTTCCTCGTCCCTGAACCGCTCGGTGAGCTCGGCCAGGGAGGGCGGCGGACCCAGGTAGTAGTCGCTCAGAATCCGCACGGCGCGGTGCCAGAAGTTGGCCCAGTCCAGCCAGGCCTCGGCGTCCTCAGGCGAGAACTGGCGAATCTCTTCCGCGGTCTTCTCGTCGTCGTGCCACAGCCGAACGGCGCGCCCGTCGGGAAACGGGTGCAGGCGGCCGGGGTCCAGGGGGTAGACGTGGAAGCCGTGCTTGCGGAGTTCGAGTTCGTCGATCACCTTCTGCTGGAGGATGTGGCAGACGTAGGAGCAGGTGGAGATGTGGAAGCCGGGGAACCACTCCTCGGTGACGGCCGCGCCGCCAACCACGTCGCGGCGCTCCAGCACCTGCACGTCCAGCCCGGCCCGGCCGAGGTATCCGGCGGCCACCAGGCCGTTGTGCCCGCCGCCGACGATTACGACTTTCTTGTTCTCGGCCATGGTTCGCTCCTTTTGCCGCTACCCCGTGCCGGCTGGCTCGCGCCCGGACGCCAGAACGGCAGTCACCCGCAGCTTTGCGTCTGTCACCGGGCTAGAATCCCAGGCCGTTCGGGGGACGGGTCGAAGCTTATGACACGGGACTCCAGGAAGCCGCTCGGTCTGGACGATGTCTTCATCGTCGACTGCGACGTGCATGCCAACGAACCGCCCGAGGCGCTGGCGCCGTATATCGACATGCCGTGGCGGCGTTCGCTGGAGTTGCTGGGGCGAGGGCCGCAGCGCTACCTGGACATTCCGGGTTACGCGCCGATTCTCAACCTGGATCCGCCGTTTCCCGACCGCGGGCTGGGCAATCGGACGGTGACCAGCGCGCGGCAGATGCGGGACGAGCTGGATGAGCTGTCCATCGACGTCGGCATCCTGTTCCCCGACAACCTGCTCAAGATTGCCGTGTTCCCGCACGTGGACTACGCGGCGGCGCTGGGGCGGGCGTACAACGCCTGGCTGGCGGACGCGTGGGTCAGCCGTGAAGAGGGTCTGTACGGGGCGGTGCTGGCGGCGCCGCAGGATCCGAAGGACGCGGCGGAGCAGATTCGGACCTACGGGGCGGACGACCGGTTTGTGGCCGTCTACCTGCCGGTCGCGGGGCTGCGTCCGCTGTGGGGCGACCGGATGTACGACCCGATCTACGAAGCGGCCGAGGAGATGGGCCTGCCGGTGATGCTCCACAGCGTGGGGATCATCCACCCGCACTTTCCGTTCAACCTGGAGCACGTGGAGTCGCGGATCGTCCGCCACCCCATCAACCATGAGTTCGCGCTGATGGCCAACCTGTTCACGATGATCGCCAACGGGGTGCCGGTGAGGTATCCGAACCTTGAGATCGTGTTCACCGAGGGCGGCGTCTCCTGGGTGCCCTTTGTGATGTGGCGCATGGACAAGGAGTACGCCGAGATTCCCACCGGCGCCCCGTTCCTTGAGCGTCCGCCGAGCGAATACATCAAGGAGATGTACTACTGCACGCAGCCGATCGAGGAACCCGAACGCGCCCGCGACCTGGTGACGATGATCGACCTGTTTGACGGGCGGGATAAGGTCATTTTCGCGTCGGATTGGCCGCACCACGATTTCGACCATCCGCGCAAGGTCCTGAACATGCCGTTCGACGCGCAACTCAAGCGCAACATCATGGGCGAAACCGCCCGCCGCCTCTTCAAGCTGCCGGTTCCCGTTCCCGTCGCCTGATGGCGCGGATCCGGGTGGGGCCGGCGGACGAGATCCAGCCCGGCCAGCCGGCGTTTGTGACGCACGGCGATATCGAGATCGCCGTGTTCCGCCTGGACGACGGTTTTCGCGCCTACCGCAACCGCTGCCCGCACCAGCAGGGGCCGGTGTGCACGGGTCCCGTGAGCGGCACGCTGGTTGCGACGGCCGACACGGACTGGCGGCTGGCCTGGGTGCTGGAAGGCCGGGTGCTGATTTGCCCCTGGCACAGCATGGAGTTCGACCTGGACACGGGGCGCCGGATCCGCGCCCAGTCGGAACGCCTGCGGGCGTTTCCGGTTGAAGTCGAGAGCGGCCAGGTTTTCGTGCAGGTGGGTCCGCGCTCGGCGGCATCCGCTGCCCGTCAGCGGGCCTGACGACCGCTTGCCGTTCGTCCGGGCCGCCGGCGTCCCGAGTGTTTCACGGATCGTTCCAGGCTGATCCTTCCCCATCTCGCCGGCGTGTAGGCTGGATAGTGCGTGGCATGCCGGGGGCTCAGCGAGTGAAGTTCGTCTCCGCGATCTCGCTTGAGACCGAGCCGGCGCGCATCGCGCAGGACATCCACGACCAACTCGCGGCGGACGGACCCTTCGACCTGGTCGTCGCATTCGTCCGGCCTCCAACCGATCCGGCGGGCGCCGAAGTCCTGGCCGGGGTGCGAGAGATCCTGGCGCCGCGACGATTCATCGGCTGCACGGCCGGCGGCGTCGTGGGGTCAGGCCGCGAGATTGAGAGCGACGACGCCACCGCGGTTCTGGCCGCGCGTCTCCCAGGCGTTCGGGTGGATCCGCTTCCCGATCTCGACGACGAGGCCGTCAATCTCGCACCGGACGACCTCCAGGCCTGCATTGTGTTGGTGGATCCCTATTCGACGGCCACGGAAGCCTTGCTGCGCCGGCTGGACCAGCTGGCCCCGGGAATCCCCGTTATCGGCGGCGTGGCCAGCTGGGCGTCGGCCCCGGGTCGCAACCGACTCGCTCAAGACGACAACGTCGTCAACACGGGCCTGGTCGGGGTGACGCTGCGCGGGAATTTGCGTGTCAGCACTATCGTCTCGCAGGGCTGCCGGCCGGTCGGCGACTGGTTCACCGTGACGAGCAGCCGGAGCAACCTGGTGCAGGAGCTCGACGGTAAACCGCCGCTCGAGGTCCTGCAGGAAGTCTTTGCCGAAGCTAGCTCCGAGGATCAGAAACTCATGCGATCCGGGATCCTGCTTGGGCGTGGCGTTGCCAAGCAGCCTGATGATCTCGGCCACGGCTCTTTCATCATCCGCGTCGTCCTCGGCGCGGATCGTGAGTCCGGCGCCATCAGCGTGGCCGACCGCGTGCGCGAGGGCGAGTACGTGCAGTTCCACGTGCGCGATGCGCAGAGCGCCCGCGACGACCTGGAAATGCTGTTGACGCCGCAGGTCTTTGAAGAGACCGCCGCCGGGGCCTTGCTGTTTACCTGCAACGGTCGCGGGGAGGGCTTCTTCGGTGAGCGCGACGCCGATGTCGCGATCATTGGCAACGCCCTGGGAGAGCAGGTGCCCGTGACGGGGTTTTTCTGCGGCGGCGAAATCGGCCCTATCGGCTCGGCCAACTTCGTGCACGGGTACACCGCCAGCCTGGCTGTTTTTCGCCCAGGGTCCGGCGCGGGCTAGATCTCACGCCTGAGAGACCGTTGCATAACCCAGGGTTGGGTGCGCGGAAGACCCCTCACCGATTTCGGCCGAAGACGCCCGAATCCTTCGACAAGCTCAGGACAGGTTCTGCCTCTCCCCTTGGAGAGGGGAAAGAACGGCGCCCGCCTGAGGAGATGGACACGGCACACCCACCCCTCGGGTTATGCAAAGGTCTCGCCTGAGGGAACGCATGCGAGTTTCCGTTTGAGCGTTACCTGGGCGAAGTGCGCTTCTCAGAAGTGAATATCTGAACTCAATACAATCGCCGGAATAAACATATGGCCATGGGGATCGTGATTTGACGCAGTCGCTGCCTGAATCTCCGAACGGTAGCGCTCCTACAAATGGCACTGCGGGGCGCCGTGTCCGGGAAGCACTTCTCAGGACGACAGAAGCGGTGCTTCGCCCGCTGGTCATGCGGTCGCTGCTGGCCTGGGAACGCCTTGAGTCGGGCGTCAGCTACAACCCCACCTCCAGGGACGTCCAACGCAACCCGTACCCGACCTACGAACGGCTGCGGCGCAAGGATCCCGTGCACCGGATGCGGCTGGTCGACGCGTGGGCGATCACCCAGCACCAGGACATCGACGCGATGCTCCGCGACAGCCGCCGGTTCTCGAACGGCGGCCGGGACTACGGGTACGTCGACTACATTTCACTGCTGGACATGGACCCGCCGGATCACACGCGCTTGCGGTCGCTCGTGGTCAAGGCGTTTACTCCGCGGGCGGTCGCGCAGCTAGCGTCGAGCATCCAGGAAACCTGCGACGAGCTTCTCGACGATGTCGAAGAAACAACCCGATTCGACCTAATCGAGACCCTGGCGTTTCCGCTGCCGGTGATCGTGATTGCCGAAATGCTCGGCGTTCCGCCCGCGGACCGGGACCGGTTCAAAGCCTGGTCGCAGGACGCGGCGCTCTCGGTCGAGCCGGCGCTGAACCCGGGACAAGTGCGGCGAGTCCAGCGCGCCTTCGGGAATCTGCGGGAGTACCTGAACGGGCTGATCGAGCGTTATCAGCGGGACCCGCAGGACAACATGATCAGCGCGCTGGTGGCCGTGGAGGAGGCCGGCGACAGGCTGACCCGCGAAGAGTTGCTGATGACCCTGATGTTGCTGTTGGTGGCCGGCCACGAGACCACGCGCAACCTGATCGGCAACGGCATGTTGGCGCTGCTGAGGAATCCCGACCAGTTGCAGCGGTTGCGCGACCATCCGGAGTTGATGGAGTCGGCCATCCACGAGTTGCTGCGCTACGACGCGCCGGTGCAACTCGACAGCCGGGTCGTGCAGGAGGACCTGGAGATCGGCGGCAAGCGCATTCGCAAGGGCCAGCGGGTCATTGGCCTGATCGGCGCCGCCAATCGAGACCCCGAGGCATACGCCAAGCCGAACCGCCTGGACCTTGGGCGCGGTGACAAGACCCACCTGTCCTTCGGCCGGGGCATTCACTATTGCCTGGGATCGCCCCTGGCGCTGTTGGAGGGGCGGATCGCCTTTGCCACGCTCTTGCGTCGGTTCTCCTCCATCCGGCTGGCGACCGAGCCGGAGCACCTGGACGTCGTCGTGTTGCGCGGCGTGCGGGAACTGTGGCTTGACGTCGAGCGCGCTCCCGACGCATAGCCCCCGGTGCCGCATCCGCGGCTTCGATGCACGGGCGCGCCGACATTCGTTCCCGCGTTTGACCTGAGGCTCGCTCCCTAGAGACCTTGGCGTAACCCTGGGTTGGGTGCGCGGAAGACCCTCACCCAGAAGGTAGGAGTGAGCGCAGGGGAGTGAGCGGTGAGAGCGGGAAGAGCGGTCGGGAGGCCGAGTCGGAGGCGTGGGGACGGTCAGCGCGGTGTGGGCATCGCGAGCTGAAGACCCTGACTTCAACCCGCTGCTCCAGGAGGCTCTTGCGTAACTCGAAGGTGGGTGCCCGGAAGACCCACACCCCAACCCTCTCCCCCCGGGGGAGGGAGGAAGAGCGGGGCCGCGAGGTGGGAGTCAACGGCGGCTTGGGGAGTGGGGACGCGTGTCGACCGGAGGACCCTCACCCCAGCCCTCTCGCACGGGAGACCTTTGCGTAACCCAGGGTTGGGTGCGCGGAGGACCCTCACCCCAACCCTCCCCCCGAGAGGGATTAAGAGGCGAGCTTTCCGGGCCGGGTTGCTGGACCCCTGGGTGGGTGGTTGGGATAGCAGCCACCCTCACCCCAGCCCTCTCCCTCAAGGGAGAGGGAGAAAGAGCGGCTGCAATTTCGAGGAGCAGGGGGTTTCGCAAAGGTCTCCATGGGGAGAGGGAGCAAGAGGGGCCGCGCCTTTGAGGGTGCGGGGCGTTTTGCAACGGTCTCTCCCTAGGCGGGCGTTCCGGTCTGGGCCGAGCTGCCGCGTACTACCTCGTCGAACTCACGGGTGCGGTCCTCCGCCGGGGGCGCCGTCAGCAACGTCCCCGCGACGGCCGCCAGCCCGCCCGCGAGGAATCCCGGCAGGGCGGGCATTACGTCGAACATGCCTTGCGGGCCACCGGACAGCACGAACTGCCAGAGCGACGCCACCACGAATCCGACCACCACCCCCGCCAAGGCGCCGCCGAAGTTGAAGCGCCGCCAGTACAGCGCCAGGATCACCGCCGGGCCAAAGGTGGCGCCCATGCCACCCCAGGCATAGGCCACCAGGTTCAGCACCGTGTCGGGGAAGGCGATGGCCAGGTAGCCCGCCAGCGCCCCGATTACAACCAGCAGCGCACGCCCCAGCCACACCCGTTGCGAGGCGCCCAGGGCGCTCGCATACCGGCGCAGCAGCGGCAGGTCGCCGGCCGCAATGGCCGACGCCAACAGCAGCTGCGAGTCCGCCGTACTCATCACGGCCGCGATCACGGCCGTGAGCAGCAGGCCGCCAATAATGGCCGGAAAGAAATAGTCCGAAACCAGGAAATACACGCGCTCCGCATCCGTCGTCGTGATGCCGACTTCGTCAAGTGCGGGCCGCGCGAAGAGGCCGAGGAGGAAGCTCAGTGAGTAAACAAGACACAGCCACAAGGTCGACAGATTGCGGCTCTGCTTGATCCTGTCTTCGCGCTCCACGGCCATGAATCGTTGCAGCACGTGCTGCGCGCCAAAGAAGCCGAGCCCCCATCCCATCGTGCCCAGGACAAAGACCGGCGTGACCGCGCCGCCGCGGTCGTCGGTGAATGGGTTCATAAAGCCCGTGGCGCCGCCGCCCACGCCGCCGAGCGGGTCTTCGGCCGCCACGATCACCGTCGTCAGCATGATGACGAAGCCAACGAGGATCAATACGGCCTGGAAAACATCGGTCCGCGAGACGGCCAGGAAACCGCCGATGAACGTGTATGACGAGACCGCAATCAGGGTGAGAATCAGCCCCAGCGTCGGATCCAGGCCGAATTCCGTGTTGAGCAGTTTCGACCCGGCGACCAGGCCGGACGTGATGTAGAAGACGACAAAGAAGATTGTGAACGCGGCGCAGATCGCTCGAAGAACCTGGCTCCGGTCCCCCAGGCGACGCTCAAGGAACTCGGGAATCGTCAGCGCGTCTTCCATCGAAATGGTGTAGCGACGCAGGCGTCTCGCGACGATCGTCCAGTTAATCCAGGCGCCAATGACGAGGAATACGACCAGCCACAACTGATTTGCTCCGCTCGTAAACGCCAGCGCCGGAAATACCAGCATCGTCCAGCCGCTGGTGGTGGACGATCCGGCGCTCAGCGCGGTCGTGAAGCTGCTGAGACGCCGGCGGCCCAGGACGTAGTCCGACATCGCCGACATCTGGCGCACCCGGACGATGGCGATGCCGATCAGAATCGCGAAGTACGCGACGAATACCGCGATGGTCCACGCGGTGCTCAAGGCGTCCGGGGTCATTCGCGGGCTCTTCGGCAGCCGTGACGTTCAGGGACTACGGCCGCGGCGCCGGTCCCAGCACGGTGTACTTTCGGTCCTCGGTCCGCTCGGCCGCCGGCAGCACTTCCACAACCACTCGGGACAGCCCAACCACCTCGCCCTGCTCGTCAAAGCTGTAGTTGTCGCCGATCGCGCCGCTCCAGGTGATCTCGTACATGCAGTCGCGGAAGCCGTCGGCGTCCTGGTCGTCGCCGGTCTGCTTCAGGCACTCGGCCGCGATGTACACGTCGTCGTAGGCCGATCCCAGGTGCCAGGGCAGCGTGACGTAGTTGTAGCGCTCCCTGAAGTCGGCCAGGACCTCCTGCGCCTTCGCGTTGTCGGGATCCAGGTCGGCGGTGATTGCTTTCATGCCCGTCGCCGCATCGCCGGCTATCTCCAGCGCCGTTGTGCCCACCGCAATAGTCTCCGCGTAGATCGGGCCGTCATAACCAAGCTCCCGTGCCTGCTTGATGATGGTGCCGGCCGACGACTCGGACTGCGGCGCCAGGTGCAGGGCATCGGGGTTGGCGTCGAAGAGCTTCGTCAGCTGCGACCTGAAGTCGGTCACGTCGGAGGCGTAGTACTCCTCGGCCATGATCGTGCCGCCGCGCTCCTCAAACTGGGCGACGGTTGTGCGCCGCACCCCTTCCGCGTAGTCGGTCGTCTCGGTAATCGTCGCCAGCCCGCGAACTCCGTCCGCCCACAGCGTGTTCCCGGTATCGATCCCCACCTGGATGTCGCTGATCTGGGTTCGGAAGATGTAGTCGCCGGCGTTGGCGATGTCCGGGTTGCTGGCCAGTCCCGAGAACAGGATCACGCCGTCCGCCTCGGCCAGCGGCGCCGCTCCCAGCATCGCCCCGCTGCACGACGTACCGAGGATGATCTTCACCCCGTCGACCTCGGTCAGCTTCTTGTATGCGGTAATCGCGTCCTGCGCGTTGCACTTGGAGTCCTCGACGATGAACTCGATCGGACGGCCGTTCACCCCGCCCGCCGCGTTGATCTCGTCCAGCGCCATCTGCTTGGCCTGGCTGGCGACGGTGCCGTAGGTTTCGCCGGCGCCCGTGAGCGACTCCATCACGCCGATTCGGTACGGCTTGCTGGTGTCTTCGCCGCAGGCCGCCACCGCCAGCGACAGGGCCATCAGTAGGCCCACGGCCAGAATCTGTCGGCTACGTCGCAACAGCATGGCGCGCTCCCGAAGGGCATGGCCTGGTCGGTCCGCCAACGTCCGCCGTGCCGCGCGTACTCGTCGTCGATATAGCCGCGTACTTGCTGACCAGAGCATCACTCCCAAGGGACATTGTTGCCTACACCGCCGCCGTTACTGCTGCTTGTCCACGGTAACCGTCACGATGTCAACGCTGTGATACTTCTGGTGCTGCACGGACGACGCGTAGTGCCAGAGCAGGCGGAAGGAGACTTCCCGCTCATCCGGCGCCGGCGGTAGTTCGTTCAGGTAGGCCAGGTGGTCTTCCATGTTCACGCCTTCCAGCGCCGTCACAAACTCCAGTTCCGCTGATCGTCCCTCCATTCGCGCGGCGACGTTCAGTCGCCGGGCGCCGGCGCCGGGGTCGCCACTCTCCTGCAGCAGGATGGACAGCGTTTCCTCGCCCGCCGACGTCAGCCGCTCCGAAGACGCAGCATCCCATCCATTCCTTGAAGCGAACCCTCGCAGGAAATCCTCGATCTTCGGCAGTGCCTCCATGCCCAGCGCCACCTGCAGCCGCCGGCGCCGCGGACTGGTCACTTCCATGAAGACCATCATGATGATTGCCGCCACCGCGCCGGAGGTCATCCCGTTACCCAGCAGGACGCCGATGAATCCATCGCCCAGCAGGTCAGCAAAGATCAGCTGATTCTGAAAGCCAAAACCGATCCAGAACGAAATGCCCGCGACGACCGCCGTTCGGTGGTCCACACCTTCCTGAACGACGATTCGCATGCCCTGGACGAAGAGAACCCCGATGAGAAACGTGATATAGGCGGATGCGACCGGGGGCGGAATGGCAATCAGCAGGGCCGCAACCTTGGGGAAGAACGCCAGCGCAATGAAGATGGCGCCGATCACCACGCCAACGCGGCGGGCCGCGATGCCGGTGACCTCGGTAAGCGGAATGCTGCTGGAATAGGTGGTGTTGGGCAGTGTTCCGAGCAAACCCGAAAGCAGATTCCCCACGCCATCGGCATTCAATGCGCCTTGCACCACGCGGAAGTCCGTTGCGCGGGGCCGTCGACGGGATACCCGCTGAATGGCCACGCTGTCGCCGATGGTCTCGATGGCGCCCACGATCGTCACAACCACGAAGGCCGGCAGCAGGGCCCAAAACTTCTCGTCCGGCGTCAGTTCGAGTCCCGGCCACTCACTAAATGGAACGCCAACCCAGGCCGCGTCCTGCACCGATGCAAAGTCGTAGATCCCGAAGAGCCCGGACACTGAGCACCCGACCACGATGCCGATCAACGGCGACCACAGCCGCCACGCGGGCGGCGCCCGCAGCACCAGTGCCCCCACCGTCACCAGTGTGGCCAGCGCCGCCACCGGAGCGGCGGCCTCCGGCGCACCTTCGGGCACGTCGGTCAGGGCGTCGAAGAGCAGCGGCACCACCGTCACGGCGATCAGCATGATGACCGTGCCGGTCACTGTTGGAGTGAAGATTCGCCGCAGCAAAGCCAGCCGCGATGCCAGCAGGAACTGGAACAACGAAGAAATCACGACAAGGCTTGCCATCGCGGCCGGACCGCCAACCGTCAGTGCGCCGATGCAGACCGCGATAAACGCTCCGGACGTGCCCATGAACAGCACGTGCCCGGATCCGAACCGCCCCACCCGCACGGCTTGCAGAATCGTGGTAAGGCCGCTCACCAACATTGCCGCAAAGACCGCCCACGCCATATAGGCCGCAGGCTGCCCCGAGATCTGCAGGACAATGACGACGGTCAGAACAACCGGCGCCACCATGATCAGGGCGGCCTGAAAGCCGGCGCCAATGGCCATCGGAGCGGGTGGATTCTCGTCCGGCTCGTACCGGATGTGTTCGTTCACATGCTCCGTCGCCATCGTTCACACCAGGACATTCTTACCGGCGGTAAATGCTGCCACACTCACGCTTGACGTTCACTCGTGACGCTGAGCCTTTACCGGTCCGCGGTATTCGTCGATTTCATTCACCGCCTCGCGGAAGAGTGCGTGGCTCAGGCCGCGTGACGGTGCGGTAGGCCACCGGATCGAGGCCGGTTCTAACGTCAAAGCGTCGTTCTTCCCCTCCCTCACGGCGATGGTAGGGTGAGCGCCTTTTTTGTGGGATCCGGCGCCAACGCCGACCCCAAAGACCCGAATGCTGATGCGTACATGAGCGACGACCTCCGCGACCGGGCGACCTGTGTCCTGATTCGGGACGGCAAGCTGCTGCTGGTCGCGGATAGCGAATCCGTCTTCATGCTGCCCGGCGGTGGCGTGGATCCTGGCGAAACCATCAAGGCGGCCGCGGAGCGCGAACTACTTGAAGAAACGGGACTAAACGCCACCCGAATCGACTATCTGTACTCCTTTGACACGGCAGTCAATCGCCATCACGTCTTCATTATCGAAGCCGACGGCATGCTCGACGCACACAAGATCGAATCCGACGGCGAAATCCATGGGTTCCTTTGGTGGGACATGGAAGCCGATCTGCCCGTCTACCCACAAGTCACGTCAGTACGACGCAGGCTGCGCGCCGCGGATCCGGCAGGCAGACCACTGAACTAGCGTCGAATCGCGCTGCGCGATTGGTAAGCCCGCGAGGCGACGCTGGATGCACCGTCTACATACTCGACTACCTGGGTCTCTCGGTAGCCTGTGATTCAGATGTCTGAAAGCATCACCTTCCGCACGCTTCGCTACGCCTCCGTCACCGTCAACGACCGCACCCAATGGAACTTTGCGGAGATTGGCGATGACGAGGGCCTGACGGCCGTCGTTGAGACAACCTCCGGCGGCGATGTCGCCGGCCGCCTGACGCCACTCATGCAGGCCCTGGCCGGGCGCCGAATCGCCGACGAGGCTGAGGTTGTTCGACTTGCCGGACTCGAGCCGTGTGCGATGCGCCGGGACTTCGCGTTGGCCACCGCCGTCAGCGCCGTGCGCACCGCCGTCGTGGATATTCGAGCACAGCGGAACGGCCTCACCCTCACCCAGGCCCTGGGCGGTCAATCCGTCGACAGCGTGGAGCTCTACGCCAACACCAATCGGCATCTGCTAACGACGGCTCGGCGACCACTTGACTTCGCGGCCGTCGCCGAACGCGCCGTCGGCGATGGATTCCGCACCGTGAAATGCACGCCGTTCGACGAGGTCGATTCCAGGGCTCCAGGCGCCAATCTCGCGGAACTGGCCCGACCCGGGATCGAACGCCTGTCCGCCGCACGCCGCGCCATCGGATCGGATATCACCCTGCTGGTGGACTGCCACAGCCGCTTTGATCTGCGGTCGGCGTGCGCCGTGGCCGAGGCGTTGGCTGAGCTCGATGCCGGCTGGTTCGAGGAGCCTGTGAATCCGGAGCGCGACCCTGAAGATCTCGCCGAGATCGCTGCTCGTGTTTCCATGCCGGTTGCCGGCGGGGAGCACGCCTATGGGGCCGAGTTTTTCCGGCGGCTGGTCGATTCAGGCGCCGTCACCGTCGCCATGCCGGACATCAAGCATTGCGGCGGGGTTCGCGAGGCAGTGCGGGCGGCGACCCTGGTGGCACGCCACGGTGGCCGCACCTCGCTCCACGGTCCCAGCGGCCCCGTGTCCATCCTGGCCGGGGGGCATGTCACCGCCGCGATGTCCGCGGCGCTGCCGCTGGAGTTCGGGGCGTACGAATGCCCCTGGCGCGCCGACCTGATCGACCCGCCTGAACAGGTTCGCGACGGCCGCCTGCGTCTCCCCACCGGCCCAGGCCTCGGCGCCCATCTCAACCCCGCAACCCTCCAGCGCCACGGCCAAGCCTGGCGTGCAGCCTATCCCTGATCTCTCCCGGGCCGTCCACCACCCTGATGATCCGCCGGCTCGACCTGTGTTGAACCCGCTCGTTGATTGTCGCCCGCGTGGGTGAGTCGTAAGGTGACTCGTAATGACTCACTTGATGACTCACACGGAGTGCCAGGGTGAAGCAACTCACGGTCCGAGGCTTCGACGACGAACTGAGCGACGCGATTCGGGGCCTCGCCAGGCGCGAGGGGATCTCGCTCAACAAGGCCGCCCTGCGGCTCCTCCGCAAGGGCGCCGGGCTGACCGACGGATCCGAGGGCCGCGCCAAGGTCGGTTCCTCACTGGACCACCTCTTCGGTTCATGGACTAAAGCCCAAGCTGACGAGTTGGACGCCGCACTCCGAGAATTCGACAAGATCGACGAGGAAATGTGGAAGTGAGGCTTCTGCTCGACTCAAATGCCTACTCCCTCTTCTTTCGTGGACACATGCAAGTCGGCGAGCTTGTGGCACGCGCCGACGAAATACTCCTTTCGGCAGTCGTGGTCGGCGAGTTGCTCGCTGCATTTCGAGACGGATCACGCTTCGAGCAGAACCTCGCGGAATTGCGCACCACCCTTGACAGCCCGCTTGTGACATTTGTCCCCGTTGGGACGGTCACGGCCGACCGCTATTCTCGGATCGTCGCTTCCCTACGAAAAAGAGGCCGTCCCATTCCGGCAAACGACGCGTGGATCGCGGCGCACGCGATGGAAACGGGCGCCGACCTGGTCTCGGCCGACCGGCACTTCGAGCACGTCGACGGCATTGCCTGGGTTCCGGTGTCGATCGACTGACACGACCGTTGGGTGATGGCCGGCAGCTCCGGCCGGCAGCCACGAGTCCTTCCCGAAGCCCGACACCTGACTGCCCGCGCTTTGGCCCGCGCTCGGGTGGGCCGGGCCCGCGGACTTCCGGGCGCCGCTTCGCCCTCTAGATTTCCCGGCCCTTTGCCGAGAGCACAATCATCTCGATGACTTCATGGCTTGAAATCGAGCCGATGAACGCGCCGGATTCCTTCTCGCGCACCGGAAGAACCGTGAGTGAATTGTCGGTCATTTGCTGCAGCGAATCCTCAATGTGTTCGTCCGAATCCGCATGCGGCGTGTTGTGCCTGAGCACCTGCTGCAGCGGCGTGCGCCCCCACTCGCTTCCGGGAAGGTACCGAAGCATGCTCAGCGATACGATCCCGGCCAAATCCCCGCCGTCCACGACCACAGAGTCGTGTTGCTCTGGTGTCAACCAGTGCTCGGCGAAGGCCGTAGCCGTGAGCGACTGGTCGGGATAGTGTCGCGACCGGTCCAGGATGTCCTGAACCCTGACGCCTGCCAGGGCGAAGCGGTCGAGCGACGGCGGGATCTGGCCTCGCGGCGTTTCGTCGACCGAGCGCTCGGCCCGCCGGACGGCGAAACTGATGCCCAACGGGGTCAACAGGATGTACACAAACATCACGAGCACCAGCAACGAGAACAGGCCCTGGTCGATCGCACCCGTGTGAAGGAGGACGAGCAAGAGCGCGATTTCGGCCACACCCTTGGCCACCAGGCCCGACGCGGTGGCCAGCGGCGCCTCCAGCCGAGTGACGAAGGCCCCAATGAAGGCGCCGGCAAACTTGCCGGCAACGGGTACCACGGCCAGCGCCGTGCCGTTCGCGACGTTGAACAGGTTCCGGCAGTCCGCGTCCTGGGACTGCACGACCGCGGTCCCAATCAGGACCGCGACGCAGGCGGCAGAGACTGAACGCGCCCAGACGCCGAGAAACGCCGGGCGCTGGGACTCGTCCTTCGCCGGACGCGGCGTCGAGACGACCTTGCCGGTCTGTCGCAGTCCCGAGGCAAGGGATCCAGCCGGCTTGGAATCCGGCCGTGCCGGGTCTTCGTACATCGTTCCAGGCGATAATGTCTGTGTGTACCTTCGCGAATACCACCTAAGGCGAACTATGCAATTCGATGTCGAGGAGCATCTCAGCGCCGTCGAACGCTCGGTGGCATTCCTCGATCGCGATGGACAGCCCGCAAGCGCCGTCATCCTTGCCCGCACCTACCCAACCACCGTCGAGGACCTCTGGGACGCCGTCACCAGCGCCGACCGGATTCCAAGCTGGTTCCTGCCGATCCGCGGCGATCTTGCATTGGGCGGGAGCTATCAGTTGGAGGGCAACGCCGGCGGCACGATCACCGCGTGTCGACCGCCGTCCCACTACGCCATAACCTGGGAGTTTGGCGGCTTCGTGACGTGGGTGGATGTTCGAGTCTCGGACGATGGACCCGGCGGCGCCGGCCTCACCGTCACCCACACGGCCCACCTGTCCGAGCATTGGGACATCTACGGGCCTGGCGCGACCGGCGTCGGGTTTGAGATGGGACTGCTGGGGCTCGACATGCACCTTACGGACCCGGACCAGCCCAAGCCCAATCCGATGGAATTCGCCATGTCGACGGACGGCAAGGCCCTGCTGTCCGGCAGCAGCCAGGCCTGGGGCGAGGCGGCGGTCGCCGCCGGAACCGACGCCACACAAGCCCGAGCCGCCGCGGCGCGCACCACCGCCTTTTACACCGGCGAAGACGTCGAACCTTCCTGAGCCAACACGCAACCCCAACCGTCGAGCCGCGAAAGGTGCACCCGATGCGAATCGTAATGCTCGTGCTGGCGATCCTGTACGCGGGCCTGGCCGCACTCACCGCGGCGGTCGGCTCATTCGCTGACGGCGGCGACATCTTTTCGCGGGTTGTGCTCGTTCTCCTCCATCCCCTGGCCGCGGTCGCCTTGTTGCTGCTGGTTCTCCGGACTGCGGCGTCCAGGCGAATCGTGCTTGCGATTGCCGTCCTGCTGCTGGCCACCGTCGCCGCTGACGCGGGGCTCGCCCTGGCGATTGTCAGCGGCAGAATGAAGGGCGACTGGGAACTCCCGCTGATCTTTGCCGCGGTCCCCACCCTCGGATTCCTCTATGCGCTGTTCCTGGCCTTCAGGTCGGCCCGCGCCACGTCCAGCTAGCGCCGACGCGCGTACGCAAGGATTCCGCCCAGGATCAGGACCGCTCCGGCAACCGCAAGCAAAGCAAACCAGGGACTGGTCGCGGTTGTGACCGATGCCTGCTCAGCCCGCGGCCCCGTCGTCCCGGGAAGCGGAGCCCGACCCTCGGCCAAGGCCTCGAGATCAGCTTGTGCCTCTGCAAGCGGGGCCGTTCGGCTGCAGATGGTGGCGCTAAAGCTCGAACTGTCAGCCGGGCTGATGTGCGCATAGACGATGTAGCGCTCGCCCTCGGAAAACCTGAATCCGCAACTCCCGCCGGTTGGTGGCGTTGTGACGTAGGTGCGCTCGTGCACCGCACCCTTCCACACCGTGCTCACGTCAAAACCAACGGTTGTGTGGTCGCCCGGCTTGTACGGCGTCACGTTCGGATCGAAGGAATGTCGAATGGAGACGACGGTTCCCGCGAAGACCGCCTCGGACTTTTCCAGCTCTTCGGCCGGCAGACCGGGTACCGCGCACTTGCACGCGCGAACATCGGCGACATTCACCTGGAACCAGACGAGGCTTGCGGCAAGCGCCAGGAGAGCAAGGCGCCACGGCAGGGCCGTGAGTTCCACGCCGGCGCGCCTGTTTCTCACTGACCGCATGACTAACTCTCTTTCCGTGGCTTCACGCCGAGCGAATGCACTCCGGTCAGCCAGCGCCTAGGAGACAGTCCACGTACTCGCATAGGCCTCCAAGCGCAGCTTACGAGCAACCGCCAGCGAGGCCTTGTTTGACCACGACGTGCTGTAGAGCGGCGTCAGACCCGTGGCGCGCACCGCCCGCGCCCAGGCTGCCGTGACCCGCGGAGCCAGCCCGCGTCCACGAAACGCCGCCGCCGTCTCCACTCCGGCCTCGGCCGTCGCGTCGGACCGCCGCGCGCTGAAGCACACGCTCACCACCTGCCCGTCGACGAGAACGCCAACGATCGGCTCGCACGCCGGGAGTTCGCCTGCCGTCCATCCGGAAAAGTGATGGTCCAACGACTCCACAGCATTGATCAGCACGGCGTCCGCGGGCTGAGCAATCGACGTCGGAAACTCGAACGATGGACCCGCATCCACCGTTCCGGCAACCAGCGCCGTGTAGCGATCGGCGTGCATGGGCGCGACGCGAACGTCCGCCGTTGGCTGCTCCTCCCGCGCGAGCCGCTCAAGCTCCCGCGCCACATCCGGCGCGACATCGGACCGCACCGCCCACGCGCAACTCGCCTGTCCGCGGATGAGCGCGAACAGCGGACCAGGACTCGGCTCGGCCTCCCGAGTACCACGAATGCGTTCGTCGTCAAGCAGGTACAACGTCTCCAATTGGAGGCGAGGCGTGCTCACCGCGACGTCCCGGCCAGCTCGACCGGCGCGTCCGGGTCCAGGTTCGGCGTCGAACAACGACCCGGTCGGGATGGTTGGGGCCTCAGCCGACGACGGGCCACTCGGGCGCCAGATCAAGACCCAGCCGCTTCGCGCGCACGGCCACCGATTCGGACACGGCCTGGAGAACCTCGGCCTCATCCAGTCGGGTCGAGCGCCCCCCGCTGAACACCAGGTCGCCATTAACCAGAACCGTGTCCACGCTTCCGCTCCGTAGTGTCAATGCCAGCCGATGGATGGGATTGTTGTCGGGATGTGCCTCCGCCGACCCCGCGGATCTCACCACCACGTCCGCGCGCTTGCCCGGCGCCAGGCTTCCCAGCTCTGCTTGCAGTCCCGCGGCCGCGGCGGCGTTGATCGTCTGCATCTCCAGGAGCGCACCCGGCGAAATCGAGTCGCGATAGGTCTGAGCCTCGAAGTGCGCCGCCAGCATCGTCTCGCCCGGCGTGCAGTCAAATGCGCCGTCGGATCCCAGCGACACGCGCACGCCTCGCCGCGCCCGCTCCGCCATCCTGAAGCGCATGCGTCCGCCGATTCCCAGCGAGAAGAACGCCGTCGGGCACCACACGATCTGGCATCCCGACTCGTGGACCGCCGCTTCGTCGGTCTCGTCCAGCGCATTCGCGTGCACCACAACCGTGTGCTCGTCCAGCACGCCCAGTTCGTGCAGGTGCGCCACCTGGCTGGCGCCGTTCAGGGCCCGATAGATCTCCGCCTCCTCGGGCACATATCCCGCGTGCAGGTGCAGTGGTACGTCGTTCTCGCGGGCGCAGGCATGCGCCGCCTGCAACAATTCAGGCGAGCCCGTCCCCACCCCATAGACGAAGACGTACCCGCGGACCCGTGCCTCGGCATCGTGGTTTCGGTGCAACTCCGCGTCGAGTTGCCGGAGGCACCGCACACGATCGACCGGCGCCCGAGCCATCAGGCTCCGACTCTCCAGCGCCGGCATTGCCTCAAAACACTCGCGCCGGTCCCAGAGATACAGCGGGGCCAACAGTGCTCGCAGCCCCACCCGCTCAACCGCCGCCGCGGCGGCGTCAGTCGAAAACAACGAACCCGGCTCAATGAACATCGTGAAGCCGCACCGCAGCATCTCCAGGCCGGCCATGGCCGTGGCCGCGGCTTCGTCGATCTCGGTTACCCCCGCCTTCCAATCGGCGAATTTGATCGTCGACGAGCCGGTGTCGTGAATGTTCCCGAACACCCCCCGACAGGACGTATGCACGATGTGGTTGTGGGCGTCAATCAAGCCCGGATGCACGATTCCCCCGCGGGCATCCAGGGTCTTCCGAGCCTCGAAACGATCTCGCAGATCGGCATCGGCGCCAACCGCCACGATCCGCGAGCCCGCAATCGCCACGGCCCCGGGCCGATAGATCGAGCGCAGCGAATCCATCGAAACGACCTGCCCGTTGCGAATCAGCAAGTCGCACGGGCGTCGGCCCACGCCGGCCGGCTCCGACCTCGAACGCGTCATTCCACAGATCGGAAGGGGCTAGTCCTGCCCCATTGCGGCCAGCCGCTTCGACATCTCATCCATGTCTACGTCCTCGATGTGGCTGGCGATCGACCAGGTGTTGCCCGACGGATCCACCACGCGGGCAATCCGGTCGCCGTAAAACTGATCGGACGGCTCGTCCTTGGCGGTCGCGCCCGCCGCGACGGCCTGGGCGTAGACGGCGTCGACAGCCTCCACGTAGAGATGCATCTGCGAGTTGGTGACCGGAAAGTCCGGCGGCGCCGGATCGGACAGCATGACCACCGAGCCTCCAATGTCCACTTCGGCGTGGCCGATCAGGCCCTCCCCCATCGGAATGCGCGTCCGCTCGACCGCTCCGAAGGCACGCGCAAGAAAGTCCAGATACCCGGCCGCTTCCTCAACGATCAGGTACGGCGTCACCGCCGCATATCCGTCTGGAATCGGTTTTACCTCAGTCATCGGGGCTCCTCTCCGGCTGGTGGTCACGTCGTGGCTGTCGACCGTGCGGCCTCCGACGTCCGCCAGGGACGGCGGTCCATGACCTCAGATGCCGGCTGCTCGTCATCCATCATGCCCGCTGCAGCCCCATCGTGATTGACGTGGCAGACTCGTCCTTCTACGGTGTCTGCCCGTCCCTTGCGGTGATTCAGTGACAGATCCGAGCGCGATTCGAGATAGTTCCGGCATTCCCATCCCCACGGTCGGGATCCCTCGGGAGATTCTGCAGAAGGTAGAGCGTGGCGACCGTCGACAGATCATCAGTGACTCGTATCCGTACCCCACCAAGATGCCTCGGCGCGCCTACGAGAGTCAGAAGGCCGAGCTTCAGGTCGAGCTGCTGAAGTTACAGAACTGGGTCAAGGAGTCCGGGCAGCGCATCGTCATGCTGTTTGAGGGGCGTGATGCCGCCGGCAAAGGCGGAACCATCAAGCGCTTCATGGAGCACCTCAACCCTCGCGGCGCTACCGTTGTGGCGCTGCCCGCCCCTACCGAACGAGAGCGCGGCCAGTGGTACTTCCAGCGCTACGTGCAGCACCTGCCAACCAAGGGCGAGATAGTCTTCTTCGACCGCTCCTGGTACAACCGCGCGGTGGTCGAGCCGGTCATGGGGTTCTGCACCCCGGCGGAGACGGTGCGCTTCCTCCGCGACACGGTCATGTTCGAAGAAATGTTGGTAAATGAAGGCCTGCGGCTCTTCAAGTTCTGGTTCTCGGTCACCCAGGAGGAGCAACTCCGGCGTGTCATGTCCCGCGCCCGAGACACCCTCAAGCAGTGGAAGCTCAGCGACGTGGACCGGCGGTCACTCCCGCTCTGGGATGAGTTCACCGAGGCCAAGAAGCTCATGTTCGCGGCCACCGATACCAAGGCCTCCCCCTGGGTGGTCGTCAAGTCCGACGACAAGAAGCGCGCCCGCCTGAACTGCATGAGCTTCGTGCTGCGCAGCTTCGACTACGATCCCAATGTCAGCCTGCGCGTACCACGGCCCGATCCCAAGCTCATCGGGCCGGCCAAGAATCTCTACGCCGAGGACGAAGTCTGGTAACTGTCCGGCACGCAAGCGACCGGAGGAACGGACCACTTGCGGCACTTCCGCGATACCAGAGTAAACGCAATTTCGTGGAAGGCGTATGCTAGGGGCCGGCAGATTGCCGGGCGGAGCTGTGAGGCGGTTGCGTCGTGACCGCCGCCGTCTCGGCCGCGACGAAAGACAGAGTTATGGCGCCTAGCTCTGCATCAACATCAGTTAAGTTGACGATTACGCCGACGGATTCCCGCGCCGGTCTCGGCCCCGCTGATCGCCGCCCGGCATGAACCAGGTACTCACCAGGTTCAGTTCGCTCGTCACGGCCCGCCCGTGGATCACCCTTCTCGTCATCTTCATCGTCACGATAGCCCTCGGCGCCGGCGGCGCGGTGCGCGCACCGCTTCCTTCCACGGCGGAGACGCTGCCTGACAACAGCCCCATCGCCGACGCCATGGACGAGATCAATGAACTCTTCGGCGACCACGGCGAGGTCAGCGCCGTCACCCTCCTGTTCCGCGGCGACGCGCTCACGCCTGCCGGGCTGTCCCAGATGGATGCCCTCCTGAATGACGTTATCGGCGACCCGGGTGTGCAACAGCTGCTGGCCCCCGAAAACCCGGTGTTCTCGCCCGCCACGCTGATCAAGTTCGCGCTTCAGGTCGAGAGCCTGGAGGCCGTTACGCAGGCTCAGATCGACGCGGTACGCGTACTTCCGGAAGTCCAACCGCTGCTTGCCCTGATGACTGGAACGGATACGGACGGCACGAAGATTGCGATCGGCAACGTTCGCCTCCTCGACACCGGCGACGAGCGAATTGCGGACGCCGAGCGGACGGTCAACGAATTTGCGGCCGCGTCAGCCGGACCGCTGCAGGCAACCAGCGTCTCGTTCTACGTCATTGAGGACGCCTACAAGGCGGGCATCGAGGAAGGCATGCTGCCGCTGATCGGCGTGGCGTTCCTGCTCATTGCGTTGCTGCTGCTCCTCTTCACGCGCGCGTTGTCGGACATGTGGCTGACGCTCGCCGGCCTCCTGACCTCCATCATCTGGATTATCGGCGCGGAAGGCTGGCTCGGCCCGAACGCGCTGGGCCTCATCGGCCCGCCCAACTCGCTGACCTCGCTCGTCCCGATCATCGTGATCGGGCTCACGGTTGACTATGCGATTCAGACCATTTCGCATTACCGCGAGCAGCGCGTCGAGGGACAGGACGTGCTCACGGCCATTCGCCGAGGTCTGAGCCACGTCACCGTTCCGCTGGTCCTGGCCGCTGTCACCACCATCGTGGGCATGCTGGCCAGCCTGTTCTCGCCCATTGGCATCGTTCGCGACTTTGGCGTCGTCGCCGGCATGGGCGTCGGCATGAGCCTGATCGTCATGCTCACGCTGGTCCCGGCCAGTCGGGTCATCATCGACCGGCGGCGCGAGGCCCGCGGCAAGCTGAAGCCCGCTCGTCCGATCGTCAACGCGTTGCCGGGCATCCAGGGATTGGCCGGGGTGATCGGTCGCAGCGTGACCCGCTGGCCCCTGCCGTACATTCTCGTCGTGCTCGCGATCACCGTGGCGCTCGGGATTTCGGTCCGGGGTCTCAAGTCGGAATTCAGCATCAAGGACATCCTCCCGAGGGGCGGAGCGGTGCACGCGGACATGGACACCCTTGAGGCGGCCGTCGGTTGCTCGGCCGAGGTGACCAGCGTGCTCATCAAGGCCGAGGCGACGCAGACGCGCACCCTGCTCAACGTGCAGGACCTCACGAACGCTTTTGCCGACGAGACCCGGCGTCCGCCAACCGCGGCTGGTCCCATCCAGGCGTCATACGAATTGCTGGTGCGTGACTGGACCACGCAGAGCGGCCAGCCCGGCGACAAGTACGATCCCGAGATCGCGGCCCTGTTCCGCGAGGCATCGGCGGGGGTGCGGCTCGATCCGCAGCTGATGCAGGAAGTGCTCGACCGGATCGAGGCCAGGGACCCCGCGCTTTCACGCCTGCTCGTCAACAACCCGCAGGGCATTGACACCATGCTGCTCCAGTTCCAGAGCTACGGCGGCGATACCCAGGCGACCAAGGTGCTCCAGCAGGAACTCGAGGAGCTGTGGGCCGGCGACGACAACGCAATTACGGCGACGTCGCAGAGCATCATCTCGATCACCGTCACCGACTCGATCACGGCGCGCCAGACCGAGGCCATCGCAACCACGGTCGCCGCGGCGTTGACGGTCCTGGCCATCTTCTTCTGGCTGACGCTACGGCAGCCGGCGTTGGCGATCGTTGCCGTCGGTCCCATCGTGCTGGTCCTCATCTGTGTCCTCGGCACGATGGCGCTGCTTGGGATCCCCTACACGATCATCACGTCAATCATTACCGCCCTCTCGATTGGTATCGGCGTGGACTACACCATCCACGTGATCCATAGATATCGGGAGGAGTTCGCCCGCCTGCGCAACCCGGAGGAAGCGGCCGTACGGACGCTCGCGACCACCGGGTCGGCCCTGTTGGGCTCCGCCATGACCACCGCGCTCGGCCTGGGCGTGCTGGCGGCATCGCCATTGGCCGGGTCGCAGCAGTTCGGCATCACCGCGGCCATCACGATCGCCTACTCGCTCATCGTCGCCGTCGTCTTGGTGCCGCCGGCGATGACCATCTGGGGCGCCTACCAGAACATGCGCCTGCGCTCCATGGTGGAGCGCGAGTGGTCTGACCTCGATATCGCGATCGACGACGTGTACCGGCGCCACGAAGAGGAACAGGCGCAGTCCTGATTGACACCCTCGGGCCTTGCGGACGGGCAGTCGATCATCCGTGCGGCGGCGGACTCGGCGTCGTCGGTTCTCGGGCCGCCGAGAGACGCTGATGCGGGTGCCATTGACAGCGCGCTATTCGGTTAAGGCCGACCCTCCGAAAGCAGGTGCTTCTTGCTCACCCAACCTCTGAGCATCTCCTGAACTAGCCATGCGATTCCCGCTTTCGAAGGAGATTGCACACTTCCGCAATCTATCCAACGGGCTGAAGGCCGCCTACCGTGGATCGGACACCCGCGGCCGCGTGCGGCACTTCGATGGATGGACGCGCCGAGCGACGGCGGATGATGCCGGCGCGGCGGGCTACGACCACGCCAAGACCGTCTCGGAGTATTACGACCTTTGCAGTGAGTTCATGGTGTTTGGCTGGGGCGCATCCCTCCACTTTGCGCCGCTGTCCCCACAGGAGAGCCTGGAGGACTCCAAGATTCGGCATCAACGACTCATGATTGCCAAGCTGGAGTTGCGCAAGGGCATGACGGTGATCGATGTCGGGTGCGGCATTTGCGGCCCGATGCGCCGCGTCGTCCGCGAGGCTGGCGTCAGGGTCCTCGGCGTCAATAGCAGTGAAGTCCAGTTGGACAAGGCGAAAGCCCTGAACGCTGAGGCGGGGCTCGAGCACATGATCGACTACCTCGCGTGCAGCTTCATGGACATGGACGCCGTCGCGGACGGCACGTTCGACCGCGGCTACGCAATCGAATCGACCTGCCATGCGCCGGACAAGGTGGGCGCGTTTGCCGAGATCTACCGCGTGCTGAAGCCCGGCGCCCTCTTCTGGGGTCAGGAAATGTGCATGACGGACAAGTTCGATGCCGACGACGATCGGCACCGGGCCATCAAGCAGGAACTCATGCACGGCATTGCGCTCAAGGACATTGCGACGACTGGGGAAGTCGACCGAGCCCTTGAAACCGTGGGATTCCAGGTCATCGAGGGCAGGGATCGGGCCATCGCCGAGAACGGTCCGACTGTCCCGTGGTATCAGCCGATGGTGACCCGGCGCAGCACGCTGGGCAACGCCCTGCACCGGTTACCGCTGGGCCGCAAGGCGTTCATTGCGGCATCAAGGCTGGCCGAGATGTTGGGGTTGTTCCCCAGGGGCTCTGCCGAAGTCGTTGGGCTGATGGATCGCACGGCCAACGCCTACGTCGCGGGCGGCAAGACCGGGATCTTCACGCCGTTGTATTGCTTCCTGGCCCGTAAACCCCTGTAGGCGCCGGATCCCGGTCGCTCGGGAGACGTCCTGTTCGGCTAGACGCTCAGTTCGCGTCGCTGCTCGGCAATGCGGAACTTCAGCTTCTTGCTCGGCTTCATCGACGGCAGCGGGTTGAACCCGAGCTTGAAGTTCGGCGGGGATACTTCGAGCGTGAAGTGATGCGCGACCAGGAGCACATTGACGGCCAACTGGAGTTCCATCCACCCCACGCCAAGGCATCGGTGCGTGCCCAACCCGTACGGGGCATACCCGGAACTGCGATGTTCGTTGCGCGGAGGCAGATAGCGGTCGATATCGAATTTCAAGGGGTCGGGGAAAACGTCCTTCATATAGTGCGATGCCGTCTGGGCAATGTAGACCTGAGACCCGATGGGTATCCGGTAGCCTTCGACCACGCACATATTCATCACGGTTCGCAACGACACCGGGACGATCGGGTACACCCGCAGGCATTCCATCAGGAATCGGTGCGTGACGTCGATCGCCTGCGGCTTGAATGCCGCAGCATCCGGATCGCCGTCGGCGAACAAGGCGTCGGCTTCGACACGGATCTGCTTGTAGAGATCCGGCTGCGACGCCATGGCGTACAGCACAAAGCTGAACGCATCGCCAAGGTAGACACTGGCAATCAGCGCGGCTGAAAGAACGAAGCGCAGATTCGTCTCCGGGACGAACTGCGGATCGCTGGCGTGCAGGCTCAGCAGGTCATCCGCCAGGTCCCGCGGACTTCCAGCCCGCTGGGCGGGAGTATGCCCGCTTTGAACCTTTTCCACGAGTTGGTCCAGGATTTTCATCCGGCGCTTCATACTCGGGGTTTTCAGCATGAACTTGGGTAGGACTTTCAGTATGTGTACGTTGAGCGCCCGTTCCTTGAAAACCGTCAGATCGTCAAAGATATCCTGCGAATCAATGCTGATCATGAGCGGCGAGAGTTGCGCGTTTATCATTCGCCGGCACATGCGCGTGGCAGGGTAGGCATCTCCCACCGTCCAGTCCGCCATATGGGTCCGCGCATCCTTGTAAACCTGGTCCAGTTGCCCCATCAATCTTCCACGGGAATACGCTGGACCCAGCGACTTACGAAGCCGGAAGTGATCCGCGCCGTCCAGGGATGGCAATACGCCCGACGCGCCGTAAACCTTCTCGAAGTCCGAAAAATAGTCCTTGGTTCTGAGGTACATGCGGCCGTTCCGATGAACCCAGCGATTCGTCTCGGGCCCCGCCAGGAAGATCATTGGATTCTGAAAGGGAGGGCGGAGCTCGAACACCGGGCCGTATTCTTCGGCCAGATCCGCGAAGAGCGCGGGAAAATTGCCGCTGCGCAGATGTCGATTGAACACCAGCCGGCGCAGCGACGCCACCGGAATCTTCTTGGTCAATGCTGAACGTTGCAGTAGCGGTCCGGCGAGACTCTCGGATACCGCGGCGGCAATGGACCGGCCGATAAGGTCCATGTTGCAGATGAGATGAATGCGTTCCTCGTCCTGATCCTCGAGTTGGAACATGAAGCGAAACACGTCGCATGTGTTCACCAGACAAATGATGATCACATCCCGGGGATCAGGTATCTCCTTGTTAAAGATGGCTTTACCAATGCGCGTTCTTACGAATTGAGCTGCCGTGCCTTCGGTGGGGCCTCCTGCAAGCTCGGACTGCCAGGCAGTCCGCGACAGCGTCCAGAATTCGCCCTCGTGGTACTCCAGGATCTTCAGGTCGACGAGCCGCTCCAGCGTCGAATCGACAATTGACTCAGCACGCGGGGCCAGCCGTTCGATCCAGTACTGGGCGTTCCGCTGGGCGGATTCCTCGGCAATCTCCTTGAGTATCGAGTCGAGGATGGGATTCCCGGTTTCTGTAGAGTCCACGAGAAACAAGGCGTCCATATCCGTGTCGATGCGAGATAAGAGTGAGAGTTCGGCAAGAACGGCGCCCACGACCGCGCAGTTCAAGTGCCAACCGGGTACCTGGTAAAAGTAGCCGGACTCCTCGTTGAGGAGCATCAGCACGAGCTCGTCGGGCAAACTTAGCTGTTTGTTTGCAACAGGCTCAGAAGTGAGAGTCATCGCTCTTGGCTCCCCGCGCCTAACCCTGACAAGCCTGTAAACTGAAGCTATATCGGGTGAGTCGGGACTCGATTGACTCTAGCACAGGCGGCGAGGCCAAGGGCCGATCGCCGAGGGCGAGGAGATACCGGGCATACATGGCGGTCCAGCACGTAACCGGTCAGGCCGGTTCTGACGATAGCGAGCGCGGGACCACGTCGGCGCAACGCCGGCGGGCTGTCCTTGCGCCTGAACTCTCCCCGTTCCCGGAGGGCTGGTACTTCGTCGCGTCACGCAAGGCCGTCCAACAGGCAGGGCTCATCCAGAAAACCTGGATGGGCGAGAACATTGTCGCCTGGGCCGACCCCGACGGCCGCATCTGCGTCGCCGAAGCTATCTGCCCGCACCTGGGCGCCGATCTGGGCTCGGCCGCGGGTGGGCAAGTCAGCGACGGTCGGCTCGTCTGCCCCTTCCACGGCTACGAGTTCGACACGACCGGCCAGTGCGTCGCCACTCCCTTTGCTCCGGCGCCCAGGACCGCCAAATTGCGAGTCTTCGAGACCCACGACATTCACGGTTTGGTCTTCGCGTGGTGGGGCATCGACGGGCGCCCGCCGCAATGGACCCTGCCCACGGAGCCCCTGGAACAGGACGGCTGGTGCGACTACGAGATCACCACCCTGCGCTTTCCCGGCCATCCCCAGGAGACCACCGAAAACTCCGTTGACCTGGCCCACCTGCGCTACGTCCACGGCTACGACAACGTGGACCGCTCCGCGCGAATGCTGGTGGACGGGCATCGCCTCGAGAGCCGATTCAGATTCAAGCGCGTCCGCACCATCGCCAGGTTCGCCAGGCTGACCTTCAGCGTTTCCGCCGATACCCACATCTATGGACTGGGCTACTCGTTCGTCGACATCCGTGAGCACTCCATCGGCATGAACATGCGGCTCTGGGTGCTGGCCACCCCCGTTGACGGCACGCTCATCGACATGACGCTGGTCTCGCAGGTCCGCGAGATCCGCAACCCGAAGCGGCTCTTTGTCGGCTTGGGCATTCTTCCCCGACGGTTCCGCGCCCCCCTCATCAACAAGTTCATGTCGCTTCAGCAGAAGGAGGACGTCCTGCAGGACGTGGTGATCTGGGGTCGCAAGCGGTACATCAACCGGCCCCGCCTCTGCCGATCCGACGGCGAGATCATGCCCTTCCGCTACTACGCCGCCCAGTTCTATCCCGAACCCGGCAACGTCGAGGACTCCGCAACCTGAGCGTCGGCGCTACGCCTTCCTGAACCCCAGCCCGTACATGATGCTCCCGTAGTAGTTGAACCACCGCCGTGCCGCGGGATCTTCGAACGGGTAGTCGGCGCCGATCTGCCGGGCCGCCGCCAGCCCGCTCACGAAGCACGTCTCCTGGCTGTTGACCAGCGTATGCGCCCCGCAATGCCAGGTTCGCCGCTTGCCCTGGATGAACTGGAACAGGTTGATCAGCACCGCAACGTGCTTCACGTCATGCACGATGTGCTGAAACCACCATCGCTTGATGATCTTGCCTTCGTCGATGCGGCTGATCGGGTTATACGTCACCAGGCATGGCTTGTCGGACCGGTTCGCCCACGGCTGCTGGTTGTGCATGATGTACGTGATCTCATAATTGTCCGGTCTCGCTCCGTACTGCTCGATGTAATTGCTTCGTGTCTCCAGCGGCTTCATCTCATTGTCCGGAAGGACCGAAGAATCGGAATGAACGATCGCATGATTGTGCAGCTCGCTCTCGTAACGAATCGATGAGAGCAGATAACGCTCAACTAGTGTCGGCTTGTCCAGGATCATCAGCGTCTGGTTCGCGTTGCAAGCAAAGATCACGTCGTCAAACGTCTCCCGTATCGCGTCTTCGTCCTCGACTTCGACGCAATCCGCACGCCGATACACCTTACGCACCGGCCGGTTGAGATGGATCTTGTCCCGAAAGTCCGCCGACAGGTTTTCATAGATGCGCCGCGTTCCCTGGTCCCAGGTCTGCATCGGCGTGGCCTTCTCGATGTCAAAGAACTCGAGGTATCGGCTGAAAAGCGCGGCCGGCATGTCGAACACGTTTGTGGCCATCAGGAAATTGACGAACATCGGCTTCAAGATCTTGTATCTGAAGTCCCCCGAAAACCCGCCCAGGTTCAGCACCGTTCCCATGCTGATGTAGTTGAAAGGGTTCAGCGCGTTCAACAGCTTCGACCGCGATCGCGTCAGCCAGCCAATTCGATGCAATCCCTGCAAGAGGCGCTGGAACTTCCTGATCTCGAGTTGCAATTCCTCCCTGATGTCGGAATCGAAATCGTGAGCGTAAACGCCGCCTCCGTACTTCACGCTGTAGCTGAATCGGGTATCAATCAGCTCGATGCCGAACTTCTCCATCAACAACAGGATGTGGTGATAGACCGACGGGATGCACGCGGTTACGGAGATATCAAAGGGAATCGAGCTGCCGTCGTCCTGCCCCATGTCGACGGTAATCGCGTTCCCACCAACCTGCGCGTTGGCCTCGAAGAGCCGGAAGTCAAAGCGGTCCGGATGCTGATGCAACGCCCAGGCCGCGCCGAGCCCTGAAATGCCTCCACCGACGATGGCGATTCGGCGCAATCCGCTGCCCCACGGTGTGCCTGACGCTGTCCTCGAACCCTAGCACCGACGTTCGAGGGCCTGCGCAAGACCTGGCGGCCTGCGCAGCGTTCCGCACGCGGCCCCTTTTCAGCAGCACCCGCACGTCGTGTCGGCATCCGTTCGCGCCTCGGATCCGTGGGTTGCGTAGCCGTCGCGCTTCCACCAGTCCAGCCCGCCAATCAGTTCCCGAACCTGAAACCCAAGCGTAAGCAGCTTCAGCGCCGTCTTCGTCGATGCATTGCAGCCGATGCCGTCGCAATAGCAGACGTACAACCTGGACCGGTCCAACGACGCGGTCGAATTGGCGCTGATGTCCCGATGCGGGAGGCTCAGGGCGTCCGGGATGTGCTCGGTCGCGTAGGCGCTCGAGGAGCGCCCGTCCACCACCGCGATTGGCTCACCGTTCTCAAGCGCCTCGTACAAATCCGCCGAGTCCATCTCGAAGGCGAGCTTGCTCTGGTAATGCCGCATCTGCTCAAGACTCACGCTGCGGTCTCCTGTTGAACGTCCGGCTGTGCAGCACGCGTGCCGCGTTCACTCAGCCTAAGGCAAGCAGGCTTGCCCGCGGCACGAGAGGGATCGGAGCGCCCTGGTCGGGAGGCCGCCAGCCTCCGCTCGTCACGCTCGGCAGCGGTCCCGGGGACGTGCGCTGACGGCTGTGCGTGGAGAGTCTCGAGATACCCAATTGACCGCTCGCATGGGCAAATTCATAATGACCGAATCATTAGCAGTCGGGGTATTTGAGCATGATTGAATGGCTCGGCATTCAACACCTGTTCGAGCTTTCCCCAACGGAAGCCATTATTGGCTTTTTCACCCCGCTGATTATTTTCGCCGTATTGTTCGTCGTGCAGCTCATCCTGCCGGGAATCCGCGTTCCCGGATACGTTACAAATACGGAGACCGGCCAACCCCGTAGCTATCGTCTCAACGGCATCCTGGTCTTTGCCATAGCCGTAATTGTGTGGGCGACCGAAGTCACCGGAATGCCACGCACCTGGTTCTACGAATCAGCCGTCTATTCGGTGGCTGGCGGAACGGTTGTCGTCGCCATCCTTACCCTCATAGCCGTCTTCAGCCAGCCGCAAGACGAAACGAAGAGTCCGATCGCGGCCTTCTGGCTGGGACGCGTTCAGGAGCTGTCATTCCTCAAAGAGCGTATCGACTTGAAAATGTACTTTTACGTCGTCGGCGGCTCCATGTTCTCACTCAACGCCCTGTCCGCGGCCGCCTGGCACGTCGAGCGCTTCGGCGAGAATGCCAATCCTGGAGTCTTCCTGGTCGCGGCATTCTATACGTGGTATGTAGTGGACTACTTCATCTTCGAGCGAGTCCAGCTGTACACCTTCGATGTGATCTACGAGAAGCTTGGCTTCAAGATGTTCTGGGGCGGTCTGATGGTCTACGGCTGGATCTATATCCTACCCCTGTGGGGCATGGCTGCGCATCCCAGCCCCGGCTTCTCCACGGTGTGGACGTACGTCTGGCTCATCGCGGTGGCGGCGCTGTGGATCATTGGCTGGGTGACTAGCCGCGGCGCCAACATGCAGAAGTACACCTTCAAGCGCTGGCCCGACCGCAAATTTCTCGGTCTCATCCAGCCTGAGTACATCCAGGCCGGCGATCGCAAGATCCTGGTCAGTGGCTTCTGGGGCGCCGCCCGCCACATGAACTACCTCGGCGAGTGGTTCCATGCCTCCGCCATCGCCCTGGCCTTCGGCCACTTCACCAACCTCTGGGCCTGGACCTACTTCATCTGGATCGTCGCGCTCTTCGTCACCCGCCAGCGAGAAGACGATCACTACTGCGCGCAGAAATACGGCCCCGAGAAGTGGGCCGAGTACCAGGCCCGCGTGAAATACCGCATCTGCCCCTGGGTCTACTGAGCCAGGACCCCGTGAGCGCCAAAACGTGTACCACCAACCCTGCGAGGAGAGGCGGGTCGCTCGTTGACCGTTTCCTTGCCCGTCTCCATAATCGCCGCAGCGCTGGAAGTCGGGGTAATCGATCATGATCGAGTGGCTGGGTATCGAACACCTTTTCGAGCTTTCCCCAACCGAAGCAATCCTCGGCTTCCTTACACCGCTCGCGATCTTCGTTGTGTTCTTTATCGCCCAGGTTGTCCTGCCCGCCCGCCGCGTTCCCGGCTATGTCATCAACCCGGAGACCGGTAAACCCCGCAACTATCGCCTTAACGGTCTCCTCGTCTTCATCATCGCCATCGTCGTATGGGCCATCGAGCCATTTGGCTTGCCGCGCGACTGGTTCTACCGCTCGGCGGTTTACGCCGTGGCTGGCGGCACCGTGTTTGCCGCCCTCATTGCGCTCGTGGCCATGCTCAGCCAGCCGCAGGGCGAGATCAAGAATCCCTTCCACGCCTTCTGGACCGGGCGGTCCCTCGAGCACCCGCTATTCAACGAACGCTTCGATCTGAAGATGTACCTCTACGTCGTCGGCGGCACCATGCTGGTTCTCAACGCCATGTCCGGAGCCGCCTGGCACTACGAACGCTTCGGCGACAACTTCAATCCCGGCGTTTTCCTCTACACCGCCTTCTTCACCCTCTACATATTCGACTACTTCATCTTTGAACGCGTCCAGCTCTACACCTACGACTTGATTCACGAAAAGCTCGGCTTCAAGCTGATCTGGGGCGGCCTTGTCATCTACGGCTGGCTATATATCCTCCCGCTCTGGGGCATGGCCGTATATCCGAACCCTGGCTTCTCGGCGGCCTGGACCTACGTGTGGCTTATTGGAACGGGCCTGCTCCTAGTCTTCGGCTGGTCCATCTCGCGTGGCGGCAACCTGCAGAAGTACTGGTTCAAGCGCTGGCCCGACCGCAAGTTCCTGGGAATCATCGAGCCCGAATACATCCAGGCCGGCGACCGCAAGATCCTCTGCAGCGGTTTCTGGGGCGCCGCCCGTCACTTCAACTACATGGGCGAAGGGTTTGCCTGTTTTGCCATCGGCCTGTCATTCGGGCACTTCACCAATCTCTGGGCCTGGACCTACTTCATATTCATCGTCTCGCTGTTTACCTGGCGTCAATGGGACGACGAGGCGCACTGCGTGGAGAAGTACGGCGAGGAGAAGTGGGCCGAATACAAGGCCCGCGTCAAGTACCGCATCTGTCCGTGGGTCTACTGACCGGACGTCGCCCGCACGCCTCCGAGGGCGCCTGACCCGTGCGGCCCGCCAATCGGGGCCGGATTCCTGCTATGGAATGCGGAGAGCGTCAGGCCGAATCGCGCGTCGGCGCCGAGCTGGCCACACCTTCCTCTTGCAGCACCTCTCGGATCAGCACGCGGAGGGCTGCCCGATCAAGGGTCACGCTTCCAGGCTCCGCGCCGCGATCAATGATTCGATCGACGCGCTTGCGCAGGTCCCGGATGTCTGTCAGCACCCAACCGAAAAGCAGGACAATCCCTGTGAACATTACGCCGAGCGCGGCAAAGAACGTCCCGACATCGAGCGTCGCGCCTGTATCCATCGGTCCTTCCATGGCGAGGGTTCGTAGTCTCCGCCGATCAGGTGGCATCAAGCCAATGGTCAGAAGCATCCGCCCTGTCGAATTCTAGCCGGCGATGGACTGGCGTAGGAGGTAAAGCTGGAGGGGTCTGCCACGCAACCGCCCGTCGGGTTGCGCCAACGTCCCTCAGATGCGGTAAATCTCCTCCGCCGTCCCCGAAAACAGCCGGATCTGCTCGTCCCGGCTGAAGTCCGCAACGATCGCCGTGTAGGCATCAATCACTTCGTCGTACGTGCTCCACAGCCAGTCCACCGGCCAGTTGGTCCCGAAGAAACATCGCTCGACGCCCATCGTCTCGATCGACGTCAGGACCCATGGCCGGATGCTATCCACCGTCCAGTCGTGGTCGCCCATCCCCAGGCCCGAAATCTTCCAGCGGACGTTGTCACAGCTGGCTGCAATGGCGACGCCCCGCCTCCAGTTCTCGAAGTACTCGGGCGTCCGCTCATCGGGCATGCCCGTGTGATCCACCACGATCGTGATGTTCGGAAACTTGCGCGCCAGGTCCCGCACGTTCTCCATGTCCTGCCACTGGGCCGGCATGCTCGACACCAGGTTGAACTGCTCGAAGAGCGCAAAGCCCCGGTGGTAGTCCGGCTCCACCAGGTAGTCGCCATAGGAAAAGTCACGGATCCCACGCATGTTGGGCGACTGGCAGTGACGCTCCAGCACCGCCCCCACGCCGGGATCGCGCAGATCGGCGTGCGCCACGATCCCGTGCGGAAACCCCGTGCGTTCCGCCGCCTCCTGCAGCCACTCCGTCTCCGTTACCGGGTCGGGGCTCCCGATCGCCGCCTGCACGTGTACCGACTTGGTGACGTTCGCCTTCCGCGTCTCGGCGATATAGTCCTCGGCGACGTAGTTCCGCTCGGCCAGCTTCTGAATCTGCCACCCCAGCGTGTGATGCGGCACCCCCGGCTGCCAGTGGCCGTATATCAGTTCCGGGTGCTGCATGTCGTAGTAATGAACATGCGAATCGACGAACGCAAGCTTGTCACTCATCGCCTGTAACTCGCTTTCGCTGGCTCGGCTGGGAGCCAGGTCCTCACGACGGCTTCGAGACGAAGCCTAACGCGAACGAATCCGTTCAACCGCCCGCCGTTGCCGCTCCCCGCCGATTGGCCATCGACCTCGGCGTCAACTCGAATAGCGGCTCCTCGCGACCGAAGAACCGCTCCAACTCATCCACCATCAGGCTGAAGAAGCGGTGCCGGCTGGCCAGCGTCACCCCCGCGATGTGCGGACTCAGGAAGACGTTCGGCAGCTCGATGATCTCGCTGTCCGCTGGAATCGGCTCCGGATCGAACACGTCCAGCCCAGCCACAATGTCCCCGCGCTTCAGACGCTCGATCAGGGCCTCGCTGTCCACCACGACCCCGCGGGACACGTTCACAAACACCGCGTTGGAAGGAATCAAATCCAGCTCCCGCCGCCCGATCATCCCCTCTGTCGCCGGCGTGTGCGGCGCCAGGCAGACGATCACGTCCGACTCCGACAGCACCTTCTCCAGCGAAGTCTTCACCACCCCGATCGCATCCGGCATCTCGCTGGCCAGGTACGGGTCGTATACCCGGACTTCCACCTCGAACGGCTCCAGCAACTTCACCAGCCGCCGCCCGATATGCCCGCACCCGATCAGCCCAACCCGCTTGCCCGTCAGTTCGCCGTGCACAAACCCAAAGTCGTCGCGCGCGGGCTTGTCGGTATCTCCCGCCAGGATGTTCCGAAAGCTCTCCCCCGCATTCCGCAGCGAAATCAGCATCAGCCCCAGCGCCCACTCCGCCACCGGGTACGACGACCCATGCGTCGTATCCACCGTCCGGATCCCGCGTACCCACGCCGCTTCCACGTCGATCCGGTACGCAAACCGGTCGCCCTCCAGCTCCCCGATAATCTTCAGCTTCGGCGCCGCGTCCATCACCGCCGCGCTGATCCGCGGCGACCCGTGCGACACCACCACCCCGTCCACGTCGCCAACCTTCGCCGTCAGCCGCCCAATCGCCCCCGAATCCTCATTCGCCCCAAACGCCTCCCCGCCCTCAACCCGCAACCACTCCCACTCCGCCACCGCTTCCAGTCGCTCCAGGTCCTCCGCCAGCAAGCTCAATTCGCGCACTTCCCGGCTGCACGCGATCAACACCCGCGGCCTGGATTCGGTCACGTCGAGCTGCCCTGCACGGTCGCCTTCGATGGTCTCCGTGCTCCCGCTCGAAATCGGACTGTCCGCATTACCGCGTCTCGGTCAGCCGGCCGGACAGGTACTTGTGGATGACGCTTGACAGCAGGGTCTGGTACGGAATGCCTTCTTCCCTGGCCCGCGAATGCGCCAGGTTGAAGTCCCGCTCGGTCACCCGCAGATTTACCCGCTTGGTCTTGTTGAACGTCTGACGCGCCGCCTGCCGGGCCGCCTCCATTTCCTCTTCGACACCAGCAGCCGAGCGCAACTCTCCCCGCTCGAATCGGTCCAGAATCTCCCGCTCTTCCGCATCCAGCCGGTCGTTCACGTTGATCGCCTCCTTCCGTAGTCTCGCGTCGCTTTCCGGCTCGGAATGATCGTCTTCAGGAACCGCGTACCGTCGGCCTCGGTCACGAACGGTACGAGGTGTACGTACTCCTCGATTTCCACGGCATAGATCAACTGGCCCGGATAGCGCTCCTGATTCGGGTGCTCCAGCACGTCTACCAGACCGCCTTGCTCAATGGCCGAGACGACGCGCTCCAATGAGATCCCGCGCTCCTCAATGAGCCGCTGGTTCTTCTCCGAGCTCCAGTCAAAGCCGATGCCCATGAGCCAATTATCATCCAATGTGTGCGCTTTGGCAACAGATTGTCCCGCCAATTGTCACATCAACCCGCGCGAATCATCCCTCACATCGTGTCAAACCCAAACCACCCCGGCGCCGCCGCCGATTGCCGCACCCATGTCTCCATCTGCGCCTCGTCCAGCTCGCCCTCGTGGATGTTGATCCAGCGCGAATCCGGGTCCTTGGCCTCGCCGGGCGGCAGCGGGTCCAGCCGCATGCCGTTCGTAAACGTCACCTTCACGTAGCGGGTGAACACGTGGTAGCTCAGAAACCAGCCCATGCCCTCCACGCCATACCACGGCGAATTCCACCGCACCGCCTTGCGCACGTCGGGCACCGTCCGCTCGATCAGCGCGTCCAGCCGCCGCCCGATGTCGTGCTTCCACTCCGGCATCGCCGCGATATACGCCTGCACCGGCGCGTCCCCATCCGCCTTCGCAATCTGCGGGTTGCCGCCCGACAGCAGCATCGGCTTGTCGCCCGAGCGGGATCTGCGCCGCTCGTACGAATTCTCGATGTTGTATTTCACCGCCTCCCGCAGCAACGTCTTCATCGACTCCTGGTCGATCCGGTCCCCTTCGAGAATGTCGATCGCCCGCCACTTCTTCCCGCCCAGCCCCGCGTTGAACACCTTCCCGGGGTCCTTCAGTTGCGCGCCGTTGGTGAACGTGATCTTCACCTTGTTCTTGTGCGCGTTCCCCACCGCGAACGTCCCATCGCGCGACCAGCACGGGCTCCCCCGGTACTTCCACTCCTCAACGATCTCCGCATCGACTTCGCGAATCAGTTCCCGGATCTCCGCTAACCGCTCGCCACGCCAATCCCCCAGGTCCGCAATCGCCTTGTCAATCTTCTCCGAAGCGCTCAATTCGTCCGCTGCCATCTGGCCCGCCTTCTCCCCCGACGCCAACCGTTCCTACTACAGTAAGTCACGCCCGAAAGCGGAGCACGGCCAGTGACAGACTTCAACGAATACCTCATGCAGTCCTACGAGCTCCGCGAACAACTCGTTGCCGACAAGCACCGCCCCCGCTACCACTTCGTCCCGCCCGAAGGCCGCTGGAACGACATCAACGGCGCCGTCTACTGGAATGGCCGCTACCACCTCGGCTACCTGCAAAAAATCTCCAACGCCGGCAGTCCGATCGACTTCTCCAGCTGGCAGCACATCAGCAGCCGCGACCTGCTCCACTGGCGCTACCACCGCGCCTCCCTGCGCGAACCCTTCGAGGGCGCCAAAGGCGACTACTTCAACAGCGGCGACGTGATGGAAGGCATGTCCGTCCCCACCATAATCACCAACATGCCCCGCCACGGCATCTGCATCTACCAGTCCCACGACGACAACCTGGACTACTGGGTCCCCCTGCCCCAGAACCCCGTCATTCCCCTCGATCCCGCCCCCGAGGGCCAGCCAACCAGGTCATACAGCCGGCTCCCCGAATGCGTCATCTTCGACCCCAGCGGCTGGAAGGAAGGCGACACCTACTACGCCCTCATCGGCAACAAGAACCACCGCCCCGGCTACCAGGGCGACTCCACCAGCCTCTTCAAATCCACCAACCTGGTGGACTGGCACTACGTCGGCCCCTTCTACAAGTCCGACCGCAAATGGACCGACGAAATCGAAGACTGCGCCTGCTCCAACTTCTTCCCCTTCGGCGACAAGTACATGCTCCTGATGCACACCCACCAGCCGTACGGCCGCGCCCAGTACTACATCGGCCGTTACGAAAACGAGCGGTTCCACCCCGAAAGCTACGGCCGCCTCAGCCACCTGGGCAGCCTGCTGGCGGGCCCCGAAACGCTCATCGACGACAAGGGCCGCCGCCTCTTCTGGGGCTGGATCCGCGAAGCCCGCGACTGGTCGGACCACGGCTGGAGCGGCGTCATGTCCCTTCCCTGGCACCTCTCTCCCGCCGCCGACAACACCCTCCGCATCGACCCCGTCCAGGAACTCCGCAACCTCCGCTACGACGAACGCCGCCACCCCAACGTCACCCTGTCACCTGGCGAAGAGCGCACCCTCCACGGATTCCAATCCGACTGCGCCGAAATCACACTCACCATCCATCCCAACCAGGCCACCCGCCTTGGCCTTAAGCTTTGCTGCTCACCCGGAGGCGAAGAGGAAACCGTCCTCACCTACGACACCCGGCGCCAGCAATTCATCCTCGACTTTGACCGCGCCAGCCTCGACCCAAACCTCATCTACGGCCGCAATCCCCGCGACACCACCAGTGCCACCCGCCGGCAAGTCGTCCCCTTCCCCCTCCAGCCCAACCAACCCCTCCACATCGACTGCTTCATCGACCGCTCCGTCATCGAACTCTTCATCAACTCCCGCATCTGCATCGTCCAACGCATCTACCCCACCCGTCCCGACAGCACCCTCCACAGACTCTTCACCCGTGACGCCCCCATCACCGCCCAGAACATCGTCAAATACGAGATGGACGCCACCAACCCCTGGTGATCCGGCAAGCCAGCGCTACACGGCACATCGTCTCGAGGCCGTGCTGACCACGCCCGCAGACAGGAGCCGAACGACTACGTAGTAAGACCTACGTTCCGACGCCCACGGTCAGTGAAGCCATATAACCGTTGGCGCTGGGCGTAACCTGCGCCAGCAAGTCGGCGCTGAAAATCCCATCGTTCGCGTTCGTTGTACGCCTGGGCCCGCGCGATGCGTACGGTTCGGCTGTGAACACCGCGTCCGTGGCCTCGTCAGGGAAGTACAGCTGCGACGTGATGAAGCTTCGTTCGTCGGTGTAGGCCTTGAAGTGGATGTGAACGGTCCTGCCGGAGTATGACCCCGGGTAGATCGTGTCGAACTCGGCGAGCCCCTCCGCGTCAGTGACCTGGATTCCGCGCAGGAAGGTCTCGCCGCTGGTGTCGCTCCCGTCGACCCCCTGTCCGCGGTAGCCGGAATACTGGCCCACTGCGTCCGCGTGCCAGATGTCCACCACGGCATCACGAATCGGCTGGCACGAGTCCGCATGCACCAGGCGAAACGCCACAACCAGCGGCGCGCCTGGTCTGCCCTCGGTGATATCCCGTCGGACCAGGCCGGAATCGAAGTAGAACGGTCCCGCCGTCTGCCGAGGCGAGATTACGCAGTCAGGCCGGGATGGTGTGGCGACCTGCGCGGCCCTTGGCTTGGTCGTCCGGGTTCGAGTCTGCGCCGGCCCGGAATCGTCCGCGGCGCCAGTCGGCAGACACCCGGCCAGCACCCCGACACTCGCGACTCCCAGTACTCGCAGCTGATCCCGCCTGCTGATGAGCGTCGTACGGGCATTTGGTCCGGAAGCCTCGGGCTTGGTGCTCGGCGACGATTGCGCTTCACGATTCACGCGTGCCGGAGACCTGCCACGCCCACTACGACTCGGAGCCGCGGAATCGGCGCTCAAAGTCCCATCAGCCGGGCCCTGAGCATCATTCTCTGGCTCGGCCCGGCTCGTCGGCCGTTGCCCATTCCCGAAAGTCGACACCTACCGATAGTACAGACGGCACCTGCGTGTTTCTCCGTCCTCACCTCGTCATCCCGGCGTCTTCGGCCGGGACCCAGCAGCAACCAACCGATCGGGCGCACCCGGCTTCCCCGCTAAACGACTGATCCCCGGCTCAGGGGTTCCGTTTTCCTTACTCCCCGTCCGTCACCGACGCCATCACGTCGTCAAAGCTCCTCCCCACATCCACGGCCTCAAAAAACACCAACCGGTACCCATCCGGATCCACCACCACGATCTCCCGCGTATTCCACGGCCGCGTCACCGGCCCCTCCGCCACCGCCACACCGCTCGCCTCCAATCGCTCCGCCAACGCGTCAACGCTCACATCCCCCACCAGGAACGAAAGCGACACCCCCACACCCCTCTGGTCTGATGAGTCCACTCCAGCCGCATCCGGCACCAGCAACACATCCGCATACTTCCGCCACCGCAAGTGAGCCAGTACCGGCTCGCCATCCGCCCCCGGCATCACAAACACCGTCCCGAATCCCACCTGCTCCGCATACCACCCAACCGACGCCCCCACGTCCCGCACCGCCAGCGTCGGAAACATCGGCATCGGATAAATCTCCACGCCCTCCTCCATCAATCCGTCCCTTCCAGGCCCATTACCGATCCCTTGTCTAGAGCCCGCCACCCCTCGTCAACGCAAAACCGCCCGCTACGGCCGCTGGCTCCCAACCGCCTCCACGTATAACGAATACAGCGACTGGCTCCCCGTCATAAACAGCCGGTTCCGCTTGGCACCCCCGAAGCACAGGTTCGCGCACGGTTCCGGCAGCACGATCCGGCCGATCAACTCACCCTCGGGCGTCAGGCAATGCACCCCATCCGTTCCCGGCCCGGCCCAACCCACGCTCGACCACAGGTTTCCGTCCTGATCGGTCCGAATCCCGTCGGCAAACCCGGGCGACATGTCGGCAAACACCTGGGCGCCGCGTAGCGTCCGACCCTCCACCACCTCGAACACCCGGATGTGCCCCGGCCCGTCCGGATCGTGCGAGTTCCCCGTGTCCGAGATGTACAACCGCGCCTCGTCCGGCGAAAAACACAGCCCGTTCGGCTTCACCAGGTCCTCGGCCACCACCGTCGCGCCACCGGTCGCTGGATCCAGCCGGTACACCCTCGTCGGCAGTTCAGCCTCGGCTCGCTCTCCCTCATACGCCATCACGATCCCGTAGCCGGGATCCGTAAACCACACGGCTCCGCTGGAATCGACCACCACGTCATTCGGCCCGTTCAGCCGCTTCCCATCGAACCGATCCAGCAAAACCGTCAGGCTCCCATCGTGCTCCGTCCGCGTTACCCGCCGCGTCAGGTGCTCGCACGTAATCAGCCGTCCCTGCAGGTCGCGCGTGTTGCCGTTGCTGTAGTTGGAGGGCTGACGAAACAGCGTCACCGCATCCGTCACCTCGCAGTAGCGCAGCATCCGGTTGTTGGGAATATCGCTGAATACCAGCGACCTGAAATCCCCAAACCACACCGGCCCTTCCGCCCACCGAACCCCCGTATACAGGCGCTCAACGGCCGCGTTTCCCAGCCGGTAGGCCCCGAACCGCGGGTCCAAGACCTCCACCGCCGGGTCTGGATACCGAACGATCCCCTCGTCCCACCGGCGCCTCAGCTCGGCAGTCCACCCACCGTCACTCACGCTTGCCCATCCTCAATCGGCTGCCCCTCTGGTGCCGCACCGGCGCCTTAGACCTCCGAGGCTTCCCGAAACGGATTGATCACCCGCACCCCGTCATAGTCCTGCTGCGAGCTCATATCTTCCGAATACACCGCCTCACAACCCAGTATCCGCGCCGCCGCCAGGATTGCCCCGTCCCAGTACGAAATCTGGTAGCGCCGGCTGATGGCCACAGCCGTTTCGAAGACTTCGCGTGTCATGTGCTGAAGCGGCCTATCCCGGAGGAGCTCGAGAAACGCCATCGCGTTGTCCGGCGACAGCCTGCCGGGGTGCGCAGGGTGCGTCGTTCGCGAGAAGAACTCCTGCAACACCTGCACTGAGAGAGCCACGTCCGGCTCCCGCATCAGCGCCTGCGCCTGTCTGCGCTTCGCCTCGTCCCCGGGCGTATGTTGTGCGGCGTATATGAGCACGTTTGTGTCCAAAAAACGCATGCTGAGCGCCTACGACTCCGTCTCTTCGTCAGTAGTGCCAACCTGGTAGGACGCGGAGGATTCCGCAGCGCGCGCATCCATCCCGCTAAGCTCCATCGCCAGCATCTCGCGTTCCCGCTCCGCCACGGCCAGTCGCGCCTCCAGCCGTGCCCGTTGGCGATCGTGCACCTCTTCCCGCGTCATCCGGTGAAATCCGCGCAAGCCAACGCCGCGCGCGTCCCAGTCCGCAAAAAAGTCGTTAAGGCGCTTCAAGTAAGCCTCGTGCGATTCCTTCCGCCTCGCTGCGGCCTGTTCCGTGAACAAGCCGCCCGTCCGGCCACTCAGGTACTCCCGCACCAGTGCCGACACGGACGTATCCAACTCCGCCGCCCGAATTCGCGCCCGCCGATACGTCGCGTCATCCACCGAAACCGTAATGTTCCGCATTCCCACAGTTCCACAGAATCTGTGATTCACAGTATATGGAGCCCTCGTGTCCGGAAGCTGCCTCGCTACGTCGCCATCTCCGTCCGCGTCCACAAAGGTGGCTCGGAAACTACACAGGATCCGTAAGGAAATCGCGGAGAATTCGCGCCGTCGCCCCCGGCTGCTCGATCCACGGCTCATGCCCCGCCCGCGGGATCGTCGCGTGACGACCGTCTGGAATCCGCTGAGCCACCTGGGCGCGCGCCCACCGCGGTCGCGGATCCCCCTCGCCGTCCAACACAAGCGTGGGCGCCCTGACCTCGGAGACCCTGGCGCCCAGCCCGCCCGTTTCCTCCGTCTGGTTGTTCTGCGCGTTCAGCGCGGCGTTCAGCGAATAGTTGATGGGAAAGCGGTCATATCGCGGAACATCGTCCAGCCGCGTCACGTCATAAAGCTCCGTCTTTCCAAGCAGCGAAGCCTCCTCCGCCTTGAGCCGCTCCAGCTCCTCCCCAGTGGCCGTCAGTTGCTGTTGCCTGAGGAGCCGCAAGCACTCGCGTTCGGCAGGCGGCAGCTTCGCTTCGCGGTTCCGCCGATAGTCCTGGTGCCAGCCAGGGTCGATCCCCGTCCCCGACATATACACCAGCCGCGCCGTGCGCTCGGGGTACTGGATGGCATACAGCAGGGCCAGGTGCGCCCCCCACGAATGACCGATGACCATCCAGGCCTCATGGCCCCAGTGCGCTCGCAGAGCATCGAGATCGCCCACAAACGCCGCCACGTCATAGGGCCCAACGTCTTCTGACCGGCCGCATCCCCGCTGGTCGTACCGGTGCACCGTCGCCACATCCTCGATCATCGCCGCAACCGGCCCCAGGTAGTCGTAGATCCCCGGACCCCCATGACAAAGCACAACCGGCGGCCCCGCCCCCTGCGTCGCCGTCCACAACGTCACCCCATTCGCCGATACATACCGCTCAGAAATGGACATGCCTGGCCTTAGGACTCCTTTTGGCCCGGACGCTGCCGGGGATTCATCCACTCCGCGTCCAATTGGATTCGAACAGGGCCTGACGCAAGCAGTCCCGTCAATTCTTCGATTCCTCTTCTCCTATCTCACTACTCTCCCCTCGCCCCTCTCCCCTTCCTCCATCCGCCAGCCCCCGCAGCGAATCCCCAACCACCCGGAAGGTCCGCCACTCCGGCAACATCTCCGCTCCCAGGTCCTCGTAGAACCGGTGCGCGTCCGTATTCCAGTCCAGCGCCACCCATTCAAAGCGGCCGCAGCCCCGTTCCACCGCGATTGCCGCCACCCGTCGCAGCAACTGCGTGCCCAGCCCGCGGCGTCGATACTCCGGCGACACGTACAGGTCGTGCAGGTACATGCCCCGCCGCGCCAGGAACGTGGAATACGTGTGGAAGTACACGGCAAACCCCGCCGGTTCGTCCCCCGCAAACGCCAGCAAAGCCTCCGCCGCCGGCGGCTCCCCAAACAGCGACGCCCGCAACGACGCCTCCGTCGCCACCACCTCGTGCGTCAGCTTCTCGTACACCGCCAGGTCCCAAATCAACCCCATCAACCGCGGCACATCCTGCTCAGAGGCCGCCCGTATCGTGAACCCGGAGTCTTCCGGCACAGGTGTCACCGTCCTTGTAGGTCTTTGAAACTCGGCTTCCTCGCCACTCTACGCTTGGCGGCCTATGGCGTACGGATTTGCGAGCGTTCCGGTGCCAGGCTCGCGTCTGAGGAGGCAGTCAGGCGACTCTTGAAAGCGCCTCACGAGCTTCCGATCCGCCACGGTTGGAGGCTCGACCATCCAATGACGCTCATTCTCTAAGACCTGACGCTTCTGGCAGGCGAGCCTTTCAACGTCGCCTGCCTCAGCCCATTAGGCCCCTTATGGCGGCTGGCAATTCCCTGAACGTCGTGACCCTGGCATTGGCCTTGGACAAGTCGTGAGATGCCGTGAACTCGTTGGCAACCACGATGCAGTCAATCCCCGCCGCTACCGCCGACTCCAACCCTCGCGCCGAGTCTTCAACAACCACCGTTTCAGCGGCGGAAGCGCCAAATCGTGCCAGCCCTGTGAGATAGGGTTCGGGATGCGGTTTCGCTCGCTCGTAGTCCTCCCTGTCCAAATAGAAATCCATATAGTCCAGGATGGACCGCTCTTCGTGTATGAGGGCGAAGTCAGCTCGTTTGGATGTAGTGACGATAGCCATCCGATACGAATTCGAGAGTTCAGCCAGCGTTTGCAAGACGCCCTCAATCTCGATGTCTTCTGTTCTAAGGTACTCCTGGTAGTAAGTGTTGCGGACCTCACGCTGCCTGCTGATGGTCTGTTCATCAACACCTGCCGCTACAGCTTGAGCCCAGGTGGCCATTCCCTGGGTCATGTCTCGCAGGTATTGGTCTTGATCCAGGGTAAACCCAATGTCAGCCAGGGCGCGCGCTCCGGCCTTGTAAAACCAGAATTCGGTATCCACCAGGACCCCGTCATGGTCAAAGAGGATGTACTTCTTCACCGTAGGTCCCTATGGTCCTCCGTACACCGTCATGTGATTCCTTGAAGGTTGCTTGCCAAACGTGACTCGATCGGCTGGTCCGCTTCTGGAAACTCAAAAGATCGCCCGGTGATCTTCTCGTAAAGGTAGATGTAGCGTCTCGAGAGCTCGACGACAAGGTCATCTGGTGCTGCTGGTAGCACCTCATCCTCGTACGGATCGCAGTTCTCCGTGAACCAGAGCCGGAGGAATTCCTTGTCAACGTTGTCAGGCTCCTGTCCCTCCCGCATGCGCTGCTGATACGTGTCGGCGACCCAGAAGCGACTGGAGTCAGGGGTGTGGATCTCGTCGACCAGCAGAATCTCACCGTTCTTGTCACGGCCCATCTCGTATTTGGTATCGACGAGAATCAGGCCATGCTCGGCTGCCTTGGCTTGACCGAATTCGAAGAGTTCCAACGCGATGCGGCTGCATTGTTCCCACTCGTCGGCCGTCATCCAGTTCTCGGACACGATCTCGTCAGGGCTGATCGGACGGTCGTGAACCCCCTTGGTGGTCGGAGTGAGGATATTCGTCGCGAGCTTCTGGTTCTTCACCAGGCCGTCGGGCAAGTCGATGCCACAGTATTGACGCCGACCGCTCTGGTAGACCGTCCAGAGGGCGGTGCTCGTGGTTCCGGTGATGTATCCACGCACCACGAACTCAATCGGGAAAACGGTGCACTTTTCGGCGATCGTGACGTTTGGGTCGGGGATGGATAGAACCTGATTCGGCACAATGTGGCGGGTCTGGTCAAACCACCATGCGCTCGTCAGGTTCAGGGCCTGCCCCTTGAAGGGGACAGCGGCCAGCACCCGGTCGAAGGCACTCTGGCGATCGGTGGTGATGAGTGCCAGGCGATCCCCAAGATCGTATCGATCTCGTACTTTGCCTGTGGACTTAGCACCCTGAGAAATAGTCGTCTCAATGAGGCAATTGCCAAGCTCTCTTCGAATTCGATCCGCGTAGCTCGCTGAGGTGCAAATGGCGTTCTCCATTGTCTCGACCTCCACACGGTCACTCTGGGACAGCTCGGTAACGCGCTTCTTGAGGTCGGACCACGTCTCGAAGCCGTACTCGTGAGCGATCGCGGCTTGAGCGTCGCGCAGCGATAGCTTGGCCGTGGCGATTTCGGCGTCGGATGCTGTGGCCAGCGCGGGGCGTGATGTTCGGAATTGCGCTGCGGCGTCTCGATCGCCGGCATTCACAGCCTTAAGTAAAGCCTTGGCCTGTTTCTGAAGGTGTTCCAGGCTCGGACGCAGCGGAAGACTGCGGGGACGCATACGCACTCCTTTCAAGTGGCCTGCTGTCCGCGTAATCAGGCCGAAAAGAGTGGTGCCGAGAAGCCGTGCGGTTGCGGGGGCGGGTTAAACCCTTGTCGCGGACTCGGGGGCTCCCACGAGAGCGCCTACGCAAGATATACGCAACCAGCCCCGGTGCTGTCAAGACTGGGCTCGTGCTTGGGGAATTGCCAGAGCCAGGCCGTCTGCGCCAATGCGAGTGCGCTTCCCGTCAGACTGCGCTCCTTGCCACCGGCAGCCGCTGTTTCTGTAGACGTACGGCCGCTACCGCTGCGTGCGTCAGACTCCCTGGACCTTGACTAGCTCCTACGCCCCCGGAGCCGGCGCCGCCTGCCCGCCGCCCTCAAGCTCCTCGATGTAGAACTCAATCGCCTCCCGCATCAGCCCACACACCTCCGCCCGCGACTCCCCAACCGCCACACACCCCGGCAAATCCGGCATCTGCGCCCAAAGGCTCTTCGGCCCCCGCTCAATGCCGAAGGCGTACGTCATCGCCCCACGCATTGCAGCCCAGCCAGCCTCAGGACACGGTTCCAGGTTCCTTCGCATCCCGATAACAGGTTGGAATGCGTTCGTGCCACAATGCAGTTGTGGCCTTGGAACGGACGGCCCAACCCAATGAAGCGGCGCCGGATTCGCTTGATTGACGGCGAACCCCCGATGGTCAACTGGGCGGCCGCCGGTCATCCTGTGTGGGCGGAGTGCTGGCACCTCTTGGTTGTGCATTCATGTTAGAAACAGGAAGCGCGGCGCCAGACTTCACCATCACTCTGCTCTCCGGCGGGGAGTTCACCCTTTCCGACCTCCGCGGAACCAGGGTTGTCGTCTTCTTCTTCCCGGGCGCCTTAACCCCGGGGTGAATGGCCGAGAACGTGGGATTTGGAAAATCCCAGCGGAGGATGGCCGACCGTAACGCCGTTGTGGTCGCCATCAGCTCTGCCGAAGAGAGGAAGCTAAGGCGCCTGGCCACGTACTTCAGGTTCTTGAGGATTGACCTGCCCCTGGCCCATGATGCCGATAGCCGCCTCGGCGCCCTCTACGACCTCGGGCGTGATGCCGGGGTTGGAAACCTGCGGGTGACCTACGTCATCGACGAAGACGGGTTGGTCACGGACTTCCACCACAACGAACTATCCGTTTCCAGCCACTGGCGCTGGGCGTTGCGGACGCTGTCCGCCCCCCGTTAGTCAACCGGCGCCTGCGCCGGCAGTTGGTCAGCGTGCCTGCCCAGGAACGCCGGCCCGGCTTCAGCCGCGGTTCGCCAGCTCCGCCCTCAGCCAGTCGGACCCGCTGCCAGTATCCCGATCACAATGACCAAGGCCACCCGGACCAGGAGGATGTAGTCCACCACGCTAGTGCGCCTGCCGCTGACCTGCGACCCCACCGGGTCGAAGCCGGTTAACAGCCGGCTGCTCTACCACTGAGCTCCTGCGGAGCGCCCGGGAAGCATGGCCGCCGATCGAATTGTCCTAATGGTAAACGAGTTCCGATCATGAAAACTCGCGCGTTATCAATTCAGGCAATTCCTTGACACTGGGTATGACGTGCGTGTGTCGATACCTGCCCCAGGCATCGACCGGTCTGGGCCCGCTTAATACGCCAACAACACCGCGACATCCCGCATTGTAGCCTTCCAGCATATCGGCTGGCGTGTCGCCGATTTTGACAACCTCGTGCACGCTCTGAATATTCAACTGTGTCATAGCGTGGAAAATCATGAATGGCGCCGGGCGTCCGATCTGTCCGGGGATATGCTCCACGTCCACGGCGATGTCCACCAGCCCGTTGCTCACCCAGCCGAGGCTGTCCATGATTGCCTCGGTTATGGCACGATGAAAGCCGGTATTAGTGGCGACCTTGATGTCATGTTCGTGGCACCAGCGAAATGTGTCGGTGGCTCCAGGCACTTCTCTGACCTCCCTGCGATAGTGCTCGATCATGAGCCCCTCGTAACGGTCAAAGACCTTCTTCGCCTCTTCATAAGTATCAAGAGTTCTTGTTTTCTCAAAATCTTCAATGTCGATTCTGTCTCCTCTCGACCGCGCAATGAGAAACTGGTAAAGATGAATCTTATTCGTTCCCATGTGCAGCAGGATCTCATCTGGTGTCGTATCGAGATTATGTTCCTGCGCAGCCTCGTACAGGCAGTCTCTCACACCAGTGTCATCATGCACCGTCGTCCCGGAAAGATCGAACATTACCATGCTGATCTTGCTCATTGGCTCACACCTTCCTGCATGTATGAGTGGCTCACAGTTTCACGATAGGCCGCATTCCCTCGTGCGTCTCCAGCGATTCGAGCGCGGCGGTCACGCCTTCGGCGGTGAGTGGGAATGCTGGGCCGGCGAGTCTCTTGTACGGATATCGGTGGCGGCTTCGGTAGACGAGGTCCAGCGCTCGGCCCAGGTACCGGGAGTCGTAGTTGTGGAGGCCCGTGATTGTGAGGCATTTGGTAATCACGTCGTGTGAGGCAAGCATGAAGTTGTCGTCGGGGTACAGGGCGCCTTGCATGAGATAGCGCCCGCCGATGCGCAGCATCTTGACTCCCAACGGTATAACGCTGGCGAAACCAGTTACTTCAACCACCACGTCCGCGCCGCGTCCTCCGGTCAGGTCATTCACCTTGTGGACAAGCTCCTCATCATCGTACTGGTCGGCGTTAACGACGTGGTCGGAACCGAAGTCACTGGCGATCTCTAGTCGCTTGTCGAGTACGTCGACCATGATGACTTGTCCGGCGCCTTGCTCCTTGGCGATGGCTGCGGCATAGATCCCCAACATACCCGCACCCTGGATCACGACGTTCTCACCCGGCTGTAACCCGATCCTGGCAAGACCTGCGGTCACGGTGGCCGCGGCGCACATTAACGGTGACGCCTCTTCGTCGCACATATCATCTGGAATTCTGAACACGCTTGTGCCGGGTCTAACGTAAACATATTCGCCGAACGTGCCCGCGAAGTGCGGCGGTACGTCGCTATGTGCATGTCCGTACTTGAAAAGGCTAAGGCACTTCTGTGGCAGATCATATATCCGGCAAAAGCTGCAGCAGCCGCAGTTGGCCATGATGCTCCAGGTTATTCGGTCACCCTCGGACAGGCTATGACCGGCAGTATCCGTCCTGACGCTCGGCCCGAGTCGCACGATTGTTCCCAGCCCTTCGTGCCCCAATACGGTTGGCGCTGGGAAGGGTCGCCGGCCTCGCCAGCTATGCACATCAGAGCCGCATACCGTTGCCATCGTCGTCTTGACCAGAATCGCTCCAGGTTCCAGTTCTTGCGGCAACGGGAAACTGCGTTCTTCCAGTGCTTCTCCAACACCCATGAAAAGCACGACTTTGCCCATCGGCTGCGCCACGTCAACGCCTCCGTTCATCCCGTAAGGCTTTGTAGATAGAGCATAGGTGTTTCCAGCTGGCACTCATAGTGAGGCTAGACCCGGTTATTTGGACAGCTACCACGTACCGGCTGTGCCAGTCCATGATCGCCACCAGGTAGAGGACCCCCCGGGCCATGGGCAGGTAGGTGCGCTGCCCACACCTGGTTGGGCCAGGTGATCGGCCGCACGAGCGGCCAGGAAACGGTTCACCACGTGCATGGTGGTCCGTGTAAGACTGAATTGCGAACTTTCCGATGGGAAGTTCCTATCTGAGGAGTCGATCAGGCGACAAGACGAGCCTATGCCGCGTCTGGGGTCGACTTCGGGGGATTTCGCGCGCTCATTCAGTCATTGCCTCCTTGATGGCGGCGAGCTGGTCGTCGGTGATTCCGGTGTCTCGCAGGTAGCCCTCGACGCCTCCGTACATCCTGTCGAGGTGGTCGAGGGTTATTTGCATGCTGTGAGGATGGCAGGCATCGTTCTGATAGTCCCGCCAAGTGTATTCGTCAGGATTCACGTCAGGACTGTCTTTGTAGTAGCGCCTCACCAGAAACTGCGCGGTGAGGCCATAGTCCTCGATGATGGTCTCGCGAGGAACGCCACAGATATCCAGCACGAACGCGGCAGAGATTCCGGCCCTGTCCTTGCCCGCGTTACAGTGGACGAGGACGGGTAGACCGCCCGGGCTTGCAAGTATCGAGAATATCTGGTGGAGGATGTGCTTTCTCTGTTCGAGTATGTAGCAGTACGCCCTGCCCCGCCGCTCGGCAGAGTCCTCGACTCCGTCGATCACCTCCCTGCCCTCGAGGTCCACGTCGCCTGCCATGTTCTGATGGTAGTAGGTGACGGCCTCATTGCCAATGAAGGGGCTCGTCCTGAATTGCAGGTCGCTGCTGCGGCGCAGGTCGATGATGTTTTGGATGCCGTATTCGAGGAGAGTGTTTACGCCCGCGGGGCTGAGATCCGCCAGGGTGTCCGACCGTAGGTACTTACCCCAGCGCGTCATCCTGCCGTCGCGGGTCTCGTATCCTCCGAGGTCGCGGACGTTGTATGCGCCCTCGACATCGAGGGCGCGCACGTGTTCAGTGTGCTTGGTCATGGATGGGTCACTCCCCGTGATCAGCGCAGTCTTCTCCGGCGTACCTTCGACCTTGCGTTTGTTTGAAGTGGTCAATATTTGGTCTCCCCGGTTGGTGGTGCTCAAAGATAGAGCATATTGTGATCCAGCGTCCTATCGGAACACACCACAACTAGCGCAATAGGCGCCAACATGGGGAGGCAACATCTGAGGGAGCGCAAGCGCATCAGCGTTTCCCGAAAGGGCGGGGGCAGTCGCACACCATTGCTGAGGAAGTTCGAGCCTCGGCAGGTCTCAGCTATGAACATGTGGGCCGTGTAAGACTAAAGTGCGAACGTTTCGGTGGCAGGTTTCTATGTGAGGACTGCGCGTTCCGGCAGTGTGCAGAGCTACCGAAATTCCTCCCTGAGCATCTCAGCCGCCAGGGACTCATTCTTGAGCTTCAAGTACGCCTCGTCGAGCGGGATATCGGCGGCGCTACCCGGCGCGAAACCGCAGTCGGGGTGCAGCAGTAACCGTTCAGGCGCGACGTATTGGGCGGCCTGCCTGACGCGGGCGGCAATCTCGTCTGGCGTGTCGATGTGGCTGCTGCGGCAGTCGACGCATCCCAGACCGATATCGAAGCGTTCTGGTAAGTCGCGCAATACGGCGAAGTCGCCCGCCGCCGGTATCGCAAACTCCAACATGAGAATATCGACCTTGAGACGGGCCAGGGCTGGAAGAATCGGCTCGTATCCACCCTCGCCGACCCATCCTGCGCGACCCTTATTGCGCCGACACAGGTGGACCGCCAACCGGACTCCGTCTACTCCCGTGACGACGCGGTTCAGTAAGTCGACGCAGTAGGCCAACTCGGCCTGCGGATCGTCGTAGCCCGCCCGCACCTTCGGGTCCACGAACAGGCACAGGTGAGGGTCGTCAAATTGCGCTATCGCTACCCCTTCGTCGCGTAGGGCTTCCAGCTCTTGCCGAAGCACGGGCACGAGCGCCTCGGTGAAGTCACGTCGAGTGGGATACGCGGCGCTTGACAGTTCGGGGTCCCACATCCGCTCACCTAACAGGTATGGCGATGGTATGGCGACCTTGACATCGCGTCCCGTATGCAGTTTGAGAAACCGTGCCTCCCTCGCGAGCAGGCCGGGGTTTACGACGTCGATTTTCGAAGTGACGACGTGCCACGTCTGGCGCTGTCCCAGGACGTCCTTGATGGACAGATCGAACCCGCGGCAGATATCCGCAATCACCCCGATATATGACTTTCTACGCCATTCCCCGTCGGAAATGATGTCGATGCCGGCAAGCTCCTGCATCTGCGCGACGTATGGTATGGCGGAGTCCATCATCCGCCGAAAATCGCCCGAAGTGCCGCCCCCTTCGACCTGTGATTCGATCAGGTCTCGCACGTATTGAGGTCGCGGCATGGAGCCGACGACGGTGGTTGGGAACAGGCCTCGTTCCATGTGGCTTTCAGGCAAGATGTCGTGCGTTTTCTCTGCTCGTGGTCAGGCGTGGCTCAGGTACAGGTTTGTTCGCGAACCGCATCCAGTCGGCGGTGGCTAGGTGGTAGTCCTGGATGGTGTCCACCTCATGGTAGTCACCGGGTACGGCGACGCAGTGCACCGGGATTCCTTCTCTGATCATCCGGTCGAGTAGAAGAATCACATACGCCATACGGAAGGGCCTGCCATCGGCGATGACTTCCTCATCGCCAAGTTCGGCGTGGAGTTCGTCGTAAAATTGCAGGAACTGAGAAGCGCCCTCGGCCGTCATCTTGAGAACGCCCGAATACTCTCCGGACGCCTCGTGCGGCTTGATCGTCCGTGAGACCTCGACCACGCGGGCGCCGTCCGCGAGAATTTTCTCGGCGTCCGACTCCGGGTGCATACTCCGAAACGCATACCGTTCACGCCAACGAGTGTCCATGACGAGCGTGATGTCGTGTGGCGAATCCTGGAGCGCCTTCACGGCGCCGCCGCGGTACAGCGTATCGGTGTATGTCGCATAGAAGCCGCGGGCCATGTGTTCACGAGCACAGACGAGGGAAGCGAGGATGTTTGTCGTGGCCCAGGCGGGATTTTCCACATAAGTGAGATTCGGGTAGGCGTCCCGAACCACGTCCATCAGGTACCCGCCTACGAAGACAAACCGGTCCAGACCATTCTGTCGAAACGCACGTAGCGTCCAATCCAGAATTCTGGCGCCCGCTATTTCAGTAAAGCACTTTGGTTGCGACGCGGTGAAGGGCATAAGGCGTGCGCCCCGTCCGGCCCCGAGGAGGATGACCTTCATGCCTCTGCGTTGCTACGTCGTGCCAGCTCCCGCTCAGACTACCGCGCCCAACCTGCGAACCGCCGTGGAGGGTGGTGGTGGACTGCACGGGATCCGAACCCACGGCTTCCGCAACGCGAGTGCGGCGCCCTTCCGACTGAGCTATCGGCCCTCAGGCACGTTCCGCTCATCTCCCCCTGAACCACCGCGATCACCCGTCCCACATGAGGGGTGACATGGGGGGTGACATGGGGGCAAGTGAGGGCAATGGCCGCTGCTTGGCGATGCAACGTCACCGTCAGCCAGCCGGGCGAAGCCTGAATGGTCGGATCAGGTCGCCGAGCTCCTCGACACCAAGTACCCACGCTCGCCGAACGAGACGTTTGCACAACGCCACTCGTTCCCCCAGCCGCACCCCTTCTTTCTTCCTCTCCCTTCGCCCTTCGCTTCTCGACCTCATTTCTCACCCCTCTGCCCTGTGCCCTCTCCCCATCCGCCTTGCGTAACCATCGTGTCATGGCAACCCTCCGCAAGCTGATAGAGTCAGTCTTGGAGAGGGCTGCTCTGGACGGGGGTGTTATGAGGGACTCCGAACCCACGGCGTCCGCGCAACCGAATAGGCCTTCCACGCCCCCGGATCGCCCGAAAGAAGAGACGGCCCGCCTGGGTGACGCGATATACCAGCGGGAGATTCGTGCGCAGGTCGAGGCCGACCACGACGGCGAAGTCGTGGCCATCGACGTCGAGACTGGCGCCTGGGCTATCGGCGACAATGTGATTGCCGCCACGGACCGCCTCTGGATCAAGCACCCGGCTGCCCATGACATCTGGTGCCTGCGCGTCGGGCACCGGGCGCTACATCACTTTGGGGGGCGTCCCCTGCGGAGGGCTGGGTGATCGAGGGCGTGGTCAACGCCGCCTATGAGCCCATAGTGACCCTTCGCATCCAAGGCCCATCCGGACAGGAACGTGAGATTGAAGCCGTAATAGACACCGGCTTCACCGGATTCCTGACCATGCCCCCGGCCTTGGCGGCCGACTTGGGACTTCGCTATCGAGGCAGAGGTTGGGCCACCCTCGCCGATGGCGGTGAAGTGCCCTTTGATGTCTACGATGTCACGGTGCTCTGGGACGGACGGCCGATACGCGTCGAGGCGGACGCCGCCGACACCACGCCCCTCGTAGGCATGCGACTGCTGGACACCCACGACTTGTACATCCAGGTCCAGAACGGCGGCCGCGTCGTCATACAAGCCAGGCACTAGCCCGGCTCTCGCCTTTCCGCCATTTCCGCCTCGGCGTCCTTGCCTCGTCGCGAGTTGCCTGGCCGGGGCCTGGTTCACACGTCGCCAGGGGCTGGCGCCCGACGGAGCAGGGGAGCCGGGTCTTGACATTCAGGTCCAGACCCAGCCTCAAGGTGAAGGTTCTCGTCCTTAGTCAAGGCTGGTGGCCCAAATCGGATTCGAACCCACCACCTCCGCAATGCGAGTGCGCCGACCTTCCGAGGCTTCGCGGACCAGTTTTGGCGATAGACTGAGCCACTGAATCCTACTTGGACGATAGGTCATGCCAAGTTCGAGGTGCGGCTTGACATGCTGTCAAATGACGCGCGCACGTGTTGCGTCGGAGAGGAGGACCGCAAGAAACCTAAAGGTAACCCTCACTGTTCCTTGACCACTCTAGGTCCAGAACCGCCACCACGCTCGGGCAGGCCCCAAGCGCCTTCCCTGAGAGGCCTCCAGACTATTGCGGTTCAACACTGTTCTGTTGCCGCTACTGGCATCTTCGTCGATCAAGGTGAATGGGACATCCTTCCAGTCAAAGCCGCGCCTACCGACAAAATCCCGAGGTTCCCAGACGACTATCCTGCTGCCGTCATCGGCCCAGCCGAAGGACACCTCACCTACGATTCAGACGTAGGCGGACTCCCTGAGTGCACCTAAGAGGCGGGCCTTGACTCGGTCATGTCGCTTCTCCGCGTAGCCGACTCAGGTTGCTCTCTTGCACCAGATTGGTGAAGCGCCGGCAGTACTCTCCATCAGAATGCCGGCTAGGACTTCTGATGAAAGGGCTAGTCAGTCGTCGGGTAGCCGTTCTGCGTGAGTCCGTTTCATAACCTCAGCCAGATACAGGCGATACAAGTGGCCCGTCAGGCCGCATCGAATATCCTGCACCCAGCTTTGCAGACGTTGGCGTAGCTATTCAGCGTGGGCGGGTAACGCATAGCGTTCATAGACTCGCACGGAATGCGTCAGGAAAGAGCATACATCCATGACGATAAAACTAGTCTCCATGAGCGGCTACCCGATTTGAACAAGGAGATTGCGAAGCGTCTGGGCAACCCGTGCATACGGCTAGATTCATTGATCATCTCAGCAACCAAATACGAGAACTTGTGGAAACACTATGGTGTGACTTCAGCTAGGGATGACTTCGCAGCCAAGCACTCTTTGTGTCTAGAGCCCGGACAGTTCCCGGATTACATAGAGCAAAGCCTTCGGGATTGATGCTACTTTCCTGAGACGTTTGTTTCCCTTTCCTCGCTCGCTCCTAATCGTCCCCCTGTGCAAAGTCATACGTCAGGCTCGTAGCGCTGCGGACGCCCGACAAGGTGATGGAGCCACTTGACGTCGGTAGTAGCTGGCGTAGAGGATCGACGATGATCCTTGCTTTAGGCTGGGCATCGACGCCCTCAATGCCAGAGATGACGACTATAAAGAAACTAGGTGTCGTGCGAGCCCGCTTCACCTCGGCAGCAGTCATGGAAACATAGTCTGGTTCTGCCCCAGCACTGACCTTCAACTCGTAGAAGTTCTTGAGCTTGTCGATCGCGTCGGCACCGACACCATGCTGCGCTCGGATGTCGGCAATCTCCTCTACGTCACTGCTGAACAACTTACGAAGCAACTCCAGCCCAACACTCTCCTTTTCCAAGTCCGTGTAGAGACGGATTGGGCTCTTGCCGCGGGGACCGCGACCACTTGGCTTTGGTTCGACGAGTTTCCTGTCACCAGGAGTCTTACGTGGAGTGCGTTGTTCGGAGCCTTCTAGGCGACCTTTGGGATCGACAACATTGAGGGCCTCTGGGTTCACTAGGACCCGGGTGGCTTCCAAACTTGACGGTGGCTGCCGATTCTTCTGTCCCCCCGATGGCCCGGACTGCGTTCCGCCGAGTCCACGAGAGCGGTCTTGGCCTTGTTGTGCAGCAGCAATTCGCTTTCGAATCTCAATTGTTCGCGCCGCGATTTGTGACTCCATTTTGTCCTGCTCGCGCTTGGAGCGCTGCTCAGCTAGCTCGATATACCGAGCTTGACGTCCAGACTCCGCTCGGTCACAAGCCGCCCTCCATGCGAGCGCAACTTGCCTAGAATCCCCCTCAAACAGAGTTGCGATGGCCCGACCACCTGAATCCACGCGAGATAGCTGCTCGGGACTCTGAACGAACACTATGCCTCGGTCACTATCGACCTTTGCCATCACTTCGCATCGGTGAGAGACATCTGCACCGCCGCTATTCGCGCTTACCTCAAGCAAGAGTGACGGGTGAACATGTACCTTGAAACCTTGGAGGAGATGCCAGGGTACGCCCATTGTCTTTGCGAGCAAGGGATCGTTGCGCGCAAGGTCTTCTTGAAGGTGGTGAACAGATAACTCGAAGAGTTCCGACAGGTCTTCCTGTTCGGCGGCCTTGTCAGGCTCGACCACTCTGGCAGACGTAGTTGGAATCTCCTCAACGCGCAGAGGATTGAGCAAGGAGCTAAACTGATGAAGCTCTCCACCCGGTTCCCACAGAGGAATCTTGTTTCGGAGGCCCGCAGCCAGAATCGGATCTCCAGTTGCGTACACGGGACGGACACGCATCCAACTTCTGCTCGTCCACAACGGAAGTCTCCGAAACTTTGCGCGGACACGTGGGGTGACACCGGTTTCTACGTGGAGTGCGAGTGTTCGCATTGTTTGGAGCAGGACGGCCTCATCATTAGGTCCGGGTGCGCTACGCTTCCGGGCAACTGCTCGAATAACGTCAATGCAGTCGTCCAGGGATGGCTCCCGTAGCCTGAGCGATCTCCAGAGTGAGTCTGTATCGACGATCGATGGAGCGAAAGCTTTGTATCTGCCGAAGATCGGAGGCCCGGCGAGAACGCCTTGGGGAGGCAGCCAGCCCAAGTCGGTGAATATGAGGCCATTGCCGTGCCGAAAATCACGGCGAAGTTGCTCCACACCAATGCCGGAACGCCCGCCAGGCGACATAACTGATTGGGCAAGAGCTTTGTATAGGACGGCAGTCTCTCGCTTGACTTCCTCGAAAGTCCATTGGCCTTCGTTCTCTGTGTCTCGCAAACCCTTGAGCCGAGTGACCAGTTCGGAACGGCTGGGATCGCCGGTAACGCCGAGTGCCTCCAAGACAGGGCGCCAGTTCGGGCTGTAGAGGCTTGGATGGAGGTAGTCTGGGGAGTCTTGGCCGTATATTGCTACATTACCGGGGGTCCTGACGCGCAGCTCACGCGGTCGCCTGGGCGTCCCGCTTTCGTCATCAAGCCACACGGCATCGCTCGCTACCAAGAGCCAGTAGGCGGGCATTCGCCCTCTATCTTGCCAGCCGTAGTTGTCATGTGCAGCTTCCACTTCTGAGAATTCACTATAGAGTCGGTCCCACGCTCGACCGAATGTAGCGAGAAGTGCACCTGCGCGCTTCCTTCTCGCCTTCTTCAGACGCATCCGAGAGATATCTTGGATAACATCCGCCAGGGTTGGGCAATCTCGGTCTTGAAGCGAGTAGGTGGCTCCTCGATCTCGCATTGTTTGGTTGCGGACGCGAGGGCCACCTGCGATAGAGGCAGGTAAGCCACGCCGAGGGTCGCTGACGTAGCGTCGCTCCAGCATGGGATGTAAGCGTAGTCGTGGTGCAGCCTCAGCTCCGAGAAGTCGCAGGAAACGTTGCGCTCCGATCCCCTGTCGACCAGAGGGGGAACGGAGTACCTTCGCATATCGATTGCTCATCCAAGTGATTCCTATGGATTCACTGGCTGCGATGGGAAAGCTGTCTGGTTCCCGATTGATCGCTCGTGGCAGATATGCGTCCGATGGACGCGCGGTGGTGGTCATGCGTTGCCGTCTGCGGCCCTTCGCAACATAGCTATATGCTTCAAGTTCTACGGCTCGACCAATGTCAGGGCCAAGGTCTCGCAGGTCCTCAAGATCCATGCCCTCGAACGCCTCCCGAAGTGCCTCAACTTGCTGGTCCGTTAGAGGAGTCGAAATCCGACGTCCAGCCTTACCGGCCGTGGCCAGTCGCCGAACTACGTCACGGTTGTCGGAGACTTCAAGTAGCGCCCCGCAAGATCGAAGCCACTTGAGGACAGTCTCTGCCGCCTTTTGCCCACCGAGGTGTTCGGAGTGAAGTAGCGTGACGACACCGAGCTGCTCCGCTAACGGGGTGGTTTCTGCTGCAACTGCCGTGGGGGAATCGCCGACTGGCGGAACCACGTGTCGTCCGTCCTGGGCAACTATGCACGGAAGCTCCACCAAGCGTGAATGGAGGTCTTCTTCTAGGGCAGCTGCGACGAGTCTGACCGCAGAACTGACGGGCCTGGTTTCGTCGCCGACAAGCTCAAGTGCTCGCTCCACACTCACCTCATCAGGGATGTCTGCCGCAGCCCCTCGCCAGTCCGCCAGAACCGTTCTCCACCTCCCGGTTTGGTCGCGGAGTTCGAATGGCAACGTAGCGGGCTGGCCAGCAAGCGTGGCAGTTTCAGTCACGGTCAGGACTTGCTCCAAGGGTTGCGCTTCTACTGCGAGCTCGGCCAGTCTGAATCCGCCCTGCCCGGGCACGGGAAGCGACAGCTGCGACGCGACCTGTTGTCTTGCCTGGCCGATGATTGCATCCTCAAGCTCATCAATGAGAGGCGATTGACCATTGCCTCCAGCGACGTCAGGGAGGGGCATTACTTGCCAAGCCACTTCGGGGTCCCGAGCAAAGAGGTCAAGGGCCGCTCGGGACCAAAGATCAGCGACAAGCCGGATCAATGCCTTATTCCAGTCGTTATTGGCAAAGCCTTGGCGATTCGCTATTGGGTCGAACTGAGCGTTAACGAAAACGGGCAAGCGCGTTCGGGTGACTGGGAGCCCTGCGTGAATTTGGCCATAATCGACGGAGTATTGGGGAAGTGCGATGGCTATCGGTGTGGTCGTGTCAGTAGCTTTTCGGGTTCGCAAGACTCCAGGTGGAGATAGTACTTCCTCAGTGTAGACAAGCCATGACCGACCATCGATAGTGTCCACCCCTCGCCGTGACACTTTCCTACTTGAGTCCCATTTGTTCGGTTGCACCTCTTCGGGGTTACGACGTGAAATTGACAGCTCGTGAATCAGGATGCCTTCCGAGTCGAACAGGGTGATTTTGGAGACGCTACGGAGGAATAGGAGGGCGGAGCAATCCCACCTATCAAGCCATTCCTCTAACTCTGAAGCACCCACCATGCCTTGTTCAAAGGGAATTCGAAATGTGGTCCAACCCGCCTCCCCAAGAACAAGAGATGGCACAGGTGGGTCAATCGGCGACACAGTAGGATCGCCGAGCTTTACGTGGTATGGGTGGCAATGAACCTCCAGCGTTTTGGATATCGAACGGAGAGTCATGAGCCCAATTCCAAATCGCCCGATGGGGGCTGCGTCGCTACGCTTTGTGGTAAGCCAAGGAGTTGCCAAGCCCAGAACGTGACTGAGCTGTACGGGACTCCCGTCGTGGCTTATCCACAGGTCAGTCGGCCTTAGGACGAGCCGAACCTGCGAGGCGTCGACATCGTCCGCGTTCTGGATAATCTCGGATATGCCTTGGAGCTTATCGCTCGATAGCAGGTCTCCGCTGTCCCGAGCGGCGTCCAGTGCCTCCGCTATGGCTCCTGGGAGATCATTAAAGCGTCTGCCCAAGCGCCGTACGGCGGCGTCAGCTGCCGGGAGGTCGGGCGGCTCAAAATAGGGCCCTGTGTCGCCATTGCGCGCGTTGAACAGTTGGTCGGCGGCTTCTTCTGCCAACCTAATCTGACGGCTGTCACTGGTCAGAGCCTCTCCCATATCCAACTGGCACTCTAGCTCACACAGGTCTTGTGGAGCAGCCACATCGGCGCTGAACTGCTGATGCCGGAATAAACGTCAAGGCTGAGTCGCAGGGGGAGAGTCGTTCATTTTATCAAGCCTGGTGGACCGAATGGGATTCGAACCCACGACCTCCGCAATGCGAGTGCGGCGCTCTTCCGACTGAGCTATCGGCCCTCGTCTACTTCTAACCCCGATCCCCGTCCACTCTTTGGCTTCTCTTTTCCCCTCTCACTTCTCTCTCCTCTCCCCTCTCACCTTCCGCCACGGGTGAGGGTGGCTGCCGGCCTAAGCACCCAAGCTCAGGTCAAGCAGCCCAACCGCCCCGACTCCGCCAGCCGAATCCAGATCCAGAGAAGCCTAAGCCGCCGTAGCTACCCGAACGCGCTTCCGACCCCGAACCTGCTCAAACACCAGCGTTCCGTCCGCGAGCGCAAACAGCGTGTGATCCCGGCCCACGCCCACGTGATCCCCTGGGAGCAACTTCGTCCCGCGCTGCCGCGCGATGATCTGCCCCGTCCGGATCGCCTCGCCCGCGAACTTCTTCACGCCCAGCATCTTCGGATTGCTGTCGCGACCGTTCCGGCTACTGCCCAGACCCTTTTTGTGTGCCATCGCTCGTTGTCCTTCCGTGTCCCTTGCTGAACCTACGCCGCCTGCGCGCTGATCGACTCGATCCGCACGCGCGTCAGTTCCTGGCGGTGACCCATCCGGCGTCGCCGGCGCTTACTCGCCTGGTACGTGAAGATCCGGATCTTCGGACCCCGCACGTGCTCCAGCACGCTCGCTTCGATCGACGCCCCGTCCACCGTCGGCTGCCCGACCTGAACCCCGTCGTCGTCGCTCACCAGCAACACATCGTCAAACGTCAGCGACCCTGACGCCTCGGCGTCCAGCCGATCCACCTCGATCACGTCCCCCGGCGACACGCGGTACTGCTTGCCTCCGGACGTAAAAATCGCGTAACCCATAACGATCCCGCCGCTGGTTCTAGCTCAAGAAAATCCGGCGTCCCAACCGCGCGCCAGTGCCTCGGCACGCCACGCCGTCAACCCACCCATCCTAGCAAAACCCACTCCTGGCTCCGCCATCCCGGCGTCTGCGGCCGGGACCCAGCACCATGCTCAACCCCACCGCACCCAAGCCACCCCTGGCAACCCAGCCAGTCCAAATGCTCCAAACCTCCCCCGCCGCCGTTCGTGGTGAGCCGGGCCGGAGTCCGTCGGAGGCCCGTGTCGAACCACCCCCCGGCTACAGCACCCAAGCCCTCCTCATCCGATCCAGCGTAGAGGCGCGGTCTCTGACCCGCCCGTCTTCCGGGCACCCCACCACCCCTTACCACCGCGCCGCGTCGTCACCTGTCAGGTGAGGTCGCCGCTCTTCACCCTCTCCAAGGGGAGAGGCAGAACCTGTCCTGAGCTAGTCGAAGGATTCGGGCGTCTTCGGCCGAAATCGGTGAGGGGCCCCCGGTCGAGGCGCCTAGAAAACACCACCGCGGCTTTTCCCGATTCCACGTAGGGGCGGGTCTCTGACCCGCCCGCCTTCCTCCCCCTCCGCGATCCCGGCGTCCGCGGCCGGGACCCAGCACCATGCTCAACGCGACCGCACCCAAACCACCCCTGGCAACCCAGCCGGTCCAACGGCTCCCAACCTCCCCCGCCGCCGTTCGTGGTGAGCCGACCCGTAGTCTTTCGGAGAGCCTGCCCGGAGCCTGTCGAAGGGGTCGTGTCGAACCACACGCCATCCTCCTCATCCGATCCAGCGTAGGGGCGGGTCTGTGACCCGCCCGTCTTCCTCCCCCTCCGCCATCCCGGCGTCCCCGGCCGGGACCCAGCACCATGCTCAACCCCACCGCACCCATGCCACCCCTGGCAACCCGCCCCGACCCAACGCTCCCAACCTCCTCCTCCGAGTCTCAGCTCTCTCCTTCCCCCAGCCCCCAGGCCAAGCCCTCCGCGAGCTCAATCCACACGACCGGAACGCGCTTCATTGACCAGACAATCCCCCGCGCCTAGCCTCGTGAGCCGGGGGCGGACGGCATCAGCAGCCCACGCATGGAGCCTATGTCGCGCGGAACAACCGCCTGCGCCCGGAGGATTCGATGGACACAACCGCGTCGCTCGATGTTGGAATCTTCTTGACGGTGGCGGTGACCGGCGCGGCGGCATTAGGCGGGCTGATCCTCGCGCTATTTGCCTGGCTCCGCTCCGATATTCGCGACCTCCGCCAACGTCTCGATAGCTTCATCGACAGTCACGGACCGGTCAGGCGGGAGGCCAGCGAGACTACGACGCTCCGAGGCATCGTGCGCGAGGTTCTGCGAGAAGAACTCGCCAAACCGGCGCACCCGACCGATCCCACATAACCCTCCCCGCCTCCCCCGCCAGGAATCCAACCCGCTTGGCCTACGCAACCATCACCTTGGAAGGCGACCCCGCCATTCCCGCCGCACGGCCGCATGCGGTGAACGCTCGCCTAGATCTGCAGCCCGTCCATTGCGATCGGGAAGGCGTCGGCGTTGCGCAGTGTGGCCGCTCGCGCTTCGACCTCAGGTGTCAGCCGGCGATTCGACGCGAATGGCACGGACACTTCGTGCAGGCCGCCGTGGGAGCGCAGACGAGAGGCGCTCAGGACCGATAGATCATGCGCGCCGGGCGCTCGGCCAAAGACTGAGCCGCGATCGCTGAGCAGAACGATGTCGCCGATACGGTCACCCGGCAGCTCGTACGTTCTCGCGGCTTCGTCGCGGGGCAGGGCGTCGTCGACACGCGCGTCCTCGCGCAGACGCTGAATCGCCGCATCCACCTGGTCGGGCGGCAGGTGGACGGTCGCAAACGACCCCAGGCCCGCGTGGTGCGTCACGTGCGGATCGGTTATCGGCAGCACCACCCGGAACGGCCCGGGCGCCGCCCCGTCCAGCAGCGATTCCAGGTACACGATGTTGGGCGTGCCGTCGGGGTGGCACTTGTCGTTCATGCCGTGGTCCGCGGTCAGCACGATCACGGCCCCCAGCGCGTCCAGCTCGGCCAGGCGCTGGTCCAGCGACGTGTAAAAGGCGTCCGCCTCGGGCGTGCCTGGCCCATGGGTGTGCTGCACGAAATCCGTGAGCGACAGATACAGCACGTCCGCCAGCCGCTCGCGCACCAGGTACACGCCGCAGGCCATCACGAAGTCGCTCATCCGGCCCGAGTAAATGTCCGGGTTCTCCCGCCCCATGCGCCGCGTGACACCCGCAATCCCATGCTCCTGCTCGGTCGTCTCGTGCGCCAATTCGCCGGAAAGGCAGATGCCGCGCCATCCGGTAGCCAGCATCGTGCGCAGCTTGTCCTTGGCCGTGATGGCGGCCACGCGGCGGCCTTCCTGGCTGTACCGGGCGAACAACGACTCGCAGCGCAAAAAGCGCGGGTGGTCCATCATCACCTCCACTTCGCGCTGGGCGTCGTAGAAGTAATTGCCCGAAATGCCGTGCGCCGCCGGCGGCCGGCCGGTCGCGATGGTCATGTTGTTCGGGTTGGTGAACGAGGGAATCGCCGCCGGAACCAGGTGATACGCGCCCTCCCGCTGAAAGCGGGCCAGCGTGGGCATGCACCCATGCTCGATCGCCGCGTCCACGTAGGCCGGCTCCGTGCCGTCGGCGCAGATCACGACCACGGGCGTCAGGGATTCAGGCAAAGGCAGCCTCGCGTTCAACGTCCGGATCCACGCCCAGTCTAGAGGCGATCTCGGCTCCCGGTGGCCTGAGCCTCTCGAAGAGCCTGCCGTGAGCTTGCCCAGGCATTCGCCCCCAGCCCCGGTGATCCTCAATCAGGGCCGGCCCCGTGTCGGGTTCGGAACCGGCGTCCCCCTCCCTCAAGAGTTTTTGGAAAAAACTCTTACGTGCGCACAAACCGCTCGCCGATTGACTCCGAAACCCCGCCCCGCCATAGTGCGGCCACACCCCGCTAGGGAACCCAAACATGCAATACCGCAGACTCGGCAACACCGGCCCTGAAGTCTCCGCTCTCGGCTTCGGCGGCTGGCCCATGGGCGGCGCCCGCTACGGATCCATCGACAACGACCTCGCCACCGCCGCCATCGGCCGCGCCCTCGACCTCGGCGTTACCCTCTTCGACACCGCCGTCGCCTACGGCCTTGGCACCTCCGAATCCCTCATGGGCAACGCCCTCCAGGGCCACTGGGACGACATCGTCGTCGTCACCAAGACCGGCGTCGTCCCCCAGCCCGACAACCCCGACGCTTTCTATCGCGACTCACGCCCCGAAACCATCAAAGCCCAGTGCGAATTCAGCCTCAAGGCACTCGGCACCGATTTCATCGACGTCTACCTCATCCACTGGCCCGACTTCGACACGCCCAGGGACGAGACGATGCGGGCCATGGAAGACCTCAAGGCCGAGGGCAAGATCGGCCACGTCGGCGTCTCCAACTACTCAACGTCGCTCATGGACGAAGCCCTCGCCGTCTCCCCAATCGTCGCCAACCAGGTCGGCTACCACATGCTCGACCGCCGCCACGCCGACGAGATCATTCCCTACTGCGCCGCCAACGGCATCGGCGTCATGGCCTACGGCTCCCTGGCCCACGGCGTCCTCACCGGCGCCTTCAAGCCTGACCACCGATTCGAAGAAGGCGACTGGCGCGCAACGGGCATCGCCTTCGGCCTTCCGCTCTTCCATCCCGACTACCTGCCCGAAACCCTCGAGGCTGTGGACGAAGTCACCGCCGCCGCCGAGCAAGCCGGCCTCGCCACCCCGCAACTCGCCCTGCGCTGGGTCCTCGACGAACCGGCCATCTCCACCGCCCTCGTCGGTTTCCGTACCCCGGCCGAAGTCGATGCCGCCGTCGCCGCCCTGGAAGCCGATCTCCCCGACGGGCTGATGTCCGCTCCGAACGAGGCAACCTTCGAGGCCTACCAGCGTCTTCTCGCCGGCGGGTCACCCACCACCACCGACCAGGGGCCAGGCCGCCGGACCTAGCCTTCGACGACCACCGCGCCCAGCAGGTTCGCGCCGGCCGCACGCAGGATCGCGCGCGCCCGGATCGCGTCGTCCCGATTCGTCCGCGCATGCACCACCGTCAGCAACACCCCATCCGCCCGGGCCGCTACCGCCCGCCCATCCGGCACATCCAGCAACGGCGGCCCAGCCACCACCACCAGGTCGTGCCGTCCCGCCTCTGCCCAAACCCAGTCCAGAAACACTGCCCCGGAAAGCAGCGCCGCATCTCCTGCCCGCACCGGCTCAGCGGTCAGAACGGAGAGATGGTCAGGCACGGTGTGCGTTTCCGGTGACCCCTCGCTCTTCTCGCCGTCGACATCTGCGTCAACCAGGAGTACCCGGCGTCCCGTCTGCGCCAGCGCTGCGGCCAGGTGCGCCGCCACATGCCGCCGCGGCTCCTCCGCATGCGGGCTCGTCACCGTCACAACGGCGTGCGCAGTGTCTCCGAGTGCCACCAAGGTGTTGGCGCGCAACTCCGTAAAGCCTTCGGCCAAGCCCTCGCCATCTGGCAATTCCGCCAGGATCCTCGGATCAGCCACGGGACATCCGCGTCAGCGGCCAGATCAACCAGATCGCCGCAATGCCCAACACCGCCCCCAGCACTGCCGCTATCGGCAGCGCAACTTCGGCCCGCGGCCACACCGGCGCCCCCGGCGCCCGCGCCGCATCGATCACCGCTATCTCGAGACCGCGCTCCCGATCATTCAGCCGCTCCGGCGTCGCCACCTCCGCCACCAGCAACGCCGCCAACCCATTCACCGTTGAAGCGGCTCGTGCGGCGCTCGAATCTTCGGACTGAATCGTCACCACCAGCCGGTCTCCGTCCCCGTTCGTACGGACATTGCGGACGATCTCCCCATCAGACAGCCCACCGCGATCAGCCTCCGGCAACCGTGCGGCATATGCCTCGGAATCCACCCAGGCCGCGTAATTCCGAATCAGTCGCGCCGAAGCCTCGGCAGCTCCCAAATCGGCAATTCGCGGCCGGATCGACACGTCCGTCGATGCCCGATACACCGGCGTCGCCACCAGCACGACGACCAGCGCGATCACGGCAGCAACGGCGGCGGACGCAACGGCTCCAACCAAGTACAGGCGGAGCGGCGGCTGAGTCGGCGGATTGGCCGTGCTCACCGGACGGTCCCGATCACGGACGTGTCCAGCAAGTCAGGCACGTCATCCGCGAACAGCCGGTTCAGCCGCCAGTCAATCATCAGCACGGCAAGTACGGCTGCCAGCAGAGCGGCCAACGTCGCCAGGGCCGCGTTGAGAATCACGAGCACCAGCCGCGGACGTGCGGCCTCGTCAGTCTTGTCGATGAGGCGCAACGTTCCCAGTTCGCTCAGGCTGGGATACAGCCTCGTCTGTTCTTCGACCAGCAGCTTCACCGCGGCGTCGATGATCGTCTGCGCCGACTGGTCCTCCCAAGTCAACTCGAGCCGCAGTCCTCGTGCCAGCGGAAAGACGTCAATCGTGCTGGCCAACACTTCCAGGTCAACCGCAACGCCGTCCTCGGCCACGGCCTCCACGACTTCGCGGAGCAGGCTGCGGCCACGCCCCAGCCGAACGAGATCTTCAATGACAACGGATGAGGCTTGCGCCCGGCTGTTCTCGATTCCGAACTGGCGGTCTTCGCTATCCGGCGGCAACTCCAGCACCAGCAGCAATTCCGCCTCAGCCTCATAGTTCACCGGTCCGAAGGACTGCCAGAGAAGCGAACCCACGAGCGTTGCAAGCGTCACCGCGCCAATAAACCACCACCAGCGGCCGAGAATCCGACCCACACGATCCGCAGTCATCAGTTTGCGGGGACCGGTGGTCGTCCGTGGGCGCGCAGGCAGTCGTTCACCGCCTCGAGGAGAGAGCGTCTGAAATTCTCGCGGCTGAATCGGCGGGCGTTGGCCACGAGAGCGTCCGTTTCAATGCTCATGGCTTGCACGCGTTGCAGCGCTGCACCAAGCGACTCAACGGTCTGCTCGCGAAAGAGGATGCCTGTCGTCCCGTCGATCACCGTATCTAGCGCCCCACCTGAGCCGTAGGCCACGACGGGCCGGCCGGCGGCTTGTGCTTCGACCGGGGTGATTCCGAAATCCTCGTCACCCGGAAACAGAAACGCTCGACAGCGCGCCATTTCCACGCTCACATCGCGGTCGGGCAGCCTACCAAGAAACGTGACAGTCGGCCCCGCCAGCGCCCGCAGGTCAGCTTCGGCGCGTCCGGCGCCGACGATCCGCAGCGGCAGTCCGAGTTCGGTACAGGCGCGTACGGCCAGATCAATGCGCTTATAGGGAATCAGGCGGGACACGATCAGAAACGACTCGCCCACGTCGGTTGTTGGCCGGAAGCGATTCACGTCCACCGGTGGATGGACAATGCGTGACGAGCGACCGTAAAAGCGCTGGATGCGGTCGGCCACCGCCCGCGAGATAGCCAGGAACTGGGTCACCCGTTCTGCCGCCTTGCGATCCCATCGGCGCGCCCATGCCAGGAGCGGCGGCAGTAGCAATCGCGACCAGACCGGCGCCCGTTCGCCGGGCAGGTAGGCATCTGGCATCCAGAGAAAGCGCGTTGGTGTGAGGCAGTAACAAATGTGAATGGCTCCCGGCGCCGTCCGGACTCCCTTGCAGAAGGCGCTCGCATTGCTGAGCACCAGGTCGGCGCTGGAAACTCGCAAGCCACCGAAGGCCAGCGGATAGAACGGCAGAAGCGCCTGGTGATTGCTGCGCCAGAGTGGAAATCGCTGAAGCCACGTGTGGCGAATGTCCAGGCGCCGAAAGGCCGGATCGACCAGCGTGGGCTCGTAGAACGAGGTGTACACCGGAGCCGACGGAAACATGCGGTGCATTTCCACCAGCACGTGCTCGGCCCCGCCTTGCTGGTTCAGCCAGTCGTGAACCAGCGCTGTGCGCGGCCGCGTTACCGTGTCAGGTATTGGGTCAATACGCGCCACGTCCGCTCAGGACGGTTGGAATCGTCTGTAGGAGGATGCGCAGATCGAGACCCAGTGACCAGTTGGATACGTAGAACGTGTCCAGCATCACCATTTCGTCAAACCCCAGGTCACTACGTCCGCTCACCTGCCAGAGGCCAGTGAGTCCAGGCAGCACCTGCAGGCGATGGCGCGCCCATTCGTCATATTGCGCCACCTCGGCGGGTACCTGGGCTCGGGGCCCCACCAGGCTCATGTGGCCCAGCAGCACGTTCAAGAGTTGCGGCAATTCGTCGATACTCAGGCGTCGGAGCAGGCGACCGACGCGCGTGCGGCGTTGATCGTCCCTCGACTTGAACAGCAACGGGTGGCGCTCGTCACCGAACAACTCGTGTTTTCGTTCTTCGGCGTCCTGCACCATTGACCGAAACTTGAACACTTGGAATGACTGGCCGTCGCGCCCGATCCGTGTTTGGCGGAATAGGACGGGGCCAGGCGAGTCCAGCCGGATCGCCAGCCCGATCAACACCCACAGCGGAAACGTCAGCACGAGACCGGCCAGGCTCGCCGTGAGGTCGAGCGCGCGCTTCTGCATATATCGAAACCCGGTGATTTCCGGTTCGCGCAGGGTCACGAGCGGAATCCCGGCCACCGGGTGGATGTCCATCCGACCGAACTGAGCTTCAAGCAGGTCGGGCACCACCCGAAACTGCACCCCCTGCCGGCGGCACCGCTCGATGACGGGTGCAAGTTCGTGCTGCACGCTTGAGGGCAGCGCGACATAGACCACGTCCACCTGTTCGGTCTCAATTACCTCGGCCAGGTTGTCCACGGTTCCCAGCCGTGCGAAGCGGCCGAATGCGGCGCTTGCACCGATGTCGCTTGAATCAAGGTAACCAATCACCCGATTGCCCAGGCTTCGATTGGCGGTGAGTTGCTGCATCAGGAACTTGGCCACGGCGCCTCCGCCCACCACCAGAATGCGCTGGTTGTCATAGCCGGCGCGGCGCAGCAGCCCAAGTCCGATTCGGCGCAAGAGCACCCAGACAACGGCAAACCCGAGGCCAAACATCCCCAGGTAGAGAAACATCAATCGGGAGAAAAAGACGGGACGTGAGACGAAAAACACCACGATCACGGCCGCGGTTCCAATCAATGTCCCAACCGCAATCCGTCCCAGGTCTTCGACCAGCGAGGCGCCGCGCCGCGATTGGTACCGGCCAAGCCCCGCAAAACTGAGGAGCGTCACCGGTATGAACAGGCCGGCCACTACCCAGTAGGCATCCAGGGGGGTGAACTGGAATTCGTTGAGCGCCGGACCGAGGCGCCATGTGTAGCGCGTCGTATACGCCAGCAGAAATGCGCCAAAGAGCAGCGCCAGGTCGCCCATCGCCAGCACTCGCGGAGAGGCCAGGAACCGCCAGGCCGCGTGATGATGACGCCGTCGAGCGCCGGAGTTCGCATTCGTCGCGGCCGGCGGCGTCGGCCGGGGACTGGGCACGCGAGTCAGCTTGGGTCTAGGGCGTGTCGATACAGGTTGAGACATCGCTGGGCGGCTACTGTCCAATCGAACTGCCGGGCCTGGATCAGCCCGCGTTCACACATCTGGGCGCGCCGTTCCGGCGACGCCAGCACGGCCGCCATCGCGTCGGCCAGCTGGTGAACATCGCGCGGATCCACGGTCAGGGCTGCGTCACCGGCGACTTCGGGCAGTGAAGACCGGTTCGAGGTGATGACTGGCGTCCCACTGGCCATGGCTTCCAGCACCGGAATACCAAAGCCTTCATAGCTGGATGGATACACGACCAAGTCGGCTGCACAGTACCAGTATGGAAGGTCTTCCTGCTTAACATAACCTACCCGGTGAATCCTCCGGCGCACGGGACTTTCGGCGAGGGCCGAGTCGATGCCCGCCGTGGCCCAGCCGCTGCCGCCCGCCAGGACGAGATCGCCCTGAAAGCCTCCGCGCGCCACTTCGCCAAACGCTCGCACCAAGACGTCAACGTTCTTGCGTGGCTCCAGCGTGCCAACGAACAGCACGAACGGACGCTTGAGATTCCTGCCTTCCAGGAATTCGTAAACCTCACGGCTGGGTCGAGGACGAAATGCGGCTTCACGTCCCGGGTAGACCACGTGCACGCGTGACTCGTCGATCCCCAGCAGCTCAATCACGTCGTGCTTTGTCGCACTCGAGTCCGCCAGGACCACGCGTGCGCGCCGGGCCGAAAGCCATGTCGCGGCGATCAAGTACCAGCGCCGGTGCGTGGGGTGCGCGCCCGGCGTGCGCATGAACGAAAGGTCGTGGACAGTCACCACGTGGCGCGTCGGAGACGCCAGCGGGACGACATTCAGCATGGAATGCACGACATCCAGCCGCTTCGCGGCAATGTGCCAGGGGGCCAGCAGGTGCTCCCAGAGCACTCGAACGCCGGTTCGAGACGTCGGGGCCCTCGTGCGAATGACCCGTACCGGCCGTGCAGGTTCGAACGGCAGGCCGCGCACCTGCTCATTGAGAAAGACCGTGAAGCGATGCTCGCTCGGTTGCGCGAGCAGGGCTTGCACCAGATTCGTCGCGTAGCGGCTCGGCCCCGCATTGCGATACGAGGCATCCGTTCGAAGCACCAGCGCATTCAGCCCAACGCGTGCCACGGGCACCTCAGATTGCCGTGCAGACTGATTAGGACTCTCAGAATAGGAAACGGCCCACTCGCTGCGCGTGTGATCGGGCGACGTGCATGACCCGTCAACTCGTCCGCCGACCGGCCTGTTCTACCGGGAGCGACGCTTATCGCACGCTCCATGAGTCAGCGTGCGTGGCGCCGACCACGACGCCTGCGTTCGAAGTTTCGGGAGCCCTCGCCCGAACCTTGGACCGGCGCTGCCGCAAGCAGCGTGGCAAAGCCCAAGGCGGCAAAGGCCCCGGTGAGAGTCTGATACGCCATGCCAGTCGTGTTGCCGTGGATGTCGAATGGCTTGTACCACGCAACCAGCGAGCTCCGGATGCCCATGAAGTTCCCGTCTCCACTTGGAAGCGGGAAGGGGTGCAGCCAGAGTTCAGGTGCATTGACGTGTACGTCGGATGGAAGCAGGCTTCCGACGCCTTGGCCATGATGAAAGCCCTCGGGTTTGCCCAGCACATAGAGACTTCCTGCCGCGAGGTACACGGTCGTGGCAACTGCCAGCACGCCAAGCGAGACCTGGAGTAATCTGATTCGCCGGGCCGCCAGGCCGACAGCGGTGACGCCAACCGCTGCCAGCACCGCGACGATCGGCAACGGATACGCGCGATGTCGGACAAAATCTTCGACTAATGTGACGCGGATCTCGGTCGTGCTGCTATCGACAATCGACAGCGTGATGAGGATATTCAGAATTGCCGCGAAAGGTAAGGCGGCGAGCGCCCAGTGACGTCTCGAGGCGTAGACGGAGCCGATCGAAAAGAGCGACAGGATTGCTGCGATTATCAGGAGAAATCGGACGTCATTCAGGAGGAGGAGCCTGGCGAGTCTGGGCAGTGTGACGTCACCAATGACACCGGCCTTATGAACTAGGGCCGTGCCTGAGTATTGCTCGCCGGGCGTTGGCCAGAATCGTCCAAGCTGAAGGGCGCTGTAGATGACGAGTGGAAGAAGTAGTACACCGAAGGTAATGCTGCCGACAACTGCCCGTCGGGAACGAATGGCAAGCAAGGCAACCATGACCAGCAGACAGCCATACAGGAGTCCTTCAGGCCTTGTGGCAGTCATGATCGCCGCCAAGACACTGAAAGTAATCAAGGAGTAGCTTGGATGCGGTGCGTTGATGGCGTGTATAAACGCCCAGACAGTGGCCGCCAGAAGGGCGATAAACACTGGATCTGGTTCAGCGGATCCCAGGCTGTAGATCTGGATCGGAGGCAATATGACGGCGAGCACAGCCAACGCGAACGAGGACACGTTGCCAGCGCCGACGGCCAGGGATCCACGGTAGATTAGCCATGGTAGCAATGTGTTGGCCAGGAACATCGGAGCCAGGGCGGCTGGATATGTATAGCCCAATACGGAAAACGACAGCGCCAGAAGGACGGGTAAGCCCGGCAAGAACCAATAGCTTCCCCACAAAGGAAATTCTCCGCGTGTGATAAGGGCCTCGGCAGTCACCATGAAGCGTCCTAAATCGTCGATAGTCACAGCTGAGTAGGATGCAGCTTGAAGTCCGCCAATCGATAGAAGTGAAGCTACGGCAATAGTGGGTGAGAAACGGCCCAGCGCGGACCGAAGTCCAAGCCATGAATCCTCTTGCGCTGGATTCGCTTCTGCCAACCAGAGCACGAATGACGACATGAGTAAGAACCCGGCGAGCGTGACGGCCAGGACTTGACCTCCCGCGGAGGTGGCGAGTTCGTGTCGGGGTGCGGCAGGCCATGCCGTTAAGACGGCCATGAAAAATGCGGCGGCGAGCGGCGACGTTCTCCGGGCGATTCCCGGTGACGTACGAAGCACCGGCTGCGGCTGCATCATCGACATGCCGCGAATCATGACAGCGCCGACGATGTAACCGACGAGCGCCCATACTGGACTGAAGGCGACGTCAGAGGATGTACCCAAATGAAGGAGAGTCGCACAGGCGACTCCGATCACTCCGCCATATGCCAGATCTATACTGGCAGTGCAGTCGCGGACGTGGTGGGCGACGCGTGTGATCACCAACGGCAAGGTGGCGGCAAGCACCCATCCCAGAGCACTGGATCTTGTCAGGAATTGGGCGATGTCGTCATTGGCGAGTGTTGCGATGGCTAGGATCGTTAACGGGAGAGTTATCAAGAGACTTAACGTGGAAAAACGCAGTCGAGAATTTGTGGGCAGGTAGTGGGCATGGAGAATGACGACGGCGCCCAGTACCCCTAGTGTTGAAGCGGCTGTAAGAATCGGAGCGTCTGGTCGAAGCGGGTTACCGATCGTGAGAACGGCGCCTGTGCCCCCGCTGACGAGCGCGCTTAGGCCGACTGAGGCGACGGTCGTGCTGCGACTCGGCGCCATCTGTCAGAACTGCCGGGCCGCGGCCGAGCGGCCTTTGGTCATTCCTGGCATCCGAGCCCTTGCGATTCTCATGCGAGGCCCTGACCTCGCGCGTGACGTGCGACTGCTTGACGAAGTTTGATCGGAATGATGCTGAAGGCCAGGCACGACTCCGCGCAGTATCTGGGCGGGCGGGAGCCAAGACGCAAGTGGACTCCTTAAATCAGAGCGGGGGACGGCGTCGGCCGTCCCCCGCTCTGTTTGCCGCCTCGGTAGCGGTTGAGCAGGTGTGCCAGTCCTTAGCGGATGGCTTCCTGCGTGGCGCGGTCAAAGAGCTGCATGTTGCTCATGTCCAGCACCAGGTCGAACGGATTGCCGATACTGGCGGTCGTTCGCGGGTCCACGCGGGCGATGTAGGACTCGTCGCCGGCCAGCATGTAGAGGTAGACCTCGCTGCCCAGCGGCTCCGTGACGTCCACGTCTGACGTGATGGTGGCGTCTGGCGGAATCTGGTCCGGCTTGTAATCCGGGTCGAAGATGTCCTCCGGCCGAATGCCGAATACCACGTCCTGGCCCAGGTGGCCCACGTAGGGAGCGCGCCGGTCGGGCGGAACCGGGACCTTGAATGAGTCGGTCTCGACGTACATGTCGTCCGCCGAGCCCGTCAGCCGTGCGTCGAAGAAGTTCATGGCCGGGCTGCCGATGAAGCCGGCGACGAACATGTTGCTCGGTTCCTCATAGACTTCCTGCGGCGGCCCGATCTGCTGGAGCACGCCGTCGCGCAGCACGGCAATGCGGCTGCCCATCGTCATGGCTTCCATCTGGTCGTGCGTGACGTAGATCACGGTTGCCTGCAGGCGCTCGTGCAGCCGGATCAACTCGGCGCGCGTCTGCACCCGCAGCTTGGCGTCCAGGTTGGACAGCGGCTCGTCCATCAGGAACACGGCCGGGTCGCGCACGACGGCGCGGCCGAGGGCCACGCGCTGGCGCTGACCGCCGGACAGAGCCTTCGGCTTGCGGTCCAGCAGCTCGGCGATGTTCAGCATCTCGGCGGCTTCCTGCACCCGACGCTCAATCTCCTTGCGCGGGGTGTGTCGCAGTCGCAGCCCGAACGACAGGTTGTCGTACACGCTCATGTGCGGGTACAGCGCGTAGCTCTGGAACACCATCGCGATGTCCCGGTCCTTGGGCGCAATGTCGTTGACCAGGTCGTCGCCGATGTAGATGTTGCCGTCGCTCAACTCTTCCAGGCCGGCAATCAGGCGGAGGGTGGTGGACTTTCCGCACCCGGAGGGGCCGACCAGTACGAGAAACTCGCGGTCCTCGACTTCGATCGACACGTCCTGTACGGCGGTGACCTCGCCGAAGCGCTTGGTCACACGGTCTAGGGTGACGCTTGCCATGAACTCACTCCTTCGTCTCTCTCATTGAGCCGCGACGCGCGTGAGGCCGCTGGCTCTTCGACCGTCGGCAACGGACCGACGATCCGGCGGGAACAGAACTGTTCGGCGAAAGCCGTTTCTCACCGAAGAGCGGGCGCGACCATCCGGCCGGCCCGGATTGCCTGGACATTCTCGATAGGCGTGACTCCCTGCGTGCGCCCCAACTGCGGAGCGGACGGTAGCAATGGCGTGCGAGGTCGGTCAACCGGCGCCCGCATCCAACCTTGACACGCGAACCGGGCAGCGCGCGAGGGGGGATTCCCTAGCCCGTCGCGTCGGACCCGGAGGTTGACATCGCTCCGCCCGCTCCGACTCCGGACGACTGCCCCAGCTCCGATCCGAAGGCTGCGGCGCCGAGCACGATCAGGCTGCTGTAGTAGAGCCACAGCAGAAGGACAACGATCGTCGCCAGCGGGCCATAGACGGCATTGAAGTTGCCGAAGCTGACGACATACCAGACGAAGACACTCTTTCCGACTTCGAACAGCACGGCCGCGAGTACACCCGCCAGCAGCGCCGGCCGTCGCGGAAGCGGCTGGGCCGGGAGCACGCCGAAGAGAAGCGCGAAGATTCCGGTCGTCATCACCACCGGAAGGATGACGGTCAGCAACCGGAGTAGGACGCCAAGCGTGGCCAACGGACTGTCGGAGCCCAGCACGTCGGTCTGTTGCAGGACGGTCAGGCCAGCGGTGAGCGCTAGCGAAACAGCCAGCATTGCCGCGGTCATCGCGCCCACCCCGAGATCGGCCAGCCGGCTCTGCACGTAGGTGCGAGGGCGTTGAGCGCCCACGGCCACGTCCAGGCCGCGGCGCAGCGCCGCGAAAATGTACGACCCGGTCCAGAGCAGTCCGAGCAGCGACACCACACCAACTTGACCGCGCAGGTCGGTGACTGACTGAACCGTTGTTCCCAGCAGCGACTCCGAGTGCGGCGCGATGAACCCCGCGACGTCCAGGATCCGGGCAGCCAGCGCGTCGGAGTCGACGAAGAACGACACGCCGACCGTGATTGCGGCGAGCAGGGGAAACAGAGAGATGACGAATTGAAAGCTGATGGCCGCGGCAAAGGTGGGCAGGTTGCCCTGGCCGACCCGTTCCGCGGTTCGTATCGGGACTCGCAGCCAGCCGTGCCGTTGAAGCCCGATAAGGCCGCGCTGGATCAGAACTCCCACGGCAGATGCCGTCGCGCGAGCGGATTCGATACGCGAGCGCACCCGCCAGTGCAGGATTCGGCGGCCTTGCAGACGCGTGAGTACGGTTCCTTTCGAATCGGATCGGCGGCGTTCAGGCCACCTTTGCCACGATGATCGAGTGTGTGCCCGAACCGATCGACCACGTACCTACGTAGTCGTCGACTCCAGACGCCCAACGCGTCGCTGGTGTGACGCGACCGTCGACAAAAACAATGATGTTGTCCCAGCCGCGCGGCACACGTATCGCCACGCGGCCGACGTTTCCGGTTTCGGCCCGGATGTCCAGGAACATGAAGGCCGGGTAGGCGGACTGTACGACGTCAATCCGGCCTCCCCCTGGTCGCACGGCTCGCAGGCCGCCGCTGTAACCGCCCAGTCGACTCGTGACGCGGTAGGCATCGGTCGAGACATCGAGGCCAAAAAGTCCGCGGATCACTGCCTGGGCCATCGTGGCGGCGGCGCCGGCAAACTGCGTCGACCCCTGCCCGGACTGGCTGGGAATGTGAAACCACTCGTGGACGCCGTTGACGGACTCCCAGGCCCGGGCCACGGCGTCCAGGTGGGCAATCGCACGCTCGGCTTGCCCATGCTCGAACTCGCTGACGATCTGCAGGCCGCCCCACCAATCCCACACCGCGCCGTTCTGGTACTCCCCACCCGCCATCCGCCGGCTCTGGAAAAAGTCGTCCGGATAGGGTGGCGAAAGGGTAAGTCCGGCACGGTTGGTGCCGGCGTCGGTCTCGGCCCGCGCGGTGGCTTCGAAGATTGGAATGACCTGTTGAGGCGAAGCGATTCCGGCATAAATCGACAGCACGCTACTAATGGGAATGACGGCGTCCTCGTCAAATGGATCGGTCCAATCGGTGGCATGCGCGTGGACCCGGTAATGTCCGCGGCTCGCCTGCCAGAGCAGTTCGTGGGTTTCGGCCTGCACCTGCGCCGCGCGGGCGCGCTGGCTTTCGGCTTCGGACGTCCGACCCAGCGCGTCCAGCATGGAGGCGTAGTCGTGGAGCGCTCGGAAGTGCCAGGCCTGGTCGAAGGGCGAGATGGTGAGTCCATCGCCGGTCTCCAGATCGGTGGGCTCGGCGCCAGCCCTGCGCTTGACATCGCCCCAGTCTGTTGTGTGTCCGCGGTAGAGCAGGCTGCCGTCGCTCCAGCGGCGGTTGGTCCAGAGGTAACCGAGGGCGTCGCCCAGGCGGTCGATTACCTGGCGTCCATCGACGTCGCTGCGAAGCCAGTCGGCCCCGCCGAACGCACGATAGTAGGCGTAGGCTGCGTGCACGGCGCTGGTTTCCTCATCGCTCACGACCGTGGCCTTGTCCACCGACCCTTGGGCGTTGAGGGTGGCGGCCACGGCGCCGTTGGAGATGCCGAACCGATCCTGGGAGGCCAGGAAGCCTTCCACGGGCGTGTGCATGAAGTCGGGCGGAAGGTAATAGGGAAGGATGGGTTGGATCGTCGCCATGTCGCGCACAAAAATCGGCGCGTACAGGGCGCCGGCGGAATTGCCTTTGACGGTGCGTCCGTGCCACGGCAACTCGCGCGCCGTGGCCGCCAGCGTGTCGCGAATGCGCGGCGCCATACCGTCGATGCTCGGCGCGTCATTGATCCACCACGTGGTACGCGAAGCGTCTGACGGTTCATCCGGCGCCTCGGCGCCCCCGGTGGGCGCTGCCAACGCTGAACCGGCTGTGGCCGTCAGCCACGCGCCGGTGGCGCCAACCAGGCTCAGAAAGCGCCGACGGCCGATGCCGGTGAGCGGCCGTGCCCAGCTGGGACGGCGGGGGGCTGGCGAAGACGGAAGTGGCATGGGCGTGGCTCGAATGTTGAGTGTCGGCGGGTCGACTCGTGCGCATCCGCGCGTCACGCGCGGCGCATCCCGACGTTGGTCAATCGGAAAATCATACGTGCCCAACCGGTGCTAGGCTGCCTTTTCGTGGCCCGACTTTTGATTCGTCCCGTCCTTGGCGCCGCGGCACTTTCGTTCGTCCTGGTCCTGGTTGGGTTCGGCGGGGCGCGGGCGAGTGAGCCTCAGGCTGCGGTTCCGACGACCTGCGCACCGGATTTCGCCGTTCCCGACGGCTGGTTCTACACGCAGACCGGCGGTGACGGCCTCGGCTTTGCCGTGCGAGATGACGCCGAGGCCCGATTCTGGACCGCGTTTCAGGGCCTGGGCGGGATCCCGGTGGTTGGGTATCCCGTCTCCCAGCGGTTCCAGCAACACGGGTTCACCGTCCAGGCGTTCCAGAAGATGGTGTTGCAGTGGGACCCGGGCGCGGACCGCGCAAACGCCGCGAACACGCTGGACAACTTGCATCAGGCTGGATTCGACCCGTGGCTTGAGTCGTTCCGGCAGGTTCCCACGCACCAGGCGCTGCCGCAGGATGACGGCCAGCCGTTTGAGGTGGTCACGGCAAATCACCTGGCGCTGCTGGACGCCAACCCCGACATCCGCGCCGAGTTTCTGGCGGTGCCGAACTGGCTGACTCGCTTTGGGCTGCCCATCGCCTATCAGGACTTCGGAGGTGTGCGAGTCGTGCGGGCCCAACGGGTCGTGCTGCAGCAGTGGACCACGGACACGCCGTGGGCTCGGGCTGGCGAGGTGATTTTTGCCAACAGCGGCGACATCGCGCGCGAGGCGGGGTTGTTTCCGGAATGGGCGGTGACTCCCGGACCGCCTGGATTCGCTCTGTCGACAGACGTTGCGCTGACGGTTGATCAGTCGCCCGCCGTGCAGGGCGCGACTGTTCTGGTCGAGCTGGGCACCGGCCGGTCCGACGTGCGCCTGTCGATGGAGGATCGGCCGGTGCCGGTGGCGTGTCATGGAGGCGTCTGGCGCGGACTCGTTGGTTTGGCTGCGGATGCCGAACCGGGGCCCCGCCGGCTGTTGGTAGAGGTTGGCGGAGAAGCCCGCGAGCACGAGTTCGAGGTTGCGGGCGGATCCTTTCCCTTCACGGAAATCACGGTGAACGAGGAGATCGCGCATTTGCTCGATCCGCACACGGCGGCGGATGAGCGCGCATTCGTTCAGTCGTTGGTGCGTGCAGTCAGCGGGCCGCCTGCCTGGACCGGGGTCTTCGGTATTCCCACGAGCGGCACGCAAAGCTCGCCCTATGGTCAGCGGCGCGTGTTTCATCCCGGTGGCATTCCCTACGTCCATGAAGGCGACGACATAGCGGCGCCGCTGGGCGCCCTGGTGGCGGCGCCGGCGGCGGGCCGCGTGGCGTGGGCCGGGCCGCTGGCGATCCGCGGAAACACGGTGGTCCTGGATCACGGATTCGGAGTGTTTTCGGTCGTGGTTCACCTGGACCGAATCGACGTGGCTGCCGGGGACGTGGTTGCGCGTGGACAGGCGCTGGGCGGTGTTGGGAATACGGGCCGTTCAACCGGCCCGCATTTGCATTGGGAGGTACACGTCGGCGGGGTGGCCGTTGATCCGGCGCTGTGGACCTGGCGAGACTTTGTCGAAGTCCGCACGGGCACCGGGATTCTCGTGCCCGGCGATCTTACGGAGCATCAGGCCACCCCCCCGCAGCCTTCGGCGGGAGAGACCGGCGTGCCCCCGGAGGACATCCCGGCGGGATAGAGTAAGCGTGCGCGGCGCGGATTCGTCACACACTCGGGTTGCTTCGCCGCGGGGAGCCCTTGCCTGATGGACTGGCGCTGGCTTGCGTTCGCGCGTCGGCTGGTGTTGGGCGAGCCGTCCGGTGACCGCGTGATACGCACGGCGCCCACACGGGCGATCGCGGAATTGTGGGTGAGCCTGCTCGGCGACCACGGCATTCCGGCCCGAGCCGTGCCACCATTGCCGACAAGCTTCATGGGTGACGGCATGCAGCATCGCCTGATCGTCCGCGCGGAACACGCCGAGGAGGCTGAACGCATTCTGCGGGCCCTGTGGGATTCGACTCACCCCTAGCCCGCATTCCGTTGTACATTTTCGAGCCGGGTTCAGACACACCGGGCCAGTTGAGGGGGATTCATGGCCGAAAGCCGGTCCATCATCGTGGAACAGTCCTACGTCATTGCCGCCGAGCCGGAGGCTGTGTTCGATGCGCTTACCGATCAGGAGGTGCTGTCGGATTGCCTCTCGCCGCTCCAGCGTCTGCGCTTTACGCCGGGCACCGGCGGACGGATCGGTTTTCGCGACCCGGAGTTGGGACCGGCGATCGGACGCGTCGGCGAACACGACCGTGGCGTGCGCCTGACCTGGCGCATGGTGCAGAACTGGCCCAGCGTGCTGTCGTTTGATTTCTTCCGTGAAGACGGCGGCTGCCGGGTGGATGTGATCCAGTCCGGCTTTGGCGCGCTGCGCGGAGATCATCGCGACATCGACCAAACCTTTGCCGACCGGTGGAATGCCTGGATGACCTCCATCAAGGAGCGGTTGGAAGGCTGACGCGCGTCCGTGGCCGGCTGTAACCACGGGTGAGCCCGCGGCGACCACGCGAGCCGGCGGCTGCAAGTCCGGCGCGGATTCGCCAGGTGCGCATCGCTGACGACGTGGGTTCAGGGTCATCGGCGCCCCGTCAGGTCGCTAGACTCGCTGATACACGCGCCCGTAGCTCAGCGGAATAGAGCACTGGTCTTCGGAACCAGGGGTCGGGGGTTCGAATCCCTCCGGGCGTGCCACGGCTCCAACCCTCATCGGCGGCCACTGGCCCGACAGTTCGCGGCGCGCCACTGATAGAACGCCCACGCTCGTCGCCTCGCCGGATCCGAGCAGTTCGACCCGCCGGTGGTCTGCTGGTGGTCCCAGGTCATCGGGTTTGCAAATGGCCCATCCGTTTGTGATACTTCGTATCATTCTCGTTGATATGCCGTATCAATTGATGATGGTGGTGTCACTCGAAGATCGTGTCGACGACATCCTGGAGGACTTGGGGTGCCGTGTGACCGAACCCAGGCGTGAAGTGGCGCGGCTGCTCGCCAGCAAGCGCGGGTCGTTCAGCGCCGAGTCGGTTCACCGGGAACTCCCGGACGTTGGGCGTGCGACGGTCTATCGAACGCTCAAGTTGCTGTCGGATGCCGGCGTACTCTGCAAGACCACGTTGCCCGATGGATCACCTCGTTACTCCTTTGACCACTCCTGGCATCACCACCATCTGATTTGCTCGTCGTGCGGGAGAGTTGAGGAGTTCCGCAGTTCGAGGCTGGAGCGGCTGCTCTGCGAAATGGCCGCCGAAATCCCGGGACAGGTTCTCGGGCACCGGGTCGAACTTTTCGTGAACTGTGCGCCGTGTCTTCGGCGTGCCACACCCACGTACGGTCGCGCCAGGGGCGTTCCCCGGAAGGTGATGATATGAGACTGCGTATCAAGTGTGCCGTATGCGCCGTTGTTCTTGTTCTTGCGGCAGCCGTTGGCGCCGCCTGCGGGGAGGGCGACGAGGGTGACGGTCGCTTGTCGGTCGTGGCGAGCATCTATCCGCTGGGCTACTTCGCCGAGCGCGTCGGCGGCGATCTGGTCACGGTCGATGTGTTGATTGGACCGGGAATGGAAGCTCATGGGTTCGAGCCAACGGCATCCGACCTGCGCAGCATTGGCGCCGCGCACGTCGTGGTGATGAACGGGATCGAGCTTGATCCCTGGTTGGAACGCGCGCTTGAAGCGCTGGAGGAGAACGCCGAACAGGTCGTCGTGGAAGCCGCGGACGAATCGCAGGCGCTCGAAGGCTTCGTCCACGAGCACGAAGGCGAAGAAGGCGAAGCGGGCGAAGGCCACGACGAAGAGAGCAAGGAAGAGGACCACGGCGAGGAAGCCAAGGAGGAGGATCACGACGAGGAAGGTAAGGAAGAAGACCACGAGGAAGGCAAGGACGAGGACCACGAGGAGGGCAAGGACGAGGACCACGAGGAGGAAGGCGACGAGGGAGAGGAACATGGCGAGGAACTCGACCCCCACATGTGGCTTGACCCCCTGCTGGCCGTCGTCCAGGTGGAGCGGATCCGAGACGCGCTGATCCAGGCCGACGCCGACAACGCCGACGCGTATCGAGAGAACGCTTCAGCGGTCGTTGACGAGCTGAACACCCTGCACGCCGAGTTCACCGAGGGGCTGGCCAACTGCCGGCACGACCACTTTGTGACCTCGCACGCCGCCTACGCCTACCTGGCCGCCCGCTATAACGCCGAGCAGATTCCCGTGACCGGGCTTTCCCCCGAAGCCGAACCCTCGCCTCGGCAGTTGGCCGCAATCACTGATCGAGTCACCGAACTGGGCCTTGGATACGTTCTGGTGGAGCCGGTGTTGAGCGACGGTCTCGCTCAGACGATCGCGTCCGAGGCCGGGATCGACCTCATTCCCTTCCACGCCATAGGTAGCGTCACCACCGATGAACTCGAGGCGCATGGCGACTACTTTGGGCTGATGCGCAATAACCTGGCGAGCCTGAAGATCGCCCTTGAATGCGCATGACCCGGGAATCGTCGCCAAGCGTCGTTGAATGGGAACACGTCAGCTTTGCGTACGGCTCGGTGCCCGCGGTCGAGGACGTGTCGCTGTGCATCCACCACGGCGAACTGGCGGCCATCCTCGGTCCAAACGGCGGCGGCAAGAGCACGCTGATCAAGCTGGCCCTCGGCCTGCTGCAGCCGGACTCGGGGAACATTCGCCTGTTTGGTCGCGACGTGGCCGACTTCGACGACTGGCGCCGTGTGGGCTACATGCCACAGGTCGTCGCCGGCGTTTGGCGGGATTTCCCCGCCACCGTGTCAGAGGTGGTGGCGCACGGGGCCCACAGCGGCGTGTCGCCATTCGGCTTGTTTCGCCGCTCCGAACGGGCCGACGTGATGGAGGCGCTGGACGTCGCCGGCATGACGGCGTTTAGATCCAGGCGCCTCTCCGAGCTCTCGGTCGGGCAGCAGCAGCGGGTGTTGCTCGCCAGGGCGCTCGTACGTCAGCCGGAGTTGCTCGTCCTGGACGAACCGGCGGCGGGCGTTGACGTGTCAGGCGAGGAGCAGTTGTACGCCGTCCTGCGCGACATCAACCGCGACCGCGGCATAGCCGTCATCATCGTGTCGCACGACATCGGCGCCATGCTGCGCGAGGCCAGCACGCTGGCCTGCATGGACCGCAAGCTGGTGCTTCACGGCCATCCCCACGAACTCACGCTGGACGAGCTCTCGACGCTGTATGGCGTACCGGTGGACGTGCTCGTCCATGACGCGCTTCATGAGTTCGAGGGCGTGCTCCACCAGCATCGTTAGCCATGCCGGCCATCTTTCAGTACGAGTTCATGCTGCGAGCGCTGGTAGGCGGGACGCTGGTGGGCGTCCTGGCGCCGGTGCTCGGTACGTTTATTGTCTTGCGCCGCTTTTCGCTTATCGCGGAAACCCTGGCGCACGTGGCCCTCATGGGCGTTGCGATTGGGATGGCCACCAGATTCCTGCCCGCGCTCACGGCCCTGGTGGCGGCGTGCCTTGGGGCGATTCTGGTGGAACAACTCCGGGCCCGCGGTCGATTGCCGGGCGATGTGGCGATGGCCGTGGTGCTATACGGTGCGCTGGCCTTCGCCATCGTCGTTATCGGCATTGCCGGCGGCTTCAACGTCGATCTCTTCTCATTCCTGTTCGGCTCGATTCTGAGTGTCGCGCCTCTGGATTTATGGCTACTCGCTGGACTTACCGTGGTGGTGTTGCTCTTTGTCAGCGTGTTCTTCATCGATCTGGCGCAGATCGCGTTTGACGACGACTTGGCGAAGGTGAGCGGCGTGCGGACCGACCTGCTCAACCTGGGGTTGGCCGTGCTCACTGGCGCGACCATCACCCTATCCATGCGGGTCGTCGGTGTGCTGCTGGTCGGCGCCATGCTGGTGGTACCGGTGATGGTTGGGCTGCGCGTCGCGCGGGGTCTGCGAGCCGCCATGGCCACCGTCGTTATGGCGGGCGTGGTCAGCGGCCTTGCGGGACTGGCCTTCGCGTTCTACGGCGACGTGTCGGCCGGAGGCGCGATTGTGCTGACTGCACTGGCGCTGTTGGTGCTGGCGCATCTCTGGATGGGCCTGCGCCGCTGGCGTGCTGGCGTGCAGGTGTAGGTCGGGACAAGGGCTCCAAGCGACGACGTGCGGCCGAGTGCGCCGCGGAATTCCAGCCTGCCCGGATTGCCTGGAGCGGGCGCGGCCGGTGGCTGCGGATCCGGTCAGGAGGCCGCCGGCGACTGTCCCCCGGTATGCGCTCCGGCCCGGACTCGGTGCTTGGCGATCGGTCGGGGCTTCGCGTCAGGTTAGGAAGGCAAAAGGCGGCCGGCTCATAGAGCCGGCCGCCCGTGCGTTCGCTGCGTGCACGAACCCTCGCGAGCTGGCGATCCGGTTCAGATCCTAGGCAGATTCCGCCTCCGCCATTGAGCGTGCGACGAGGTGGTCCACGTGGTGGTTTTCCTCCTCGCAGTCCGCCGCGGAGTGTTCCAACTGCAAAGTGATGTGCGTCAGGTCGTAGCGCCTGGCGATCTTTCGCAGACTGGTCAGCAGGTCTCCGGAGTCGCCGCTGTACGTCGGGTCCACCAACACGTGCGCGGTGAAGGCGTTGTAGCCCGACGTAATCGTCCAGGCATGCACGTCATGCACCAGCGTGACGCCTTCAACCTCTTCCATCTCGCTACAAAGCTCATACATATCCACGCTGTCGGGCGTGCCTTCCAGCAAGACCTTGAAGACCCCCATGAAGAGGCCCCAGGAACTCTTGAGGATGAGCAGGCCGATTACGACGCTCAGGATCGGGTCGGCGATCCACCACTCGAAGGCGAGCACCAGGACGCCGGAGAGAACCGCGCCCACGGAGCCGAGCAGGTCGGCCAGCACGTGCTGGTAGGCGCCTTCCACATTCAGGCTTTCACCCGCGGCGGCATGCAGGATATAGGCCGCCACGATGTTCACCACCAGCCCTACCAGGCCGACGCTGAACAGCACCGTTCCCTCAAGTTCGGGTGTCTCCCAGAACCGCTGATATGCCTCAAAAAAGATCCAGCCGGCGATGAGCCACAGGCTGAGCGTGTTGACAAGGGCGGCCAGCACTTCGGTCCGGTGGTAGCCAAAGGTGCGCCCGATGGTCGCTGAGCGGCCCGAAAGCCACATGGCAAAGAGCGCCAGGGCGATAGCCGCGGAGTCCGTCAGCATGTGACCGGCGTCCGCCAGGAGCGCCAGGCTGCCCGAGATGATGGACCCCACGACCTCCACGATCATGAAACTGCTGATCAACGACAGGGCGATGATCAGGCTGCGCTTGCTGGCTCCGCGCAGGTCGTGGTGGTGGTCGTGGCCATGGCCATGGTGATGATGTCCGTGGCCGTGTCCATGCCCGTGGTCGTGGTCGTGCCCATGGTCGTGGTCATGCCCATGGTCATGCTCGCGATCGTGGTCGCAGTGGGCGTGATCATGGTCGTGTCCATGATCGTGGTCATGGTCAGGATGGGCATGCTCGTGATCGTGCCCGTGCTCATCATGGGCGTGGTCGTGATCGTGCCGGTGGCCCGCAGCCTCAGGCCCGTGGCTATGGTCCCCATGGTCGTGGTCGTGGTCGTGGTCCTCGTGGGAATGAGGACGCCTGGATGTCACTGCAACACCACCTCCCTCAATACGAAAACGGCGGTCCCGCACGTTGCGGGACCGCCAATTCGCGATGCTAGCTGCTCAACTGATTGAATTGCACCCTCAAGGTGCGCGGCAGCTAAGCGGCGTGTGCTGCGTGGTGGGGATCGCCGGGCGCGGCGCAGTGTTCCTCGCCGTGCTGGTGGCAATGGTCGGTCCCGTGCTCGTCAAGCGCTTCATCGCCGCCGAGGGCCACGCAAGCCTCGTCGCCGTGCGTGTGGCAGTGCCCTTCGCCGTGCTCGTGGCAGTGGACGCCGTCATGCTCGTGGCAATGCTCGCCCTCGTGCTCGTGGCAATGGTCGCCTGCGTGGTCGTGGTCGTGATCGTGATCGCTCATAGCCTGCCGCCTCCAGGATCAGCTCAGCGCCGCGTCGCGCTGGGCCATGGTACATGCTGCGCGCACTGCTTTACTACGCATGAGCCTTGGTCCGATTCGAAGTATCGTGCCATCGACGCCGGCAGCAGTGGCGACCCTACGCAGGCACTTCGAAGTGTCGGGAGAGACTCGCATACGGCCAAGCCCCCTAAGTCTCGCCCCGGGAGATGAACCATGACCAAGAGATTGCGCGCCGGCGTTGTCGGCCTGTCCGGCATCGCCTCCAGGTTGCCCGAGCGCGCCGATCAGCCCGGGATGGGTATCCGCCTGCCCGTGTCGCATGCCGCCGCCTACCACTGGATTCAGGAGACGGATCTCGTGGCGGGGTGTGACCTTCGCCCGAATCGAAGGGCCGAATTCACTCGGCAATGGTCCGAACAGGCGCCCGGGCTACGCGTGTACCGCGACCATCGCGAGATGCTCGCCGCCGAGTCCCTGGACATCGTCAGTGTGGTGACCAGCGACGACGCCCACGCCCAGATCGTGATCGACGCCGTTGATGCTGGCGTCCGCGGCATCCTCTGCGAGAAGCCCATCGCAACTACGCTGGCCGACGCCGATCGCATGATTGCCGCAACCGAGCGTGCCGGCATCCCGCTGCTCGTCAACCACACGCGGCGTTGGATGTCCCCGTGGCTACAGGTTTCCGAGCTGATCCGCCAGGGGACGATCGGCCAGGTGCAACGAATCGTGACCAGCCAGGGCGGCCCCCGGGCCATGCTCTTTCGTACGGGCACCCACATCTGCGACAGCATTCTGTGGTTCGCCAATACGCGGCCGATCGCGGTGCACGCGCTTCCCGAGCCTGGTCTGGAGACGTACGGTCCTCGGTATGCGGGCGATGGAGGTCACAACCCCCGCACCGATCCGGCGCTCAGCGTGTTGATCGAATTCGAGAACGGCGCCCGCGCGTTCTGGAACCTGTGCAAGACCATGCCGCAGGTGTTCGACATCGATATCTACGGTGAGAAGGGATGCATCAGGGGCCGCACGTTTCCAGGCGATGAGATGTCAGTCACGATCGATATCGGCAACCAGCGCCTCGTCACCGAGCCGCTGGCTCGGGTCCAGCACACGCATGGCTGGTTTGCCGGCTGTGTTGCCGAATTGGCGCAGCTGATTCGAGCCGGTGGCGCGCCGTCGTCCGGTGGCCGTGAAGCTCGGATGTCGTTGGAGGTCATGTTGGCCGCCCTGCAGTCCCAGGCGAACGGCGGGGAGCGCATCGCGCTACCGATCGCTGACGCGTGACCGGTCGTGGCGTCTCGCGGATCGCTAGACGGCCGCGAGCCAGAGTCCTGGAATCGCTGCACGGGCACGCCTGATCTCAGACGGAGGATGACCATCCCGACATCGGCCCAATCGCGCGTCTGAACCGAGAACTCAAGACCCGGTTGGAGGGTCAGATGCATCACTCACAACCGCAAAAAAGTGTTGGCACGCGCCAGAATCTAGGGCAAACTTCGGGGCCGAGTGCCCGAGGTATCGGGAGGACCTGGCCGCAGCAGGGCTGCGAGGCCAGGACTCGGGCTGTTCGAACGGAGATAGCGGCCGCTCAAGTGGGCCGCGCCTTTGCTTAGTCATACCCAGCGGCGGTGCGTGCTTGCCCTCGGAGCCGCCGCCCTCCTGATCATCGGTTCTCCCAGCGACTCTGCGGCCGCGGGCCCTACGGACTCCTTAGTTCCAACCTCCGATGGGTCACCCCTCGCAGGCGACGGCGTGGGTACCTGGCGCTGGACTCGTGCGTCGGGCTACGGACCGCCCACCCACTGGGACTGCGGCCATGTCGTTGACGGACGATGTGCCGGCTACTTTGGCTTTCGCACGGCGTGGGGCTGGCGTTGTGATCCCGACGCCAATCACGCGTGGGCCGTACTGGATCGCGAGCGATCCTTCGGGGTTGCCCACCAGTGGCTGCCGCTCGGGACCTGGGTGGAGATTCGTCTGGTTCAACCTGAGACACCGACAGGTAAGTGGCTGGAATCAGGACGATCGGTGCTGGCGCCCGTGACGGATCGCGGACCCTACGCGCCGTGGGGCGACGAGGGTGGATTCGATCTTCAGGCGCCGTTGGTCCAGGCCATGAACTGGTCGGTGGAAGTCACCTGGTACAAATTTCGTGTACTGGACATTCCGCGCTATTGCCCGGCCCAGGGCGCGGACGCTCCGGACTGGCAACTGCTCATCAGCCAGATGGACGCCGATGACCCGCGAACGGAAGCGCTCTTTTCCGCCGCGACCGAATGGCTCGGCACGTCGCTGCTTCCGCAAGGCTAGCCGCCCTGTGCCGCTCCCGGCACGGCGGACTTGAACGTCAGTCGATCGGGTCAAAGAAGGTGTGTTTCTGCCCAAAGTTGTCCATGGCCACCACTTCGTCGCCGCGCAGGCGGACCCGTATGTCACGAGTGCGATGGTGCAACAGGAGTTCGGCGGCGGGTAGCCGTATGGCGAACATAAGCGCCGCGTCCACGGGTGGATGAGCCAGCAACAGATAGCCCCCGGTCCGCACCGGCTGCCCCACGACGCCGGTCAACTGCGGCGGGTCTTTCGCCCAGGCTGGGACTCGCACGAACAGTGGCCCCGGTTGCTTAACGGTGACGACAAGGTCATTGCCCGTGTAGGGCGACTCGACCTTGATGGCGTCGGATTCGTGGTCGAAGAGCAGGTGGACCCAATGCCCGGCCGCATCAAAGCGGGTCGTCTCGCGATAGGCCTCGCACAACGACGCGACCGCGCCGCCGACGATGTCCATGTTGAACGCGATCCCCGGCAGTCCGACCGGGTGATGGCCGTAGGGCGCCGGAAACCCGAAAGC
>JAJEGF010000027.1 GCA_022820025.1 Chloroflexota bacterium
TTGGGGCGGGTGCAGGTTTGGTGGGGGCGCTGAGGGGGCGGCTGTGCGGAGGCCGTGGGGGCGGCTGAGGGGCTAGGCGCGTTCGACGGTGGAGGTTGGGTGAAGCGGCGGGTTCCGGTGGTGTGGGTGACGGGGTGGATGGGGTGGGCTGTGGGGCGGGTGGTTCTGATTTCGATGGTGGCAGCGACCGCGGCGTCGGTGCGGACGCCGGGGCGAGTATCCGGACGATGAGGCTGGATCGGAGCTTGCCCAAGAGATTCGTTACGGTAATGAGTACGCCAGAATCATGGAGACTGGGCGCCGCCTGGGGACCTGCGCGGGGTGGGCGTGGTGGTTGGGTGTCCGTCCCGAGCCGGTGGCTGCGGGTGCTCGCGACCTTGCGCCGCGGATCCGTGGCCTTTCGTGCGACGCCTGGCGACGGCTGCCGGGCGATCTCGCTGGCGTCGCGGCCGACGCGGGTGGGTTCGAGTTCCACGGGGCGTGACAGCGGCGATGGCGCCTCGACTCCGGCGGCGGCAGGCCCGGGTCGGGGTGGGCGACGTGCCGGCGTGGTGGTTCGTTGCAATAATGAGTACGACAGGAGGGGGTGGGAGACGGAGTTTGGGGCGGGTGCAGGTGTGGTGAGGACGCAGCGGGGCGGCTGTGAGGGCGTAGTGGGGGCGGGTGTGGGGTTAGTCGCGTTCGGAGGCGGAGGCGGGGGTGACGTTGAGGGTGTGGGTGGTTGGCGCGTCGGGGCGTGAAGGTGGCCGGGTGCTCCGATTTTGCAGCTGTCCGGTGGGATGTCAGGCGGGGAGGACGAGTTGGTAGCAGACGACGCCGAGGTCGTCTTCGGTGATCGGGTCGGGGGCCTGGGGGAGCGGGACGGGGCGGAGGCCGAATTGTTGGACGATGTCGGTGATGCGGCGGGCGCAGTCGGGGACGCTCATGCCGCCGGCTTCGTAGTCGCGGCGGAGGGCGGTGAGTTGGCGACGAACGAGATTGGTGCGTCCTACGGACAGTGCATCGTTGGCATCGTTGAAGTCTTGTCCTGAGGGAGCATCGGGAGAGCGCAGCACGTCAAGCGCCCAGCGCTGACTTAGCGGTAGCGGTGCCGAACGCTTCTGTGGATCGAGCAGCGCGTTGTGGGTTTCGCAGATGTCGGCGGCGGCCAGAGCAAACAGTCGCTCGAGATCAATGTCGGCGGGAATGGGGCAGCCAGGCTGTTCGCCGGGGTCGATCAGGCGGAGCATGGGCAGGTCCTCGCGGTGAAGGATTTCGCCGGAGTTGGACACCATGCGCCAGTAACGCTCGTCCCTGCGAGTGCGACAGGCGAAGAAGACGGCCGGCTCAGCGAGTGACGGTGACTGGCGAGCAAAGGCCGCGCCGATTCCCCAGGGCAGAGCCTTAAGCCGGGCAACTTCGCCTTCCTCGGCAGCGCGGCGGAGGTGGGCGCGGAAGAGTTCGCCGGCGAAGGCCGAGCCGGTTTCGCCGCCGGTTTCCCGTTCGTCCAACAGGGTGACGTCGCCTGCCTCGAGGCGATCCACGTAGGCGTTCAGGTCGGCGTAGATCTGAGATTCCGACTCGACGTCGGCCAAGACGGGGGTTTCCATGCCCACCGAGGCGTTGGCCGCCATGATCTTGGCCTGGAGCTTTGCTTCCAGCCTCAAGAGGCGGTCCAGGTCGCCGCGCCTGGGAAGCAGGGTGTAGAGGTAGGCGGTGTCGTGGGGGCTGCGGAGGCGGATGACGCGGCCGTTGCGCTGGACGACCCGCTGCGGATTCCAGGGCATATCGAAGGAAAGGACCGCCTGGGCCTGCTGCAGGTTCTGGCCTTCGGAGAGGATGTCGGTGCTAAGCAGCACGTCGACCTCGCCGTCGTCGGGTCGAAACTCGGGGTCATCCGTGACCGACTCCGGGCAGAAGCGTTCGAGTTCGCGAGTGCGAGCGTTTGGGTCGACCTGTGCGCCAATGACGACGGTCCACTCACGGTTTGCCAGAAGATCCGGTTCGCGCTCGAATTGATCTCGCAGATAGATGGCCGTGTCCTGGAAGGCCGTGAAGATTGCGACCTTGCGGGACGGTGTTTCCGCCAGTACGGACTTGAGTGTTTGGAGCTTGGGATCAGGGGCATCCCGCAGACGCTGTAAGCGCACTGCCAGGTTTGCCAAGGCATCCTGGTCCTTACGCACATCGCCCAGGAACCGGTCGTTCAGCAAGCCGGCGGAGGTTCCGCCGTCGGAGTCGGCCAACGCGTCGTCAATCAGCTCCGAACTCAAGAACGTGTCGTCTTCGGCGGCGACGCCCACCAGATCCCGGATGACATCGGGCGGAGGGACCTCTCCATGCTCCGCGACAACCTGGAGTAGCACGTCGTTGCTGGTCCGCATCCTGCGGACCGTCTTCAGCGCCGCGAACCAGGACGACTCAAAGCGCTTGAGCAACTGCGACTGCAGCAGTCCGGCCAGCGCCTCTTCCGAGGCCGACCCAGCCTGCCTGTCCAGGCGATAGGCGGTTGGGCGGTAACGCGCCATCGTGAGGCTTTCGATGGCGCTGTGGACCTCGCGCACGATGCCCGGATGGGCGCCGTCCAGGTCGTAGCGGCGCTCGTGCAACTCGGGCGTCGGGAAGCTCACACGCGTCCCGTCGGCAAAGCGCTCGTTCGGATAGCGCTCTTCTATGAAGGCTCGATCGCGTCTCACCGTCAGGGCGTCGATCAACGGAAAGAGCTTCGCCTCCGACAGGCGCTCGGTCTGCGATGCGCCGGCCTCGCCGAAGAACCGGCGCAGGCTTGGGATACACAGCGGCTCGCTGGAAAACGCGCTGTCATGGCGGCCGAACAGCAGGAAGAGGTTGTGCAAGTCCCAGAGCGAGTTGTTGACGGGGGTGGCGGTGAGGAGCAGCAGCTTCTTGGGCGTTCCGCCCATCAGCCGGTCCAGGGCCGCGTACCAAGTGTTACCCACATTGCGGTAGGCGTGGGCCTCGTCGATGACGACCAGGCGATACACGTCCTTGTCCACCGGCAAGACCCTCTGGTCGCCGTCGGGCGAAAGCTGCCGGTCCCGGGACAACTGCTGGTAGGAGACCACCGTTCCGGGCAGGTTTTCCTCACTGAGTCGCTGTCTCCACAGGCGGTCGCGGAGCTGGGCCGGGGAGATAACCAACACGTGCTCGCCACGGTCGCGGGTGTGTTCGAGGATCAGCTGGACGCCGATTTCGGTCTTGCCCATACCCACGCCGTCGGCGTAGAGCACACCGCCGTAGCTATCGAGAATGCGCTTGGCGCGGGCCAGTCCATCACGCTGAAAGGCCGTGAGCGTCTGAAACTCAGGTTGCGGCACATCGTCGTCCAGATCGCCGCCATAAAGTTCCAGCAGCGCGCGGAGGAACACGGTGTACGGATCGCTTTCCAGGGACGGCGGCCTGAGAAGCTCCAGCAACTCTTCACGAAAGTCCTGGGCGTCGTGCCAGAGGCGCTGGTACCAGTCGAGCGCCATGCCAACGACGTTGGGCTGGTAGTGCACCATGCCGAGTTCGAGGTTGGCGACGAGGCCGCCGTGGGTGAGGTTGGCCGAGGAGACCAGGGCGGCGCCAGGGCCGGTGGGCGATTGGCCGTTGCCAAGTTCGCCGATGACATAGGCCTTGCCGTGAAGGAAGCGCCGGATGTAACGGCGAATTTCGACGCCGTCAGACTCGAAGAAGCGGGTCACGCGCTCCAAGACGGCGCGACGGGCGGCGGGGAATGCCGAGAAATCGCGCTCGCGGCGCAGCGCGGATACGGATTGCTCGAAGCGGTCGGCGACGGTGGTTCCCGGCGGACCGGTCAAGCCCTCCGGCGCCGCGCCGATCAGCAGGCGGGCCGGATGTTCGCGTTGCTCCGCAAGACCGGCCAGCGCGTCCAGGCCTTCCAGGCCGACAAAACCGGTAGCTACATGCAGCGGCCCGGCGTAGTGCTGCGACAACCACGCCAAGCCCTGCCGGTGGTTGCCGTAGTCAACGTTGTCGAGAAGCTCGTAGGGACCGCCCATCCCGTGGAAGCCTGGGGGCTACGGGTCGAAGACGGTCCGTACCTGGCAGATAAAGCCGGGCAGGACGTCCAGGCCGTCCAAGGCTTCGGCGTCGCTGAGTGTCGCGACGGGATGGTTGGTCCGATGTACGTCCACCGTGCGCTGGTCGGGGTGGACCACCCAGACGAGCCGCACGCCGAAGCTGAGCCACATCCGGGCTTTGTCGTTTACGTCCCGGCGGCTGTCGCCGGGCGACGCCACTTCCACCACCAGGTCAGGAGGGACGTCGGAAAAGCCAGTCACGCGCACGCCCGGCGGCGACTTCTGCGCTGAAATGAAGGCGATGTCCGGTTCCCGCACCGTGTCCGGGTCCCATTCCAACTGGACGCCGGCGTCGGAAGCCGTTAAGCGACCCAGCCGGCGGGGCTTTACGAAATTCCGGAGTTCGGCGGCCAGATTCACCACGATCTCGCCGTGTTCCTGACCTACTGGCATGGTTTCACAGAGCGCCCCTCGAATCAGTTCGCCGCGCACCCCCTGGCTGGACAGCCGCAGCAGGTCGTCGGCCGTCAGCAGGCGGGCGCCCAGGTCAATGACAGCCATCTCAAACCTCCCTGCTCGCTGCGGCGCGGTCGTCCATGCTACAGCGTCCTGAAGGAAGTGGCTTCCTGGTGTAGACGGGCCTCTTGTGAGTGCCCGCTTCGTTCCTCCTCATCCCGCACCTGGGCGCTCACAAGGGATTCCCTTCGGGTACGCCGCCTGGAAGGTTGAGTATTCGTACGCCCGCTATGTCCGCAGTAAGTCATCTGGACAGGTCATATTTGGCAGTCTCTGGAGGGCTTTGGCCAGCGAACAGAATCTAAGATCCTAGGACAGAGGTAAACCTACAGGATTTTCTGCAATGATGTCAAGCGCGGGATTGATATTGTAAGCTATAATAATACCCGTGTTCTCAGGCAGATATCCGATCACACTTGTTTCATCAACTTGACTAAACGCATCAGTGCCATATACTCTCTGATAGCTATGTCTATAACCAGCTATTACTCCCGCCACTTTATACTCACCATTCCGGATGGTTACCACTGGGCCACCTGAAAAGCCAGGATTGTTGTGACCATCAATCAAAAATGACTCTTCGCCACTCCCCAGAGGAGTCCCAAAAAAGCCAGATATTATCCCCCGATTGACTAACGCAACAGGAACGCTTTGTTCGCCACGTGGAGTACTCATGCCATGAGGAAAGCCATAGAAACGAACCTCTTCAGCTAACTTCAAATCGGTTTCTATGCCTAAATGACTACCTTTGGGATAGAGCATCTTAGGCAGATTGTGAATCGTATGCAAAACAGAAATATCTGTTTCGCCGTCGCAGTGACCAACAAGCCCAACAGGGATCGTCTGCCATCCTTGTTCCCAATAGATATTAAATGGGCTAATAGATTCTTGTACAAGATGCTTCGCAGTTATAATATACTGTCGGCTGTCTATATCTAGCATGAAAGCAGTGCCTGTGCTGCCATCAGGAACCATAATTTGATGCGTTCTCGAAACAACGTCGAGTTGGCTCATCATAATCCCTCGAATTTCGCCATCACCAGCTCGCGGTAGACGGGGGGGACGGCGTTTTCGGTGAAGTCGGTGAAGATGAAGCGGAGTTCGTCCCCGGTCAGGCCGTAGGCGTGGGCTACCAAGGCGTCGATTTCGGCCCGCAGGTCGTTGCGCTGGGCGTCGGAGAGCGGGCCGCAGTCCACTCCGGTCTCGGCCGCGAATTCTGAGAATCGGTCGTCCACGCAGGATATGCGTGACGCCAACTTTCCTATTCGTTCCCAGGGCGTATTGCTATAAGGTGGGAAACAGAGCATGTCTAACACGTAATAGTTCAAGTGAAGCTCCACGTATCGTCGCGAGAGCCAATCGAAAGCAAGACTATTCATCGTGCCGAGTACGCTTGCTTGGCTGAGCTCACTCCAACCCGAAAAAACTAGATATGGCGCACTGTTCGTAAGTGGTGTAAGAGGTGGCACTAGGCACACCCTGGTCGTGCGAGAGTCAGTGCTTCGCGTTACATCACGGAATGCTATACGGCTGCGGTTTATCGGGTGCGTGTTGGGATCTGATAGATAGTCCAACGGAAATATCCGTTTGAACACATGGGACCGCATTCGTTTTGCTTGAATAAATTCAAATACTTCCTCCCAATCTGCAAATCCAGCTGGGTCGTCACCGTGAGGGGAATAGTGGTCAAAAGATCGGCCCTTCCATACGTCGATTCCGTGATCGTGAGAGTACAGGTCGCGGGGG
>JAJEGF010000091.1 GCA_022820025.1 Chloroflexota bacterium
TGGGCCAATCTCAGCCTGAAGCAGGGGGAGGGATTCATGGGCCTGCCGGCCTCGGAGCGCCCGACGGAAATGCGCGTCGTCGATATGTACCGGCGCGATGGCGACAAGCTGGCGGAGAACTGGGTTTTCATCGACATGCTCCACTACCTGCTGCCGCTGGGCGTGGACCTGCTCGAGCGCTGCCGCGCCATCACCCGCACCTGAATGGGGATTGCCACTGAAACCACGCTGCGCAACAAGCAGCGTTACGCCCGGCTCGTCGCCGACTACGCGGATTGCGATCCCACGCGCATTCGCGCGTCCCTGAAAGAGTTCCTGCATCCCGATGCGGTGGTGAACGTGGTGCAGCCGGTCAACCGGCTGGACGGCGCGCAACAGTTCATTGAGCGGGTGATGGACCCGCTGCTGGGTTCCTTCCGGCATCTGCACCGGCGCAGCGACATGCTGTTCGGCGGCGAATACCGGGGCGCCGAGTGGGTGGTCAGCCACGGTCATTACATGGGTGAGTTCGTCAACGACTGGATGGGGATTCCCGCGCATGGTGAACCCGTCTGGCTGCACTACGCGGAGTTCCACCGGATGGAGGCCGGCCGTTCGGTCGAGTGCTACCTGTATATCGACATGCTGGACCTGCTGCGGCAGCTGGGAAAGTGGCCTCTGCCGCGGAGTGTCGGCCATGAAGGCTTCATTCCGGGACCCGGCACCGGCGACGGCATGCTTCTTTCGGCGCAGGACCCGGAACAGTCACGCCTGAGCCTCAAGACGGTCGAGGACATGCTCGCCGAACTCTGGACCGAGGACGAGGGCTGGCGTCCGTACTGGCACCGCAACATGTGCTGGTACGGCCCGTCCGGTTACGGCAGCTACTTCGGCCTGGAAGGCTTCTGCCGGTTTCAGCAGCCTTACGAGAGGATCTTCGAGCCCGACCGGTTCTCCAGCGCCTTCCGGAAATCCGGCGATGCCCGCCTCGACGGGCGCGTCAAGGGGCATTACGCCCGTTTTTCCGACGGGAACTACGTGGCTTGCGGCGGATGGCCTTCGCACGGCGGCTTCATGGTCCGCCCCTGGCTCGGGGTCGAGGGACAGGGGCAGATGTTTACCGTTCGCCTGTGCGACTTCTGGCGCAGAAGCGGAAACGTGCTGGTCGAGAACTGGGTCCTGATCGACCTCGTCGATATGCTGCTGCAACTGGAATTCGACGTATTCCGGCAGGCCGGCATCGAGCTTCAGCTCCCCTGATCCCGGGAGCGAAGGCGTCCCGCCTTCGCGGAGGGCGGGACGCCCTCCCTCCCAGCGCTAAATCAGATCGTAGAGGACCGCAAGCGCCACCACGCAGACCACGAAATAGACCAGCAGGAACCAGCTGGAACGGTCGATCTTTCCGGGAATCACGTACCAGCCGTCGCGCTTCTCGGGCAGCCCCTTGCGGGCGAACTCCTCCTTCTGCCCCTGCACCGTCCACAGTGACCACTGTTTCTGACGCCCGTCGAGCAGGAAGCTGGCGGCAAGCGACACGCCGATGCTGACGATGCCCCCCAGCACGGCATACCAGGGCCAGGCCACGTCCATGTAGGTCTCCACGTACCAGAGTGCGACAAAACCCGCCGCGACGCCTGCCAGCACGCCCCTCTGGGTCGTGTGCTTGGAGTAGAAGCCCAGCCCGAACATCGCGAGTTTGGATCCCACCAGGAACACGCCCACCTTGCTGAGTATTTCCAGCACGGATGTGTCCGCCCGCTGAGCCACAATGATGGCCGGAGCGACCGTAAGGACCCCCCACATCAGCGTGAACCAGCGGGACGCGCGTAAGTTGTGATCTTGCGAGAGGTCCTTGCTGAAGAATCTCTTCAGGAACTTCTGGACGAACTTTCTGAAGAACTTCTCGTAGAAGTCCAGCGTAGTGACCGTCGCCATCGAGTTGAGGCTCGAATCCAGGCTTGACATGGCCGCCGCCACGATGGCCGCCGTAATGACTCCCATCAGCCCCGGAAGGCCGATCGTTGCCACGAAGTCCAGCACGATCCGGTTGTCGTTGTCGAAGTCCTTTCCGCCGTAGTAGCTGTAGAGCAGAATGCCGATCAGGAAGAACACGACATAGACCAGGAACGCCGCGTAGCCCATGAAGGCATAGGCCTTCTTCGCGTCGCCCAGGGTCCTGGCCGCCAGCGTGCGCTGAATCATCATCTGGTTCACGCCGTACACGACGACGTGATACACGGACATCGCGATCACGCCGGTCCAGATCGTGGCGACCACGGAGGGATCGAAGGTGTACTCGAACGGGTTGGCTCTGCCGATCTCCTTCAGTCCCTGCAGCGAGCCCAGGAATCCATCGGGCAGGTCGGCGATGAGGGCCACGGCCACGATCGCCGCCCCGATGAACAGGATGGCGCTCTGGATCAGGTCCGTCCAGATCACCGCGGAGATCCCCCCCAGCATCGTGTAGGTAACCGCCACCACCGCGATGATCAGGATGGCGTTGACCACGTCCATGCCGGTGATGAGCTGCAGCACCAGCGCGGTGGTGTAGAGCATGATTCCGGAGTAGGCGATGTTGCCGAACAGGAACACCGCCGACATCAGCGTGCGTGAGGCGAGGCCGAAGCGGCGCTCCAGGTAATCGAATATCGAGGCCACGCCGGTGTTGTAGAAGAACGGCAGAAACAGCGCGTTGACGATGAAGATGACGATCGGGTAGTTGATGTGGATGAAGATCACCGCGAAGCCGTCCTTGTACGACCACGCCGGGCCGCCCAGAAACGTGATCGCCCCGAAATAGGTCGCCACCACCGACACGCCGATTACCCACCACGGCGTCGTGCGCTGTCCCAGGTAGTAATGCTGCGCGGTCTGAACGCGCTTGCTCAGGAAATAGCCGAGAACCAGCGTGCCCGCAAGGTACGCGACCACTATCGTCCAGTTCAGCGCGCCGAAATCAGTCATGCCTCATCCCGACAAGAAAAGGCCGGGCTCCGCCATGGCAGAACCCGGCCTTTCAGCAATGGTTGGCAAGCTTAGTAGCGGTAGCCCACCGTAAGGCCCCACATGCGCGGGTTCGCGTAGTCCGTTACCGCAACGTCGCCGCCGAAACGCGTGGCCTTCAGCAGGGTGGCCTCGTCTTCGAGGTTGGTAATCCAGACGCGCGCGGTCCAGTCCTGGTTGACCGACATCCAGGTGACGCTCAGGTCCGTCTTGGTGTAGGCATCCTGATTGCCGAAGAACCAGTTCGAGTCGTCCACCCGGTAATCGGAGGAATAGTAGAGCGTAAGCGACGGAACCAGAGTGCCCGAACCGCCCAGATCCACCAGGTAGCTGCCGATCAGGGTTGCCGTGAAGTCGGGCTGGTTCTGAACCTGAAGACCGTCCAACTGGAACTGATTGGCGACCCCGCTGATCGTCTCGCCGCCCTCCTGGAACACATTGGGCAGCGCAAAGTCGCCATATTCGGCTTGCTGCATGTTGAGCCGTGCGCCCAACTGCAATTGATCGGTAACCGCCCAGTCCAGCTCCACTTCCAGACCCATGGCGTCAATCTCGCCGGCGTTGTCCGTGAACGCCAGCGTGGTGGGGCCGGCATCCACAAATCGCGTCGCCAGCAGACCCTCGAATTGATTGACGTAGAAGGACGCATTCAGACGCACGCTGCCATCGGCCAGCAGCGACTTGGCGCCGAGCTCGAAGGCCGTCACGGTCTGCTCATCGTACGAGTTGGTGCCCTGAAATGCGCCCTGTTGATTGCCGGCCAGAAAACCGGTCGAGACCGTGGCGTAGAACATGGTGTCCACCCCAGCGTCCATTTCCGCACCGACCTTCCAGGTGACCTCGCTCCAGTCGCCCTCGCCATCCGGCACTTCAAGCTGGGTAAAGGAGTACGTCGACCGGTTATTGGGGTCCTGGCCGTATATCTGCCAGTCGCGTTCATCGTTGGTATAACGAACGCCCGCCAACGCCCTCAGCGTATCGCTAATGGCGTACGAAGCTTGGCCATAAGCTGCTGTTGAGGTCGTGTCTACGCGGATCTGGTTGGTCCAGGTAGCGTGCATGTTGGTGTCCGGGGGACTAACGGGCACATTGTCCACTATGCTGGAGTAATCCTCCCAAAGGAAGGCGTTGGTCAGGTCTTCCTGCAACAGGAACACGCCCACGACCCACTCCCAGGGACCATCCGAGTTGGATGTAAGTTGGAATTCCTGCATTGCGGTCTCCGACGTGATGTCGTTGCCGCAGGCATCCGCATGATAAGCGGACATATCGCAATCTGCCCAGCGGTATTCCTCATAATCCATCAGGGCAAGCGTCACCTTCAGATCACCAACGCCCGTGGACCAGTTGAGATCGCCGGCGACGGTCAGGTCCGAAAGGTCGCGCTCGGGCGCTGTGTCCTGCTCGATTTTGTAGGGATCGCCTGTAACCTGCGCCGCAGTGTCCAGACCCGGAGTGTCCTTAAGGTCGAAGCCAGCACCCTCGCGTCCGCAATTGCCCACGCACTCGTCCGAACGACCGATGCGTGGGCGCATAGTGCCGGAAATACCGTTGGTTAAGCCCGTTCGCAAGTTCACAGGAATGCCTTCCACGTAATAGCCAAAGTGTCCGTTGCCGTTGGAATCGTCCTGCCAGCTCTCGACCCGCAGCGTAATGTCGAAGGTGTCGCTGGGCGCAAACAGCAACTGGCCGCGGAAGTAAGTCATGTCCGCATCCTTCAGCCCACCGTCGTCGCCCAATGTGAGGTTCTCCACGAACGGATCGCGGGTTTCCGTCTTGAGTGCGAACCGAACTGCAGCGTTTTCGCTAATGGGCGCGTTAAGGAAACCATCGAAGCCAGCCAGTGAATAGTCGCCGCCGGACACTGCGAAGCCATAGTCCGTCTCCGAAGGGTCGGGCTTGTTGCTAATGACGTGAATCAGTCCACCGAACGAGTTGCGGCCGAACAGCGTCCCCTGCGGACCCCGAAGCACCTCCACTCGATCCACATCAACGAAGCCAGCCAAGGCTTGTCCATGACGCGGCCGGTACAGACCATCGGTGTAGAACGACACCGCCACATCGTTGGCTTCCACCTGCTGCGTCCTCGCGCCACGCAGCGCAGGGCGTGGATCGGCGCCAGACATGCCGAGTTGTAACCCAGGAGCCAATATCTCCAAGCGGAAAGCGTCAGTGATTCCCAAGGCCTTCAATTCGTCGCCAGACACAGCCGTAACCGCCACCGATACATCCTGCAAACTCTGGTCGCGCTTCTGAGCCGTGACCACAATCTCCTCCAGCGCCCCCTGCGCCAGCGCCCCGCCCGCCAAAGCAAACGCAACAAGCGCCGCCAGCGGCGCGCCCAAGCGGATCGAACCAATCCCGGACTTCATAAGCCATCTCCCAAGAATCGAACGCCCCAT
>JAJEGF010000030.1 GCA_022820025.1 Chloroflexota bacterium
CGCCCGTCACGCCATGAAAGTCGGCAACACCTGAAGCCGGTGAGCTAACCCTTGGGAAGCAGCCGTCGAGGGTGGGGTTGGCGATTGGGGCGAAGTCGTAACAAGGTAGCCGTAGCGGAAGCTGCGGCTGGATCACCTCCTTTCTAGGGATGACACCTCCCGGCCTCGGCCGAGAGGTCACCCAGGTTGAGCGATCACGCGGATCGCCGTTCACCAACGGCAGCCGCGCCAGACCCAAACCCATCGAGTCGACCGGAATGGCCCGACCTCGCACTCACTCTTGCCCTGCTAAGGAGCCCCCACTCCAACGCGGTCATGTTTGTCTCTCTAGGCTTGCCCCTTGTGTATGCCCGCGCCGCCTCTTGATCCCTCTCCTGGCAGAGAAGGCAGGGTGAGGGGTCTTCCGGGCAACCAACCCCCAAACGTCCCGCGCTGTGTGACCATGGGCACGAGCGTCGGGCCGGTCAGGCGGCCGCTCCGGCTCACGCCGGAGAGGAAAGTCCGCACTTCACAGAGCGCGGTAGCGGGTAACACCCGTCGCCCGAATCGGTTCGCGCCGGCAAGGGCCGGAATAGGGGCACAGTGACGATGCCCACGCCCCCACCTCGGGAGCGCGGGAGTGAAACGGCTAACCTCTACCGGAAGCAAGGCCAAGTCGGGACGCCACCAGGCTGCTCGCCCAGTCCCAGGTAGGCTGCACGAGGCCGGCGGCAACGCCGGTCCCAGATAGATGGCCGCCCACGACAGAATGCGGCTTATCGACCGGTCCGACGCTCACCGGTCATCGGGATCGCTCTCATCCCGTTTCCCCGGCGCCTTCTCGGTTCAGTACGCCTGCCCGGTCCCCACCTGCCCACAGTTCATCCCGCCCGTCCCCCGCCGGTTCGCTACAATAGCGAGCGGGGTGGAGCAGTGGTAGCTCGTCGGGCTCATAACCCGGAGGTCGTCGGTTCGAATCCGACCCCCGCAACCACCCAATAGCGCAGCAACTCCTGAGGACTCGCTCTCTTGGAGTTGGTCGCCTCCAGAATCTTGACGCGCTGATGTCTCTAGTCGCCTGAGACTCAAGAAGCGGACGGTTGGCTCGCACTCCCCGTGCGCCGTAGGCCGCCGAAGAGAGTTGATCGGGCGATATTGTCGGATATAATCGGAAATATTCGCATCGCCACGGGAGACAAGATGGCGCTGGTCAAGAAGAGCGTCACGGTGACAGATCGTCAAGAACAGTGGATCAGGGCACAGATCGCAAGCGGCGAATATGGGAGCGACAGCGAGTACGTCCGCGATCTGATCCGTCGTGACCAGGAGCAGAATTCGGCATTTCGGGCCTTGAAGACCGCTATCCAGGATGGCCTGGCGAGCGGCGCTAGCGACAAGACCGTAAAGGAGATCTGGGCGGAAGCGGAGCAGCGCTACCGTGCCAGAAATCGCTGAAGTCCGCCTTTCAGCTCGCGCCAAAGCAGATATTGCCTCAATCAGTGAATACACTCTTGAGAGATTTGGTATCGAACGAGCTCTGCACTATCGAGACGCCCTAGAGTCTTGTCTCAATCTACTTGCACAGAATCGAATGTTGGGCCGTCAAGCGGAGCGCCTTGCACCTAGTCTGCGAAGCTACCAACACCGGTCACATACGATCTACTATATTCCCGATGGCGAGGGCATTTATGTCGTTCGCATATTGCACGTTCGGATGGACCCCTTACATCACATTGGATGGTAGGCATAGAAGACTCCACATAAACTCAGAAACTATAGTGATCGTAAATTCGAATCCTGACTTTGTGAATTGAAGGACTTCTAGCGCTTGGATTGATCCTTGTCTGAGTTGTCCAATCCATCAAGCCCTAACTCGCATGTCAGCCTTGGCTGTCGACCTCTAGTGGGTAGATAGGCGTCTCACTCCCGTAATGCAATCGCAACGCCCAGTCCCAGATGCTGAAGTACGGCACCGGCGTCAGCCTCTCGCCGGCCAGCGAGCCGGATATCGCCTTGCCGCTCAGCCCATCCCAGCGGCTCCCGGTTTCCCGGTCGATGAGGTCGATTCCGTCGGCGTGGAAGGTGAGGCGACGTCCGTCGACCCGCGCTTGGTAGGTGCGCACCAGCCGGCTCTCGGCGTCCGCAAAGGCCACCACCGGCGTGCCGCCCACCACTGCCTGCTGTACGCCGAGTCGCGCCGTCTCGTCGAAGTAGAACCCGGACCCCGCGCCGTCGATGTCGACTCCGATGACCCAGATGTCCTTGGGCTGGCTCTGGGTGTGAAAGGCGCTGTTTGGCGCGCCGACCCCGAGCCGATGCTTCAGGACGAGTGTGGTCGGATGCCGCTCGAGCCAGGATCCCCAGGGCGTCAGTGAAGCGACGATCGGCCTGAGCTGCGCGCCGTCGAGTGGGCCGTCCAGCGCTTCGCCGAACACCTGGCTCCAGATGCTGCCGGTCTCGTGGTCCCACCAGGTCTGGGCGCCCTTGTAGAGCGCGCCTTGCACCCCCAGGGTCAGGGTTTGCCCCTCCCAGAGCCGTTCAAAGACCAGCCCGCTGTAGCACAGCGGGCACCAGGTAATGGCCACCGGCACGCCGCCCACCACGTCGTTCACGATCTCGTAGCTCACCAGCGGCTCGATGGGATAGGCGCGGGCGTCGCCGTTGATCTCCACCGCCAGCACCATCTCGTGCGGCTTCAGGTCGATGTTGTCCGGCGTGGTCAGACTTGGGTCGTAGATCGGCTGGATGGCGTCCCGCAATATCCGCACGTCCCAGCGCAACTCATACGCCGTCGACCGCTGCGGCAGGAACAACAGCGCCCCAACCACCGCCGCCATGGCCAGTAGGCCAAGCACATGCTGTCGTCTCATGCCACGATCGTAGACGGAAGAAATTCAAGCGGGCCTGACGCGAGCTCATGGAATGGTGCGAAGGTGGATGCGTTCGACGTGAGACGGCTCGCCGTGGACGAGCGTCCCTGAAGCCAAGGCGAATCTCCCGTCGACGTCTGCTGGCGCTGGCTTCGGTCGCGCCCGTGGTGGCGGCCTGCGGCGAGACGGTCGCGCCCCGCCGCCTCTCGCAGCTCTGGCCCGAACCCTCGCCCGACGGCGCCGCTGCCCTGGTCACGGCCGGCTGGCAGGGCTACTGGTATGCCCGCTACGTCGGGAGCCTCATCGCCACGCAGCCGGGCCTCGGCCTGCCGGCCAACACGCTTGAAGCCGAAAGCCATGCGGCCCTTACCGCCACGCGGCCGGATGCGATCCCGATTGCCCTGCCATTCGCCGCCGCCACCGTGGACGACCCGTCAACCCCGGGCGGACGGCCGCAGGTGAGGCAGACGGACGGCGTCATCCGCGTTCGCACCGCCGCCCTGTACATGCGGCTCCTCCAGGCCCTGGCCCTCACCCACACGCTGCGCGCCCCCGCAGCGCCGGCCGCCGCCCGAGCGCACGAACTCCGGCTCGCGGCGGCCTACACCGCCCTTGCCATCGAGGCCTCCGACCGCATCCAGGCCGACCTGTTCCGGCCCAGGCTGGGTGTCCTCTTCGACTCCGACGACACCTACGACCCGCTCGGCAACATCGACCTCATCTGGGCCACCGCCGATGCGGCAGGGCTGGCGCTCGCCTCCGGCTCCACGGAGACCGCCGCCAGGTTGCAATCCGCGGCCGACCAGCTCTATGCCTTCTACCGGAAGAGCCTCCCCGACACCGTCGATGAGGCTCACCGACTGGTCAGGGCACAGGCCCGGCTTGGCCCGGTGTCGGCCCGCGACGACTTCCGCGCCTTCATCCCCGTCCAGCAGCGCCGCCTCGCCTACCGGCTCCGCGACCAGCAACCCGCCAACATCCTCGAAGCCGCCAACGCCCTGCCCGCTCTGATCCGGCTGACCCCGCACATGCCACCCGACAGTGGCGTTAGGGAGCGCGCCGGCGACCTGTTCTTGGACCTGGCCACCTCGTTCGACCGGGACAACGGCTGGCTGCTTGACCGACTGACATATTCCGCCGACGACGTCGCGACGCTCCTGCGCGCGCTCCGCCTGGCCGCCTTCCACGGACAGCCGCCCATCGAGCGCCGCTACGCGCGAGATCTCCTGGTGACGGCCTGGGACGCCCTGGTCAACCGCAGCGGCCTCCTGCGCGGCGCGCCCCCCGCCCGCGCCGAAGGCGTGGCCCAACCCTGGGAGCAGCACCTGGACGCCTCCGCCTATCGCCACCCCGCTGCCCCCACCAACACCGCCCCACTCTTCGCCCGCGCCGTATCCCGAAACGCCTCCGGCTGGACCTCCGTCGACCCCACACTCGACACCGCCTCCGCACTCGAACTGGCCCTCGAATCCCTCTGGCTCCACCCCACCTTCGAAGCCCTCAGCAGGGACGCCGCCGCCTGACACTAGCCCGAATGTTTCACGTGAAACATTCGGCCGGGCCATCGCCGCAGCACCAGCGCCCCAATCCCAAAGGTCGCAATACCCGCGCTCACGATCATCGCCAGGCGCAGTCCCTCGCCCACGATGATTGGGTCGGCCCTAATTGACTCGATCCAGAACCGCCCCACCGAATACGCCGCCAACACCCCCAACGCCAGGTCCCCGGACCGCAGTCCACTCCCGCGCCGCACCAGCGCCAGTGCGCCCAGAAACACCACCAGCGTCCATAGCGACTCATACAGAAACGTCGGGTGGAAGCCGTTCTGCTCCAGGTACAACAACGGCCGAAACTGCTCATCAACCGACAATGCCCACGACAGGTCCGTCGGCGCCCCGAACGACTGCTGGTTGAAGTAGTCGCCCCAGCGCGCGATCACCAGGCTCAGCGGAAACCCGAGCGCTGCGGCATCAAGCCAGCCCAGCAGATCCAGCCGCGCCAGCCGCGCGTAGACCGCCATGCCCAGCAGCCCGCCCAGCAACGCCCCGTGGAGCGCCACCCCGCCTTCCCAGATCTGCCAGGCGAGACCCGGTTCATCCGCAAACCGCCGCTCCCACTCGAAGACCAGGTAGTAGATCCGCGCGCCCAGGATTCCAGCCGGTACCGTGACCACTAGCAGCGGCAGCGCCTGCCTCGGATCCAGTCCTGTCCGTCCTGCCTGCCACCGCGCCACTCGCGCTCCCGCAAGAACCCCCACTACCAGTAAAACGCTCCACCAGCGCAGCAAACCCCACGCCGGAACGATGAACTCCGAATAGGGCTCGGGAATCACCGGCTATCTGGCGTTCGGGAACATCGCCGCCAACTCATCCACCATCTCACTGAGCACCGGAAACTCCTCGCGAGTCAACGTTGTCAGCCGGTCTTCGCCGGTGTCCACGTCGTACTCGTGACGGTGATACACCCCCGGCGTATGTGCATGCCCACTGTCGTAACGAAGCACGTTCCGCCCGACGCCGCCGCTGAAGATTCTGGCGTGGTATCTGTACTTGAGCCCACGTACCTCGACTCGGCCCAAACGAACCCGGACTTGGAGCAGTTTCGCGACTTCGATTTCTACACCGCCGCGACAGATCACAACGCCCTCACACGAGTAGGCCTTCGGCCCCTCTCTCCCCTCCGTTGGCACGAACTGCGTACGGTCCGCAACGAGGAAAGGGTGCGCGGCCAGGACCTCTCGGTGCTTTATCTCGTAGCGGTCAAACCTGAGCCAGCCGTGTTTCTCGCCCCTTTGGCGGTCAGGAAGTCCAGCACGTCGGCGTCGTACTGCCATTGCGAAATCTCGGCCGTCTCCCGGAGTTTGCCGGTCGCGGTTCGTTCGAGCATCTGCTCGGTGGTCATCTCGTAGCGCAGCTCAAACCGCTGAATCCGGCGGTGCAGCGTGCGCTTGTGGTCGCTGAGACGGCGAGGCTTCCTGTCCTTCGGAGGCTTTAGCAGCGCTCCGTTCCGCCTAGACATGGTGATTTCGCCGCAAGCAGCAGTGCCCAATCAGCATGCACCCGGATCCCCCCAGCAGCAAGCCATCGTCGGCAGCTAGCTGCTGTTCGTCCTAGTCCTCATCCCAGGTCAACAGCACTCCAAAGGCTGTCTCCGGATGGTCGTGGAGGAAGTGGAAGGCCTCGGGGGCCTGTTGGTAGGGGAAGCGGTGGGTGACCATGCGTTCGGTGGCGATGCGGCCCTGGGTGAGCAGTTCGAGGGAACGCTTGGAAGCCACGACCCGGTCGCTATCGGGCAGGGCGCCGCCGATCAGGCGCTTGCGCTGGATCTCGCTGGACGACAGCGGCAGCGGGTCGTCCTCATAGAGTCCTACCACCTGTAGCAGGCCGCCCGTGGCGGTCATGCGCTGGGCCTGGTCGAAGGCCCGCAGGCCGGCGCGCCCGCCCACGGCGTAGATCACCACGTCGGCGCCCTGGCCGTCGGTCAGCTCCCGCACCCGAGCCACCGGGTCCTCGTTGGACGCGTTGATCACCTCGTCGGCTTCCACTTCGGCCGCCAGCGCGCAGCGGTTGGGCAAGGCGTCCACCGCCACCAGCCGGCCCCGACCATTGGCCCGCGCCACCTGCAGCATCAGGCTGCCCACCAGGCCCTGGCCAACGATCGCCACCGTGTCGTCCGGCTGGATGTTGTCGTTTTCGATCCAGAGGACGGCGCTCGTGGTCAGCGGCCAGAACGTGGCTTGCTCGAAGTCCAGCGCATCCGGTAGGCGTACGATTCGCGGACCGTCCGAAGCCGACGCAATCCGGCTGTCCTGCACCACGAACTGTGCGTGCGGACCGGATACTCCCACCCGATCCCCTGGCGCGAACCCCTCGACCTTGGCGCCCACGGCGTCCACCACGCCGGCCACCGAGTAGCCCATGATCTGCGGGTCCACCGCTTCCGGCCGGATGTATCGGCGCCAGAGTTCCGAGCCTCGACTGATGAGGCTACGAACATTTCGCACGCGAACGTCGTGCGAGCCGACGGCCGGCAGGGGCGCGTCTTCCAACACCACGTTGAACTTGCCCTCGGGCTTCGCTACCCGCTTCATGGCGTCCTCCTCGCGGCCGTGAGGTTCTACTCGCTGAGCGCGACCCATTCGCCGCTACGCGCACTCTCGCGCACGGCGTCCAGCACCCGCATCTGGCGGATGGCCTCGTCGCCGTCCACCAGCGACGCCGCCTCGCCGCGGATCGCGTCGCCCAGATTCTCGACCTCGGCCTGGTAGGTGTCGAACGGCGGAAACAGCTCCGTCACCACCCCGCGCAGCGTATGGATCTCGATGCTCGTCGATTCACCCGGCGCCAGCACGTGGCGCTCGACCCGCAGGGTTCCCTCGGTTCCGACCAACTCCAGGAAGTGCCGACGGGAGGACAGAAAGCTAAACGCCACCATCGCGGTTCGACCATCGTCGAACTCCAGGAGCGCGTTCCCGTCAAAGTCCACGCCAAACTCCGGGTCGTCGGTCATTCGCGCGGCCAGACGTCTCGGCTCTCCGCCCATGTGCAGGCGGCTGACGCTTACGCAGTAGGTCCCCAGGTCGCCCAGAGCTCCGCCGGCAAGCTCGGTCGAGAGGCGTACGTTGGCGGGATCGCGGGTGATGGGGAAGCAGAACGCCGTGTTGATCTGCCGCAAGTCGCCGATCGCGCCTTCGGCGACTAGCTGGCGCAGCCTCGCGTGCCGCAGGTCGTAGCGGTACATGAAGCCCTCGAGCAGTTGCACCCCGGCCTCCCGGCAGGCGTGCACCATCTCCACCGCCTGGGCGGCGTCAACCGCAAACGGCTTGTCCACCAGCACGTGCTTCCCCGCCTGGGCCGCGGCGATCACCCAGCGGTGGTGCAGCGACGTGGGCAGCGGGATGTACACCGCATCGATCTCCGGATCCGCCAACAGATCTTCGTACGACCCATAAGCCGTCGGAATCTCGAGTTCCGCCGCGAACCCCCGCGCCCGCTCCAGCGACCGGCTCGCCACCGCCCCCAGCACTCCGTTCCGAGCCTTCCGAATCCCCGGCCCCACCGACCGCCGCGCAATCCGAGCCGTCGACAAGATTCCCCAGCGGATGGGGTCCGCGCTCACGACCGCTCCGGATAGCCTCGGCGGCGGAGGGGGTGGCGGGGTTGGACTTCGGGGTTGACGGTGTCGCGGGGCCAGTAGCCCTGGGCGATCCAGGCCATTTCTTCGGCGGAGCCCTGGCCGACGCGGTGGACGCTGACGGAGGTGGAGCCGCCGATATGAGGCGTCCAGATGACGTTGGGGAGGTTGATCAGCGGGGTGTCGGGGGTCGGAGGTTCCGATTCGAAGACGTCGACGCCGGCGGCCGCGATGGTGCCGGACTCCAGCGCCGACACAAGGGCCGCTTCATCCACGATCGGTCCGCGAGAGACGTTGATCAGCGCGGCGGTGGATCTCATCCGGGCCAGCAGGTCGGCGTCGACGAAATGGTGGGTGCGCGGCGTGTAGGGCAAATGCACTGAAACGATGTCTCCCTGTTCGAACGCCTCGTGCAGGTCCACCAGCTCCACGCCCAGGCCCTGCGCTTCCCAGGGGGAGACGGTGGGCGCGTAGGCAATGCAGCGGGTGCCGAAGGCCTGGGCGCGCGCGGCCACGGCGCGGCCGATCCGGCCAAGGCCGATCAAGGCCAGGGTGCTGGCGCGCATGTCGCCGATGTGGTCGACGCGGCGTTCCCACTCCGCGATGTTGCGGTGCCCCGCCTCCCACTCGTTGAGGATTCGCGGGATGCGACGCACCGCCCCCAGGATCAGGTACAGCGCCGTGTCGGCCGTCTGCTCGGTGGCGAAGGTGGGAATGTTGCCCACGACCACGCCGGCCGCCGTTGCCGCCTCGATGTCCACGTGGTCCACGCCCACCGTCGGCGCGATCACGCCCAGCAGGTCGGGCAACTCGTCGAACGTATGCAGGCGGTAGTGCCCGTGCGAATAGATGACGCCCTGGTAGCCGGAAAAACGCTCCACGGCTTCCTCGTCGCTGGTCGGCGCCGGCACCACGTCCAGCGTGGCGCCAATAGCGTCCAGCGGCTGGCGGTGTTCAACGACGCGCTCGTGGCGCAGGCCGTCGGTCAGGGCAACGCGGAACGAATCGTCGGACATTGAAGAGCGGCCTCGCACGGTCAAGTCGCCGAACCGTAACGCATCAGCCGGCGGACGGCGCAGCAACCCTCAGTTCAGCTACCCGCCGGACTCATTCCAGAGATGACGTCCGGTGGCCAGGGCCAGCACCACGAAGAGCGCGTTGACCAGCGGGAAGTAGATCAGGTGGGCCGTCACCGCATCGCCGGTCTCGCTGGAGGGATTCAGCGTCCAGTACCACTCCCACAGCATCAGCATGACCAGCACGATGGCCCCGTAGTAGGCGAAGCTGCCCCGCAGGTATTCCACGGGGGTGACGTCCGAGCGTTCCGGGTCGCGTCGCCGTTGGAATCCAACCACCAGGATTACCATCGCCGCGGCCACCATGAACCAGTTCAGGACGCGCCAGATGGGGTAGTCGGTGGTTCCGTCGTTGTACACCGGCGTCAGGATGAAGTTCACGGCCACGGTGACACCGATAGCCACCAGGAAGAACGCCAGCAGCCGCTTCGCTACCGCCATGATCGACACTCTCGAGAGACTTGATACCAGCCGACGCGGCCACGCCGCCGCCCGCTGATCGCCGCCCGCGCCAAGTCTATGCCCTTGCCGGATCGACTTCCGTGCCCCCCCACGCTCACCGTCCCGGCACTCGCAACGGCCGCAGCGCCAAGGCGAGCGATAGACACCACATGGTGTATAGTAGCGTCATGGGTCGAACACAGGTCTATCTCGGCGACGAAGAGCTCGAGCTCCTGGAGCGCGCCGTCCGCGCCACCGGCGCGTCGCGGTCCGAGTTGATCCGGCGCGCGGTCAGGCGCACCTTTGGCACAGTCTCGACGGCGGACAAGCTGCTGGCGATAAAAGCCACCGCAGGTCTGTGGTCCGACCGCCCATTCACCGGCGCCGAGTACGTGGACGCTATCCGCGGTGACCTCAATGAACGGTTGCGCAAACTCGGTCTTGAATGAAGCTACTGGACTCTTCGGTAGCCATCGACCATCTGCGTGGAGTCGAGGCTTCCAGCACACTCCTGCTTAGCCTGATCACCACGGGCGAAACGGTGGCCGCCAGCGAAGTCGTACGTTTTGAGTTGCTGGCGGGCGTGCGCGATCACGAACGGGACCGCATGGAGCGCTTCTTCGCAGCGCTCACATGGGTGCCGGTCGATGAGCCCATAGTCCGCGCGGCCGGGTCTTTGGCCCGGAAATATCGTCGGGCCTACCAGGGCATCGATGACGTTGACTATCTCATCGCCGGCACGGCGCTTCTCCTTGATGCCGACCTTCTGACCACCAACGTCAGGCACTTTCCAATGTTCGACGATCTGAAGTCGCCCTACTGATCGCGCAAACTATCCAAGCCACGCCCCTGGCCGCGCGAGCGAGCGAGCCCCGGATCTCAGCGCACCAACGTCCGCAGGCCAATCCCCCACCCCTGGTCGTCGTTGACGGCATGAACCTGCTTTGGCGGGCCGCCTACGGATTCCCGGCGCGAATCCGGGACAGCGAAGGCGAGGACGTGACGCCCGCGTTCGGCTTCTTTGCTCTGCTTCGGAAAGCCATCCACGGCTTGATGCCCTGCGAGGCGGTGGTGGTCTTCGATGGGGAAGGCTCAACGGACGCTCGCGTGGAGATGGCGCCGGACTACAAGGCGAACCGAGCCGGCGCGGACTATTCCCACCTGGCCTGGCTGCCGACCCTCTATGAGGGCTTGCGGACCATCGGCCTTCAGTTTGAAGAGACGACCGGCGCCGAAGCGGACGATGTGATGGCCCACCTGGTGCGCGGCGCCGGCGCGGCCCGGTACCGCGTGATCGTGTCCACCGATCGGGACTTTTATCAGCTAATCGAGGACCACGTCGTCATCGCCAACACGATGCGCAAGAGCGGTGACCAGATCGTGGATGGCGCTGAGATACGCACGCGCTTCGGCGTCGAGCCCTGGCAGTGGTGCGACTACATGGCCCTGGTCGGCGACACCTCGGACAACATTTCGGGCGTACGCGGCATCGGGCCCAAGCGCGCCGCGGCCGCGCTGGCCGGCGGGCGCTCGCTGGAGAGCCTGAACGGAGTCGTCAAGCAGGCCTGGTGGGGACGGTACTTCAATGGACGCACAGAGGCAGCACTAAAGGCTCGCGATCTGATTCGGTTCGCTTCGGACGTCCAGACGTCGATCCGGATCACCGGCCGCGAGTCCCGGCCCCTTCCTCTCGCGGCCGACCTGCTCAGGACTATTGGCGTCTGGTAGCCGGCGGTCAGCGCCGCAGGACCAGCGCCTGCAGTTCGCTGAGCCGCGCGATCGTGGAAACGCCTGGCGGCTCGCCACCCTTGCCGCTTCGGTCAAACCACACGCCCGTCAGCCCCGCGTCGCGGGCTCCAAGCGCATCCACGTCCAATCGATCCCCTACGTGCATGCAGTCCGACGGTGATGCGCCCACGGCGTCGCAGGCCGCCTGGAAGATCTCCGGTTGCGGCTTGGCGACGCCGATGTCCCCGGAGATCATCACGACAGCGAAGCGATCCCGGATGCCGACCGACGCGAGCTTTTGACGCTGCTGCGTTGACGACCCGTTGCTGATGACTCCAAGGCGAAACCCACCCAAGGCGTCCAGGGTTTCGACTGCATCGGGAGAAAGCCGCCAGGCCCCGTCGTAGAACTCACGGTAGACGGCATGGATGGCGTCGACTTCGGCGTCGGGCATTTGATCCGGTGTCAGTCCGAACAGATCGCGAATTCGTGCGCGGCGTTGGCCGATGAACGAGGTCTCGCCGCGCAGGTAGCGCTCGAAGTGGTGGTCCAGCAATGTGATCCAGCGTTGCATAAGCCGTTCGTCACACCCGCCCAGCCAATCCCTATACCTATCGAACAAGCCCAGCGCGCCCGCTCGAGTCGCCGCGGCGTCATCAATCAGCGTGTCGTCGATGTCAAAGAACACGGCCTGGATGGGCGATGCTGCCATTCCACTCCGTCCGGTAGAACGAATTGCTGAACGCCAGCTTGCCTGCCACCGTGATCCCGCGCGCAGCGTCGACGCAGGGGCTGTCAATGAAACTGGCGGACCGGCCCGTAGATCGTGGGGCATGCGGCGGGGGCGCTACGCTCGCTCCCGTGCCTGATTCCACCTCCGGTGCGCCGTGTGCGGATCTGCCTGATTGGTGACACCCACGGTTTCGTGCCCGGGCTGGAGGCGGCGCTTGGGGCGTGCCGGCGGCATGCGCCCGACCTGATCGTGCATTGTGGCGATTTCCTGACATCGCCGTTTTCGCCGGATCCGCCGGTCGAGACGATCGAGCTGCTGCGCGCGGAGGGCGTCGAGGTCATCTACGGCAACAACGAGGCGTATTTGCGCGATTGGGCGACGCCGCGATGGATGGCGACGGTGGCCGAACGGCGGCGGCGGCCTGACTCGCCCGAGTACTTCCTGTCGCTGATCGAGAAGGGGCAGGCGAAACTCAGTGCCGCGGACCTTGCGTGGCTTCGAGCGTTGCCTGCCGAGCTATCGCTGGATGGGGCGCGGCAGGGCGATGTCTACGTCTGCCACGGCATGCCCGGCAACCCGTTCGCCACGACCTGGGACACGAATCCGGCGTTCACGCCGGATTTCACCGCCGAGGAGATTGACGCCGCGCTGTCCCACGCGACCGTCGCCTCGGCCGACTTGATTCTCTGCGGCCATACCCCGGGCCCCACCCTGCTTCGCACCGCGCTCCCCAACGGCCGAGAGGCGCTGGTCGTCCGTAGCTCCGGCCACCTGCCGGGCGAGGGACCCGGCCCGTGGTACCAGGGCATCTGCGTGCTTACCGACCGCGGGGGGCCGCTCTCCGGGTTCGCGCGTTGGAGTATCGAGTTCGAGTGGGCGCCGTTTGAGCCCCGCGATCCGAATTGGTCGGGCCTGGCAACGAGCCCAACGATCTGATGTCCGCCTACGACCCGATTGCCGACTGGTACGCGGCGCAAACCCGGTCGGGTTCGCTGCGACGGTTCCTCGATCACCTGGCTCGTGGCCTCCTCGAGATGGCAGGCGACGTATCCGGCACGAGAGTCCTGGACGCGGGCTGCGGCGAAGGTCACGTGGCGCGCCTGTTCGCGAGCCACGGAGCACGGGTCGTGGGCGTGGACATCTCGCCGCGGCTCCTGGAGTACGCACGGGAACTCGAGGCGCGGAATCGGCACGGGATTGAGTTCGTGGAGGGGGACCTGGGCAAGGGGCTGCCTTCCCACAAAGGCGCGTTTGACCTGGCGACGGCGAACATGATGCTCGACGACTGCGAGGACCTGACAGGTGTCCTTAGTGGGATTGCCGACGCCCTCAAGCCCGAAGGTCGCCTGCTGTTGTCGATGAACAATCCCTACGCGCTCGCCGCACGCGGCAAGGTGAAGGTGTACTTCGCGTCAGGAACGCTCTCCCAGACGTTCAGCACAGACCAGGTCGAGTTTGAAGTCCCGTTCTACTACCGAACCTTCGAGGAGTGGGTGGCGGCGTTTCGGCAGGCCGGGTTCCTGCTGCGCAGCCTGGTGGACGTTCCGCCCGACCCAGGCGACCCGCATCTGCCGGACGATCCGGTGCCCAAGATCATGCTGGTCGAGCTGATTCGTCGCGCGACCTAAGCGTTGCTGTCCGACGACGTTCGGGCTCATCCTCCAACTCGCGGTCGAGGCGATCAGCTTTCATCTCGCCGCAATACGGCGACGGACTTGGGCCTAACCCGACGTCGAGTCCGCCCGCCCTGCAATCCCGACGGGACCGCGCTTTCCTGGAACCAGCGTCACCAGCCTGGGGATCAGCCACTCCGATCCAATCTTTGACGCTCCCTGGATCCGGCCGTCTCCGGCCAGCTGCCGCACCCGCCGCTCCGAAACGCCCAACTCAACGGCCGCCTGCCGCACCGTGACGTTCGCCACGTCATTGGCCGGGGACTCGGATGCCAGCTCGAATTCGACCGGGCTCGGCTGCTTCAGCGTGCTCATCTCGTGAATCAGGAACCCGATCACCTCGCCGTCGTCGTCCAGCCGCTTGAGAATTCGGTCGTCGTCGGTGGGGGTGAAATACCCCTCCCTGAACGCCCACAGGACTTCCAGCATGTCGCCTTCGTGGTCGTACCAGACGGACACTTTTCTGTTGCTCATGCTCCCTTGATGCTGCGCGCCAGATAGCCGGTGAGAATGAAGCCGTATGTCCTTTGCCGCTTCACAACCAGGCAGACGTAGCGGCTTCTGCCCGAAGTACGGTTAGGCAAGCGTCCGTCGCAGTTCGGCCGTGAGCGGTGCAGAGGCCACGAGCTCGAGAGAGCCGTATCTCCACGCGTTGAGGATAAGCGCTGCCGGGCTTGCCTCAGCGTGGTAGGCGGCAAGGCCCGACGCCAGGACGTTTGTGTCCGCGACCACGCGAATCACTCAGGCGCAAGTTGACGCTCCGCCCTGCGTCGACTTTCGGCTCGCACTTCGGCGACCGCTTGAGCTACGGCTTCCTCGATCTGCTCGGTCGTCTGATCACGAAACGCTCTGCCGAAACGCTCGAGAATCTCAAAGTCGCGTTCCCGTTTCGCGTCCAGATCAGCCAGGCGCTCAATGTCACTGGCCGAGACGATCCCGGCCACCGGAGCGCCGTGCTTCTCCACTACGAAGCGAACCTCGCCACTGACCACCCGGTTGATGACCTTGCTCCAGTTCCGCTTTGCCTCTGATGCGGCCACGGTCTGGGTCACGGCTTCATGCCCGCGCATATCAACCCTTTGCAACCTATTTCGACCAATATAGCACAAAACAGGCCAAATCACCCATTCTTCCAGCCCGTTTCAGTCCTGGATGTGTAAACCATGTCTCCGAACAGGTGTCAGCTGGGTCCCCGGTCAGCACATTCTGCCCGCGGAAGGGTCTTCCGACCGCCGCGCCGTAGGCTTGGCGCGTGGTTGCGGGACGGTGGGGAGGATTGCGTGGCTACGGACTTAACGGTGCTGGGGGCCGGGAATACCGGCTTCGCGGTGGCGGCGAACCTGACGCTGGCGGGGCATTCGGTGACCCTGGGCGAGCTGCCAGTGTTTCCCGAAGCCATTGTGCCGGTGCGCTCGTCGCGGACGATCGAGTTGCTGGGCGTCGCGCACACTGGCGCAGCCCGCATTGCCGACATCACCGACGACATCGCGGCGGCCGCGGCGGCCGCGGACACGCTGCTGGTCATCGTGCCGGCGTACGGTCACGCGCCGTGGGCCGAGGCGTTGGCGCCGCACCTGCGCGACGATCAGACGCTGACCCTGATGCCCGGCACGCTGGGCGCGCTGGAAGTGGCGCGCATCCTGCGTGAAGCGGGTGCGCCGCCGATTCCCGTGGCTGAGACGGACACGGCGCCCTACGTCTGCCGCAAGACCGGTCCCGCGGAGGCGACGATCTGGGGCGTGGTTCCGCACATGGGGTTGGGCGTGTTTCCGGCCTCGGCCACCGGGCGCGTGCATGCGGCGCTGGAGCGGTTCTTTCCAGGAATTGTTGCCCTGCCGGACGTCTTTGCCTGCGGCCTGGGCGCCATGAACCCCGTGGTGCATCCGCCGGGCGTGCTGCTCAATGCGGGACGCATCGAGCGCTCGCGCGGCGAGTTCTACTTCTACGACGAAGGCGTAACCCCCGGGGTTGTGGACGCCATCATGGCGCTGGATTCGGAGCGCCGGGCGGTGGCCGCCGCCCTCGGCCACCAGTTGCCCGACGCCGCCCAAGCATTCCACGCGGCCGGTTTCGGTCCGCAAGCCGATCCGCCCGACCTCTGGGCCACCATCAACGGCAGCCAGATGCTCACGGCCCTGAAGGCGCCGGGCCAACTGGATACCCGCTGGCTATCGGAGGACGTGCCCTTCGGCCTCCGGGCCTGGTCCGGCCTGGGCGACGCCCTGGAGGTGCCCACGCCGGTGATTGACGCGGTGATCACCCTGGGCCTCACCGTTCTGCACGAGCCGCTGGATACCAACCGCCGCACGTTGGCGGATATGGGGCTGGAGGGGATGGATCGGGACGGGATGCTGGAGTACGTCCGCGAAGGCTGAAGCTCCGGCGCCGACGAGAGGAACTGGAAGATGCCGGCGGACATGGACGGCTTAGCGGATCGGGTCGCCCAGTCGCCCCTGATCACGCAGTCTGATGGCCTGCACAATCCGCCGCGCTGGCTGCGGGACCGGGTCGTTCGATATGTGGCGAGTGTTGAAGCGCGGCCGGGTGATCCGCTGCCGTTCCGCGAGAATCCGCAGGCGGGCGCCCCGGCCGATATCGAGACCACCGTCTGGGCGCTGGTGGCCCTGCGGCAGGTGGGCGCGGAGGATGCGATCGAGCGCGCACGGCCGCGGGCGCTAGAGGCGCTGCAGGCCGCGTACAACCCCGAGTTGGGCATGTATGAGCCGACATCGACCCAGATCGGCGGCGGGCCGGGCACCTGGCGGATGCACTTTGACGCGGTGGTGCGAATTGGATTCGAGGTTCTGGGTGAGCCCGCGCGGCCGTTTCCGCGTGGATTGGATCGCCTGTCTGACTTGCCCTGGGTGCCGGTGGGCGACGAGGCCTGGCGGCCCTGGCTGGACGAGGCCTGGGCAAAGGATCCGCGCTCGGCGGCCAAGGCGGCGTTTCAGTACCTGTGGTTTTACACCCGGTTCGCGGGCTGCGACGGCGTTGACGATCTGGACGATCAGAGCCGGCAGGTGCTTGCCTATATGGAGGCGCGCCGCGACTGGTCCACCGGCTTCATTGGCATGGGGCCGGGGGTTGAACCGGGCTGGGCCATGCGCGGCCACCGCAACCTGGCGCTGAACCTGCTGTGGCCGCTTAGCGTGGACGAGCCGGAGATCGAGCGGATGATCGACGCCACCCTCGCCTGCCGGCGGCCCGACGGCCTGTTTCACGACGGCGGCATGTGCGCCAATATGGACGCCGTTCACCTGCTGGCCGAGTACGGACGGCGGAACCCGCATCGCCGAACCGAGGCCGTTGAGTCCACCCGCCGCTGCGTCGCGGCCATGTTCCGGCACCTGGCCTCGCCGGACGGCGGTTTTTGGTTCGAACTGGCCGAGCGCGACGCCACCGATGCGGCCGAGATTCACACCACCAACGGCCTGGCCTTTGCCCTCTTCACCCTCAACTACTGGCAAGCGCTGGATGCTGACGCTCGTGAGTATTTGGAGGAGGCGCTGGCGGGGATAGGGTAGGTTCAGGACGACAATGACATTGACATTGACGGATATATTGTCGCGCAATATCGTGTGTTCAACAGGTTTGCTTTGTAGTTCAACTGTACGACGACGGATGCGACATTGTCGCGCTTAGTGTCGTGAAGGCTGTAGGATTCGATGCCTCAGTGGGATATCCATTTCAATGTCCGGGTTCGCGCCGGAGATCCGCGGCTGGTGCGGGCGGTAGAGCGCTCGCGCGCCATTGCCGAGACGATTCGCGGCATTCCGGTCACCGCTGGCGTGCGAAGGCGTCTCAACGCGCTCAACCTCGCGCGCGCCGTGCGGGGCACGACTGCCATCGAGGGCACGCGCATCTCCGAGGACGAGGCGCTGGCGGTGCTGGCGGCGGCCCCGGACCGGCCAGTGCTACCGACCAGCCGGGCGCGCGATGAGCGTGAAGCCCGCAACGCCCGAGCCGCATTGGAGTTCGTACAGCGGACCGTGAGGACCGATCTGGGGCGGCCGCTCGACGAAGCGCTGATCAGGGAAATCCACCGACTGACGACGGACGGCCTCCGCTACCCGGGAAACGTGCCGGGCGAGTACCGCAGCCATGCCGTGACCGTCGGGAACTACCGCCCGCCGGCTACCGGCGAGGAAGTCCGCCGCCTGATGGCCGAGTTCGTGCGCTGGTTCAACCAGGGTGAGGCGCTGCACTGGGACCCCATCGCCCGTGCGGCGCTCGCCCACTTTTACGTCGTGAGTATCCACCCGTTCGGCGATGGCAACGGGCGCACCTCGCGCGCGGTCGAGAGCTTCATGCTTTGCCGCGCCGGTATCCACGCCTTCGGTTTCTACTCCCTGGCCAACTTCTACTACGAGCACCACCACGAATACATTGACGCGCTGACGGCGGCGATGTTTCAGTCCGGCGGCGACCTGACGAACTTCGTGCTGTTCGCCGTGGAGGGACTGGCGGACGAACTGGCGACGGTCCGCAGCGAACTGTTGGCGATGGTTCGCGTTATGACGTTCCGCGACTATGCGCAGGAACGGCTCGAAGCGGTTCCCCGACTTGGCCAGCAACGGCGGGCACGAATGCTGGACCTCATCCGGCGACTGACGGAGCAGTCGCTGCGCGGCGTGCCTGACCACCAGATGGCGACCGACGTATTGGTGGCCCTGGCGTATGGACGGACCGGTCGGCGCACCGTGCAGCGTGACCTGCGCCTGCTGCTCGATCAGCAATTGCTGGTCGAGCGCGACGGCCATCTGGTCCCCAATGTCGAGCTCATGTCCGAACTCGCTGAGGCATAGGGCGGCCGCCGGGTACCGCTGTCTAAAGTCCTGTGAGGTTGCGCAGGCCGGCGGGCATGCGGCCGGAGCTCATCATTTGCATGACCTGGCGCGCCTGCCGGAACTGGCTGAGGAGCTGATTGACTTCCTGGACCGAGGTGCCGCTGCCGAGCGCCACGCGGCGGCGGCGGCTGCCATTGAGGATGTCGGGATTGGCGCGCTCGGCGGGGGTCATGGAGAGGATGATGGCCTCGAAGCGCCCGACCACGTTGCCGTCCAGCGCGGCCTGAACCTCGGCCTTGTTGGCCATGGCGCCCATGCCGGGCAGCATGCCCAGCACCTGGCTGAGCGGGCCCATCTGGCGCACCTGGTTCAGCTGTTCCAGGAAGTCGTCCAGGCCGAAGGTGGCCTTGCGGAGCTTGGATTGCAGTTCCTCGGCGCGCTCGAGATCGACGACCTCTTCGGCGCGCTCGACCAGCGTGACCACGTCGCCCATGCCGAGGATGCGGGAGGCGATGCGGTCGGGATGAAAGACCTCCAGCGGTTCGATTTGCTCGCCGGTGCCGACGTATTTGACCGGGATCCCGGTCACGGTCCGAATAGAGAGCGCTGCGCCGCCACGCGCGTCGCCGTCCATCTTGGTGAGGATCAGCCCGGTCAGCGGGGTGCGGGCGTGGAAGGCCTGGGCGACGTTGACGGCTTCCTGGCCGGTGGTGGCGTCGGCCACAAAGAGAGTTTCGACCGGTTTGACCGCGCGGGAGATCTGTTCGATCTCGTCCATCATCCGGTCGTCCAGTTGGATCCGGCCGGCGGTGTCGACGATCACGTGCGAGTGGGCGTTGCTGACGCCGAGTTCGAGGCCGCGCCCGGCGATGTCAACGGGACTGGGCCCGGTGCCTTGCTGGTGTACGGGCACGTCAATCTGTTTGCCCAGGGTCTGCAGCTGGGCGATGGCGGCCGGCCGGTAGGTGTCGGCGGCCACCAACAGCGGGCGTCCGCCGTCCTTGCGAAACGCCAGCGCCAGCTTGGCCGCGGCGGTGGTCTTGCCCGAGCCCTGGAGTCCGACCATAAGAATGACCGACGGGGGACGTTGCGCCGTGGCCAAACGGACTGTCTCGCCGCCGAGCAGTTCCACCAGGTTGTCGTGGACGATCTTGGTGACCTGCTGGGCGGGGGTGACGCTCTGGGTGACCTCGCGGCCAACCGCGCGCTCGCGCACCGAGGCGACGAACTGGCGGGCGACGCGGAAGTTGACGTCGGCTTCCAACAGCGCCATGCGGACTTCGCGCAGGGCCGCGTCCACGTCCTTTTCGGACAGGCGGCCGCGGCGGCCGAGGTTGCCGAAGACGCCGGACAGGCGCTCGGTCAGGCTTTCAAACATGAGGCGGCATTGTCATGCGCAGGTCTGCTTCGATTGTACGGAGCGCCGGCGGCGGGCCAGGGCGCGGTCAAGTTTCGTAGCATAGGCGGCGTCGGGCTTCGGTCCGCACGGGGCATTCGTCTAGCGGCCTAGGACACCGCCCTCTCAAGGCGGAGATCGCGGGTTCGAATCCCGCATGCCCTACCGCACAACTCGCCGGGTGGGGCGGCTCGAGGGGCAGGGGCTGAGCGGCCCGTTCGTGCGTTTCTTCCGCACTTCCGAGCCGCAGTCTGCCGTCACCGCGTACGTGGCATCGCTCCACCTGAGCGGATGGGGCGCCGGCATGTTTCCCACCTGGCTCAGCAACGACCGTCCGGGAGCCGACACGTCCGACACGGCGAGGGTCGTCGCCTGGCGATACGACCGCGATACGGTCGGCGAAGCCTCGTTCTGATCGCTTGCGTCCCTTGCAGGAGAACGCACCAAGGCGGTCCAAGGCTTCCGCACACGATCCCTACAGTTGGACATCCGTGACGGCGGCCTACGTGCGGGCCACTGGGGACGATTCCGTTCTGGACGAGCGCGATTCTTACCTGGCCGGAGCGCCGCTGGCTCCTGGAGAACATGAACGCTATGCGCATTGCGAGAACTCCACGCCGGGATCGCTGTTCGAACACTGCGAGCGGTCCCTCGAACGGGGCGTGACCCGCGGTCTGCATGACCTCCCGCTCATGGGCGCCGGAGACTGGAACGCTGGGATGAACGGTGTCCGGGCCCGCGGGGCGGGGGAAAGCATCTGGCTGGGTTGGTTCGCGATTGCCGCGATGCAGGGATTCGTGGCGCTTTACGAGTGCCGGGGCGAATCGCATCTGGCCGGGCACTGGCGCCGCAGAGCGAGTGACCTCGAAGCTGCGATCGAAGCGAGCGGCTGGGACGGAGCCAGGTACCGGCGCGCCAACGATGACGACGGTCGTCCCTGGGGCTCACGCGAGTCCGAAGAATGTCGCATCGACGCAGTCGCTCAGTCGTGGAGCGTTCTGTCGGGAGCGGCTGACGAGGACCGCGCACGCGAGGCGCTGCTGTCGGCCGAGGCTGAACTCGTTCGCGAAGAGGAGGGTATCGGTCGGCTTCTGTGGCCGCCCGTCAACGAGACCTTGCGCGGGCCGGGCTACATCAAGCCCTATCCGCCGTGGTGCTGGTGGGTGTCGCGTACATCGCGGACGATTCAGACCAGTTGATAGACGCGGGACGCATCGGCCTCATCGTGCTGCTCAGTGCGGAACTGGGCTTCACACAGAACTACAGGGCCAACAGGGGAATCGAGTCGCTCAGTCGACCGGGCGCCCCCTCCGCGACGGTGTTGCGAGACGGAGTACCCGACCAGGTGGATGCCAGCCTGCTGGTTCCCGGCGACGTCGTGCTCCTCGCAGAGGGTGCGCGCATTCCGGCCGATGGACGCCTCTTGCGCAGCGTCGACCTGCGGGTCGACGAGTCGGCTCTCACCGGCGAGAGTGCGGCCGCATCGAAGCGTACCCACGCGGCGCCCGCGGGCGCCGCGCTCGCCGACCACGTGTGCATGGTCTACAGCGGCACGGTCGTAGTGCGTGGCCGCGGCCGGCTGCTGGTCACTGCCACCGGAATGCAGACCGAATTGGGCCTGATTGCAGCGGAGGTCCAGACGCCCCACGAGGAGCCGATCATCGTCCAGCGCGAGGTCGGGCGGTTGGCTTGCTGACGAGCAAGTGGTTGTGGGCCGCGGTGAGCGTGAGCCTTCTGCTGCAGGTCATCATTGTCTACACGCCAGTCGGGAGCACAACGTTCAAGACAGCGGCGCTGGGCTGGGAGCAGTGGGGCGTTCTCATTGCGGGACTCACCGTGGGATTCGTGGCTACAACTTTGGCGGGAAAAGTGGTCGTCAGGAGACTCGGCCCAATCTAACGGCGGCCCACGCAGCCTATACGGCCGTGCAGCCGTCCATCTATCAATGCCTCTAATCGGGCCTCGGTCACGTGGCGTGCCATGCCAGCTACATAGTGGAGATGTGCGGGCAAAGGCGGGAGACAATCACTTCGTCGCCGGAATCCGAGCGTACGACGACACCGCGTGACCATTGGATAGACGAGACCTGTGGAGATTCATGCATTCGTTCTGATATGCTGAACGAATATACATGAGCTAGTTGCCCACCTGGAAACACTGTGATGCGTGGGAAACTCTCCGACGTCTTGAAGGACGCAGAGAAGTCCTCCGGCGTTGAGCCTTCAGTCTGCAAATACGAAGAGCATTTCAAGAACGCCAAGCGCGGCGCAACAGAGAATGAGAACAGTGACTACAAGACGTTCAACGATCTCTACTATGACCTCGTCACGGACTTTTACGAGTACGGCTGGGGCCGGTCGTTTCACTTTGCCCCGCGCGTCCCCGGAGAGAGCTTCAAGGCATCACTGGCTCGCCACGAGCACTATATGGCACACGCCCTCGGGCTGAGACCTGGAATGGTCGTCGCCGACCTCGGCTGCGGCGTTGGCGGGCCGCTGCGGGAGATCGCCCGTTTTTCCGGCGCAAAGATCGTCGGTGTCAATAGCAATGCCTATCAACTCGAACACGCCCGGAGATATACGGAAGAAGCGGAGTTGACGCATCTGGCTGAGTACAGGCACTGCGACTTCCTGCACGTCGATGCTCCAGACGACTCGTTCGACGCGGTTTACGCCATCGAGGCGCTATGCCATGCACCGGACAAGCTCAGTATCTTTGGCGAGGTACTTCGTCTGCTTAAGCCGGGCGCGCACTTCGGTTCCTACGAATTCAGTTTGACCGATCGCTTTAGTGCCCAAGATCCGATCCACCTCAAACTCAAGGCCGACATCGAGTTGGGGGGCGGCATACTGGAACTCGACGATCGCCAGACCATCGATAGCGCACTGCGGACCGTCGGGTTCGAGGTGTTACGAACACAAGATCTTGCGGTACCGACCGGTCCATCTATTCCCTGGTACCAGCCTCTGGTCGGTTCGGGTATATCCCTGGCAAGCTTTCGAAGTTCAAGGAACGGACGTTTGGTCACTACCAATACGCTCAAAGTGCTGGAGAAACTCCGCATCGTGCCGCAGGGGTCCGTTCGCGTCTTGAACAAGCTGAATCTCTGCGCGGTTGCGCTCGCGGAGGCGGGCCGGCTGGGCATCTTCACACCCATGTACTTCATCCATGCCCGCAAGCCGAAATAGCGCGGTACAAACCTGGCGAACCGATACTGAAGCCTGTAGGGACCCGTTAGTCCGCCTTGAAGGCTATGGAACGTCTAATGTCGAGCCGGGTCGAAGTTGACGCAGGCTTCGCAGACGGACTGCGGGATCAGGCCCCAGCGCATCAGGTAGTTGAAGACGAAGCAGCCGGCGCAGAAGCCCAGGAGTGACTCGAGCGCCGCGAAGACGGCGAGCAGGGCGACAACGACGCCTGCCGCTACCGACAACCCTGCGACGAAGTGCAGCACCAGGGCGGTTACCGAACAGGCAAGGCCGACCGTTTGCGCAAAGCGCTTGGGCGGTCCCGGGACGAGCTTCGGTTGAGCTATTCGCGGCGCGATGAGCCTGGTCGACAACTGGCCCATCGGGCTCAGCGTAGGTCCGGTGGCTACGCGGGCCAAGAATCCGTAGGCGAGAAGGAATGCCAACCACCACTGGCCGGTCAGCAATATCGCAAGAGACAGGACCACGACCATGCCGGCCACGACTCGAGCCGCCACTTCATTGACCGGATTGGGGAAGCTGAAGACCTGGCGAAGCCGGGAAGACATCGATCAACGCTCGCTGACTAGGGCTTGCTAAGGCGCACCCAGATGGGAGAGGCGTAGGCCACGGCGGGGGTGGACTGGGGGAGGGCCGGTTGGGCGGCCAGGCGGACGTAGTAGTAGCTGCGGCTGCGCGGGTTGCCGCGGTCAGTCCAGGTCCAGTCCAGGGTGTGGGTGTCCAGGGACTCGCGGTGGGCCAGGTCGCCGTTGCGGTAGACCTCAATCTCGCGGAGTGGCTGGGCGGACTCGGCGACGGCTCGTAGTTGGGGGTCGCCGGAGACTTCGCCTTCCCCGCCCATGGGGATGCCCGAAACCTCGGTGTGCAGCAGGATCTTGGCGGAGGCGGCGATGGTACGCCGATTCCAGATGGCGTCGAAGATGGCCTCGCGGGTCGGCTCGGTGGCCCAGACGCCGGTCATGCAATAGGCGAAGTGCCAGTGGCGGGCGTGGTCGCTGGCGCCCAGAAAACCGATCTTGGCGCCCTCGCGAAGGAAGGTCTCGATCCATTCGCGCTGATCGCCGCGCGTCTGGATGATCTCCAGAGACGGTTCCCAGGCGGCGCGGTAGCCCTCGAAGACGTCGGGCTGCCGGTGGCCCTGGAAGTGGCGGGCGGCCAGCACCTCGCCAGCGGGCATGCGGGCGTCCCAGCGTTCCATCAGGTCTTCGAGGCTGGGCGACATCAGCGTCAGCGCCCGCAGTTCCTCACCCAGCTGCTGGTCGCGGTAGAAGATGTTGGTGTGGCCGGGGTTGTTGCCCCATTCGAACCCGAAGAGGGGCTCGAAGCGGCCGTCGCTGGTGAAGGCGGCGACTGTTTCCTCGACCCGGCGCCACTCGTTGTAGCTCATATATTCCAGGTGCTCGGTCAGCGCCCACCAGTCCATGCGGTTGTGGTCGACGGCCCAGCGGAAGTGCTGCAGCGGCGTTCCGTCGTTGGGCGACATGCACTTGGAAAGGTGCGAGTGCCGGTGCATGTCGCCCCAGAGGAGCTGGTAGGTCTGGTCGCCGACGGAGATGGTGCGGCCGTCGCGGCGGGCCTGCGGGGTATGCCTGCGATCACCTTCATAGCGCGCGAACTCCACCCGCAGCGGGGGCTCCTCGGCCGGAGGCGGTGGGTCGACTGTCAGGATCTCGATGCGCTCGCGCGAAACGGGCGCGCTGCCGGCGCGAAGTTTCGGCAGGCCGGCCGACGCACGCTCAACCGTCTGCATGGGGATGTACCCGGTGGCGTTGTGCGCCACCACGCGCCGCTCGTCCGGCAGCGCCGCCACACCGTATCGGGTGTCCGGCATGCCCTGGAACTGACTGACGGTCTCCGGTTCGGACCACGACGATCCGGCGTAAACGATGCGGTCGAGTTGCCAGCCGAAGTCTTTCTGGTGCCGGCTGCGGAAGCGTCGGAAGAACAGCTCAATGCCGTCGCGCCCCACGACCAGACGCGGCGAGACGGGCACGATGTACTCCGCGCAGATGCTCTGCATGAAGCTCTCGATCGGGATCGGCGCCTGACCGGCGCCCCATGGGCTTTGGGCCAGGGAGACCTCGCCGCGGGCGTCAATCGCGGCCAGGACGAGATGCCGGATCTTGTTGAAACGGTGATCCTCACCCCAAGCTGGCGATTGCTCCCAGGTCACCCAGGCCGTGTCGTCCGCATCCACCGCGATGTCCGCATCCATGGCCAGCAGCGGCAGGTCGCTGACCTGAATGGCCGGGCCGAGCGTTCCGTCGGGAGCGATGCGCCGGGCGAAGACGTGGAAGTGGTGCCCGGTCCAGGCATCCCAGGCCAACCACAGACCCTGGCCGGCCGACGCGCGAAGGACCGGCTGCCAGGCCGAATGGCCGACAATGGAGGCCACTTTAGGCGGCGTCCACCCGTCCGGCTGCCGACGGCTCACGACGACCACGCAGACGTCACCGTCAAAGGCCTGCCAGGCGACCCAGGGCTGCCCATCGCTATCGATGGCCGCAGCCGGTCGTGTTAGCGAGGCCGGGGTCGAGGCCACGGTTTCGACTTCGGCGCCGGTCCAGGCCCGCACGACGAAGCGGTCGTCAATGCGCTCGCCCCAGGCCACCAAGCGCCTGTCGCCAAACGCGGCCACGGCGGGGTCCTGGATTGCGGTACGGCTTTCCGCCAGCTCGACTGGATTCAGTTCGTCGGCGTCCAGCTGGCCGGCGTAGACCCGGAAGCGCCCCTTGCCCAGGCGCGCCATAAGGTCGCGCTCGTCATGCCCCGGCGCGAATTGCCAGTGCCCGCCCGGGTGAGAGGTGCGCAGATCGAAGAGCGACTCTTCGGCCCAATCACTCCCGGCCCAGGCGCCAAAGGCGCCCCCGTCGGCGTCCGGCGCCACGTCGCAGGCGTAGGCGCCTTGCAAAACCGTGGGCGTGTCAGGCCCGGCAATCACCGACATTGCGTCACTGCCTGCGCCAGATCGTTCCGTGGGGAGCAATCATAGGGTTTGGTTCGCTCCTAAGACGCCTCCGCCTGTCCAGTATGACCATGTTAAGTCTCCAGCCAAGTGTGTCGTGTGCATACGAGATCTTGGGGTATGCGAGCGTTGCTACTGCGTGCCTTGCCGCGTTTGAATGACGAATCTCCGGCTGATACGGTGGCTGCGACGCACCGATGTGGGAGCGAGGTGTCGGTTCGTTTGCAGCAGTGCGCCGGCTGCTCTGGTGGAAATGCGGATACGGTCCCTCACTGGACTTCCGGCGCGTGCCCCTGGATCGCAATCCCAGCCGACGCGCGCACGAGGGGTGCCCCTCGATTGATGCCGGACGCTTAAGCGAATGATGAAGTGGAGTGTTCCGTGACTCAGGTTCGACGTCTCCCAATCGCCGTGTTGTTGATCACGTCCCTTTGCCTGGCCGCGGCCTGCGGGGACGATCCCGAGCCGACACCCGCCGCGCCGACGCCCGAACCTGCACCGGTGGTGGTTGCGACTCCGGCCCCAACAACGGCGCCTCCGGCGACCCCAACGCCAGAACCCACACCGACGCCAGAGCCCACGCCGACGCCGACACCGGAACCCACGCCGACACCTATGCCGGAGCCGACGGCTACTCCGGAAGCGACACCGGAGCCCACGGCCGCCGGACCCGCGGATGCGGCAGCGGCGCAGGCGGGCCAGTTTCTCGCTGCCGTCGGGCAGAACATTGCGGCCATGTCCACGGCGAAGATCAGCATGGTCGACGAGACGGAGTCGGGAGCCCCGTTCTTCGGCACGATGTTAAAGCGGATGGAAGCCTCGATTGAGACGCCTGACAAGCTGCACATGGTCGTCGACGTAGAGGCCCCCGGCTTTGGATTCGTAGAGATCGAGATTGTCCAGGTCGGAGATCAGGCCTTCTTGAAGCTCTCCAAAGATGCCCCGTGGGCCCCGTTGCCGCCGGACCAGGTGCCCTTTGACTTTGCCGGCATTGCCAAGCTCTTCGAAAGTCTTCCGGCCGTGATTCAAGGTTTGTCTTTGACGGGACAAGACGTTGTCCAGGGTGCGCCTGCCGTCACCGTTCAAGGGTTGATCAAGTCGGAGGCGCTGTCTGATCTCATCACGACCGCGGAACCGGGTCACGACGTGACCTTGACTCTTTGGGTCGACCCAACGCAGGCGCTCTTGCGCCAGATCAGGCTTGAGGGGCGAATCTACGCCGCCGACGCCCCAGAGACATCGCGCCTGATAACCATCGAAGACATCAACGTTCCCGTCGAGATCGAGCTGCCGGACCTGACCGCCGGCCGGTAGGCGGCATGAGGTCACGTGCCAGCCGGCTGGGCTCGTCCCAGCCGGTTGTCCTGACCGTTTTATGTTTGGCGGTGTTTTCCACGGCCCTGGACCAGACCGTGGTGGTCACAGCGCTGCCGCGCGTCATGGTGGACCTGGAAATACCCCTCACGGACCTGGATACCGCGTCGTGGATCATGACGGGGTATCTGATCAGCTACACCGTGGCCATGCCGCTGGCCGGGCGCCTGTCTGACGTCTATGGCCGAACCCGGATGTTCCAGGCGGCGCTGCTGGTATTCGCCGTCGGATCCGCGTTTGTGGCGCTTGCTCCGAGCTTCAATTGGATCGTGCCCGCCAGGGTGATCCAGGCCATGGGTGGGGGAGCGACGGTGCCCATAGGCCTGGCGATGGCCGTGGCGGCCGTATCGACCGAGAAACGCGGGGTTGCCATTGGACTCGTGGCCGCTTCCGCCGAAGCCGGATCGGTTGTGGGCCCGATTTACGGCGGAGCCATCGTGGAGTGGATCGGCTGGCGCTGGATTTTCTGGCTGGACGTGCCGCAGAGCCTGCTGCTGGTTGCGCTGCTGGCCATCTTGCCGAACCGTGCCAATCCCGCGGCGAAGATGGACTACGCGGGGGCATTTGCGATCGCCGCGGCGCTCACGCTCCTCACATTCGCGCTGGCCCAACGAGGCATCTTCACCGGCGAATCTCTCGTCCCCTACCTCATGCTTGCCGCAGCGGTCGTCCTGGTCGGCGTCGTGATCGCCGTGGAGCGACGCGCCAGTCAGCCGCTCCTGGCGTCCTTCCTGTACACCTCCAGGGCGTTCATGTCGTCCAACATCGCCCAGTTCCTGGTGGGGATCGCGCTGATCATGACGCTCGTTTGCGTGCCCCTCATGTCGAACACCGTGATGCAGCGGGAGACCTGGGAAAGCGCTCTGAACCTGGTACGCCTGACGGCCGCCATTCCGGTCGGGGCGCTGGCAGGCGGCTACGTCCTTCGCTGGACGGGCGTGCGAAGTGTGTGCATCGTCGGGCTCGCGTTGATTGGGACCGGCTTGCTGTTGATGAGCGGCTGGGACAAAGACGTTGAGGGCCTGCCACTTACCTTGCCGTTGGTAGCGGCCGGTTTGGGATTCGGCCTGGTCATCCCGCCGATAGGCGTCAGCGCCCTGAGCGCGGCGCCCGACGACTACTGGGGTGTCGCCGCCTCATTGGTCACGGCATCCCGAATGGTCGGCATGGCGCTGGGGCTGGCGGCACTGTCCGCCTGGGGAATCGAACGCTTCTACAGCCTGACCGCCGAGGTGACGCTGAGTGTGAACTTTGCCGAGACCCAGGCCAAACTGCTGGGAGCCGGCCTCACCGTGTTTCAGAATCTCTTCATGATTTCGGGCGTGCTAGCCCTGGTGGCCATCGTGCCAGCCCTGCTGATGAAGCCGGAAAAAGCTGGTGAACCGGCCGAATCTGGTCTGACGTCTTGATGCTTGTCGCCGGACATAGCCGGATCGGGGTTTGTGTAAGCCCTGCGATCGGACCTTGCGGCTTCCGCGTAGTCCGCGAACGCGCATGCCCTTGAGCGCACTGGAACAGCGCCCCCTGGGACGGACCGGCGATCAGGTGACCACCCTCAGCCTGGGGGGCTGCGGGCTGCCGCGCGTGTCGTTTGCCGAGGGCGTGGCGACGGTACAGCGGGCGCTGGAACTCGGGGTCAATTGCTTCGACACCGCGCCGTCGTATAGCAGCGGGGTGGCGCAGGCGATTCTCGGCGTCGCGCTGCAGGGGCGGCCGGAGCCGCACCTGGTCTCGACCAAGGTGGGCAACCTGGCGCAGCGCAGCCGCTTTCGCTCGCCTGACGCCCTGCACACGCAGCTCGAAGAGAACCTGCGGATTCTACGGCGCGACTGCGCGGACATCGTCCTGATTCACGAGGCCGACCATCACTACTGGTGGACGGACGAGCCGAGCGACGACCTGTTCGTGGACCTGGAATCCGAGCCCGACGTGGTGAACGCGCCGGTGATGCAGGTGCTACAGGAAGCGCGGGCTGCGGGCCGCTGCCGTTACGTCGGCATCAGCGGCAACAGTCCGGACCACCTGGCGCACGTTTTGCGCGCGGCGGGCGACGCGGAAGTGGATGTTTGCCTGAGCGCCCTGGCCTATGGCCTGATCGACCGCGGCATCCGTCACCAACTACTGCCGGTGGCCGGTGAGCGCGGTACCGCGATTGCGTTGGGCGGCGTCTTCCGTCGTGGTCGCCTCGCGGCGATCCGCCCGGAGAGTCTTCAGACAGCGCCAATCTGGGCGGGCGATATGACGCCTGAAGAACAAGCACGGGTTCCGCGTCTCATCGAGTTGCAACAGGAGAGCCAGCTGTCGCTGGTCACGCTGACCCTGCGATACCTCGTAGCTGATCGCAGCGTCGCCACCATCCTGGTCGGCGCGGCCACACCGGCCGAAATCGAGGAAAGCGTGGCAGCCGTCCAGGCGGGACCGCTACCGAACGATCTGCACCAGGCCGTGGAGGCCCTGGGCCTGCCCTGACGCTGCGCAGCCGCCGGTTCGACCTAGCGCGCCTCGTCGTGGGTCTCGAACTCGGCCGGCATGGTGATTTCCAGTACCTGCCAGTCGTCGGAGTACTCCAGCACCTCATGTCTGACCCCCGGCGCCTGGTACCAGGCATCACCCGCCTCCACCCGGATTTCGCCGATGTCTTCGAAATAGAGCCGCGCCCAGCCGCTGATCAGGTAGACCATCTGGAATTCAAGATCGTGGGAGTGATAGCCCATGGGGCCGTCGCAGGGTTGCTCGGCGCGAATGATGTGGGCCAGCACCTTACCCTCGGTCGCGTCCCTGATTCCCAGGTCGCGGTAGGCGAAGTAGGGCCGAAGGTCCTTGCCCCAGCGGGCGTCCCTGGCGTGGGCTGCGAATGACCCGGTCGTCTTCTCGGTCATGCTGGACCTCCTTGCTTACGTCGGCAGCGATTCGGGCAGCCATCAATCACCGGTGCGGTTCAGCTTGGCGGCGTGCCCATCGGTCGGCAAGCGGGTGTCATACCCGGCGCCGCCTAGGACTCGCTGGCATGCACCCACACCGGCGAGGCGTAGGCCACGGCGGGGGTGGCGAGCGGGTGGACGGTCTCGGCCGTGAGCTTGACGTAGTAGTAGTTCTGGCTGCGCGGGTTGCCGCGGTCGGTCCAGGTCCAGTCCAGGCTGGACCCGTCCACGGACTCCCGGTGAACCGGCGCGCCGTTGCGGAAGACCTGGATCTGACGTAGCGGCTGGGCGGATTCGGCCGTCACGCGCAACCGCGGATCGCCCCTGATCTCGCCCTCGCCGCCCATCGGGATCCCGGACACCTCGGTGTGCAGCAGGATCTTGGCCGACGTGGCGATGGTTCGGCGGTTCCAGATGGCGTCGAAGATCGCCTCGCGGGTCGGCTCGGTGGCCCAGACGCCGGTCATGCAGAAGGCGAAGTGCCAGAAGCGCGCGTGGTCGGTGGCGCCGATGAAGCCGATGCGGGCGCCTTCGCGCAGGAAAGTCTCGATCCACTCCCGCTGGTCGCCGCGGGCCTGCATGATCTCCATGGCGGGCTCCCAGGTGGGACGGAAGCCCTCGAATACGTCCGGCTGCCGGTGGCCGTGGTAGTGACGGGCCGCCATAACCGCGCCGGGCGGCATGCGGGTGTCCCAGCGCTCCATCAGGTCTTCAAGGCTGGGCGACGTGAGCGTCAGGGCGCGTAGCTCTTCGCCCAGTTGCTGGTCGCGGTAGAAGATGTTGGTGTGACCGGGATTGAGGCCCCACTCGAAGCCGAAGAGCGGCTCGAAGCGGCCGTCGTTGGTGAAGGCCGCCACCGTCTCCTCAACCCGGCGCCACTCGTTGTAGCTCATGTATTCCAGGTGCTCGGTGAGCGCCCAGAAGTCCATCCGGTTGTGGTCGATCGCCCAGCGAAAGTTATGCACGGGCGACCCGTCGTTGGCGGCGATGCACTTGGAGAGGTGCGAGTGCCGGTGCATGTCGCCCCAATAGAGGTGATAGGTCTGATCTCCGACGGTGACGGTGCGGCCGTCGCGGCGGACCCGCGGGGTGTCCTCGCGGACGCCTTCGTAGCGAGGGAAGGCAACGCACAGCGGGGGCTCTGCGGCGGCCGATGGGGGATCCAGCGTCAGGACTTCGATTCGCTCACGATTCGCGGGGGAGGCGCCGCCGTGGAGGAACGGCAGTCCGGCCCGCCAACGCTCGATAGTCTGCATGGACGCAAAGTCCATGGCGTTATGCGCCACGACGCGCCGTTCATCCGGCAGCGCCGCCACGCCGTAGCGCGTGTCGGGGGTGCCGTGGAAGGGGCTTACGGTCTCTGGATCCGACCAGGTCGAGCCGGAGTAGACCATGCGCTCCAGCCGCCAGCCGAAGTCCACGTAGTCGGTGCTGCGGAAGCGCTGGAAGAACAGCTCGATGCCGTGTGGCCCCGCGATCAGGCGCGGCGAGACGGGCACGATGTACTCGGCCGATTGCACGTGCGTGAAGGTCTCGATGGGAATCGGGACCTGCCCGGTGCCCCACGGGATTCGGGGCTGGTAGACATCGCCGCCGGCGTCAGTCGCCGCCAGCACCAGTTGCCGCGTCTCGTTGAACCGATGGTTCGAGCCCCAGGGCGGCGATTGCTCCCAGGCCAGCCACGCCGTGTCGTCCGCGTCCACCGCGATATCCACGTCCATGGCGAGCAGCGGCAGGTCGCTGACCTGCACCGCCGGGCCGAGTGCGCCGTCCGGCGTGATACGGCGCGCGAATACGTGAAAGTGGTGCCCGGTCCAGGCGTCCCAGGCCAGCCAGACGCCGTGGGTGGCCGACGCGCAGAGGGCCGGCCGCCAGGCCGATTGGCCGGGGACCGAGGCAACGCTGGGCGGGGTCCAGCCCCTGACGGACCGTCGGCTCATAACGACGGCGCAGCCGTCGCCATCGAAGGCCTGCCAGGCGACCCAGGGCTGCCCGTCCGAGTCGATGGCGGCGTCGGGTCGGGTCAATGAGGCCGGGGTGGAGGCGACAGTCTCGACCTCGGCGCCGGTCCAAGCCCGTACGACAAAGCGGTTGTCGAACCGCTCGCCCCAGACCACGAGGCGCTGGTCGCCAAGGACGGCCACAGCCGGGTCCTGAATGACGGTATGGCTCTCGGCTAGCTCGATCGGCGCGAGGTCCTCTTCGCCCAGTTCGCCGGCGTATACGCGATAGCGCGCGGCGCCCAGGCGCGCCATGAAGTCGCGCTCGTCCCGACCCAGCCCGAACTGCCAGCCGCCGCCCGCGGTGTTGGAGCGCGCCACGAACAGCGTCTCCTCGGCCCAGTCGGTACCGGCCCAGGCGCCAAAGGCCCGCCCGTTGCCATCCGGCGCCAGGTCGCAGGCGTAGGCGCCTCGCAAGGCCGAGGGGGTGTCAGACCGGTTTTCCTCCGGCATCGCGTCAACGCCTCTCGGCCGAACGGCAACCGTCGCCAAGCGTGGGCAGCGTAGCGCGGGAGCTGATCAGGCCTCGAACGGATCGGGGATCGGCGTACGGTCGCGATGGATCGACGCTTCGAGACCGGTGAGCTTCTCCGAGGCGACGTAGTAGCGGCCGCGCCTTTGCCCGCGCGCCTCCAAGAGCCCCGCGCCCGCCAGCAGCTGTAGGTCGCGGCCGGCCACGACCTGGCTGACCTCGGCGAGTTCGCGGTAGACGGCGTTTCGAATGCGGAAGCCCTGGGCGGCGTCGAACAGGCCGGGGATCGATCGCTCCGGCAGGCCCCCAGCCTGAATCTCCCGCTCCAGTAACTCCCAGCGGCGCTCGGCCTCGTCGGCCCGACGACGCAGGGTCTGGATCTGCCGAAAGTGCGCGGTCAACGCGAAACGGACCCAGGGGCGAGCATCTCGGCATGGCTGCCACGAGCCGCCGCCAACCTCACCCAGCACCGCGTAGTAGGCCTCGGTGTTTTGTCCCAGGTACTCCTCGATGCTGGCGAAGGTAGGGGCAAGAACGCCCGCACGCGCCAACACGAGGGACTGGAGCGCCCGCGCCATCCGGCCGTTGCCGTCCCGGAAGGGGTGAATCATGACCAGGTTCAGGTGCGCCATGGCCGCCCGCACCACCGCCGGTTGTGCGTCATCCGGCTCGCGAAGCTCAGCGACGAGTTCGGCCACAAGGTTTGGCACTTCTAGAGCGTCAGGACCCTCGTAGACAAGCTCCTGCGTTCGCTCGTCGCGCACGTAGACGTGCCCTGACCGCAAGCGGCCAGGACCGCTCCGCATGTCGTCCTTCGTCATCATGAAATGCAGGCTCTTCAGCAGCGACGCGTCGTAGACAAAGCTGGGATCGTCCGCCAGTTGCAAGATGAACGTCAGGGCGTCGCGGTAACCCTGAATCGCGGGCCACACATGGGGAGCCGCGTCCAGTGGATCGCCCCCGCCAACGGCCGCCACGGCGTCGTCAAGCGTGACGTGCAGGCCCTCGATGCTGTTGGAGCCCTGAATGGCCCGGGCACCCGCGACACGCCGCAGCATCCCGCTCCAGCGCCGTTCGTCGGCGACCTGATACCGCAGCGCCGCGCGAAGACTGTCCAACTGCGCACAGACGGCAAGCTCGCGCTCGTCAAGCGTGGGCGCTGCGAACAGCATGTCGAGTTTATGCTTTCATCACGACGTAGAGTCTTATAATAAACGACTCCATTGTTCATTCAATATGACTATCGAACACTCGGGATCGACAATTCTGGGTGCTTTGTAGGCCGGAATCTGGGAATCTCCGCTCAATCGCCGACCCGATTGGTCCCAACCAATCGAAGCGGACCGGCGTTTATCCGCCGAACGACCTCGGGCAACGTGCGCCCGCGCGGTGTAACGTAGTCGGGCGGGGCATACGGCGAGGTCGGCTGATGCGCGGACGGACTCTCAGGGTGGCCGCGGCGTGACGCCGCGCCGCATTGGCATCCTCACGGCCGGGGGCGATAGTCCCGGGCTGAACGCGGCTATTCGCGCGGTGGGCAAGGCGGCCATTGGGCGCTACGGCATGCGCGTGGTGGGGATTCGCGACGGGTTCCGCGGCCTGGTGGAGAACCGGGTGGAAGAGTTGGACTCCGAGTCGCTGGCCGGGATCCTGACCCGCGGCGGCACGATCCTGGGCACCAGCCGCGACAAGCCGCACAAGTTGCGGATTGGCGATCAGAAGATCGATATGACGGCCAAGGTCTGCGAGAACTACGCCAACCTGCACCTGGACGCGCTGGTCTGCCTGGGCGGCGGCGGCACCCATTCCAGCGCCCAACGGCTGCTGGACGCCGGACTCAACATCATTACGTTGCCCAAAACGATTGACAACGACATTGCCCACACGGACACGACGATCGGCTTCGACACGGCGCTGTCCATCGCGACCGAGGCCATCGACCGTCTGCACAGCACGGCGCACAGTCATCACCGCATCATCGTGGTGCAGCTGATGGGTCACAACGCGGGCTGGCTGACGCTGGGGGCTGGATTGGCAAGCGGCGCGGATGTGGTGTTGATCCCCGAACTGCCGTACGACGTGGAATATGTGGCCGATTCGATCCGTCAGCGCAGCGTGGGCGGCCACGGGTTCAGCATCGTGGCCGTGGCGGAACGCGCGAAACCGCAGAACCCGGAGGCTTTGGGCCTGACGGACGAGGCGGCAACCGACGGGCTGGCGTTCGAGTTCGCCGGTCCCACCCTGGCGCTCACACACCGCCTGGAGTCGCTGACGCGACTGGAAGCCCGACTGACAATCCTGGGCCACGTGCAGCGCGGCGGGACGCCGACCGCCACCGATCGCACGCTGGCAACCCGGCTGGGCACGGCCGGCGCGGAGGCGCTGGCCGACGGGGCCAGGGGCGTGATGGTGGCGGCCCGAGGTGAAAGCACGGCGCTGGTGGACGTGGCGGCCGTGGCCGGCGAGCGCAAGACGGTGCCGCTGGACCACCCCTGGATCCTGGCCGCCCGCGATACGGGCCTGTGCCTGGGAGCGCCGTTGGACTAACGCCGCGGCGACTGGGCTGACCGCATCGCGGCGACCCGCGCTTCGCTGACTATCGGCCCGCGCGGGATTCCACCGCACGTCCAGGTTTTGCCGCGTTCCACGGATGTTTCCGAGAGCCGGAGTACTCTCGGAGAGACGGCTGTGCGCCGAATCCGCCGAGGGAGTTGAATATGCTGCGCCGAGTCTGGACTGCTTTGGTTATCGCCGTTCTGGCGCTGACGGCGGTTATCGCCACCGCCGGCGCGTCCTCGGGTGAAGACGCGTATCCCGCAGCGTTGCGCACCCTCAGTGTGAGTGGTGACGGCGCGGCGTCCGCCTCCCCGGACATCGCGGACCTCGAGCTTGGGGTTCAGACGATCGACGAGGACCCGACCGTCGCCATCGTCGACAACACCACCGCGATGGCCAACGTGATTGAGACGCTGATCGATCTCGACCTCCACGAAGACGATATCCAGACATTGAGCTTCAATATGTGGGTCGAGCAGGTCTACGGCTCCGATGGGCCGACCGGCGAATTCCTGTACCACGTGGTCAGCCAGATCCTGGTGCGGGTACGGGACCTGGAAATGACCGGGGACGTACTGGGCGCGGCGCTGGCGGCAGGCGTCAACAACGTCGGCGGCATCAGGTTCGGCGTGGAGGACACGCAGGCGCTGGAAGTGGCGGCGCGCGATGCGGCCGTGGATAACGCCATGGCCAAGGCCGAGCAGCTGGCGGAACGCCTGGGGGTCAACGTGGGCAACGTGCGGCACGTCATCGAGACCACGGGGGACTTCCCGCAAGAGCCCCGCCTTGAGCGAGCGATGGCGCTCGACGCCGGCGGCGCAAGCGTGCCGGTTTCTCCCGGCGACTTCACGGTTCGCGTGTCCGTGAGCATTGTGTTCGACATTGAGTTCTAGTCCCGGCCGGGCAGAGACGGCGTCGTGGTAAAGGGGCGCTCGGTATCGTTAGCTGGGCGGCGCCGTTCCATGGCCCCGTAGCTCAGTGGATAGAGCGGTGGTTTCCTAAACCATGCGCCCCGGTTCGAGTCCGGGCGGGGCTACCGCGCCGTGCCGGCTCGGACACCGCGGGCCGCTGCGTCGGGCGCTGCGCGGTCGGTCCACTCCGGCATCATGCAGTGGTGCGTCGAGAGTTGCCTGTTCCAGGCCGAGGAGTTGAACATGGCCGTGCAGACCGTTGGCATCCTGAGTCCGGGCGAGATGGGCGCGGGCGTCGGCGGGGCTCTGCGCGCCAGTGGGCTTGCCGTCCTGACCTGCCTTGCGGGACGCAGCCCGGCCTCGCACCGACGCGCACAGGCCGCTGGCATCGAGGACGTGCCCGACCTGGCCGCGCTGGTCGAGCGCTGCGACCTGATCCTGTCGATCCTGGTGCCGGCGCGCGCCCGCGGTGTGGCCGCCGAGGTGGGCGCCGCGGCGCGTGCGGCTGGCGCCGGCACCGTGCTGGCCGACTGCAACGCGATCGCCCCGCAGACGGTGCAAGCCATGGAGTCAGACCTTCACTGCAGCGGCGTGACCCTCGTCGATGCCGGCATCGTGGGCGGACCGCCGCGCAACGGGCAGGGACCGCGCGTCTACGCGTCAGGGTCGGCGGCCCATCTGCTCGGCGAGCTCGACGGCCGCGGCATCGACGTGGTGGACGTCGGACCTGAGATCGGCAAGGCCTCGGCCGTGAAGATGTGCTACGCGGCCATGACCAAGGGGACCACCGCGCTGCGCACGGCGCTGCTGGTGGCCGCACGCCGGCTGGACGTGTACGACGAGTTGATCGCCGAAATGGAGCACAGCCAGGCCGCCGCCCTTGGCGCGGCGACACAGGGCATGCGGCGCCTGCCCACGGTCGCTTACCGCTGGATCGGCGAAATGGAAGAGATCGCCAGCACCTTTGACCACGTTGGCGTCACCCCCGACTTCCACACGGGCGCGGCCCACGTGTATCGCGAGGTGGATGCCGCGTTCGTCCGCGGCGAGGACCTGTCCGACCTGGCTGAGGCGGTTGCCCGGCTGGCCGGGACCGAAAACCAAGTCTAGATGGATCGAGGGAGAGTTGACACGCAGCGCCAAGGCTATGCTGGGTACGTCGCCTGCCGGAGGACGCGCTGACCGGTGAATGGGAAGAACGCCCCCACGCTCGCGCTGCGCATCCTGGCCCTGGCATTGGTCGTTGGCTTGGTTCCGCTTGCGGCTGCCTGCGGCGAGGGTGAGGGCGGCGGAGCGAGCGTGCGGGATCCCGAGGTCAGCGGCGCCAACTTGGCCGCCTTTCAGCAGCCAGTCCCGGATAACGCGGCCGGCCAGCCGGCGCCGGAGGTGCGCGGTACGTCGTTTGACGGGGCGGCCGTGTCGATCACCAACGACGGGCGAACCAAGGCGCTGGTCTTCCTGGCGCACTGGTGACCGCACTGCCAAGCCGAGGTGCCTGTCGTACAGGCCCTTGTGGACGCCGGGGGCGTACCAGACAACATCGATATCTACGCGATCGCGACGGCCATTGATTCGGGGCGGGCCAACTACCCGCCGGAGGCCTGGCTGGAACGTGAGGGCTGGACCTCACCGGTCATCGTGGACACCCGCGACGAGGTCGCCCACGCCTATGGGCTGGGAGGCTTTCCGTTCTGGGTGTTCGTGAACTCCGACGGCACCACCGCGCTGCGCGTGGGCGGGCGGATCTCGGCCGACGAGTTGACCGTAATTCTCCAGCACTTGCAGTAGTCGTCGCTCGGCAGCCAGCGCACGTATCGCTTCTATACTCTCGTGCCAGCGGCATGGTTGGTCTGGGGCCATCAAGATCGAGAGGCGGTGACAAAGATGGTGTTGCGAGTCGTGGCGGGCTACCAGATTCTGATGGCGTCGGCGGTCGGTATCCACTTCATCATCACGAGCCTCTACCACCCCGGAGGCGATGAGCCGTTCACCGCGTGGCACGTCATGAACTGGTTCATGGTCGTCAGCGTGGTCATCGCGCTCGGGCTGAGCTTCCGGCGCAAGCGCACGTTGGACAACGATCCCCACTGGCGGGACTACCTGGAAACCAACCTCACCTTCTACGGCGCCATTCTGTTGGCGCTCTGGTTCTTCTGGAACTGGTTCGGCGTTTTCAGCGGCCAGGACAGCGGCACGTTCTGGGGATTCATCAACCCCCTATTCGTTCTGGTGGTGGGCTCCCTGGGGTGCCGCATGTGGAGCCGCCTGGCGGCACTGCGCCGTTCGTCCTGATTCCCGGCTGACGTCCCGCCGGCCAAGATTCCAGTCCTCGCAGGAGTGGCAGGCCGCCTCGCAGGGTGGTGGCCGGTGAGAGCGGCGGTCCTCTGAATTGCTTACCGGCTGGCACGCGGGTACCGTGCCTGTTGTAGCCGTGCGCGAGGGCTGGCCGATGGTGCGCTGGGGAATCGTGGGCTTGGGAGACATTGCGGCCAGGGCCGTCGCGCCCGCCATCCAGGCCCACGAGGGCAGCGAACTCGTCGCGATCTGCCGCCGCGACCCACAGCTGCTGGAACAGTACGCGCGGCAGTTCGAGGTCTCAAACGCGTACACCAGCTACGACGACATGCTGGACGCGGGCGGGCTGGACGCCGTGTACGTGGCGACACCGGTGAACCTGCACGGGCCGCAAACGCTGGCGGCGCTCGAGCGCGGGCTGCACGCGCTGGTCGAAAAGCCCATGGCCATGAACGCTGTCGAGGCCGAGCGGATGGTGGAGACGGCGGACCAGGCCGGGCTGAGATTGGGCATCGCCTTCTATCACCGCTTCTATCCGATCAACCTGCGGGTGCGCGAGATCGTCGAGTCCGGCGACCTGGGCGACCTGATCGCCCTGCACGCCAACACCTCAGGGCCCTTCACCATGACGCCGGACGATCCCAAGTACTGGCGCGTCGACCAGGCGCAGAGCGGCGGCGGCCCGCTGATGGATCTGGGCAGCCACCGGCTGGACATCTTCTACAGCCTGGCCGGCAAGGCCGCGCGCGTAGCCGCCTTCAGCGACCAACGCGTGATCCCCGGCGACGTGGAAGACACCACGTCGGTGATCGTCCAGTACGAGTCAGGCGTCCAGGCCACGATCTCGGCGCTTTGGTCCATCAACCCGGCGCGCGGCGACTACGAAGTCTGGTGCACCGAGGGCCACATCAACGTGCCCTTCGCGCGCGGCGAGGAATTCACCGTCGAGCGCCCCGACCGCTCGGAGACGTTCACCCTGGCCGAGCACGAGCTGCACGACCTGCCGCTGATCGCGGACTTCGTCGAAGGGGTTAACGGCGGCACGCCCGTACTGACAGGCGAGGGCGGCCTGGAAGTCCAGCGCGTAATCAACGCCGCCTACACGTCAGCAGCCGAAAGCCGGGTGGTGACGCTTTAGCGCGAGCCAAAGTAAGTCTGCGCCGAAGGCCTTCAGTCTTTGGGTGCGCGGGCGAAGGCGTAGAAGCCGGAGGCCAGGTCTTCGGCGGCGGGGCGGTCGGCGACGAAGCGGTCCAGGAACTTGACGGGGGTGGTAAGCCAGGCGGCGACGAACTCGGCGGCGCGTTCGCGCAGCCGGTGGCGGGAGAAGCCGCTGAGCAGGCCCTTGACGTAGCCGCGGAGCACCCAGCTGAGCGCCGAACTGGGCCCCACGCACACGCCGACCTCGATGTCCTCAAAGTCCCGCAGCAGTTCGGCCACGCCGCTGCTGGTGTAGCGCTGGTAGTCGTGGGGCGAGGCGTGGAAGCCCTGCAAGAACGGCACCTCGATATAGATCAACGCGCCGGGCGCGCAGACGCGCGCGACCTCGGCCATGGCCTCGCCGGGACGGCGCACGTGCTCCAGCACGGCCGTGGAGAGGGCGCCGCCGAAGGCATGTGAGGCAAACGGCAGGCGGGCCGCGTCGGCCAGCACATGCACGCCGGGGTGCCGTTCGACATCAATATTGACGATGGCCTGGCGCACGAACCCGTCCAGCGTGCCGGGCGGGAACTGCCGGCCGCCGCCGCCAACGTTGAGCACGCGCACGCCATCGCGCCGGGTCGGCTCCGAGAGGGCGCTGCCAAAGCGCTGCAGGTTGCGGTGCGAGGCGTGGTTATACGTGGGGCTGGGCACGCGGTAGACGCGCCGGGCAATGCCCATCAGTCGGGCGCGAGCCTGACCAGTCATGCGGCGCGTTCCTGCCGATCCAGGTCGGCAATCGCCGGGATCAGGTCGCCAAGATCGTCAATGACGGCTGCGGCGGATTCATCGCGCGGACGTACGTCGGCCGAGCGCAGCCAGATGGCTCGAATCCCCAGGCGTTGGGCGGCCCGCACATCGATCTCCCAGTCGTCTCCCACCATCACCAGGGTCCGTGGCGAAAGGCCCAGGCGTTGTGCCGCCGCCCGGTAGGGGGCCGGATGGGGCTTGAGCCAGCCGAGTTCGGTGCTGAGCACCACCGCATCCAGATGCGGGGCCAAACCCACCGCCCGCAGGCGCTCGAGCAGCAAGTCTTCACCGTAGAGGACGTTGGCTATGGCGGCGATTCGGAGACCGGCTTCGCGCAGCAGTTGCAACACGCGGACGGCCTGCGGCAGCGGCTGCATGGCCTTGAACCAGGGATTGAAGTAGGCCGGCAGCAGCACTTCGATGGCCTCGGAGGAAGGTTCCCAGTCCATTTCGTCGAGCACGTGAGCCAGGATTCCGTGGGCGTCGGGCAGGGCGCACTCGCGCTGATACGCGTCCACCAGCGCTTCCTGCAAGGCTTCGCCGAACGATTCGGCCAGCTGTTCATCGGTGAGTCCCGCCTTGATAAACGGCCGAACCAGCGGCGCGATAGCGGCGGCGCCGCGCAGATTGCTCGACGACCCAACCAGCGGCTCCTGGGTGAGGAGCGTGTCGCCGACATCAAAGATCACACCGCGAATTGGCATCGTCGTCGAGTGTACGCGCGAGGCGAGGTCGCGCTCGGCGGGCGGCAGGTGCCCGCTGGTGAGATACTGCCGCGAGGGGTACCACGGACAGCGTCGCCGTGCGGTGTTGTCCGAACGCGAACGGAGGCGGCGTGAGGGATCCGACCGACCGGGACCGCGAGCCGCCGCCGGAGTCTCCGGACGATCCGCCGGCCAGCCGCGATTGGCCCGAGCCTCTGGATTCGGACGACCGGCCGCCGGCAACCGGCGGGCTGGGAGGCTTCGCCGCCGATTCGGGGCTGGTCTACCGGCGCGTGGGCGCGTACGTCATCGACTCCCTGCTCGTCGCGCTGACGACGACCGTGATAGGCGTAGCCTCGGGCATCATCAGCATGGACCTCGAGGCGCCGGCTATCGACCCGTCGCTGGCACTGTGGATGCTGATTTTCGAGGTGCTTTATCGCTGGTCGGTGCAGTCCGCCTTTGGATTCACGCTGGGCAAGCTGGCGCTCGGACTGCGGCTCGTCGGTTCAGACGGCGGTCCGGCCGGGCCTCTGCAAATCCTGGTTCGCGAGATCGCCCTGGGCGCCATGCTTGGGGTCGCCCAAGCCACCGGCTGGGCCATCCTGCCGGCCCTGGTGCAGGTACTGCTGGTGTACGTGGTTATCCACCGGCCGGACCGGCGCAGCCTCCACGACCTGACGGTTCAAACGCGCGTGATCCGGGTAAAGCCCAGCGACTCCGATACGCCGATGCGGCCCGCCTAGTCGGAAACCAACCGCACGCGCGCTGCCTGCGGTCGCCCCGGCCGTTCAGAGCGCCACGCCATGCCGGTTCGCGGATGTTTCACGTGAAACATTCCCCTTTCGCGAGCGCTTGCGCGGCAGCCGACGGCTACCGGGGTTCGTGCGAGCGGTGGCGGTTCAGACGCCGGCGTCCTTGAGCCCGCTGCCGGTCGCCGCGATCAGCACCCGGTCGTCGGGTCCGACTGCGCCCGAGTCCCGCAGGCGCGCCGTCGCCGCAAAGGCCACGGCGGAGGTGTATTCGAGATCCAGGCCCTCAAGTCGCGACAGCTCGGCGCGCGTGAGACGAGCAACCGCGTCGTCGACATCCACGATTGTTCCGCCCGAGGCTCGGACGGCCCGCAGCACCTCGGCGCCGCGCGCCGGACGGCCCACGGCCACGCCGCCGGCCACGGTGGGTTGCGCCTGAATCGTCGCCGGCGCGTCGGCGCCCGCGGCGAACGCCGCGGCCAGCGGCGCGCAGGCCGAGGCCTGCGCGGCATGCAGGCGGGGCAGCGATGCCGGGAAACCCGCCGCCGCCAGTTCGCGGTAGGCCTTGAACGCGCCGAGCAGCAGCCCGCCATTGCCCACCGGCAACACGATGTGCAGCGGCGGATCGTCAACCAGCGCGGTCGCAACCTCCAGGCCAAAGGTCTTGGTTCCCTCCACGAAGGCCGGGTGGCGCGCATGCGAGGCGTAGGCCACGTCGGGTGCATGGGCCGCGTGTTCGGCCGCCGTCGCCACGTCCTCGCGGGTGCCGGCGACCGCCACCACCTCCGCGCCATAGCCCGCAATCTGGTCGCGCTTGGCCGCGGGCGCGGACTCGGGTACGAAGATCTGCGCCCGCAGGCCGCCGCGCGCCGCGTATGCCGCCATGGCGGCGCCGGCGTTGCCCGATGAGTCTTCAACGACGGACGTCACACCCGCCCCGGCCAGCACCGCGATTACGGCCGCTGCCCCGCGATCCTTGAACGATCCCGACGGCGACACGTACTCCAGTTTTGCCAGGACTCGCCGCATGCCGTGCGCCGACCCCCAGCGTTTGAGCGGAACGATCGGCGTGTCGCCTTCGCCCAGGCTGATCTCCGGGATACCCGCGGGCAGCCCAAGCGCGGGGCGATGCCGCCAGATGCCGTTTCTGTTCGGATCGCGCAGCGCTGGCCAGCCGCGCGAGGCCCTGGGCAGCGCTGCCGGCAGCAACGGGTCCGGTGCGTCCATCTAGGCAACCCCCAGTCGCTCAAGGTCGGCGTCGGAGAGGCCGAAGAAGTGAGCGAACTCGTGAATGACGGTGGCACGAATCTCGTCCTTCAGCTCATCGACATCGCTGAAGGCCGCAAGCAGCGGACCGCGGTAGATCGTGATGCGGTCGGGCAGCACCATGTTGTAGCCGGAGGTTCGCTCGGTTAGCGGCACGCCCGAGTAGAGGCCGAAGAGCGTGTAGCCCTCCGGGACTTCGGCGGCTCTCAGGTCGCCATCGGAGGGCCATTGCTCAATCAGCACGTCCACGTTGGCCAGGCGCGCACGCAGTGCGTCCGGAATAGAGGCGATGGCCTCCAATACGACACCCTCAAAGGCCGCCGGTGTGAGGTTGGCCACGGCTACGTCGGGCTCCAGGGAAGCGTGAAGCCCCTGTGATAGCATCCCGCGCCCTCGCTCTGGGAGCCACGCGCCAGCATGGACGACGTACGCGAGCATGCGCTCGCGAACGGGCTGGCGGTGCTGACCCGCGAGGTGCGCACTGCCCCCATCGCCACCTTCTTCATCTGGTACCGGGTCGGCGCACGGGACGAACCCCAGGGCATGAGCGGCGCTTCCCACTGGGTCGAGCACATGATGTTCAAGCGTACCCAGAAGCTGGCCCCCGGTGACATTGGCCGCATGGTGGAAGGTGTAGGCGGCACCTTCAACGCCTTTACCTACGAAGACGCCACCGCATACCACGAGACGCTGCCAGCCGAGCACCTGGACCTGGCGCTCGAGATCGAGTCCGACCGCATGCTGAACGCGGTGTTCGACCCGGATGATGTGGAGGCCGAACGCACGGTCATCATCTCCGAGCGGGAGGGGCACGAGGCCTCCCCTATGTTCCGGCTCATGGAAGCGGTGGAATCCACGGCCTTCAAGGTGCATCCCTACGGTCACGGCGTGATCGGCAGCAAGGCGGACCTGCGCTCGATGACGCGCGACGATCTCTTCGGTCACTACCGGAAGCACTACGGTCCGAATAGCGCCGTGATCGTGGCCGTCGGAGATTTCGCCACGGACGACTTGCTGAACCGGATCGATCAGCACTTCGGGGGCTTTCCGGCGAGCAGCGCGCCGTCAGGCGAGGCCGAGCGGGAACCCGCCCAGGACGAGGCGCGGCGCGTGGAAGTGCATCATCCTGGGCCTTTCCCGGTGCTGATGCTCTGCCATCACACCCCGGAACGCACGCACGCGGACTGCGCGTCGCTCCTGGTGTTGAACGCGTTGCTCTCCGGACCACCAAGCGGACCCTTTGGCGGCGGCGGCACGCTGCGCACCTCGCGCCTCTACCAGCGATTTGTGGCGTCGGGCATTGCCGCTTCGGTGGGCGCGGACGTTGGAGTGAACATTGATCCGTCGCTCCACCGGGTGGTGGTGATCCTGCACCCGGGCGGCGCACCGGAGCCGATCGAGGAGGCCGTTCTGGACGAGGTCCAGCGGCTGCATGACGAGGCGCCCAGCCAGGCGGAGCTTGATCGCGTCGTCCGGCAGACCTATGCCAAGCGGGCCATCGCGCTGGAAAGCGTCACGGCGCAGGCCGTGCAGTTGGGCATGCTGGAAATGGCCGCCAGTTGGCGGATGGCACAGACGCTTACGGACGATCTGCGACGGGTGACGCCGGCGGACGTGCAGCGCGTGGCTCGAACCTATCTGCGCAAGCCGGCCCGGGTGACGGGCTGGTTCCTGCCGGCGGCGGCCAACGGCGCGGCGGCGTGACCTCAGGCTCCCGCCACGCGATCAACGCGGACAGCGTCGCTCGCCACACACTGCAAAACGGCGCGACGCTGCTGGTCTATCCGAATCCGGCCTCGCCGTCCGTCGCGGTCGGGGCCTACCACGCGGCGGGCTCCGTGCTTGAGACCCGCGAGACCGCCGGGCTGGCCAGCCTGACGGCCGACGCGCTGAACCGCGGAACACAAGACCGCACGTATCTCGAATTCAGCGAAGAACTGGACCAGGTCGGGGCCTCGCTGGCATTCCACGCCGACACCGAGTACGCGGCTCTCGGCGGGCGTGCGCTGGCCGAGGACCTGGAATTGCTGCTGACCCTGTCAACCGACGTCCTGGCGAATCCAACGTTTCCCAATGACGAAGTCGGGCGCGTGCGCGAACAGACGCTGACCGTGCTGGCCCACGCCGAGGACAACCCCGGATCGCGGGCGTCCCGGCGCTTTCGCGAGTTGCTGTACGGGCCGTCGAATCCCAACGGTTGGCCGGAAGACGGGTACGCCGCGTCGGTTCGCGAGTTTCAGGCGGATGACCTTCGGAGTTTTCACGCGCGCGCTTATGCGCCGGGATCGCTGGTGCTGGCGGTGGTCGGCGCGGTGGATCCACCCGCCGTGCGGGACCTGGCCGAACGAACCATCGGCGCCTGGGCGCCGGCGCCTGGCGCGGTGACGAAGGCGGGCTGGCGGGAGGCGCTGGCGGCGGCCGACGCGCCTCAGGCGGCGCCCGCCGAGTCCAGGCGCGAGGACATCGCCATTGAAGGCAAGACGCAAACCGAGTTTCTGCTCGGCTGGATGGGGATCCGGCGCACCGACCCGTCCTACTACGCGACCATCGTTGCCAATTTCATCCTCGGGCAGTTGGGCCTAGGGGGACGGATCGGCTCCAATGTGCGCGACACGCAGGGATTGGCCTATCACGCCTCCAGTTACGCGATTCCGGGCCTGACCCGGCAGCCTTGGTCGATTCGCGCCGGGATCAACCCCGCGAACGTGGACCGCGCTATCGAGGCCAGCTTGAAGGAAGCGCGTCAGCTGGCCGAAACGCCGCCTGATGACGAGGAGTTGCGCTTGAGCAAGCAGGCTCTGGTTGGGTCGCTGCCGTTGCGCCTGGAACGCAACGACGGAATCGCGAACATTCTGCTGATGATGGAGCGCTACGAGTTGGGCCTTGACTACCTGGGCGGGTATCCAGCCCTGGTTGACGCGGTAACGGCGGACGACGTGCGCGACGTCACCGCCGCTGTGATGGCGCACCCGGCCTACACCCTGGTGACGGCCGGGCCTGAACTTAGAGCCGTCTAAGGGGTCGTTAGTAGGACGAAACCCTCGGCGGGCCGGGGTCGGCGGCCAGGACAGTGGCGTCAAAGCTGCGCTGCATCAGATCCAGCTTGATGTCCTGGTGGGCCGGGCTGTCCCACAGGCTGGTGTGCTCGTGCGGGTCGGCCTCCATGTCGAACAGCTCGCCGATGCCGTGGCCGTGGTAGACGTTCAGCTTCCAGCGACGATCGCGGTACATGGTGGCGAAAGTGTGATCGGGCTTTTCCACCGCGTCCAGGTACTCGCAGCGCACGAATTCGCGGTGCGTGTCTGGCGGAGCCTCGCCGGCCAGGATCGGCCGCAGCGTGCGTCCCTGCATGGCCTCGGGCACCGGCAGGCCCGCGTACTCCAGCAGTGTGGGCGCGATGTCGGTCAACTCGACCAGGGCGTCGCTGCGCAGACCCGCCTGGATCTGGCCAGGCAGGCGCCAGATCAACGGCACGCGGCTGAGGCCGTCGAAGAAGCGGCAGCCCTTCTGGGTGAGGCCGTAGTCACCGGCCGACTCACCGTGGTCGCTGGTGAAGATGACGATGGTGCGCTCGGCCTGGCCTGACGCCTCCAGCGCGTCCATCAGCCGGCCGAACTGCTCGTCGATCTGCTCGATCATCGCGTAGTAGGCGGCCTGGACTTTCTTGCCCTCAAAGGCTTCCGGCCGTTGCGACTCGCTCTGGAAGTCGATGCCGGAGGCCGTGAGACGGCCCTGATGCTCCAGGTCGGAGGGGCGGAAGTACGGTCCCGGCAGCGCGTCCGGGTCGTAGCGGCGGTAGTACTCCCAGGGAGGGTTGAAGGGGGGATGCGGGTCATACATGCTGACGCTGAGGAACCAGGGTTGGTCGGCGGGGCGCGGCTGGTTGATGAACTCGATCGACGCCTCCGTGCCCCAGGTGGTCTGGTGAACCTCCGGCGGCGTGTTGTCCCGCTCCGGCGTGGGCTCCATCAGCGCCCCGGTGAGGTGGCGGCGGTCAAAGTTATGCAGCAGGACTTCGTAGGGATCGACGCCCTGCGCGTGCACCCAGGCGGCGTAGTCGTGCTGGTCCAGCGGCCAATCGTTGCGTGGCGCGTGGCTGTACTTGAAGTAGCGGTAGCCGTCGTTGACCCGCGGCTCGCGCCCGTTGAAGGCCCCGGCCAGGTGCAGCTTGCCGACCAGCCCGCCGTCATACCCGGCCTCGGCCAGCTGACGCGTGACGAGGTTGGCGGCGACCTCGCGATGAACCCAGCCGTTACCGTTGCGCGGGTTATGCACCCGGCTGGGATACATGCCCGTCAGAAAGCTGGCTCGGCTGGGCGTGCAGATGGGGCTCTGGCAATAGGCGTGGGTGAAGGCCGTCCCCTCCGCCACAAAACGGTCCAGGTTCGGCGTGCGGATATCCGGGTTGCCCAACGCGCCGATGGTGTCGAAGCGCTGCTGGTCGGTGCAGTACCACAGGATGTTGGACCGTTGGTTCGACATCGGGAACCCGTATGGCTGGCTGCCGGGCAGCGAACCCTACCGCACGGACGCGCGCTGGGGCCCGCGGCGGTGCTTGATATTTCCAGGTCGACGATTCGGTGCGGCCAATGCGTGATAGATTGCGCGTGGTGACCTTGGGATTGAATCTTCCGTCTGCCGCCGTCTGCGAGGTTTCTCGTTCACACCAAGCCTTTCGATTCTCGAACGGTATCCCTGAATCGACCTTTCCGACATCTGGTTCACTGCGGCGTTTCGTTGACTGACGGATGGTCTGGACCTCCCGCGCGAAGGCGGGTGTAGACGGACGCGCGTCCACGGCGACGGCGTCCAGGAACGATTTTCGAATGAACATTTATGTCGGCAACTTGCCGTATTCGACCACCGAGGAAGAACTGCGCGAGCAGGCCTCGCAGTACGGCGAACTTACGTCGTGCACGATCATCATCGACCGTGAAACCGGTCGGTCGCGTGGCTTTGGCTTCATCGAGATGGCCAATGAGGATGAAGCCCTGGCACTGATCGAGGGCCTGAACGGCAGCAACATGGGCGGCCGCATGCTCACGGTCAACAAGGCGCGTCCGCGTGCGCCCCGCGGCGGTGGCGGCGGCTACGGCGGCGGCGGTGGCGGCTACGGCGGCGGTCGTGGCGGCGGCGGTGGCGGCTACGGCGGCGGCGACCGCTACTAGGCGGCTACCCCCGTCGGGCCAAGCGCCCGATGGACATCTGATTCGGAAGCGCCGGCCTGTCCGGCGCTTCCGGCGTTAAGCGACGCCCAGGTCAGCCAGGCGGGGCGGCTCGCCCAGGTAGTAGCCAACATCCACCAGCGCGCGCTGCAGCTCACGGATGTTGACGTGGCGCGGGGGCACGCCTTCGGCCACGGCGCAGGCGGCCGCCATGCCGGCCACGCCGCCCGTGACCTTGGCGATCCAGCGCCAGCGCAGGCTGGCCGTCCGGTCCCGGCCGATGGAGCGTCCCGCCGCCAGCATTCCCTCCACGCCTTGCGGCAGGAACTGGCCCAGCGGCATGTCGAAGTGGTGGCCCTCTTCGCGCTCGCGCAGGTTGACGAGCTGGCGAGTCCGGCCGCCCTTGCGTGCCTCGTCGTCGTAGCGATAGAGCGTGGTCAACACATGCACCACGTCGTCGAACCGCCGCTCGGCCACGATGTCGTCGCGACTGAGGGTGTAGTCGGGAACGATCGTGCGGCTCCAGCGCGTGCCCATGTACGGCGCGATCTGGCTGACGCGGGCGTTCTCGAATCCCGGTACGTGGCGCTTGTAGAACTCGATGGTGTCGTACGCGTGCAGCCGGGCCGAGGACTCGATGGTGGAGCGCTGCATGGCGTTCAGCGCCGACAGGGTGTGATCGGGCCAGCGCGTTTCAATGGTCGTGACGTCCTGGTCGTGGGTGGCGAAGGGGATCTTGTAGGCATGGGCGCCGCCCGGGATTGAGGCCACGTACTTGTACTCGCCGGACTCCCAGTCGGCCATCATGAACGGCAGCAGCTCGCGCGGATAGTTGGCCCACACGCGCTCCAGAGCCACGAACAGCACCTCGTCCACCCAGCGCGTTTCCTCGTCGCTCAACGGCTTGTCACGCTCGGCGGCCCGGAACTCCTCGTAGGTTTCCCAGTCCACGTCCTCGACGCGGAAGAAGAGTCCGAAGCCGGCTTCGGCGCTGGCGTAAGCATCCTCGGTTTCGGCGCCGGCCGCGGCGGCCACGTCGGCTTCACCGGTGGTGTCAATGACGACCTTGGCCCTGATCGCGCGCCGGCCTTCGCCGGTCTCGAAAATCACGCCGCCGACGTGGCCGTCCTCAACGATCGCTCCGGCCACGGTGGTGGAGAGCAGCAGGGCAACGTCCAGGTCTCGCAGCCGCTGCAGGGCCAGCCGCTGGAACTCGTTGCGGTCGATGACGGGAATGTGGGCCATGCCGTCCCAGCGCCAGGGCACGTTGTCGCCGCCGCTGATGAAGTCGAAGGTCTTGATACCGCCGCGCGCGTCCAACCGATCCAGGAAGTCGCCCACCTGGCCGCCCAGGCCGCGGTCGTGCTGCTGCGGCGCTTGCCAGAGGTCGTGGCGCGAGCCGAGCCCCGGCCCGTAGTTGCCACCCACGGCCGAATACTCGTCAACCAACGTAGTGCGAGCCCCCGCCGCCGCGGCCTCAAGCGCCGCGTACAGCCCCGAAATGCCCGCCCCCGCCACCAGCACCTCGGTGTCATGCAACACCGGCACCTCGCGAGCCGCTTCATGGATCACGTCTGCCACGGCGGACCTCTCTCCAGTTCATCGGCGTCGTCACGAGTCCGGCGCCCAAGCTTGTCTGGCCGGGCACGGTAGCAGAGCGCGGCTCGGGGCAGGTCGAGAATTCGCGGCTGCCAAGGCCGCTTGTGTAAGCGAAGTCTCAACAGTGGCGGCTCGCGTGCGTCATGATCTGCCGGTAGCGAAGCTGAGGCCGGCTCAGGGCGGGCGCCGACCGGACAGACGACAGGAGCAGAGGATGACCAACGGTCCGGCCGTCCTGGTGGAGGGACTGGGCAAGACCTATCCAGGCGGCGTGCGCGCCGTGGACGGGATCAGCTTTGAGGTGGCGCGCGGCGAGTTCTTCGGTTTCCTGGGGCCGAATGGCGCGGGCAAGACCACCACCATCAAGATCCTGGCCACGCTGCTGCCCAAGTCGGAAGGGCACGTGGAGGTGGCCGGCCTGGACGTGACCCGTGATCCAAAGGCCGTGCGGCAGGCCATCGGCGTGGCGCTGCAGGAAGTCGGGCTGGACGATCTCTCGAAGGGCCGCGACTTCCTGGAATTGCAAGGGCTCCTGTACGGCCTGACACGCGCCAAGGCCCGGGATCGGGCCGCCGTACTGCTGGAACTCGTGGGGCTGTCGTCGGTCGCCGATCGGCGAGTGGGCTCTTACTCCGGCGGGATGCGGCGGCGGATCGACCTGGCCGGGGCCCTGATGCACAACCCCGGCGTCCTCTTCCTGGACGAGCCGACCACGGGGCTGGACCCGCAAAGCCGGATTGCCGTCTGGGAGCACCTGGAAGAACTCAACGCGCAAGGCGTCACGATCTTCCTGACCACGCAGCACATGGACGAGGCCGACCGGCTCTGCCGTCGGCTGGCGATCATCGACCACGGTCGCCTGGTCGCGGAAGGCTCGCCGGCCGAACTGAAGGCCGGCGTGGGCGGCGACATAGTGCACGTGGCTTTTGACTCGGACACTTCTGCCGACGGCAGCTTGGACGTTGCCCTGGCGGCCGTGCGCGACTTGCCGGGAGTCCGGCAAGCGGACATTGCGGAGGGTGGCTTGACCGCAACCGTCGGCGACAGCGGGGCCGCGGCACCGGCCATCATGGGCGCGTTTCAAGACGCCAATCTGTCCATCGCCAACCTGTCCATCACCCGCCCATCCTTGGACGAGGTCTTTCTGCAACACACGGGCCGTCAGATCCGCGACTCGGACGCAGACGGCGACGCCGAAGACCGCATGTGGAGCCAGTGGATGGGCGTGAACCGGAGGTAATGCCAATGCTTGTCCTGCGCGAGAGCTACTTCATCTACGTCCGTAACCTGAAGACCTGGCTGGCGCAGCCCTGGATGATCGTGGCGGCGGTGCTGTCGTCGGCCTTCATGTTCCTGTTCTTCGGCGAGCCGCTGCGCGGCATCACGGCGCTGCCCGGCTTTCCGGCCGACGACTACCAGGCCTTTCTGGCCGCCATGGTGATCGTGATGGCGGTGGTCTTCAGCGGCAGCGATATGGCAATGGTGCTGCTTACCGACATGATGTCGGGCTACGTGGACAAGCTGCTGCTGTCGCCCGTGAACCGCTTCTCGATCTTGCTGGGCACCCTGCTGATCGGCGGCACGCGCGCCATGGCGCAGGTGCTGGCAATCATCCTGGTGGCAACCGCCATCGGCGTGCGCTTCGAGGGCGGTGTCCTGGGCATCCTCGGCGTCATCGTCGCCACCACCTTGTTGGGCGTGGCGATGGGCTGCGTGGGCCTGATCGTGGCCATGCGCACGCGCAGCGTGCAGGTGACGGTCAACAGCTGGCTGCTCTTCATGCCGCTGGCGTTTCTGACCTCGGCCTTCATGCCGCGCGACCTGCTGACCGGCTGGTTCCAGGTAGCCGTGGGCCTGAATCCCATCGAGTACATCATGGTGGCCGTGCGCGCCGTGATCATCGAAGGCTGGGTCTGGGACAGCATCCTCCCCGGCATCTGGATCCTGCTGGCAACCACGGCGGTACTGGTGGGCGCGGCAACCTACGAGTACCGGCGGGCGACTAATTGATGCCTCGTCCGCAGAGGCATGATGAACTCTGGAGTGCCCGAACTCCAGACTTGGGAGCTACCGCTAGTGACTGCCGGCCATAGGGGCGCGAACATGACCCCTGCGCATCCCGGCGACTTTGTCCGCACGGAAGTCATCGAGGAGTTGGGACTCAGCGTTACGAAGGCAGCCGAGATTCTGGACGTCGGGCGGGCGACGCTCTCGGACCTGCTGAACGGACGCGCCTCGCTCTCGCCGGAAATGGCGCTGCGCATCGAGAAGGCATTTGACGTGCGCATGGATCTGCTGCTGCAAATGCAGGCGTGGTACGACGCCGCGCGGATGCGCGCCCAAGCCGGCGAAATCAGCGTCCGTCGCTACCAGCCCGCCTGACCGCCAGTTGTCGTCCGCCCAGCCACCTGTCGATGAGGACAAAGATCGTGCGGTTTGGAGCTTCGGGATTCGTCCGCCTACCTGAGTCGTTCATCGACGAGGCCCACCTCGGAGAAGAAGTCCAGTTGCGTGTCGTGGCGGCTGGGATTCTGATTGAGCGTGGATTCCCTGTACGGGCCGGGTGGGCCGAGGCTGCGGCACGGCTACGAACTCAGGGCGACGACCAGTTGCTTGACGCAGCGCTGCCCTCAAACTTCGATAGGGACGAGTGGGAATGGGAGTGAGCGAACGCCGAGAACCGCGAGGCCTTTCGCTGGACGCTTGAGCTCAGTTCACGCGTGCAGTAAACGCCTCTGGAGCAACGTCCGCATGTCGCGTCGCCCGTCAGCGATGAGATAAACGTTTACGGTTTGATCCGTCACTCGGTAGACGATCCGGTAGGGCGTGATGAAGATCTCCCGATACTCGCGAATCCCAACGTCCAACAGTTCCTTTGGGAAACCACCGCGGTGCGGGTACTCGGACAGGCTGCTCAAGGCCTGTTCGATTCGCTCCAACACGTGCTCCGCCGCGACTGGCGAGCGGTACCGGCGGATGTAGTCGCAGACAGCGTCCAGATCGAGCACCGCGTCCTCGGTCAGCTGAACCTTGAAGGACATCAGCGCGCCGATAGACGCTCCCGCAGTCTGGCCAGGACATCGGCGGCAGGCTGCACTCGACCCTCGGCGATCTGCCGGTTGCCCAAGGCCAGAATCTTGAGGAGCGCCAGCGTCTCCTGCGTTTCCTCGTAGGCGTCAATGTCCTGCAGGACCGCCTTGGCCTCGCCGTTCTGCGTTATGACTAGCGGCTCCGGCTGCTCGTCAAGCGTTCGAATAATTTCAGCGGCATGGGCCTTGACGTAGCTGATCGGCCTGATCCGAGTTGAAAGACTCATGTGCAACCTCCTGATCGGACTAAATATAGACCATCAATAGGTCGTCATTCGACTCGAGAAAACTGGCGTGTCGCCGGAAATCTCGCTGGTCAGGGTCGGCAGCGCTCTGACGGGAGCTGCGCCTGATGGCTTGAGTACTCATGTTGGTAGCGCTAAACGGAAACGATGGGACGTCACGGCCTATTCCCTCGCGTAGGCCGTGACTGCCTCCAACCGGCGGCCCAGCCGGTCTTCGGCGGTCTCCAGGTCGTGCTGACTTTGCAGGCCCATCCAGAATGTGGCCGAGTTCCCGAAGAAGCGCGCGAACAGTAGTGCGGACTCGGCCGAGATTGCCCGCTGGCCATGGACGATCGCATGAATCCGGCGGGGGTCCACCCCGATGGCCTTGGCCAGCCGGTACTGGCTCAGGCTGAGCGGGCGAAGGAATTTCTCCATCAGAATCTCGCCAGGGTGGATAGCGGGAAGCTTGGCCTGTTGGCGTGCCGCCGCAAAGCTGTTCGATTCCTTTCGCTCGGTCACGTCGTGCTCCTGGGGGCGACTCGCGGCTGCGCCCGCGCTACACCCCTCCCAAGGTAACCGTCTGCGTCTGGCCGGTATCGGAAGCCCGCCTCGCGGCCCAGGCGGTTTCGTGCATCCAGAGGGCGTCGTCGGCGCTGACCGGCGGCTCGCCGTTGCCCAGGCAGGCCTGGAAGAACTCGTGCTTGAACTGGTCGAACCCGCCGCTCACCCCGGTGTCGGTGAAGCTGAGGCGGCGCTCGGGCGCCGTGATGCCCGTGCCTTCGCGCGTGAACCACTCGAAGCCGTCGTCGGACTCGGGGTTGAAGCGCAGCCAGCCGCGGCTGCCCCAGATCTGCAGGCCGTCGTGCTTCTGGCTGGAGGGCGTCATGAAGCCGCCGGTGAAGGTGCCGACCATGCCGTTGTCAAACCGAAGGCTGATGGCGTAGGCGTCTTCGGCGTTGATCGGTTCGCCGCCCACGTTGTCGGCGAAGCCGGCCACCTGGCGCACGTTGGCGCCGGTGATATAGCGCATCAGGTCCAGGTAGTGACAGCCCAGGAAGATCAGGTGCCCGCCGCCGCGGTCGCGGTCGTACATCCAGCCGTCGGCCAGTTCTTCCCAGAGCCAGGTGCGCGGGTGCTCGGCCACGTAGTGCACCTGCATGCCAAACAGCCGACCCAGCGCGCCGCTCTGCACGACCTGCCGAGCCTCGCGCACCGCCGCCAGGCCGCGCATGTTGAAGGCGACGCAGAGGTGAGCGGACGAGCGGTTCGCCGTTTCGACAACGCGCCGATAGTCCTCGATGCGTCCGCAGGCCGGCTTCTCATGAAACACGTGCACGCCGGCTTCCAGGCAGTCGACCAGCACCGGCGGCATCTTGCGCGGCTCCATCGTGACCAGCACGGCGTCCGGCTTGTATTCGTCGAGCAACCGGCGATGGTCGGTAAAGCTGGCGACCAGCTTGTCGCCCAGGATGGCCGCGGTATTTACCTCGCGTCCGTACTTGGTCCAGCCGGGCGGCGGGCCTGAGCCCGGTTCATGCTCGCGGGCCTGCCAATGTGGATCCGGCGAAGAACCTGTGATGGGACGAAAAACCCCGGCAACCTGGCCGGTGACGTCGGCAACCGCGACTTCGCCGACTTCAGGATGCTCGGCACACACATTGATCAGGCCGTCCAGGTGCCAGCCGGCCGGCTCGGCGATCAGGCCAACGCGAAGCGTGTCAGACATAGCGAAATCTCAAGCATGGCAGTGAGGCCGGATTGTAGGTTGTGAGAATCCGTCGGCAGTTACTGCAGGCGTCGTCCTACGGGGTGTTGGCCACCGCACGTCGGCGCCGACGCCGGCTGCGGCGACGCGGCCTCTCCGACTCACCGTTGGCCGCTGGGGTCCGCTCGCGGTCCTCCGCCGGCCTGCTGGCGCGACGATTGGCGCTCAGGCTCTCGCCGGGCAGCACCTTGAGTCCACCCGCGCCGACCTTCGCGGCGGCGGCCAGGTCGCGCGCTGTCTGACCGTTGGTTGCGCCGTTCTCGCCTTGAATGTCTCGCCAGGTGCGCCTGACCAGCTTGCCACCCAGGATTCGTTCGATGGCATTCAGGGCGCCCAGGTCCGCGCCGCTGACCAGCGTGATCGAGCGGCCCAGGCCGCCCATACGGCCGGTGCGGCCGGTGCGGTGGGTGAAGAGGTTGGGGTCTTCCGGCACGTCGTAGTTGATCACCTGCCCCAGGCCGGCAATGTCCAGCCCGCGGGCGGCCACGTTGGTGGCGACCAGGACGTCGATACGTGAACTGCGCAGGCGCTCGATCACGCGGCTGCGCGCCTGCTGCGCCATGGCGCCCTGGATCGAGTCGACGCGCATGCCCAGGTCCTTCAGCCGCGCGCCCAACCGCGACACCTGGTGCCGCGTGCGCCCGAAAACGATCGTTGGCGTACCGCGCGTCTCGTCCAGGATGTGCTGGACGGCGGCGAGTCGCTCGACCTCCGGCACGATCCAGACCTCGTGATCGATGTCGGGCCGATCCTCGGGTTCGGTGTCCAACTCGATCCACCTGGGATCGCTGAGCTGTCGCTCGGTGATGCGCCGCACCCACTCGGGCACGGTGGCCGAGAACAGCGAGGTCTGCCGGTCGGCGGGGGTATGGCGCAGGATGGCTTCCACCTGCGGCGCCATGCCTATGTCGAACATCAGGTCGGCTTCGTCCAGCACCACAACGCGGATGGACTGGGTGCGAAGGCTGCCGCTCTCAATCAGGTCCAGCGCCCGGCCGGGCGTCGCCACGACGATCTGCGCGCCGGCGTCCAGCGCCTTGCGCTGCGGGCCGTAGCTGACGCCGCCCAGGATTCGAACAACTCGCGCGCCGAGCCGCTCGGCCAGCGGTTCGGTCACGGAGGCAATTTGCTCCACCAGTTCGCGCGTGGGCCCCAGCACCAGGGCTTGCTGCTCCCGGCTGTCGGCGTCGATGCGTTCCAGCAACGGCAGCACGTAGGCCAGCGTCTTGCCCGAACCGGTGCGGGCCTGGCCCACGACGTCATGGCCGTTCAGCAGAAGGGGGATACAGGCGGCTTGGATGGGGGTGGGATCGGTTATGGACTGGTCGGCGAGGTCGTCGGCGAGGTCTTGGCGAACTCCGAGGTCAATGAAACTAGCGATGGGAAGTGCTCCCTGGATCAGGCACGCAAGCTCAACATGGCGATAGGCGCGCAGTTTCCGATGTTCGCGCGCACTCGTTTTTCTGCTGCGCGCGGTGGCTGGTTATGTTTCAACCATACCCTATAGCCGTCGCGCTTGAGCCGGTTCCGGTGAGGTGGCTCAAGCAGCAGCCGACGGATGGCTAGCCGCTACCCCTCGTCCGTCCAGACTTCCTGGAGCGCGAACCAGCTCGGGTACGCGCGTCGGATCAGGACCGTCAACGCGTCAGCCATGCGCTGCACGCCAATGGCGATGCCCTCGGCGTTTGGCCTGAGGTCCGATAGCTCGACCTGATCCAGGAACTCGACAAAGACCGTGCCGTCGGGCTGCCGTTCGATGGCCGTTGGGAGCATGGGCGCGCCGTTACGCAGGGCCAGCCACACCGGACCGACGGGCAGGTGAGCCGTCCGGCCGCACAGCTCCACGTCCACACCCGGCCCTGCCACCGGCCGGTCGGCGACGAGCCCAATGATGTCGCCGTTGCGCAGAGCTCGTAGCAACGGACGGGCGGCGTTCATCGGATCGTAGAGGCGCGTGCCCGCCCCGCGCCTGACTCGATTCGTCAGCAAACCCAGCCACGCCGGCTCCACCGATTCGCCCGCGCTATGAAAGGCGCCGTAGCGGCGCGCGCACTCCGAGGCGGCCAGGTCCCAGTTGCCCGCGTGAATGCCAAAGAGCACCACGCCGTTTCCCTGTCCCTTGGCCTGCCGCAGCGTCGTCTCGTCAACAACCAGCCGCCGTCGCCGCCCCCAGAGATCCGGCCAGTGCATGGTGAAGAACTCCGCCTGGTACTGCCCGTAGGCGGCGTACACGCCTTCGGCCAGCGACTCGATCCGCGAATCCGGCGCGTCGGACCCAACCACCACGCGCAGGTTGGCGCGCAGCCGGTCGGCGCGGGAACCCGCGCGCCGGTAGACCTGGCGGCCAAGGCGGGCGGCCAGGGCGTCGACGAGCCTGGCCGGAATCAGCGCCACCAGGCCGGTCGCCAGCAGCGCCAGGCCGTAGAGCGCGGTGTCGCGCAGAGATCGCACGCGGTCAGTCATGGGCTGGATTCTGCTCGGCCGCTGACCAATGGTCGTTGTCTCCGGAGGACCCGATGGTTGGGCCTTCGAGTCCCCGAGTGCCAGGCAACTACGACCAGGCGGCGAGCAATCCGGTCATCAGCACGACGCCGACGAGGTGGTAGGCGTTGTTGAAGGCCCACAGGCGCAGTCCGCGCCCGGCAAACACGTACACGCCCAGGCTGGTGGTAGCCACGATCCCGACCAGGAGCCAGATACCAAGGACCACGCCTTCGCCAAACCCAGCCGCGCCGGTCATTTTGACCAGCAGCGCCAGCACGTAGGACTGCACGAACGCGCCGATCAGCGTCAGCCCCATCGCGGGCCCGGATCCACCGCTCTCCTGGATCTCCTCCTGGGTCATGCCGACCAGCCCCAGCCAGATGTCGCCCAGGCCAAACTTGGGTGCGTACCACCACATGCCGAGCGCCATGGGGATAAGCGCCGCCACCACCACGGCCACGTAGTTCAGTTCGCCGGTCCAGAGGGTCATGTCGATCTGCCTTTCCGCGCACGCGGGCGCACCGCCGCTCAAGGTGTAGTCGGCGCCCGCGCCGTGCGTCAAGCGGCGGCGGCTCTCGCCTCCTTATTCGAACCGATCCCAACCGGCGCAGCCGCACGACGCTGAACGCAGCCTTTGTATCCTGTCCGCCGGCTGGATGCGTGCCCACGGGACGTCCGGCCTAAGACGCACATTCACCACGAGCCGCGGCTGACGGGCGGAGCGCAGCTCTTCCCGAAAGGTTGTGGTGTGGAGCCCCGCTGGCTGTCGGCCGTCATCGTGCGCTGGTGGTGGGTGCTGCTGCTCGGCCTGGCAGCCGGCGGTTCCGCGGCCTGGGGCGTCGCAAAGCTGGTCAATCCCACCTACCGCGCCGTGGCCACCATCGTCGTCAACCAGTCGGCCGCGCCCGGCACGGTGACCTATAGCGACGCGCTGCTCAGCCAGCAGTTGGTCAAGACGTACGCCCGAATGGCCACGCAGCGGGTCGTACTGGAGCAGGTTGCTGACAAGCTCCAGTTGGCCGTCGGTCTCGACGACCTGGACGACCTGCTCAGCGGCATCGCCATCGCGCAGACCCAGTTGCTGGAGATCCGGGCCGAGACGCCGGACCCGGAACTCTCGCGCGACCTTGCTAACGCTGTGGCGCGCGTCTTCATCGAACAGCAGCAGCCGTTCCTGCCACCGGGGCGTGCGGCGCAAGTACTTCGCATCGCGCAGCCCGCAACGCAACCCAGCGTCCCAATCGCTCCCCGCCCGGTTGTCAACGCCGTGCTGGGCGCGCTGGCCGGCCTGCTGGCCGCCGGGGCTATCGCCGCCGCGCTGGAGTACCGGGACGACACGGTCAAGTCGCCCGACGACGTGGAATCGCTGGGATTGGCCCCGCTCGGTGTCGTGGGCGTTCTGAATGGTGGCGAGACCGGTACACGGAGCGCCGGACACCTTGCGCCCCCTGCGGCGGAGGCCTTTCGCAAGATCCGAACCAGCATTGACCTTTGGGGCCTTCCTCAACCCGTCCGCCTGTTGATGACAAGCGCCGGTCAGGGCGAAGGCAAGTCGACTACCGCCGCCAACCTGGCCGTCGCATTTGGGCAGTCGGATCGGCGCGTGGTTCTGGTGGACGCCGATCTCCGGCGCCCGCACCTACACACGCTGTTCGCCCTGCGCAATACGCGCGGCCTGACCAGCCTGCTGGTGAATCGGGAGGCGGCGGCGCGCGACGCGTTGCGCTCCACCGCGTTCCCCAACGTCTCGCTCGTTGCGGCCGGCGCGTCGCCGCCAAACGCCGCCGAATTGCTGGCCTCGGCGCGGATGCGCGGGGTGCTGGACGAGCTTGGCGAACTGGCCGATGTCGTCATCGTCGACAGCCCGCCGGTGCTCGGCGTGTCCGACCCGGTCATCCTGGCGGCCACCGGCGGGGCTGCGGTTCTGGTCGCGCAATCCGGGGTCACGCGCCCTCGATCGCTGCTACGTGCGCGGGACGCGCTGCTTAAGACCGACGTCGTGCTCCTGGGCGCCGTCATCAACGCGGCGCGGCCACGGGTCACCGCGGAGTACTACGGCGACTACGTGTACGGGGGACGCGCCCCGGACTCGACCGAAACCACTTCCGTGGATCCGTCGAAGCGTGCCTGAGAGACAGATGCCGCTCGGCGCCGTGGAGTCGCGCTGGACTCGGATTCGACGTCGATATGCGCTGGCCGTCGCCCTGATTCTCAGTGGAGCGGTCATCGGCTTCACGGCTCGCTGCGGGCTATCCGCTCTGTTCGTCAACGTGGGAAACCTGGCCCTGCTGCATGGGTCGGACCAACTGGCCAGTTCCGCCTTCGAGGCCGCTGAAGCTACCGACCCAGCCAGCGACGCCGCAGGCAATTTCCGGCTGTCACAAGCCCTCGTTCGGGGCGACTTCGACGCCGCAGCCGACGAGTTGGCCGTGCTTCGTTCCCTCGGAGGCACGCCGCGCGGGGCTGCCAGCACGTCGAGCGTTCTGCTGCACCTGGAAGCGATCCTGGCCCGGAGGATTGGTGACTCGAAGCGCGCGCTGGCGCTCATTCGTGAGTCAGTCGCACGAGCTGGCGTCAATGCGCCGGACGCTGCGCTGCGGCTCCTGAACGAACTGCTGCAGGATGCGGCTCGAACGCCCTACGGCCCCGCGCTGGCGACCATCGAGCTTCCGGTCGATCCGCGCCGAGACACGTGTGGCGACGGGCGTCGCCTGACGCGCGTCCAGCTTTCCCGTAACGACGTTGCCGCGGGCGGGTCGGTTCGCGCGGAGTTGGGCTGGCTGGATTCCGCCGGTCGTCCCGGCGAAGTGGAATCGCGCCGCTTGCGCAACCTGGCGCCCAACGGCGGGTTCACCTGGGGCGTTACCAGCGCCGGACTGCCGCTGGGGTTCACTCCGCATCCTCGGTCGCCCGCTGACGGTTCGGCCCCGTCCGGCGCGATCCATGTTGGCTTCGCAGACCTGGACGGCCAGCCGGTTTCCGCCCTGGTCATGGACAACCTGGACGGACCGGCCCGCACATCTCGTATTCGCGGCGATTGGATTTCGGCTACGCCCGGCGCGTGCTACCTGTTCGCCAGTGAGGTCTGGGTAGACGGCGGCCAGCCGCACTTCGGGCTGTATCTACGCGCGCCAGGACGAGCCGACACGGCGGTCTTCGCTCTGCAAGGCGGTCTGCCGGACGGCTGGTGGCGTCAAGCACGGTTGCTGCGATTGCCGGCCGACGTCGAGGCCGTCCAGGTCTTCTTTTGGAACTACCGCAGCAGCGGCGCGGTTGCGTTCACGCTCGCGGTAGTGACGCGGATCGACTCCTGACATGGCGACCCGGCGTGCTTGCGTCTAGACCAACTGGCCCGGCACATCCGCGGGTGACGTTCATCGTGCCCGCCTACAACGAAGCCCATCGTGTCGCGAACATCCTCGATTCGATGGACCGGCAGACACATCCAAGCGTCGAGCTCGTATTCGTGGATGATGGATCGACAGATGGGACGCTCCGACGGCTCGTCCGGGTAGGGAGTGTCCGGCCGGTGCGCACCATTCGCCACCATGTGCCGCGCGGCGTCGCCGCCGCCCGCAACAGCGGCGCGCGCATTGCGGCGGGCGACATCCTGGTGTTCATGGACGCCGACCTGACGCTGCCCAGTGACTTCGCAGACCGAATCCTGGCTCACTTTGGCGCGGGGGCCGACTACCTGCTGGTTGGGTCGCGCGTGGCCGACCGCGCTCGGGCGCCCTCGCGCTACCTGCAAAGCGAGCATGAGCTGGCGCTGGCTGAACCCGAGCCACAGCGCAGCTCGCAAGCCTTCTCCGTTCGCTCGCAAGTAATCCAGGCGGTGGGCGGGTTTCGTGAAGACCTGCCGCGTGGCGACGATTCCGAGTTCGGCGATCGCGTGATGGCTGCCGGCTTTCGGCGAGTCGAGGACCTGACCATTGAAGTCCTGCACGACCGCCCGAAGACCTGGGGCGCGTTTCTGGCCCTGCAGCGCCGACGCGGCCGCAACTTCGCCTACAGCCGCCGCAAGCGGCGACGTCACGGTGTCGCCCACCTGTTGGCGGCGTCAATGGCCCGCACCGTCCTGACGGCCGTCGAGATCGTCACGCTGGCCGTCCCGCTGCACCGGGCCCGTTGCCTGGCCGTGCGGTCGCCGCGTGGACCTTCCGACCTGGCGATCTTTGCGTTACTGGATGCCGCGGCTCGCACGGCCCGCGCCCTCGGCGTCTGGCAGGGCGTGCACGAGGTACTGGCAGGCGTCTACAGCCCCCGCTGAGCCCGACCACCGCCCATCAGCTTCGACGCGCAGGTAACCAACGCCAGCAAGCCCAGACCTACGGCCAGGGATCTGATGGCCTGTACGTACACCGGGATGATCTCGGCGTTCACAAAGATGATCCGCCAGAACACCGCCAGGTACAGCACCGCGCCCACCGCCGTGGCGCCCGGCCGGTCCACCAGCCAGCCGTACAGCAGCCGGTACAGCAGTCCCAGCGACAGGCTGCCGATCACCACGCCTGGCAGGCCATGGCGCAAGTACAAGTCGCCGGTGTGCGTCATGCCGAACGACGTTCGATTGCCCTCCACGCCTCGGAAGGCGCTGCTGACCTGGGGCGAGAACGGCGCCGGCTTGTCCGGCCAGACCGCGCGCGGCACGAACGCAAAGGCGGGAATCAGTGCCAGGTCCGCGCCCGTGACTTCCAGGTCCACGGCGTCGCCGTTCGCCAGGATCGACGCCACGATTTCACCCGAGGTGTGCCGGTTCGCCAGCGTCCGCAGCGCCGCGTGCAGAAACTCGCGCGGGCCGGCCTTGACCAGTTCGCCAGCCAGCGCCAGGGGAGCGGTCGCTAGGCTCGCCGCATCCGTCGGCCGCTCAAGCACGCCCCGGTGGACCCGATCCCGGTAGATCGTTACCGCGCCGAACATCACGACCACCGCCGCCGCAACGGCGAGCGCGAACCGCAAGCCGCCCAGCCGTCGGACCCGGAAGTTGTAGAGCCCCGCCAGGCCCACCAGTAGAAATGCGAACACGTGCTTGGCCCCAAAGGCCACCGTGAACGTCGCCTCGATTGGCGCGATCACCGCAAGCACCGCCGCTGCAGCTCCAGGCCTTACTCGTTCCCGCCGAAACAAATGGACGCCGGCCAGCAGCACGGCGAACTGGCTGAAGCCGCCGATCTGTAGCAGGAGGTTGAAGTCGTCGGTCAGCCGCTCCTGGAGATCGAGGCTGGCGAACGTAGCTCCCCGATCCAGCAGCAGCACGCCGCGGGCGATCACGCCAACGGCATAGATCAGGCCCACGACCATCCACGGCGTCTGCGCGGGCAAGGCCACTGGTATCTGCGGTATCCGCCCAACCGCGCGTCGCCACCACGGCGCGTAGTAGCCGGCGTACGTCAGCGTCAGCGCCAATATGGCCAGGGCCACCGCCGGCCCCCGCGTGTCGTCGATGTTGACGAAGATGAACGGTTCAGCCAGGTCGCTCCCGGCCTCGACCAGCAACGTCCGCATGCCGAAGTCGAGAAAGAAGAACAGTCCGATCGGCACGATCGGCTGGAACAGGTCGCCGCGGCTGATCAACGCATGTACGGCGGGCGCCAGCGCCAACACCGACAGCACCACGGCCAGCGCGGAAACTGCGGATCCGGCGGGCAACGCGCCAATCAGGAGCGCGGCAGCCGCCCCCGCCACCGCGGCGCCCGCGACGGCCAGCAAGGCGACCAGGAGCCGGCTCGAACGGCCCATGCCTAGAGTCGGCGCACGGCGCCGACCAATGACGTCCGCCCGGCGTGCACGCACCAGCGGGCGCCTCCTCGGAGCTAGGCCATTCGCTCCGCTTGCTCGCGCGAGATCTCGTGACGCAGCGGCTCACCGGCAACGTGGCGGGCGATCTCGTCCACCATCCGGCCCATCTGCCGCGCTCGCGTTTCCAGCGTGAAACCGGCGATGTGGGGCGTGAGGACCGCGTTGGGCAGATCCCGGAACGGCGAGTCGGCCGGCAACGGCTCCTCGTCGAACACGTCCAGCACCGCATCGACATTCCCGGCGGCCAATACGTCGAGCAGCGCGTCCTGGTCCACCAGCCAGGCCCGCGCGCAGTTGACGAACAGCGCCCCCGGCTTCATCAGGTCCAGTTCCCGCCGTCCGATCATGTGGTGCGTCTCGGGCAGGATCGGCGCGTGCAGGGTCACCACGTCGCTGGTGCGCATCAGCGTGTCCAGGTCCGCCAGTTGCACGCCCAGGTCGGCGGCCCCCTGCTCGTCGACAAACGGGTCGTAAAGCACCACGTCGGGCGTGAAGGCCCGCAGCAACGGGATCACGCGGCGCCCAACCATGCTGGCGGCAACCACGCCCACCCGTCGCTCGGCCAGCAATCCGCCGACGTTGGAACCGCCGCTGGATTGTTTCCAGCCGCCGGCTCTCAGCGTCTCCTGGTGACCGATATATCCGCGCAGCCCCAGCAGGATGGCCCCAATGGTGTACTCCGCCACCGCTTCGGCAATCACGTCCGCCGCATGGGTCACGCGGATTCCGTTGACCCAGGCCGACTCGTCCACGTAGGGACGGACGGAGCCGGCGGCGTGCGCCACGATCTCCAGGTTCGGTGCGGCGGCTAGCGCCGCCAGGTCCAGCTTGGGACTGCCCCAACCGGTAATGACGGCCCGCACGTCGGGATCCAGGTGCTCCATCAGGTCGTCCTGCGTCCAGGGTTCGTCGCCGTCGTTGCTGACCACGTGGGCGGCCAGCGTTTCCAGGCGGGCCTCGTCCTCGGGTTTCAGGGTCATCTCGCGCAGCGGCCGGTGCACGGTGACCACGATCGTTCCGGTAGCCATGGGGCGGCGTTCACTTCCTCGGCGTGGGGTGGCGCAACATACCGCGCGGACGGGAAGCGCTCATTCCGTGGCCGCCACCGTGGCGTAGATTTCGCCCAACGCCCGCGCCGTTCGATCCCAGCGAAAGCGTCGAGCCAGCGCCAGTCCGGCAGCCTGCGCGCTGCGGCGCCTCTCGTCGTCCTTCAGCAGCCGCGCCGCGGCTGCCGCCAGCCCGCGCGTGTCCGTGGCGTTCGCCTGCAGGGCGGCGTCCCCGGCGGTCTCGCGAAACGCGGCGCAGTCCGAGGTGACCGCCGGCGTTCCGCAGGCCATGGCCTCCAGCGCCGGCCAGCCAAAGCCCTCCCAGTGCGACGGGGTCAGCAGGACCTGGCAGCAGGCATAGAGCGCGGGAAGGTCCGGCTCGGGCATATAGCCGGTTTCCGCGATCCGCGATTCCAACCCCAGGCTTCGCGCCAGCCGCCACTGGTCCGTGGTCAGGCGCTGGCCTGCTTTGACGAAGCCGCAGTCGACGTCGTGCGTTTGGCGCAGGGCGTGCACGACCCGCAGCGCGCCCTCGATGTTCTTGTAGGCATCGGCGCCTCCGACGTGCAGCAGCAACGGGATCTCCGGCAGCTCCAGCCGTTCACGAAGCCGGGCCACGCGCTCCGCCGCCGGAGCGCGAAAATGGTCCGCCACACCGCTGTGCACCACCTGCACCCGCGCCGGGTCGCAGTCCAGGTACCGCTGCACGTCGTCGGCCGTGGCCTGGCTGACGCAGACGACGCGGGCGGCCCGCCGGAGATGGCGAACGGCATAGCGAAAGGCCGTGAGAGCGACGCGCGACGTTCGCGCGCCCGGAATCCGACCGTCGGCCATGCGCAGCAGCATCAGGTCGTGACAGGTCACCACCGTGCGCCGTGGCCCCAGCGTGGCTGCCAGGTGGGCGTACGAGTGGTCCACGATGTGATGCACGGTGGCCGATTCGCCGGACACTCGGCGTGGGTAATCCGCGTAGCGCACCCGGTATTTGCCCACGTTCTCGGCCAGGCGTCCGAATGGGCTGTCGTCATGCTCCGGCCATGGGGGCGGTGTCACCGTGTGCACGTTCAGCGGCGGGTCCAGGTACCGCAGCGCCCGCTCCAGCGTCCGGCCATAGCGGTCCATCGAGGGCCGGCACTCGCTGGGATTCACGAGATAGAGGTTGACGCGCGGCCGCGCCCTGGAACCCTCATCCGATGGCCGCTGCGCGCTCATGGCTTGCGTGCCAGGACTTCCCAACTGGCTGCCCAGACCTGATTCAGCACCGGCAGCCGCAGCAGCCAGGGCGCGGCCCTGATCAGTCCCAGCTGCGCCGCCAGCGGTAGTGGGCCCATGCGATCCACCCGCTCTACCTCGAATCCGGCGTCCAGGAACAGCTGGCGAACCGCCGCGCGGGTGAAGCCACGGCGGTGCGTGTAGTCGTTCCAGACCACGCGCGGCCGCGCCATCGGAACCGACGCCAGCGCCAACCCGCCGGGCCGCAGTACCGAGTGCATCTCGCGCACGGCGTCCCAGGGACGGTCCAGGTGTTCCAGCACGTCCCTGGCAATCACAGCGTCGAACCGCCTGCGCGGAAACGGCAGCCGCCGTCCCTCGTCGGCATCCCAGGCCACGACTCGGCCGTATCGACCGGCGCGTTCAAGAGCCCCGCGGTCGTGATCGACTCCGATCACGCGCACGCCGCACGGCGCCGCCCGCGAGACGCCGCCTGGTCCGCAGCCCAGGTCCAGCACCAGCCAGACGGACCCCAGGCGTCGAAAGTACTCGCGCACGAGTTGGGGCGGCGCCCCGGTTCCCCGGTAGTACGCGCGCTTGCGAACCGGCGGCGCCGACTGGCCGTTCATGGATCGCGGCGTTTCGCCGGCCGGGTGCGGACTTGCTTCAGGCATCCCGCCAACCGTCGCGCCACCACCGCGTGCGTGAAATGGCGTTGGACACGGACCCGACCTCGCGCGGCCAGATGTTCGCGCAAGTCGGAGTCCTCGATCAGGCGCTGCAAGGCGGCTCGCAGCCGCCCGACGTCGCGCTCCGGAACTACGATGCCGGCATTGCCGATCACGTGCGGAATCTCGCCGGAGTCCGTCCCCACCACCGGGCAGCCCGCCGCCATGGCCTCGATCAGCACGTGCCCGAACTGCTCGGCCCAGTCCGCGGTCGCATGGGACGGCAGAACGAGTGCGTCCAGCGCGGCCAATAGGGCGCTTACCCGGTAGTGGTCGGCGTCCTCGACCAGCCTCAGTCGCCCGGATAACGCTGCGTGTCTGAAGCGCATCTTCAACGCATCGCCCAATGGTCCCCGGCCAACCGCCAGGAACGTCCAGTCAAGATGCCCAAGCCCAACCAGCGCCTCCGCCAGGTCCAGCACCCCCTTTTCGGGGATCAGTCGCCCGGCAAAGCCGAGGACAACGCCGGACAGCCCCAATTCGCGTCGTACCCGCCGCCGGGTCTGATCCGGCCGATCCGGCGGATCGACGCCGACCTGTGGCATGCGATGGATCGGGTGGCCGAAACCTGATGCGCGCAGTTGCTCGCAGGCCGCCTGGTTCCCGGCAAAGGCCGCTCGGGCCGCGCGCAGCGCACCGCGCTCCAGAATGCGCAGCGGCAGCGTCCATCGACGGTTGGGCGGGCTGCCCCAAGTGAAGAACGTGAACGTCGGACACCCCGGCAACAGCCGGGCCAGCCAGCGGCCCTGCAGGGCCAGCAGCGAGTGCGGCTCCTGCTCGACCAGCACGACCTCCGGCCGGAAACGCCTGGCCGCCGGCAGAAGCCGCGGGTCCACGTGAAAGGTCAGCGTGCCGTGCCCGCGAAACAGCGCCCGAGCGACGTGCAAGCGCACGCGGGAATGCGCCGGCGGCTCCGGGTTCACGAGTCCGAAGTGCGGATCCAGCCAGCCGTTCGGGACCGCCAGCAGGGCCGCATGCCCCGGCGACAGGTCGGCGAACGCTTCCCACTTCCGCTGGTTGAATCGCCGCAGGTAGGTATGACTCAGCACCAGCACGCGCACCCGCCGCCACCCTTCCCTACGCCGGGTGGCTGCGTGTGAACCTAACCGGAACCGGCGCGCTCGAGACTTCGTGAGTACTGCGTCTCGGCCCGCCGTGGGAAAATGCGCGCGCGTAGCGCGCCCCGCCGCGCAGCGCCCATACGGTAGCGGTCTTGTGCCCGTTCTGTCTCCGGCGGGCTGTCGGAGATGCAGAGCAGGCAGGGCTGGCGGAGCGCGCCCGGGCTCGAATCATCGCGGGAGACCCTGAACGAGCGGCTGGCCAGCCATGCGAACGCCCGATATCCACGATCTGCTGAAAACCCGCTTCGGCTACGACGAGTTCCGCCCGCTCCAGGCCGAAATCATCCAAACCGTGCTCGATGGGCGCGACGCCCTGGTGCTGATGCCCACCGGCGGCGGGAAGTCTCTCTGCTACCAGCTACCCGCCCTGTGCCTGGACGGTTTGACGTTGGTGGTTTCGCCCCTGATCGCCCTCATGAAGGACCAGGTGGATGCCCTGCGCGCCAATGGCGTGGCGGCGGCCTTCGTCAACAGCACGGTCCCGCCGCACGAAGCTCGCGGCACGCTGGCGGAGGGCAGGGCGGGCCGCCTGAAGATCCTCTACATCGCCCCGGAACGCCTGGCCGTTCCGGGATTCCGTGAGTTTCTTGGGTCAGTTGACGTCAGCCAGATCGCGATCGACGAAGCCCACTGTATTTCCGAGTGGGGCCACGACTTCCGTCCCGACTATCGGAACCTGCACGTGTTGCGCGAGCGCTTTCCCGCCGCGCCCGTCATGGCCCTTACCGCCACGGCCACCGCCCAGGTCCGGGACGACATCGTGAGGCAATTGGCGATCCCGCAAGCACGGCAGTTCGTGGCCAGCTTTGACCGCCAGAATCTGACCTATCTCGTCCGCCCCAAGCGCGGGGCCTACGAGGCGCTGCTCAATCTCCTTCGACAGCATGCCGACGGCTCGGCCATCGTCTACTGCCTCTCCCGCCAGAACACCGAGGACCTGGCGGCGGACCTCGGCGACGAGGGCATCCAGGCGCTGCCCTACCACGCCGGCCTCGATCCGGCCGTTCGTCGAACGACCCAGGAACGGTTCATCCGGGACGAAGTCCGGGTTGTCACGGCGACCATTGCCTTCGGCATGGGCATCGACAAGCCGGACGTGCGGTTGATCGTTCACTACCACCTGCCCAAGACCCTGGAGGGCTATTACCAGGAAACGGGACGCGCCGGCCGCGACGGGCTGCCCAGTACCTGTGTGCTTTTCTTCGGAGCGTCGGACCGGCACGCGCTGACCGGCTTCATTGAGCAGATCGAAGACGAATCCGAGCGCGCGCGCGCTCGGCACAAGCTGCAGCGAATGATCAGATACAGCCAGCTGCAGACCTGCCGCCGTGCGTACCTGCTTGACTACTTCGGCGAGGCCTACGACCACACGGCCTGCGGGAGCTGCGATGTTTGCCTCAGCGAGCGCGAGGAGTTCGACGCCACGGAAATCGCCCAGAAACTCCTCTCGGCCATCATCCGCACCGGCGAACGCTTCGGCGCCGCGCATGTGATCCAGGTCCTGCGGGGCGGGCGTGGGCGTCGACTGCGGGAATCGGGGCACCACCGCCTGTCGGTGCATGGCATCGCCCGCGACTATGAACGGGACGAACTGCACGACATCGTGAGCCTGCTGGAAGACGCGGGGCTGGTCGGACGAAGCGCCGACCGCTACCGGTCCCTCGCCGTGACTCCGAGCGGCCGCGATTTCTTGCGCCGGCGCGAGCCGCTGACGCTCACCCGCGTCAAGCCGCTGGAGGACGATGCTCCCCAGCCCCGGCCCGGGCTCGATCACCTGGACTTCGACCGTGGCTTGTTCGACCGCCTGCGCGACCTGCGTTGGCGGCTGGCGCAGGCCCGAAATGTTCCGCCCTACGTGATCTTCGGCGACCGGTCGCTCCAGGAAATGGCCTGTTATCTCCCGCAGAGTCGGGAGGCGTTCTCAGGCATATCCGGCGTCGGCCGGGTGAAGCTGAACGAATTCGCCGACGACTTTCTGACCGTCATCCGCGACTACGCCGAACCTCTCGGATTGACGGAGCGTCCAAGAAAAACGGGGCGGACGCGGCGTGACCGCGCGACACGACGCCAGGGTTCGACCTACCGCCAGACGCTGGACCTCCTGCTGGGCGGTCTGTCGATATCCGAGGTCAGCGAGCGACGGCAACTGACCGAAGCCACCATCATGTCTCACCTGGAACGCTTAATCGCCTCCGGCGAAACACTGCCGCTCGAGCGCGAACTACCGCCTCACGAGCGATTGACCCGCATAGAGCGGGCGTTTGCCGACGCGAGATCGTGGAATCTCACGCCGGTCAGGGATCTACTGGGCGACGACTTCTCCTACCAGGAACTACGGCTCGTGCGCGCCTGGCTGGACCAGCAAGGCCGAATGCCGGGTGACGGCTCGGACAGCAACGCCGAACGGCCGCCGGCCTGACGCACGGGATTCGCCATTCGTGCGAAGCTCGGGGCGGACGACCCGCCGCCCCGGTTGACGACACGATGACCGACCTGCTGGAAGACGAATTTGGCGACATCATCGGCAAGGCCCGGTTTGGCCTGAACCTCTCGGCGGAGGACGTCGCCGGCCAGGTCGGCATCTCAACCGACGACCTCCAGGTGCTGGAGGACTGCGCTCGCAGCCCGACCACGGCTGAGAACGACGCCCTGGCGGCGCTGCTGAACCTGGACCCGGTGCGCCTGCTGGCCGTTGCCCGGGACGCCTACGTGCCCGACCCGGTGCCGCTGGACCACGGCGGCGCGAGCATCCGCGTCATTCCCTATCCACCCATGCGCGTCTATCAGTACGTGGTCGGGGACGTCCAAACCGGCCAGGCCGTCGTCGTCGATCCCGGCGCCGTGCCGGACCGGATCCTGGGCGTTCTGGCCGACGAAGCATGGACGGCGGCCGCAGTCCTCGTTACCCACGCGGACGCCGATCACATCGACGCGCTACCGGCGATTCACGAGGCGCTGAACGTCCCTATCTGGGTCCACCCGAACGAACGGCCGCGGCTGCCCGCACTCGAAGGAGCCGACATCCGCACCTACGACCACGGCCAGCGGTTCCAGGCCGGGCCGTTCGAGATCGAAGCCCGCCGCACGCCTGGACACGCACCGGGGCATTCCTCGCTGGTGCTGCGCGACCTGGTGCTGGTCGGCGACGCCATGTTCGCCGGCTCCCTGGGACGAACCTCGCTGGGTCCGGCGTACTACGCCGGGCATCTGGCAGCCGTTCGCTCCCAGCTCCTGTCGTTGCCGGCGGCCACGCGTTTGTTTCCCGGCCACGGACCGCCAACAACGGTCGGCGAGGAGCTGGCGAACAACCCCTTCTTCGCATCGTGAGCCGGGAATAGCCGAACTTCCCCTAAATAGGCGAGAATAGGCGGCGCGCTCCAGCGACGGGTTGTCTGCGGCTACGAGCCCCCCAATGTTCGCCTTTGACATCTCAACTCGATTCGCAGGCTCCACCCTGCTCTTCCGGTCACTGTCGCTGGACGACGCGCTCGCGGCGCTGGCGCAAACCGAACTGACGTACGTGGATCTGTGGGCCACGCCGGGCGTGCTTGAGCACGTGAATCCCTTGAGCGATTCCGCGGATGAGGTGAGGGTTCGCGTGGAAGACCACGATCTCCGGCCCTCATCGATCTCGGCGTACGCCACGTTTGGAAGCGACCTGGTCGCACGGCTGGAGTTCGCGGCGGCCATTGGCGCCCCGTTGGTAATAGGGACCGCGCCGGTGCGCGAGTACGAACGGCGTGAGGCCGCCGACGACGTGCGGGCGCTGGGCCGCGCCGCGCAGGACCTGGGCGTGACCCTGGCGCTGGCCAACCAGGTTGGCACCTGGCTTGACGAGCCTTCCGAAATCGCCAGCTTCCTGGACGACGTGGGACATCCACGCGTGCAACTGAGCCTCACCCCGCCGCACGCACGGTTGGCCAGTACCACGGTGCGCGCCGTAGCCGACGCCGCCGACGGCCGCGTGGGCCATACGTGTCTCTGGAGCGTCAGTCCCGCCATGCTCGACGCGGACAATCTGGGCCCTGCCGAGGACCAGGCGCCGGGCCACGGCACGGTCGATTTCCGCGCGCTGACCTCCATGCTCGACGAGCGCAATTACTTCGGCATGTTCACGTTCATCTGGGGCAGCACGGAGAACGTGCCGCCCGAGCAGACCGTGGCCGCCATCGCCGCCGCCCGTGCTCACGTGCTCGACGTTTCCACCCCATCCTGAGTTCACCGGGTCGGCGCCGCGAACATGGGGTGCGTTTAGCCCTCGTGCTACGCTAGCCGCCGCCCACGAGATTGTGAAACGGTGCACAAAGCCCGGCAAAGCGTGACTCGCGCAGACAGGGACGAGACCCGTCCCATTCAAGGGCGTCGCAGTACACCATTGACTCGTAACCGCCGCATCTACGCCGCGCTCCTGGTTCCCGCCTTGGCCTTGGCCGTGGCCGCCTGTGGCGTCACCCCTCAGACCACGCTCGAACCCACCACCGAAGCGGCCCGCACCGCGCGCGACCTGCTCATGTTCGTCTTCTGGGCCATGGTGGTCACCTTCGTGCTGGTGGAAGGCGCGCTGCTCTATTGCCTCATCCGCTTCCGCCGCCGCAGCGGCGACGGTATCCCCGCCCAGACCCACGGCAACACCCCGCTTGAAATTGGCTGGACCATTGCACCGGCCATCCTGGTCGTGGTGATCGTCGTGCTCACTGTTCCGGCAATCTTCTCCAACGCACGCGCGGCCAGCCCGGACGCCCTGCAGGTTCGCGCCATCGGCCACCAGTGGTGGTTTGAGTTTCAGTACCCCGACATCGGGGTGGTGACCGCCAACGAATTGCACCTGCCCGTTGGCCGCGACGTGGAGATTCAGCTCGAAAGCAACGACGTGCTGCACAGCTTCTGGGTCCCGAGCCTGCGCGGAAAGCTGGACATGGTGCCGGGCCGCGACAACAAGTTCACCATCAAGCCCGAAGTCACCGGCACCTTCCCCGGTCAGTGCGCCGAGTTCTGCGGAACGGCCCACGCGCTCATGAAGTTCTATGTGGTCGTGGAGACGCAGGCCGAATTCACCGCCTGGGCCGAGACCCAACGCGCCGAGCGCGTTCCACCCGCAAGTGACCTGGCCAGGCAAGGTGAAGAGACGCTGACCCTCGGCGGCTGCGTCGCGTGTCACACCATTCGCGGCACCGACTCGGCGGGCATCCTGGGTCCGGACCTGACCCACATCGGCGGCCGCCAGCACATCGCCGCCGGCCTCCTGGAGAACACGCCCGAGAACATGCGCGCTTGGTTGAGCGATCCGCAGGGCGTCAAGCCCGGCAACACCATGGTGATTCCCGAACTGACCACCGAGCAGCTTGACGCGCTGGTGGCCTACATGCAGGGCCTAAAATAGGTATGCGCGCGCGACGCGGCCCACAGACGCCGCACGGAGGGTGACCGGATGGCGACGGTAACGGCGACCGCCCCTGACACCCGTACGTTTGCCGGAACGGCCTGGAGTTGGATCACCACGGTCGACCACAAGCGCATCGCCGTGCTCTACCTGGTCACCTCGCTCGCCTTCTTCATGCTCGGCGGGCTCGAAGCCCTGCTCATGCGCCTGCAGCTGGCCACGCCGGAGGCCGACGTCGTGTCGGCCGAGCGGTTCACCGAACTGTTCACCATGCACGGCACCACCATGGTGTTCCTGGCGCTCATGCCGCTCAGCGCGGCCTTCTTCAACCTGCTGGTGCCACTGATGATTGGCGCCCGCGATGTGGCCTTCCCGCGCCTGAACGCCCTCAGCTACTGGATTTACCTCTTCGGCGGCATCTTCATGAACATCAGCTTCGTCGCCGGCGGCGCGCCCAACGCCGGTTGGTTCGGCTACGCGCCGCTCACCGACACGGCCTTTGAAGCCACCCACGCCATCGACTTCTGGGCCTTCGGCCTCCAGATCCTGGGCGTCTCCTCGATCCTGGCCTCGATCAACTTCATCGTCACCATCATCAACATGCGTGCGCCGGGCATGACCCTGAACCGCATGCCCATGTTCGTCTGGATGAGCATGATCACGGCCTTCCTGATCATCTTCGCCTTCCCGGCCATCACCATCGGCCTCGTCCTGTTGATCTTCGACCGCTACATAGAAACCAGCTTTTTCATTCCCGAAGGCGGCGGCGACCCCGTGCTCTGGCAGCACCTGTTCTGGGTCTTCGGTCACCCCGAGGTCTACATCCTCATCCTGCCGGCCATGGGCATCGTCTCCGAAATCCTGCCCACCTACTCGCGCAAGCCCCTATTCGGCTACGCGGTCGTGGCCTACTCCGGAGCGGCCATCGCCCTGGTCGGCTTCGGCGTCTGGACGCACCACATGTTCACGGTCGGCCTGGGACCCATCGCCGACACCGCCTTCGCAATCTCCACCATGGCCATCGCCGTGCCCACTGGCGTCAAGATATTCAACTGGATCGCCACGCTTTACGGCGGCTCCATCAGCTTCAAATCGCCCATGTTGTTCGCCGTGGGCATGGTCTCCATGTTCATCATCGGCGGGCTCAGCGGCGTCATGCTCGGGTCGCCGCCCATCGACGCACAGGTGCAGGACACCTACTTCGTGGTCGCCCACCTGCACTACGTGCTGTTTGGCGGCACCGTGTTTGGCTTGTTCGGGGGCATCTACCACTGGTTCCCCAAGTTCACCGGCCGCTTCATGCACGACGGCTGGGGCAAGGTGCACTGGCTGCTGATGCTGATCGGATTCAACCTGACGTTCCTGCCTCAGCACATGCTCGGTATCGACGGCATGCCCCGCCGCGTGCACACCTACGCCGCCGACATGGGCTTCGACCTCTGGAACATGATGTCCACGGTCGGCTCCCTCATGATCGGGTTCTCGTTCCTGATCTTCATCATCAACGCCCTGCGCTCCATCCGTCACGGCGAACCGTCCGGCAGCGATCCCTGGGACGGCGGCACCTTGGAGTGGACGATTCCCTCGCCGCCGCCCGTCTACAACTTCGCGCACATTCCGATCGTTGACAGCCGTTACCCCGCCTGGGACATCAAGCGCGGCGGCGGTCACACCGGCGCGGTGGCCACGGCTCCTGAGGCTGACGCCGAAGCCGACGAGCCGGACATCCACATGCCCAACCCCTCCTACTGGCCCATCGTCATGGCCGCCGGCATGGTGCTGGCCGCCTGTGGCCTGATCTTCCACCAGGCATTCATCCTGCTGGGCGCGGTCCTCTTCGCCATTTCGCTGATCGGCTGGATCGAGGAACCCGCCGGATGACCGCCGAGGCTCACGCCCACCACGAGGAGCACCACTCCTCCACCGGCCTCGACAACCGCAAGCTCGGCATGTGGGCCTTCCTGGGCTCCGAGACCATGTTCTTCGGCAGCCTGATCCTGGTCATGCTCATCAACAAGCACAACACGCTGGGCGGACCGGGTCAGGAAGTGCTGGACCTGGTCCTCACCTCGTTCACCACCTTCGTGCTGCTGACCAGCAGTCTTGCCATGGTGCTGTCGTTGGCCGCGTTCCGGAACGGCTCGCTGCTCTGGGGCCGCATCTGGCTCGGAATGGTCATGCTGATGGGGCTGATCTTCCTCGGCGGGCAGGTCTACGAGTTCACCGAGTTCGTAACCCACAAGCACCTCACCCCCTCCACCAACCTCTTCGGCGCCTCCTTCTACACCCTGGTCGGCTTCCACGGCGCCCACGTCGGCATCGGGGTCCTCTGGCTCGGCACCGTGTTGGCCTATTCCTGGCGCGGCCGCTTTCAGCCCGGCATGGACATGTGGGGCATCGAGCTGGTCGGGCTGTACTGGCACTTCGTGGACCTGGTCTGGGTCGCCATCTTCACCCTCATCTACCTGATCTGATGAGCGACACCCACGCCGCGCACGGCGGCCACGGCGACGACATGGCGCACGACGCCGAGCATCGCCACGGCTACACCAAGTACCTCGTCGTCGGCGTCATCCTCACCGTCATCACCATCGTCGAGATCATGATTCCCAGCATCCCCGCCATCGCCGACGCCTTCACCCGCCCCGGGGTGGTGGGCTCGCTGCTGGTGCTCTCGTTCGCCAAGGGCGCGGGCGTGGTCGCCTACTACATGCACTTGCGGGACGACAACCGCCTGTTCACCGCGCTGTTCATGTTCCCCTTCAGCATCGCCTCCATGATCGTGCTGATCCTCTTCCTCTTTTTCTCGCTGACGGGCGGCTAGGCTGGAAGGTAGGAGCTAGCGCGCACTGCCATCGCTGGCAAGCGCGGCGTTGCGATCAGCCAACACGGTAGGTGAGGAAGCGTTGAAGTGACCTTCTACCTCATCCCTGAAATCACGCTGGGCGTCGTGGTGCTGGTCGGCGCCTACGCCTACGCCGTCAGTCCCTGGAACCCGGACAGGCCGGGACGTGTCGGCCCGTGGCGCGTCAGCCTCTTTGTGATCGGGGCGGCAATCTTCTTCGCGGCCCTGCACCCGCCCATCGACACCCTCAGCGCCGAGTTCTTCAGCATTCACATGGTCCAGCACCTGATGGTGACCTTCATGGCGCCGCCGCTGCTGCTGCTGGGCATCCCGGCCTGGATGGTGACGCCCCTGCTCCGCCGGCCAATGGTGCGCGTCGCCTTTCGCTGGATCACCCAGCCCCTGGTCGCCGGGCTCACCGGCGTCGCCGTGTTCTGGGGCTGGCATCTGCCGACGCTCTACGAGGGCGCGCTGAACGACCGCATCATCCACGACGCGGCGCACGTGACCATGGTCGGCTCCGCGTTGCTGATGTGGTGGCCGGTGGTCAGCCGCGTCCCGGCCGCCCCCGCGGCCAGCGTGCCCATCCAGATGTTCTACCTGTTTCTGCTGACCCTGCCCTCGGGTCTGCTGAGTTCGCTCTTCGTCTTTGCCGGGGAACCCCTCTACCCGGCCTACCTGCTGGCCGCCGATCCCGGCGGCCTATCGGCCCTGGAGGACCAGCGGATCGGCGGTCTGATCATGAAGCTCGGCGGCACCCTCCTGCTCTGGACCGTCATCACCGTCAAGTTCTTCCGCTGGATGTCGCAGACGCCGGGCGAACGCGAACTGCTGGGTCGCGCCCCAAGAGGCGGCTAGCTACCGGACCCTGCCACGATGCTGGCCCGCGCGCCGCGCACTGCGTGGCCCGGCGTGGGATCCAACGCTTCGTACGTGCCCGGTTCCATGTCGGCTTCCAGGTAACCAGTCTGGCCCGGTCCGATCCGCGGCGAGTTGACCACGCCGCCCGGCAACCGGACCTCCAGGCTGTGCGTGTACGCGCCGATGTTGGTAATCGCAAATCGCACCCGCGGCGCGCTCGTGCGAATCACCGGCGGCAGAATTGCAAAGTCCCCGATCTGCACGGCCAGCTCCTCGCAAGTCGGCGGCGTACAGGTCGTTTGCAGCGCCGTCACCGGATCCGGCGTGGGGTTCTCGATCACGGTCTGCATGGCGCCAACTTCACACGCGGCCAGTACGACAGCGACGGCGACCAGTGCAATCAGACGCGGGGCAAGGGCGCGGGCTCGGGACATGCGGGGACAGCGATCCGTGGGGACTCGGGGCTGATTCAAAGCTTAGGGAAGCCCCCCACCGCGCCGCAACACAATTGAGCGTGCCCGACAGTCAGCGCGTTGAAGCCAGAAACTGACCGACCCGTCTCAGGTCCAGAGCCTGTCTACGGCAACCAGCACGCCGCCCAGTGCCGCGAGCAACACGATCAGCCGAATGGTCAAGCGCGTCTCGAGCGCGTGTAGATCCGCCTTCGTTGCGTAGTGCCGCAAAGTGCGATCAAGCTCGTTGCGAAGTTCGCTGCGCTCATGGCGCAGTTCGCGTCGCAGGTCTTCCAGGGTCAACGGCCCGCTGTCCGCAGCCATTACACCAACTCCATCCCCGCCCCGAAACCGCCCCATCACTTCAGCCATTTTAGTTTCTGTCGCAGTACACAGTTGCATCCGACCGGCGCAGAGTTACCCAGCCTCGTCCCGACTGAACTTCGCCTGCAACCAAGCCGACCTGTCGGCGTATACTCAGGTAAGCGGTGACTTGCGCACCGCTGGGTCGGACGATGCGACGCGCGGGCGTTTTCGGCACAAGCGCCTACCGCTTCGACAGGCGAACCATCCCTGTCCTCTTTCCAAACGCAGCCGCGCGACATCAGGCCGTCGGGAAACGCGCACGCCCGCGCGGCGGGTCGTCGTGTGTCCTGAGCGGTGGCTATCCGGCGGGGATGAGGGTTAGATTCAGGGAGCGCCGGGCACCCAACGCGCCGCAAGCGCGTCGGGACTTGCCGTAGCAGGGGGATGGTGAATGATCCGTGGCGGTTGAAGTCGCACTACATCTGAACGAGGAAACGCTCGAAAACGCCCTGGCCGAGCTTGTGGCCCTGGGCTCGGACCCGGGCTTTCTCAACAAGTCGGAACTCAAGAAAGTCCTGCCCGACGAGACCCACATCACGAAAGAAGTCGAGACCTGGTTCCGCATGCAGCTGGCCGAGGAAGAAATTGAGCTGCGCGACGAAGAACCGGAAGACACCGAAGGCAACGACGCCTCCAAGGTCACGACCATCCAGTCGCGACGGGAACGCGACCTGGAGCTCGAGTCCGCCAGCCAGGACACCGTTCGCAGCTACCTCAACGAGATTGGCCGAATCTCGCTGCTCACGGCCAAGGAAGAGGTCGACCTGGCGCAGCGCATTGAGCGGGGCGACGAGTCCGCCCGCGAACATCTCATCACGGCCAACCTGCGCCTGGTGGTGAGCGTGGCCAAGAAGTACACGGGCCACGGCATCCCGCTGCTCGACCTCGTCCAGGAGGGCAACGCCGGCCTGATGCGCGCCGCCGAGAAGTTCGACTGGCGTCGCGGCTACAAGTTCAGCACCTATGCCACCTGGTGGATTCGCCAGGCGGTTACCCGCGCCATCGCCGAGCAGAGCCGCACCATCCGGTTGCCGGTGCACGTGCACGAAAAACTCACCAAGTCCTACCGCGTGCAGCGCGACTTGCAACTGCGCCTGGGGCGTGAGCCGACCGACGACGAGATCGCCCACGAGATGGAGATGAGCGAAGAGCAGATCGGCGAACTCAAGCTCGCCGCCCGCCTGCCCATCTCCCTCGAAACGCCCATCGGCGAGGACGGCGACACCGAGATCGGACACCTCATCCCCGACGACGACGCCGTCGAGCCGGTCGAAGCCGCCACCTCCCAGATGCTGACCGAGCACCTCGAAGGCGTCCTGGAGATGCTGGATCCCCGCGAGCAGAAGATCCTGCGCATGCGTCACGGGCTCGACGACGACACGCCCCGCACGCTCGACCAGGTCGGCCAGGAATTCGGGTTGACCCGCGAGCGCATTCGCCAGATCGAGTCCCAGGCCCTTCGCCGCCTGCGCCACCCCCGCCTCGCCCGCAAGCTCAAGGACTTCCTGACCTAGGCATCCGCGGTATCGACTGACGCAGCAAGCCCCGCCGGCCGCAGGCCGGCGGGGCTTGAGAGTTTCCAGGTGGGTGCGGGCTAGAAGCCGCCCATGCCTCCCATGTCGCCCATGCCACCCATACCGCCCATGCCGCCCATTCCACCCATGCCACCCATGCCGCCATCGGGCGGCATGGCGGCGGCGGGCTTCTTGGTCTCGGGCGCGTCGGCGATCAGCACTTCGGTGGACAGCAGCATCATGGCCACGCTGGCCGCGTTCTGCAGGGCGCCTCGCACGACCGTGAGCGGGTCGACAACCCCGGCGTCCCGCAGGTCCTCGATCTGCCCCGTATTGCCGTTCCAGCCCATGGCGCCGGACGCGTTGAGCACGCGCTCCACGATCACGTCGCCAACCTCGCCGGCATTGGCCGAGAGCTGCCGCAGCGGGGACGTCAGGGCGTTTCGCACGATGGTCGCCCCCATGGCCTGTTCGCCGTCCAGCGTTTCCAGCAGTTCGTCCACGGCCGGAATCGCGCGCACGTAGGCCGTGCCCGCGCCCGGCACGATGCCGTCGGCCACAGCCGCCTGCGTGGCGGACAGGGCGTCTTCCACGCGGTGCTTCTTCTCCTTGAGCTCAACCTCCGTCGGCGCCCCGACGCGGATCACCGCCACGCCGCCGGCCAGCTTGGCCGCCCGCTCTTCCAGCTTCTCGCGGTCGTAGTCCGAGTCGGTCGTATCGACCTGCGACTTGATCTGCGCGATGCGCCGTGTAATGTCCTGGCGGCTGCCGGCGCCCTCCACGATCGTCGTGTCGTCCTTGCGGACCACGATCCGCCGCGCCTGGCCCAGCACGTCCAGGTCCAATTCCTTCAGGTCCTGGCCGAGGTCCTTCGAGATCACCTGGGCGCCCGTCAGGATGCCGATGTCTTCCAGGATCGCCTTGCGGCGGTCGCCGTAGGCCGGGGCCTTGATCGCGCAGACGTTGATCGCGCCGCGCACCTTGTTGACGATCAGGGTGGCGAGCATGTCGCCTTCCACGTCCTCGGCCACGAACAGCACGTCGCGCCGTCCCGACTGCACAATCTTCTCCAGCAGCGGCAGCATGTCCTGCGCGCTGCTGAGCTTGTCGTCGGTGACAAACACCGAGGCGTTCTCCAACTCGCAGGACATCGAAGTTTCGTCCGTGACGAGATAGGGCGAGATGTAGCCGCGGTCCAACTGCACGCCGTCCACCAAGTCAAGTTCCAGCGCGTTGGTGCGGCCCTCTTCCACCGAAACCGCGCCGTCCTTGCCCACGCGGTCCAGTGCGGTGGCGATCTGCCTGCCGATGGCCGAATCGCCGGACGAAATGGTGGCGACCCATTCCATCTCCTGCGGCTCGGTGATGGCGCGGCCCTGCGCGTTCAACGCCGTCTCGGCCGCCGCCACCGCCTTCTCCATGCCACGCTTGATGATCATCGGATTCATCTCGGCGGCAACCGCCCGCAGGCCGTCCTGGATCATGCGCTGGGCCAGCACGGTGGCCGTGGTGGTGCCGTCGCCGGCCACGTCGTTGGTCTTGGTGGCCGCTTCCTTGATGAGCTGCGCGCCCATGTTCTGGAAGGCGTTCGGCAGGTCTACGTCACGGGCGACGGTCACGCCGTCGTTGGTGATGATCGGCGACCCGAATTTGCGCGCGAGCCCGACATTACGTCCCTTGGGCCCCAGCGTTACGCGCACGGCATCGGCGACTGAGTTGACGCCGTTCAGCAGCGCGCTGCGCGCGGTTTCATCGAAAATCAGGTCTTTAGGCATTCCGGCCGGACTCCTTCGTGGCGGTCTCGCACTCCAGCGGTTGAGTTAGATGAAAAAGGCGCAACGCGCCAAGCGGCACGCCGCAGCGCACCGACGTTCGGTCCGCAAGTGTAACGCAGGATTGCCTGCCGAGGGACACGAGAAAGCACCGGACCAAGCGAGTCACCATACCGGCCCGTTCGAGGCATCAACGTCTCGGACCACCTCCGTGGACGGCGCCGAAGCAACCAGCGGTCAATTTGCCGGCGTCGTTTGCCCTGTGCAGCGCCCCGGTGGGATCGAATCCGAGCATGGGGATGGCGAGGGTCAAATCGGCCGCCAGCCGTGTACTACGTCGTACACCTGCGCATCCGACACGCTCCCGGCGTTCGAGACTTCAAACCGGAGCACTGGGACGATGGATACGATTTCTCGCATCCCACGGTCTCCCCGGCCGGTAAGCCGCAGCGCCAGCATCCAGGGACCCGGCGACTGAGTCCGATCCGACGCTTGGACCGTGGTGTAAGCCCCATCTGCTCCAAGCACCGCCAGTCGTGACTTCCGCGTATTGAAGTCGTACGAGTGGGTCGTCGTCCCCCTCCCCGTTGCCGCCTGGCCGGCAAACCACTGCTCGATTTCGGGTTGCCCGTCACTTAGCAGGTACGGGATGCCCAACGCCGACGAGTCTGTGGGCACCACGACCCAATCCTGGCCCGTCCACTGATCCGGCGCTCGCTCTCTCATGGTGGCGGTGAACGTCAGTCGCCCGTTTGCGGCGACCACGTCCGTGATGCTGACGCTGAAGGGAGACGGCACGACATTCGGCAGCGCCGCGACACTGTCGTTCGGAGCATAGACGGCGACCCCGTCGCGCGAGTTTCGCCAGACTCGTCGCCATTGCGCCGGAGGAAACAGCCAAGCCTCGTGCGGCCGCGGCACGGCGACGAGATCCGGCACGTGCGCGCCCAGCGGTGTCACCGTCCAGGGCGCAGGCGTACGCAGATGCAGGATTTCCGGGTCTCCGCCGGCCCCCACGACCCGCGCGTGGGCAGTGACCGACGCGACACGAAGCAAACGCAGCTTATTGTCCCAGTCTGTCTGTGGCGGCACGTATATGACCGTTCTTGGCGCCACTGCCCGCAGCGCCTCGTATGAGGCCGGATCCGGGCTGGTCTGCAACGCGAGGAAGGCGGGTCGGACGCCGTAGAGGGCCTCGTCGCCATCGCGCGCAAGGAGGCTGAATAGACGTGGATCCGCAAGCCAACTCCTCGCCCTCGGCGAGAGCGTCGCGAGCCACGCGTCCGTGGCGTATACGTACGCTAGGTTTAGCCGCCTGAATGAGCTGGGTTCCAGGTAGTGGCTGGCATCTTGGTACTCGGGCCCCGGACGCCAGGTGAGTTGGATGAGGCCCGCGAATCCCCAGTGGCTCGAGCGCCCGGTGTTCAGGAGCACGGCTAGGTTCAACGACGTGTCGAGCACACGTGCGTTCACGTCTGTGTGCTCCCTGATGTAGGCGGCCAAACGACTCGACATGCGAGACATCGGATGCCGTCGGAGCGTCGCCGAATCGTCCTTCGCAAGCTCCGCGGGCCATCCCCAGCCGGCGTTGGCCAGCTGCACACCGTGACTGAGTGTGCGGCCCAGGCCAATTGTGGGAGCCGCGACCGTGGGCCAGACAACCAGAAGCGCGAACAGCGCGCTCGCCGCATACCGCCAGCGACTGGACCGCAAGCTGGCGAGGCGCGCGCTGAGTACAAGCAACAGAGCAACAAGCGCGAAGTTGCGAGCGTGTCCCGCCACACGCCCAAGATCTTGGGGTCGCGGCGGGTAATCGAGCGCCAGCCAGGCCAACACCATCAGAGCGGAACCCGTCGCCAGAACCAGTACCAGCCGATCCCGCCGCGCGAGAGCCGCTGCCGCTCCCGCGACCGCCACCGGTCCCAGGCTCAGCAAGCCAACGCCGCCAGGTCGTGCCTCGAGGCCACCGATCACCAACTGCCGGCTGGCGTCGAGGTTGCGGGCCCAGGTCAGGCCGGGCAGGCCCGTGCCGCCGCTCAGAATCCCTGTGAGCGCCCCGCCACCAAACAGTAGCAACAAGCCTGCCACCGTCAGTCCCGCGCCCGACTGCAGGCACGGCGCCAGCATCGCGGCCCCCCTTCGACGGTCGCGGACGAGCCGCAGAGCTTCCAGGCCGGCCCACAGGGTCGCAACGACCGGCGCGAGCGTCGTCACCAGGAGGCCCACGAATCCAACCAGGCCCGCCAGCGTCAGAGTGCTGAGCCATGTTGGCCGCTTCGAGCGAGCCGCGTGCAGCAAGACGACGAACGCTAGGGCGTATCCAAGCGGAAACGCGGGGGTCCAGACATCGGGCAGTGCGGTCAGGCCTCTTCCGACAGATTCGTCCAGCGGCCAGAAGACCTCGGAAAGGGAAGTGTGCAGGCCGGCGGCCGGCAGTCCGGCTGGCAATGCGATCCCCAGGATTCCAGAAACCCCGCCGGGGGCACTCCAAACGAACGTATGGAGGCCGTAGCTGAGCAGTAAGGGGGCGAGCGTCAGGGTGGATAGCCACGATCCACACCTCCGCATGGCAGTGACCACCACCAGCGCAAACCCCACCCATACGTAGACGCCCACTAACTCCCAAACGAACGCCAGGTCCGGTCCCGCCGGGGGCGCCAGCAGCCCGGCCAGCAGACTGGCGCCGTAGTGATATGTGGCTGTTGCTTCTGGATTGGAAGGCAGAGCAGCAGGAAATCCACCGGCCCGGATGGAAGCGGCTAGTCCAAGATCCTGGTAGAAATTTGCGATTCCTACCTGTTTCCGGCTGGCGAGCGCGGCCCAGCCCAGTACCAGCACGGCGCCGACAAATCCGGCCAACGTGCGGGCGCGCAGGCGGAGTCGGGTTGGTGACGCCCAGGCCAGCGCGGCGGTCAGGCCCAGGATCACCGCCCACCCCACCGCCGCACCGGCCATCCCGGGCACCGCGTACATGACGAAGTTGACAGTGATGCCCCAGAGCGCCGGCCCGACCACCAGGCCCTGGGCCAGGCCCGACAGTTCGTCGTCCTGCCGCAGCGCCACGCGCACGACGACGTACCCAACAGCGGCCAGGACGGCCAGTTCGGCGGCCAGCAGCAGCAAGCCCGGCAACACTGCCGGATCGACGATCACGCCGACACCTCTGGCGCGATCAATGAATCGATTCGGTTAGCTGATCGCAACCCGAGGGTCGCGTAAAACTCCAGATGCTGGTCGACCCGCGTCGGCCCAGACTGCGTCAGCATTCAAACTTCCACTGGAACTGGAGCAAAGAGTCGACGATCAGATTCGCGCCGCTACCGTTCCGGCAGGTTAGCCCAGTGCGCCTCCCGGGGGCTGTGCGCCGCAGGATCACGTCCCGTACGGCTGACGTTGACAAAGTTGGAGGTCGCCAAGCCACTCGCACTGTAGGGTGCGGCAGGCGCAGAACCCTTGTTGCTCGGCTACAGAATCAACCAGCCGTTCAAACAAGCACTAACATAGTCGGACGAAGGAATGCCGGACCGCATCAGCTGACGATCCTCAGCCGCCCTAGCGCCCCTTCCAGTACGGGTTCGGGGACCAGTAGCGGCGGTTCTTGATGCCCAGGGCGAAGGTGGCCTCGGTGCTGAAGCGGATCGACGAGGTCAGCCGCGTCAGCGCGTCCTCACGAGTCGCCGCGCCCATGGCCCGGTAGTCGCGGCCATCGATGACGGCGTTGGCGTTCCAACCCGACATGCCTTCCCAGACGCTGACCTCGACTTCAATGTCGTCAAACTCAATGTAGGTGACCTCGCGGTCGTCGCTCGTAGACGGGTCGGATGACACGGCAGTCCAGACGGTGGCGAAACGGTTCGCGATTATACGGGTGCGCCGGCATGGACCGGTGGCCGCGTCGAGCGTGACAATGCAGGCAAGCCGCTCTCCGGACGCGCCTGCCGCATGACGACGGACATCTTCTTCCAGATCGTGACGCCGGATGAGGCGCTGGCGCGCTTGTTCGAGCATCTGTCCGCCGTCTGGCCTAGCGAGCGCATTGGGCTGGACGTTGCCCTTGGGCGAGTCACAACCACCCCGCTCACGGCACCCGAAGACAGCCCGGCCTTTGCCCGCTCGGCCATGGACGGCTACGCGGTACGAGCCGCCGACACCTACGGCGCATCCGAGGGGCTTCCCGCATTCCTGACCGTGGACGGCGAGGTCCCGATGGGCGCCGCCGCAGAGCGGCCCCTGCAGCCCGGTACCGCCCAACTCATCCACACCGGCGGCATGTTGCCGCCAGCGGCCGACGCCGTGGTCATGGTGGAATACACCCAGCCGGTCGACGAAACCTCCGTCGAAGTCCTGCGCCCCGCCGCCCCCGGCCAGCACGTGATCCAGGCCGGCGAGGACCTGGCCGCGGGCGACGCGCTGCTGCCCGCCGGCCACCAACTGCGCGCGCAGGATCTGGGCGTGCTGGCCGCTCTGGGCATTACGGAAATCGAGGCGGCGATACGCCCTGTCGTTGGCGTGCTCTCGTCCGGCGACGAAATCGTGCCCGCGGACGCCCAACCGGCGCCCGGCCAGGTTCGCGACGTCAACGCCGTCACCCTCGCCGCCCTGGCCTGCCAGGCCGGAGCCGAAGTACGCGAGTTCGGCGTCGCGCCCGACGACCGCACCGAACTGGAACGACTCGCCCGCGCCGCCCAGGACGCCTGCGACCTCGTAGTCATTTCGGCTGGCAGTTCCGTCAGCACCCGCGACATGACCGCCGACGTGATTGGCAGCCTTGGTCAGCCCGGCATCCTGGCTCACGGCATCGCCGTCAAGCCCGGCAAACCCACCATCGTCGCCGCGGCCGACGGCAAGCCCGTGTTCGGCCTGCCCGGCAACCCCGTATCGGCCATGGTCGTGTTCGGGCTGGTAGTGGTTCCGACCATTCGGCGACTGCTCGGAGCCGGTCCTGCCGATGGACCGCCCCGGCGACGCGCTCGCCTCAGCCGCAGCCTCGCCTCCCAGACCGGACGCATCGACTTCGTGCCAGCGGCGCTGCAACAGCGCGACGACGAGTGGTGGGCCACTCCCGTCCTCGGCCCGTCCAACCTGATCGCCACCCTGGTTCGTTCCTCGGGTCTGATACGGATTCCGCTGGATGCCGGCGGCCTGCCGAAAGGCGCCTGGGTTGACGTCGAACCCTTCTGACCCGGACCAGCGCGCCGTCTACCTCCACGACGTGCCCCTGGCCACGGCGCGCGAACGCCTGGCACAGGCCCTGGCCGAGCTACCCGACTGGCCGCCCCGCCGCACGATTCGGCTGCCCCTGGACCAGGCCCTCGGCCACGTCACCGCGGCGCCCGTCTGGGCCGCCCTATCCAGCCCGCACTTTCCGGCTGCCGCCATGGACGGCGTGGCGGTTTCCGCCGCAGGCACGGTCGGCGCCGCCGAGACCTCACCGCGGCGACTCAAGCTGGACACCGAAGCCATCTGGATCGACACCGGCGACGCCATGCCGCCCGACGCCGACGCCGTGATCATGATCGAAGACATCCACGACCGCGGCGACGGCTCGATCGAAATCACCGCCGCCGCCGCCCCCTGGCAGCACGTGCGGCCGATGGGCGAAGACATCGTGGCCTCGGAACTGGTGCTCCCCCAGGGCCGCCGCCTGGAACCCCGCGATCTCGGCGCCCTGGCCGCCGCCGGCCACTCCGAGGTAGATGTGGTCGCCCCGCCCCGCGTTGCCGTGATCCCAACCGGCAGCGAGTTGGTGCCCATTGGACAAACCCCGGAGTCCGGCGAACTGATCGAGTTCAACGGCCTCATGCTCGGCGCCCTCGCCGAAACCTGGGGCGCCCAGGCGCTGCGCAGCGAGATCGTGGCCGACGACTTCCACGCCATCCGCACCGCCACAGGGGCCGCCCTTGAAACCGCCGACATCGTCGTCATCAACGCCGGCTCATCCGCCGGCCGTGAGGACTACAGCGCCCGCGTCGTCGCAGATCTCGGTCAAGTATTCGTCCACGGCGTCGCCGTTCGGCCCGGACATCCCGTCGTCCTCGGCGTCGCCCGAGGTAAGCCCGTCCTGGGAATCCCCGGCTATCCCGTGTCCGCCGCCCTCACGTTCGAACTCTTTGTCCGACCGCTCATCGACGAATGCCTGGGCCGCCCGTCTCCGCAGCGCCGCACCGTCAAGGCCGTCACCCCGCGCCAGCTCGTCTCCCACGCCGGTGACGACGAGTTCATTCGTGTTCGCGTCGGACGCGTCGGTGACCGCGTCGTCGCCGCCCCACTGGAACGGGCCGCCGGCGTCATCATGTCGCTGGTGCGGGCCGACGGCCTGGTCACCGTCCCGCGCTTTTCCGAAGGCATCGCCGCCGGGTCTGAGGTCGAGGTCGAACTCCTGGGCGAAGCCGAGGGCATCGAGCACACCGCCGTCGCCATCGGCAGCCACGATCCCGCCCTCGACCTGCTGGCCAGCGAACTTGCCCGCCGCTCGCCCCCCATGCGGTTGGCCTCTACCAACGCGGGCAGCTACGGCGGGCTGGTCGCCCTGCGCCGCGGCGAGGCGCACCTGGCCGGCTGCCACCTGCTGGACCCGGCCACCGGCGTCTACAACGAGGCCGACGTGCAGCGCGTGCTCCCCGGCCGTGCCGTCACCCTCGTCCACTTCGCCCAGCGCGAACAGGGCCTGATCGTCCCGCGCGGCAATCCGAAGGGCCTGCGCACGCTGGCCGACCTCGTCCAACCCGGCATCCGCTTCGTCAACCGCCAGCGCGGCGCCGGTACCCGCATGCTCCTGGACCACCTGCTGGCCGCCGAAGGCATCGACCCGTCCGCAATCCTGGGCTACGACCGCGAGCAATACACCCACCTGGCCGTGGCCGCCGACGTGCACAGCGGCATGGCCGACGTGGCCCTGGGCATCCGCGCCGCCGCCCGCGCCCTTGGGACCGACTTCATCCCCGTTGGGATGGAGCAATACGACCTCGTCATTCCCAACGAGCACCTGGCACACCCGCCCGTCGCCGCTCTGCTGGCCATCCTCCGCGATTCGACGTTTGCCGACGCCGTCACTGCTATGGGCGGCTACGACACGTCGCGCATGGGTGAAGTCATGGCCGAATTCGGCGGAGCCTCCTGACGATCCATGGCCGTGTCCGACCCGCCAGTCCCGCAGACCGCCGAGCTTCCGTCGGCCGTGGCCGAGCGTGCGGCCAGCCGGCGCGGGCTTGGCCTGTTGACCGCCGTCGCTGCGCTCGGCGCGCTGATCTTCAGCTTCACGCTCGCGGGAAGGGGCCCGGCGCCGAACTCATCGTTGACCCCCGTGGACGCACCCGTCGTCCAGACCGTGCCGGAAGCCTCCGGAGCCGTCGCCGTCAATGTTCTGGATGCTGACGCCCTTGCCTCGCGACTGCCCGGTGTCGGGCCCGTCTACGCCGCGCGAATCGTCCACGCACGCACCTTCTTCGGCCCGCTGCAATCCGCCGCCGACCTGCGCGCGCTGGGCATTCCCGACGACACGATCACTCGCGTCCTGCCGCTGATTAGCTTTCGAGCGTCGGGTCGTTCTGGGATCTCGTCGCCCTCATGACAAGCAGTGCGACGATCAGCAACACCACCTCGATCACGATCGGCAATAACGGGCCGACCTCACGGGCCCAGGCGATCACGCTGATGGTTATGGCGACGAAGAACAGCCAGAAGACCCGGCGCAGGTTGCGTCGCAGCGTCGGCGTCAGTCGCCGACCGCGCAGCGCCAGCAGCGCCATCGTGCCAACCAGGACACCCTCCACGATGATCGGCGCCGGTCCCGACTGCAGCGACCACACGAAGACGATCAGCGTGATGAAGAAGATTGAGAACATCGCGGCGAACAGTGCGCGTATCTGGCGGCGATCCATGGGTTTTTTCGGCGCAAGGGCTGGCGTCGAGAATCATACGGGGCGGGGCTGGGGCCAGGCGCCCTGATCGCCGGCGCCAGCGGCGCATTCCTCGCTGGCGTGGCCGCGACCGCCTGGTGGGGCGCGTCTCCGGCCTGGCTTACCGCCATCCTTGCGGTGGCGATTCTCTCGGCGGGCGCGGGCCGCCCGAAACGCCTGGCCGTCCTGCTCATCCCGGCCGCTCTCGCACTGGGTCTGGCCCGCACCGCCCACCACCAGCAGTCACAGGCGCCCCTGGTCAATGCACCGGTAGGCGTGGAACTCCGTCTCGAAGGCGTAGTCGTCGACGAACACCCCGGCGCCCGCCGAACGCTCCAAGTCCAGCGCGCTTTCCGTTCCGGTACCAAACCCGCGTCGGCTGCCGGCCTGGTGGAGTTCTTCGCCCCCGGCGGCGCGGCCCCAGCCGGCGCCCAGGTGGCCGTAACCGGCGCGTTCGAACCCTCCGAGCCCCCCGGCTCGCCACAGTTACGGCGAACTGCCCAGACGTTCGCCGGTCGCATTGACACCCGAAACGTCCGCATCCTCACACCGCCGCCAGATACCAGCCCACCCTGGCTCACCCGTCTCCGCGATCACATCGACCGCAGCGTGCGCGGTGTCCTGCCCGAACCGCACGGCGCCCTACTCTCGGCCATCCTGGTCGGCAAACGCTCGGCCCTGCCCGGCGACCTGCGCGCTGATTTCCTGGCGTCCGGCCTTATCCACGTGGTCGCCATCTCCGGCTTCAACATCACCCTCGTCGCCCTGGCCGTCCGCCGCATGGCCGGCTGGCTGATCGGCCGCTACAGCGTCCTGCTGGCCATGTTGGCCCTGCCGCTTTACGCCGCCCTGGCGGGCGGCGAGCCCAGCGTGGTGCGCGCCACGCTGATGGGCGAGCTGATCCTGCTGGCCTGGCTGCTCGGCCGCGATACCGACGCGCTGGTCGCTCTGGCGGTGGCGGCGCTCGCCATCGTTCTCGTCGACCCGTCCGCCCTGGCCGACGTCGGCTTTCAACTCTCCTTCGCCGGCACGCTGGGCCTGGTCGTCATCGCACCAGGAGTCTCGGAGTGGCTGACCGCGCGCGCCCGACTGCCCCGCCTCGCCGCCGAGCCTTTGGCGGTCACCGCCACCGCCAGCCTCATGGTCACGCCGATCATCGCCCACACCTTCGAGCGCCTGCAGCTGGCGGCCATCCCGGCCAACCTGCTGGCCCTGGCCGCGCCGGTCTGGATCATGCTCACGGGCGCGCCCGTCGCCATCTGGGCCGCCGCCGGCTGGCCCTTCGGCGACGTGCTCGCCTGGGCTGCCTGGGTCCCGCTGGAGTACCTGATCCAGGCCGCCCGCCTGGCCGCCGAACTGCCGGGCGCCTCAATCCCAAACCCCGGCTTCAGCCTCGGACACGCCGCAGCCGTCTATGCGGCAATTGCCCTGCTGGTTGTGCTGGGCGGACGCCAGCCCTGGCGCATCCCACAGGTCCGCACGCGTCGCATCAGATCCCTCGCCCTCGGGCTGGGCGTCGTCGCGTTCGCATTACCGCCCGTCCTGGCCGTGGTCGTCGCGCCGCGTCTGCTGCACGACCCGGCAACCCGGCTCACCGTCGACTTCGCCGGCGCCACACCCACCGTCTACGCCCGCCAGGCCGATTCCAGCCTCGTCGTCGCGGGCGATCGCCTGCGACCGTACGTGCTTGACGCTGCCCTGCCCGCATGGGACCCGACCGTCGATCTGCTGGCCATGCCACGCGGCGACGGTCGCGCCAGCGCCACGGCCCTGAGCCTGCTGGCGGAACGGCCCGTGGCACTCGCGGCGGCGCCAACGCTGCATGGCCTGGGTCCGGCCCTCGTCTCGCGTGACGGCGCCCGCCGCGTACCGGTCGACGCGATCGGCACGGCATCCAGCGGCGGCCTGACGATCGAACTGTTACACGACGAAGCCGGCGCTTGGACGAATCTATCGACCGCAGGCCTCGCGGTCCTGGTGGCGCCGCCGGGTGCTGCCCTGCCACCGCTCGGCGCATCGGCCGACGTCCTCGTCCTCACGCGGCGCAGCACCCTCGGTCCCTCCGACTTCGGCTCCCTTGGGACAGCGGGAATCCGCCTGCTGCTCGTTCCCCATCCCACTCGCGCACAGACCGCGGCGGTTGGCCTCAGCCCCGAAGGAGAACCGACCATTCGCGAGGTTGTTTCCGGCGCCATCGTCTCGATCCGATCGGACTCCGGCGAAATCGAGGTCCGCCAGCCGAACTGAGATCTCTCGCGGGGTACGATCCTTCGCGGTTCGGCTTCGAATTGAGGCTTACCAGTGCATACAGCGGTTGTCGGCGGCGGGGCCATGGGCGCGTCGATCGTGCGCGGTCTGATCGCCCGCGGCGGGCTGGAGCCTGCCGACCTGACCGTGGCGGAAGTCGTCGCCGAACGGCGCGCCGCGCTCGCCGAGGACTACGGCATCGGGGTCGCCGCCGAAGCGGACGCCGCCGTCTCCGGCGCGGGCCTCGTCATCCTGGCCGTCAAACCCCAGAACTTCCAGGACCTCGCCCCCACCCTCCGCCCAGGCCTGGACGACACCGCGTTCGTAATCTCCATCATGGCCGGCGTCACGCTCGAAACACTGCGCACGGGCCTGGGAACTGACCGCGTGGTCCGCGTCATGCCCAACATCGCCGCCCAGGTCGGACGCGGCGCGTCGGTCTGGACGGCCGATCGCGGCGTCACGTCGGCCGACCGCAACCGCACGCGCGCGGTGCTGGGCGCGCTGGGCATGGAAGTCGAAATTGAGGACGAGTCGCTGATCGATGTCGCCACCGCCGTCCACGGCAGCGGTCCCGCCTACGTCTACTTGCTGGCCGAAGCCTGGATCGATGCCGCCGCCGCCCAGGGTCTCGACCGCGAGATGGCCACGGAACTGGTTCGGGAGACCATCGCCGGCTCCGCTGCCCTCTGGCAGGCCACCCGCAGCCATCCGGCCGCCCTGCGCGAAGCCGTCACCTCCCCCGGCGGAACCACGGCCGCCGCCCTCGAGGCCCTGGACCACTTCGACTTCCCGGCCGCCATGCGCGCCGCCATTGACGCGGCAACCCGAAGGGCGAAAGAGCTGGCCTAGACACGACGGCGCGTGCCTCTGCTAGCGTGCGCTCGAACTCACCCGGAGACTCAGCCCCATGGCCGCCACGCTCACCGACGCCCAACTCGACGAACTCAAGACCTTCGACTCCGCCACCATCGCCAACGCCATCGAGCCCTTCAAGGTTCGCGACCAAACGCTCGGCTACGTCGGCTCCAACGTGCGCGCGCTGTTTCCCGGCAAGGAAGAACCGATGGTCGGCTATGCCGTCACCGCCAAGGGCGACAGCACCACCTACGCCCGTCGCCGCGATCCCGCCCTGCAATTCGGGCTCTGGGAAGCCATGGACGCGTCGCCCAGGCCGTCCGTCGTGGTCATCCAGGACTCCGGCAACAACCCGTCCAAGTCCTGTCACTGCGGCGACGTGATGGGCACGCTGATTCGGGCCCTGGGCGGAATCGGCCTGGTGACCGACGGCGGTGTTCGCGACCTTCCCGAAGTTGAAGCGCTTGGTCTTCACTACTTCGCGCGCGGACCCGTGGTGGCGCACGGCACGGCCGTGATCTACGACGCCGGCGAACCCGTGGTAATCGACGGTGTGCCCATCCAGACCGGCGACCTGCTGCATGGCGACGTGAACGGGCTGGTCATGATCCCCGCGGAAATCGCCGGGGAGGTGGCCGACGCCGCCCGCGAAGTCATCGCCGACGAAACCCGGCGCAAGGCCTACGCCGACTCGCCGGACTTCACGATCCAGGGCTACCGCAAGCTGCTCGGCTTATAGCGTCGCGGCACCCCGGCCGTGGCGCCCGTTGACAGCCGCAAGGCACGGGCGGGGGCGGAGCCATGGGCTCCGTCAAGGCGGTAAACATGCGAGTAGCCGTGGACGCCGTTGCCGCCGGCTCCGGCCTGCTGCCCGGCGCCGGTCCCCTGCGCCACACCACCGTCAACCTCGTCGCCGCGCTCGCGGATTTGGCGCCTGACACCACCTGCCACGTCTTCTGCCCGGCCTTCGCCGTCCTCGACGAACTCACCGGTCGCCCCAACGTCTTGGTCCACCCGCTTCGCGCCGCCGTCCGTAATCGCCCCATCCGGATTCTCTACCAGCACACCGCCTACGCCCACGCCCTCCGTCGCGTCCGCCCGCACGTCACCCTGCACACCGTCAACGTCGCGCCAGTCACAGGTCCGCGGCCCCGCGTCGTCATGCTCCGTTCCCTGCAGGGATTCACCCACGCGCGCCAATTCGGCGGCTTGCGACGCTGCTACTTGCAGTCCGCGCTCCGTCGCTCGCTGCTCGCTGCCGATCGCGTGGTCGCCGGTTCCTCGGCTTCTGCCCACGACGCGCTGCGCCTGCTGGACCTCGATCCGAACCGCCTTCGCGTCATCCCCCACGGCCTGGCCCCGCACATCGCCAGCGCCCTCGACAAGCCGCTTCCGGAATGCCAAACGCAACGTCCCTACCTGCTCGCCGCCTCCACCCTATACGGCCACAAGAACTATCCGCGCCTGCTGCAGGCGTTCGAATTGCTCCGTCGACGCAACGCGATTCCGCACGAACTGCACATCGCCGGCGCCGACGCCGATCTCACCGCCGCCGACCTCCGTCGCATGGCCAAGGATCTGGGCGTAGGCGACGCCGTGAAGCTCCTCGGCCCTGTCCCCCACGACCGCATCGGCCCCTTGTACCAACAGGCCGACGCCCTGGTCTACGTCTCCCTCGCCGAAACCTTCGGCCACCCGCCCCTGGAAGCCATGGCCTGTGGCTGCCCCGTCATCGCGTCCAACACGACCTCCCTGCCCGAAATCACCGGCGGCGCGGCCGAGCTGGTCGACCCGACCGACGTGCAGGCCATCGCCGCAGCCATCGAACGCGTCGTCACCCAACCACGGCGCCGAGCCGAACTAGTGGCCCGCGGTAGGCAGCGCGCCCAGGACTTCACCTGGGCCCGCACCGCCGAAAGCCTGCTGGCCGTCCTGCACGAAGCCGCCGACTCGACAGCGTCAACCAGTCGCTAGCTGTTTGAGTAACCCCGCCGCTCAAGCTCCGCGGCCATCCGCATCGCCGCCTCAACCCGATTCGGACCCTTCTTGTTGTAGAAAATCACGTAGCTGGCCGTCTCCGGCCCGTGCCGTGCCATAACCAGATCCGCCAGTTCGCCGATCTCAGAGTCCGTGTAGACGTGCCCCGCCCGCAGCGCCCGTCGCTCGCGAGCCGCGACCTCGCCGGCATCGTCGCGTCCCATGAAGCGGTAGTAGGCAACGTTCGGCGCCGTCAGTTCACGTACGGGTTCGGGCAGCCCGGCAGCCGCCGCGCGAGGCTCGTCGGGAATCACCATCGCCAGGCCGAGCGCCCGCAGCCGCTCCACCGTCTCGGCACCACGTTCACCCTCCAGCCAGCTCGCATGCCGAAACTCAATCGCAACCGGATCTTCACCTAATCCATCCCGCAGGGCGGCCAGGTGCTCGTACGTCTCGGGTCGCGGGCGCACGTTCGCGCCCAACTGCACCAGGAAACCGCCAAACTTCCCGGCCTCCCGCAACGGCCGCACGCCTTCGTACTGGTTCTTGATGTACTCGGCCGCGAGCCGCGAGTCCCGCGGCCGGTTCGCCACCGCCCGGTGCGCCTTCACCAGGAACCTGAACGCCTCCGGCGTCTGCTGGGCCCACTGCGCGTAGACCGACGGTTCGATACGCCGATAAAAGCTGGCGTTGACCTCCACTAGCGCCAGCCGGGACGCGTAGTACGCCAATCGCTCTGCCGCCTTCGTCCCCCGCGGATAGAACCCCGTGTGGTCCGACCAATTGGCCGTACCGACCCAAACGCGACCGGCGCCAGGCTCAGACATCAGCGGGGCTGTCTCCTCGGAGCGGCGCCGCACGCCGCGCGTGCTTTCGCGAAACCGCGCGGAGGAGATTCCGACGGCGCGTCGGAGGCACGGCCGCCAGCCTTCGCCGCCGGCCGTGGCGGCAGGGGGATGCCCACGGCCCTCAACAGCGCGTCCGGCTTTCAGCCGACCTCTGGCAGCGAATCGCTGGCGGGCGGGTTGTAGGGGGTTGCCGCGCCGCCGGAATCTTCCTCACACGGTCAACTCAATATACCGTACAAAAAGCGAACGTCAAGCTCGAAACCCGCTTTGCTCTCGCCGTTGCTACGATGCGGCACCAGCTTCAAGGTCAACCCCATGGCCCGCCCCAAGGTTCTCGTCACCGGCGCCGCCGGCTACGTGGCGGCCCAGATGCTGCCCACCCTTCGCGAACGCTACGACTGCACCCTCATCGACGTCACCACCACCGACCGCGACGGTGGTGAGGTTCCCGGCGTCCAGGTCCAGAGCATGTTGGACGACCGCGAAACCCTCCGCCCGCTCTTCACCGGCTGCGACGCGGTCATCCACCTGGCCTTCATTCGCCGCACCGAGGACGTCCGCGAGCACTTCGAGGGCGAGATGGACAACATCCGCATGGCCTACAACGTCTTCCGGCTGTCGCTGGAAGAGAACGTCCGCCGCGTCGTGATGGCCAGCTCCAACCACGCCGCCGACTTCTACGAGCACCTGCTGCGCAGCCGCGAGATGGACATGCTGCAAGCCACCAACGACATCCGCCCGCTCTCCGACAACTACTACGGCTGGGCCAAGGAGTCCTACGAGCACCTGGGCTTCGTCTTCGCCACCGGCACGCTCGGCCGCAGGCTCCAGAACGTCCACATCCGCATCGGCGCCCCTCGCCAGCTCGATCCCACCGAGCTGTCGGGCGACATCCAGGGCTATTCCGTCCGCCGCAACCTGGGCGCCTACATCAGCCCGCGCGACCTGACCCAGCTCTTCGTCAAGTCCATCGAAACCGAGAACATCGACAACGAGTGGGGCGTTCCCTGGCAGGTCTTCTACGGCATCTCCGACAACACCCGCTCCTTCTGGGGTCTTGAGAACGCCCGCCGCGTCATCGGCTACGCGCCGGAGGATGACTCCGAGGTCACCTGGGCCCGCGAGGTGCACGACAACCTCACGTCCAAGGGCGTGGTCGGACGCGTCGGCCAGGCGCCATGAGCATGGACCCGCCCGTGGAACGCCGTTGGGAACGCTGCCGGCCCCAGCAGATCTGGGACGCCCTGGCCGAGTTCCCTTGCGTCTACGTGCCGTCCGGACCTCTGGAATGGCACGGCCGCCAGAACGCCGTAGGCCTGGATGCCGTGAAGTCCACCGCCATCTGCCGACGGGCCGCCGAATGCACCGGCGGGCTCGTCTATCCGACTGTCTTTCTCGGCGCCTGGGAGGTCCCGTGGCCGTTGGGCATGCCCGCGGCTCCCGACCTGATCCAGTCCAACACGCAGACCATCCTCGACTACCTGGCCTATCGACGCGCCGCGCTCGACGCCATGCGGCAGTCCGACCTCCTGGTCCTCGCCGCCGTGGACGCACACCTGCTCAGCGACTTCGACAAGCCGATGGACCACGCGGCCGCCATCGAGACCTCCATCATGATGTACCTCGAACCCGAAACCGTGGACCTGGCCGCCCTCGATCCGGCCCCCGACCAGTGGCCCGAAGGCGTCGGCGGCGACGACCCGCGCACCCACGCCAGCCGCGAGAAGGGCCGCCACTACGCCGAAACCCTGATCGACCGCATCACCGATGCCGCCCGCCGCCTCGTGGCGCTGGACGACCCCGTCGAACGACGCAAGCACCGCCAGTGCGTCGCGCAACAGGTGACCCTGGACGACATGGTTGTGTACTGGCGCGCCTACCTGGCCTCGGCCGATTCGCCCGGCAAGACACCGGACGAGTCCTGGAACGAGCACCTGGAGGCGTTCCGCGTGGGCGATTACGACCGCGCCCTGCAGGCCGGCGGCAAGTCGATCGAGGCCGCCCGCCGGGCCACCGCCGGCCGCCGCCCCGCCGGTCGTGAAGGCGAACGCTACGTCTGATTTCCCCACAGGCGGGTTCGGTCGAATAAGATAGGGCCGCCCAAAAGAGGCGATACCGCACCGACCCAAGCATCCCGGCCCGCTCTAGCCGCGCGCCGCACTGTCGACACCGACCAAGGGAGCCACACGACCGCCATGGCAAGCGACAAGAACCTCGACGACCTCGGCCTTACCCACACCGGCGACATCCACTGGAACCTCAGCACCGCCGCGCTGTACGAGCACGCGGTGCGAAACGGCGAGGCCGAACTCAGCAACTACGGCCCGCTGATCGCCATGACGACCCCACACACCGGGCGCTCGCCCAGCGACAAGTGGGTCGTGCAGGACGACGGAAACAAGGACGAAGTGTGGTGGGGTCCCAACAACCAGCCGTTCGACGAGGCCAAGTTCGAGCCGCTGTTTGCCCGCGCCTGCGCCTTCGCGCAGGGCCGCGACCTGTACGTGCAGGACCTCTACGCCGGCGCCGACGCCCGGTACCGGCTGCCGGTGCGCTTCGTCACGGCGTATGCCTGGCACAGCTTGTTTGTCCGCAGCTTGTTCATTCATCCCACGGCCGAGGAACTGGAGAACCACGACCCGCAGTTCACGGTGGTGAACCTTTCGCCGTTCCAGGCCGACCCGGCCGTGGACGGCACCGGCACCGAGACCTTCATCGTCGTCAACTTTGCCCGCAAGCTGGTCGTGATCGGCGGGACGCGCTACGCGGGCGAGAACAAGAAGTCCATCTTTACCGTCATGAACTACCTGTTGCCCCAGCAGGGCGTGCTGCCCATGCACTGCTCGGCCAACGTGGGATCGGACGGCGAGACGGCCCTCTTTTTCGGCCTGTCGGGCACCGGCAAGACCACCCTCTCCATGGACCCCGACCGCCCGCTCATCGGCGACGACGAGCACGGCTGGAGCGACGTGGGCATCTTCAACTTCGAGGGCGGCTGTTACGCCAAGACCATCAAGCTCTCCGCCGAGAACGAGCCCGAAATCTACGCCACCACCCGCCAGTTCGGCACCGTGCTCGAAAACGTGCCGATGGACCCGGACACTCGCATGGTCGACCTCGACTCCGAGGAGATCACCGAGAACACCCGCGGCGCCTACCCGCTGACGCAGTTGACCAACGTGGTTCCCGACGGCCTCGGCCGCCACCCGCGCAACGTCGTGTTCCTGGCCGCCGACGCCTTTGGCGTGCTGCCGCCAATCTCGCGCCTCACGCGCGATCAGGCCATGTACCACTTCCTGCTCGGCTACACCGCCCGCGTGGCCGGCACCGAGCGGGGCGTCACCGAGCCTGAGGCCACCTTCAGCGCCTGCTTCGGCGCCCCGTTCCTGCCGCGTCCGCCCAGCGTCTACGCCGAAATGCTCGGCGAGAAGCTGGACGAGCACGGCTCAACCGTCTGGCTGGTCAACACCGGCTGGACCGGCGGCCCGGCCGGCGAAAGCGACCGCATCTCGCTGCCCTACACCCGCGCCATCCTCGGCGCCGCCCTCTCCGGCGCGCTGGACGACGTGCCCTACGTCACCGACGAGATCTTCGGCCTCCAGGTCCCCACCGCCTGCCCCGGCGTCCCCGACGACGTGCTGAACGCCCGCGGCCAGTGGTCCGACCCGGCTCGCTACGACGCCCAGGCCACCGAACTCGCCGCCCTCATGCACAACGCCTTCAAACCCTTCGCCCCCGGCGTCTCCCAGGCAGTCCGCGACGCCGCCCCCCTGGCGGCACGGCCAGCGGGGTAGCGAAGAGACCGCGTTCCGTCCCTGACGCTGCGACCCGGCACCGTAACTGCGGTGCCGGGTCGCGTAGGATTGTGTGGTTGAAGCGCTTGCCCGACCTGCACGGCTCTGGTAGCGACACGGCGGGATACCGATGCTCACGCACGTAGAGATCGAGGGATTCAAGAGCTTCGGTTCGCCCTCGTCCCGTCTTGACTTCGGCCCTCTCAACCTTCTTGTCGGTCCTAACGCATCCGGCAAGTCAAATTTTTTGGCCGCCCTTGAGTTCCTCCAGACAGCGATCATCAGCGACGTCGAGACCGCAGTCAATGAGTTCGGCGGCATCTCCGAAATTTGGAACAAGCGTATTAGAGATTACGATCGTTCGTTTCCAATACACATTCGCATCCGCGACTCTGCACCTGAAATGCTTGAGCCGTATGGATTTCCAAAGCATCGGCTTACGTCGTACAACTACGATCTTTCACTCGCTTTACGATCCGAGCATGAGCCACCGGTAATTCAATCAGAGCGTATCTATGCGAGAATCAATAATATATCAGGGGAACGTTTCATTTATCAGATGAATAGAAGTGGCTCGTCTGTGAGGGTCGAAGATGCACTTGCTTCACGTGGTTCTCAAACCCGGAATTTTGCAGTCTATCGCTTAGCATCCGGAAGATCGGTAGCTGGTCTAACTTTCGACTATATTCCCCTTATAGTGTGGTCTCGTATTCGAGAGTGGAAATTTTACCACATCGACGCTTCTATAGCCAGGCAAGCCTATCGCGAAAACCCTGAAGCAGACCTCGGTTGCTTCGGAGAAAACCTGGCAGTCGTAGTGAATCGGCTAAAGCAACAAGGCGACGGAAGGAAGTTCACGGCCATTGAGGAAGCACTGCGTGGGATGGTGCCTGGATTCGAACATGTGCTGCCGGTCTCCATAGGTGCAAAGCTAGGTTTTCAGATTGCGGAGAGTAACGTTAGAAGCAGATTCAATGCAGGGTCTGTGTCCGATGGAACTGTACGTCTTCTGGCATTGCTTACCATACTGCTATCGTCGAGGCAAGGTGACTTGATCGCTATCGAGGAGCCTGAGAATGGTCTTCACCCGCATATTACGCCGGATATTATAGAGTTACTTAGGATCTGTTCGAACGATGGTGGCCAGATTTTTGCGACGACACATAATCCGGCTTTTCTTGATGAAGCGAAGCCGGAAGAGGTATTTCTTTGCGACAAGATGGATGGCTTCACGCAGGTCGTGCGTGCGTCATCGTTGCCCGACATTCATGCCTTTGGCCGCTCGTTCTCTTTAGGTGAACTCTGGGAGCAGGGAGCCCTTGGGGGTATACCCTGACAATCGGAGTGGGAGTCGAGGGTCCTTCCGATCGCGCCTTTTTTGAAAAGGTGCTGCATCGGGAGTTCCAAGGTATTCGGTTTGATATCCGTGCGATGAAGAATCGACCGAAGTTGCTTCGTAGAGCTCCAGACTTGGTTGATAGCTTTCGAAGTCTTCACTATCCACTTGCAATAATTGTAGTTGACCGAGATTCCGATCCTTGTGCTTCAGTAACGGTCCATGAGTTTGATGGAAATCTTGTGAGTGCGACCCGTATGGAGCTGTGCCAGCGAGATCTGTTCATTTGCGTGGCGGCTGTAGAGCTAGAGTCATGGTATCTGGCCGATCAAGAAGCTATTCGACACGCCATACCCGGAGCCACTTATTCCGCGCCAGTGGAAACCAGTCATGTGGGGGCCGCATCTACTCTCCGCAGGCTATGGAGAGACGCTGGAGGGTCAGGACAACCTAGAGGGACTAAACCCCAGCTTGCAAGATCTGTGGCGGAGCACTTTGATCCCGCGAGGGCGCGGCGGCACTCCGAGTCGTTTGCGTACTTCTGGGACCGAGTCACGGTCGCGATCAACAGATCGTCATGACTCATTCTTATTCGATTGTTGTCGCACCCCTTGATCAATGAAGTCGGGACGGACTAAGGAATTCGGCTTGACCGCGCTTGACAAACCGTGCCCGTTTGCTTGAAATGCTTGACTAGGAGAATTCAATCCACTTCACAGCATGACCACCCAGTACCTCGCCTTCATCGGCACCTACACCACCGGCGACAGCGAAGGCATCTACACCTATCGGTTCGATTCGGGTACCGGCGCCCTGGAGCGTCTGAGCGTCGTTGGCGGCATTTCCAACCCGTCGTGGGTGGAGATCTCGCCGTCAGGCCGAAACCTCTACGCCGTCGGCGAGGAGACGCATGGCGTCATCAAGGCCTACGCCATCGACCCCGCCACCGGCGCCCTGACCTACCTGAACGAGCAGCTCACCGGCGGCCGGGTCCCCTGCCACATCAGCGTCGACCCCACCGAGTCCTACGCGCTGCTGGCCAACTACGGCAGCGGCAGCGTGGCCATGCTGCCGATCCAGGCGGACGGAAGCCTGGCCCCGCTGACTGGCTTCGTTCAGCACCAGGGCTCCAGCATCCACCCCCTGCGGCAGACCGGACCGCACGCCCACTCGATCATTCTTGACGCCGCGAACGGCCGCGCCTTCGCCCCCGATCTCGGCATCGACAAGCTGCTGGTCTACGACCTCGACCTGGACAGCGGCACGCTGGCGCCCCACGAAATCTCCTGGGTCCGCACCCCGGCCGGCGCCGGACCGCGGCACTTCGATATCCATCCCAACGGCCAATTCGCCTACCTGATCAACGAGCTGGCGTCCTCCATCACCGTCCTGCGCTACTACGCGGACCTTGGCGTGTTCGGCGAAATCGAGACCGTCAGCACCCTGCCCGACGACTTCGACGGCGAGACCACCTGCGCCGACATCCACGTCGCGCCCTCCGGCAAGTTCGTCTACGGCTCCAACCGCGGCCACGACAGCATCGCCATGTTCGCCATCGACCAGGCCACCGGCCGCCTCACCGGCCTTGGCCAGGAATCCACCCAGGGTCAGACCCCCCGCAACTTCGCCATCGACCCCTCCGGCGCCTGGCTCCTCGCCGCCAACCAGGACACCAGCACCATCGTCACCTTCCGCATCCACCCCCAAACCGGCCACCTCCACTCCACCGGCCAGGTAACCAACATCCCCAACCCCGTCTGCATCAAACTCCTGCCGGTCTGAACATCGCGAGGGTCGGTCGGTTAACCGTCTAAATTCGAGATTCGCGGCTCATTAACCCGTTCTTCAACTCGCTGCCCGTCGGCGGGTAGAACCGACTCGGACTAGACCTCGGTCAAACAGACAGGCGCTGAGCACAGCCCTGACTCGTCGATGCAGCACCTTGCCGAGAAGGACACCAAGTGGTTGCTACGACCCACCAGCGAAGACCCGCATGAAACCGTCGATGAGCCCGAGGTTGAAGTCAAAGCTAAGGGCGATGGGCAAGGCATGCTCAATCGAAAAAGTGGCCAGCGGTCCCGATCCGCCGATTCCAAGGAATGAGTCACTTGAGAGGGCCGGATTGAGAGTCCATGGCGGCGAAGGAACGGCGAGCGAAATAGCTGTTGCCAGGACACCCAGGAACACCGCGACGGCGACGCCGGCGGCCAGTATTGCGCCAAGCGTTCGGCCATTGCTCAGGCCCAGCGATTCGCGAACGGCCAAATGGGTCCCGATCAGCACCCAACCGGCGATTAATGTCCGGAAGCCCGAGTCAAGCGACGGCGGAAGTTGCCAGGCCACAAAACCCCAGCGTGCAACATCGGTCGCAGGATCGGTAGCCAGGCCGATGATCGGTACGAAGGCGCGAACGAGGACCGGCGTGAGGATGAGGAACAGGCCCGGCGCCTGTGCAAACGCAAGGCCGCGCGCGACCGACCCGAACCGTGGCGTCTGACAGTCGGCTGAGACCAGGCGCCCGCCAATGCTCCACAGCGCTGCAGCCCACACGGGCCAGGCTGCCAGGTGGACAGCGGTGTGCAGCGCGGCGATTGGCAGCGTTTCGTCCACAAACGTTTGCCACAGCAGGAGCTCGGTTCGACGTTCAAATGGCACGACTCTCAACATGGACAGCATGGTCCGGCCGCTTTCGCCAAGACCCACGCCAAGCGCCGCAAGCATCACCAGGAGCACCGCCTGCCGCGTGCTGGCGCCGGGGGCCGAAACCTCGCGGTAGAGGTCTGAATCCAGGCTCAGAGCGCGAATCGTTCCGCGAACTAAACCGCCGCCCATTCGTGTCTGCGCGGTCGGCTCGGCTCGGTGCCCGGTGTCCCGCCCAGTGGGACGATCGGTGCTACCCACCGGCAAATGGGAAGAGGCGGAACAGGTAGCCCATCACCGCGCTGCCGAAGTCAAGGCCCAGATTGAAGTCAGACCCCGACGCAGCGTCAAAGCCCGAGGGAACCCCACGCCAATACGCGGTCGCGTAGTCGAGGTTCCCGGCGCGAGATACCGAGTTGACTGCGGCCCCCACCAGCACCGCGACGATGCCGGCTCCAATGCCGGCGCCGCACAAGGTGATCAGGGTGCGGCCGTTGCGTAGTCCCAACGCCTCTCGCGTGGCCAGAAAGGTCCCGATGAGGACCCAGACGGCCACCACGCTCCAAACACTGGAGGCCAGCAGCCCCAACGGCGCTCTACCCACGCCGTCAGGGTCGACGCGTCCCAGCCAGAAGGCTCCGGCCAGAATCGGAATCAATACCAAGAGTGCGACGGGCGTCTGCGCGAAGGCCAGGACACGGGCCACAGGCCAGAATCCCGGCGCCCGGCCGTATCGGGCCACACGCCGGCCAATAGCCCAGACTCCGGCCGCCCACACCGGCCAGGCCATTACCTGCGCAACGGCGCTAAACAGGACCATGACGCCTGCTTCGGCCATCGGCGAGTCCATTCCCACGAGCGCTGGTTCGTTCCGTTCAATGAAGTGGAATGTCCTGGCGCCCCATGCAATGCCTGAAGCTGCGGAAGTGAGGACAACAATCAGTACAGCTTGATAGGAGCTGTTATCTGCGGTGGCGACTTCCCGGTACAACGCCGGGTCCAGCCTCAGGGCCCGCAACAGCCTGTTGCCGAAGCCGTCCCCCATGGTCGCCTGCCTCGCTCCCGCGCCGACTCTGGCGGTCAGTCTGTCACGCGTCGCCGCCGAACGCTGCGTGGCTTCGCCAATCCTTCGGGCCCTGCTCAACGCTGTTGACACCGCCGTTTCGCTCCAGGCGTCGATCAGGCGGCCACGCCTGCCTCGCCATCTTCACCATCGCCTCCACCGGCGTCTGGCACCACGCCGCCAACCAGGACACCAGCACCATCGCCACCTTCCGCATCCACGCCCAAAACTGGCCACCTCCACCCCACCGGCCAGGTAGCCAACATCCCCAACCCCGACTGCAATGAGCTTCTGCAGGTCTGACTTGAGCTGCTGATTTGCCCTGAAGCGGGCGATGGCTCCCGGTTAAGCCCATAGCTCACGGAAAGCTGGTGCGTGTGACCTACCAGCGCGGACTCGGACGTCTAGACCCTGAGTCGCAGCCTAGGTGCCCTTGTTCGTCACTCCCAACGAAGGTCTGTCTCAGCTCACCGATGAAGGGTCACTTCCCGGGTTCAAGTATCAAAATACCGCAATCCGAGCGAAGAGCCACGTTAGCGCTCGAATGAGGCCTAGATTGAAGTCAAAGCCACCTGAAATTGGGACTGCGGCGTCGAAGTAGATGGGATGTCCGGAAGTCTGGTAGAAGAAGCCGCTTGAGCCGAGAAAGTCCACGCTCTGGCCGGCCGATCCAACCGTTGGCGCCGTCGCGATCACGATCACGGTCACGATGCTGCCTAGCAAGCCAGCGATGGCCGCCCCGGCCATGAGTAGCGCGAACATGGTGCGAGCGTTGGTCAGGCCAAACGACTCGCGAACGGCGAGAAACGTCCCAATCAGCACCCAGACGGATAGCAGCGCCTGCACGCCGAACACGAGCGATCTCCCGAGATGCAGGGACGCAGCAAGCGGACGAAGCAAACTGAAATCTGCAGGCAGCAAACGGAAGGCCACGAAGACGATAGGAAAAATGAGGGGAACCACCACAGCGAAGAAACCGTGTGCTTGTGCGAACGCGAGAGCCCGTGCAATCGCCCAAACTCCCGGCACCGGATTCTGTGCGAACACGTAGCGGGCAATTAACCAGAGTGCGACGGCCCACACGGGCCAGGCGGCGGCCTGCGCGGCCGCGCTGAGCCCTGCGGTTGGGATCCCGTACCTCCCATAGAACTCCCAAAAGAGCGCTAAATCATCATTCGCGCGGAAAGTCGCCCAGGGAGTCAGCACGACCCGCGCGCACGCGGCAGTCCCCACCCCGACGGCTGCCAACAGGACGACCAGCGTCGCCTGAAGCGTGATTCCGCCGGAAGCCGCTACTTCTCGATAGAGAGTCGGGTCCAGGCGCAAGGCTCGGCCTATCCTCTCGCGGAAGGCGGCAAACCAGATGGCACTCATGGCAGCTGATCGCCCGGCGCCCGCCGTGTGGATACGCCGAGGGCGTCAGGGTCGTTGGCTCTAGAGGCGTGCATGGTCGACGAGCCGAATCAGATAGTTCACCACTGCGTCGCTGAAACTCAGGCCAAGATTGAAGTCCAAACCTCGCGATACGTCGAACACGGAAGGGGACGCCAGCGAGTCGACCCAGGCCGCTCGTTGCGAACCGAATTCCCAGGTCACGATGATTCCGAGCAGCACCGAAAGGAGTCCAATGCCCGCGGCAACCGCGACCAGCGCGCCAAGTGTGCGGCCGTAACTCAGCCGAAGAGCTTCGTGCGTGGCCAGGAAGGTCCCCAGCAACACCCAGACTCCGACCACCGCCCGAACTGCGAATACCAGTAGGCCCAACGTCGATCCCTCGTCAACTCGAGGGTCTACTCGAGCCAGCCAGAAAGCCCCCGCCGCTATGGGAATCAGCACGGCGCAGAGTCCCGGCGCCTGCGCAAAGGCCAGCACGCGCGCAACCTGCCAGAAGCCCAGCGACCGACTCGGCGGCGCAAAGCGCCGTCCAAAGACCCACAGTCCAGCCGTCCAGACCGGCCAGGCGGCTACATGTGCGAACACACTAACGGCGGATACCGTACTTATCTCGGCCACGACCTGTTGCATCCATCGAACCGCGGGCTCACCCGTCACCAGCAGATGGAGAGCTCCGGCGCCCCACCCAACGCCCGCGATCCCTGCTGTGAGCACAACGACCAGGACCGCCTGCCAGGTGCTGGCGCCCGGCGCCGCCACCTCGCGGTACAGGCTGGGATCCAGCTGCAACGCGCGGCCGACCCGCCGAACCACGCCTCCCGGTGCTGCGACTTGGCGATACAAGGCGCCGTCGATCAGGATGTCGTCCACGGCACGCCCAGTATCTCTGACCTGCTAATAATCCGTCATGGCTCTTGGCTGGATCCGTGCGTTTCTTGAGGCAGTGGCTGAGCCGAAGAATGACTCGACATATCCGGCTTATTTCCGACGTCAGCGTGTCCTAGTCTGTCGAAGCAATGCGCGATTTCCGGCATCCGGTTTCGTGCAAGATCTGCCTGATGTCACGCGGAAGCGCGGCATACGCTTCACTCAGTTGGTCATGCGATGTCTGTGCCGTCCGCAGCCTAGCCATCGTCAAAGACTGATAGGGAACTCCATTTGGATCGAGGCCGCTCAGATAGTCTCGCAAGACCGTGAAACCGAAGAGATATGCCTCATGATAGTCCGCAAGTTCGGTAGGCGGATTGAGTTTCCTAAAGGCATTGACATGATCGAGCAGCCATTGCTGCCATTGACCCCATTTAACGAATGTCTCTGGATCTGGCTGGTCACTCGAAATGGCTGCGCATTGGTCAGCGTAGGCTTGGACCGTCAATGGCGGCGTGTCTTCGCATCCCGCTAGGCACAGGACGACTAGAGCGAGAACGGCGACGAGTTTCCGCATGACACGTACATAGTGTGGGGCGCAAACAAGCCTGTAAAGGAACTTGGCTAGTCAGCTTCGCCGGCAAGCAGCCGACGCGAGCTATTCCGTCGCTTCGCCGAGCCTCCGGGCCTGCTCAACGATGTTCACGCCCACCGTCTCGCTCCACGCGTCAATCAGGCGGGCGAAGAGGTCGCCGGGGTGGCCGGCGCCGACCTGGGTGCCGTTGACGCGGGTGACCGGTAGCAGGCAGTAGGGGGTGCTGCTCAGGAACGCCTCGTCGGCGGTGAAGACGTCGTAGAGGGTCAGGTCGGCTTCGCGGACCTCCACGCTCAGGTCCAGGCTCAGGTCGCGGACGGTGGAGAGGCTCACGCCGGCCAGGCCGGTGCCGGTGCGCGGGGTCAGGATCGCGCCGTCGGAGACCACCATGAAGTTCGCGCCGGTGGCCTCGGCGATGCGGCCCTCCGTGTCCAACAACAGCGTGAAGGCGCCGGGGGCCAGGGCGTTGACTTCCTGTTCGGCCAGCGCCAGGAACATGCGGCTGCGCGTCTTCATGCGCGGGTCCTGCGTTGAGATGTTGACCTGGCGGATCGAGGGCGTCACGCAGTGCGCGCCTTCCTCGTACGCGCGGTACCAGTACTTGAAGCCCAGCTCGTGCGTCCAGACCAATACTGACGGCCCGGCGTCGCCGCGTCCGACGCCAGGGAACTGCGGGTGCGAGCCGCGGGTGATGTTGTGAAAGATCCAGGTGTCGCTGCCGTCCGGAAGGTCGGGGCTGTTGCGCTCCACGACCTCCAGCGTGACCTCGGTCAGCTCCTCGGAAGTCAGGCCCGGATCCAGCCGGCAATAGTCCAGCGAGCGGTAGAGCCGGTCGATGTGCTCCTTCGGCTTGAACGGCTGCCCGCCGAAGGTGCGCGTGGCCTCGTAGACAATCTCGCCGTAGATGATGGCGAGGTCGTTCGGCCAGTAGCGGGCCTCTTCCAGCGGGACGATCTCACCGTTCGAATAAGCCCAGGCGCTCGCGCTCATATCAAGAAATCCCTACCGGCGACTCGCGCGAGGGAGCCTAGCACCGGCTACCTGGCGCCCAATGTTTCACGTGAAACTTTGGGAATGGGTGACTACTCGGGCAGCGGCTTGCGCAGGCGCCAGAACACGGCGTTGACGGTGGCGTTTACGGTGCGGGCGTAGAAGGCGTACGGGCCCGCGCCGTAGATCACGCCAATGTCCACGCCCCGCGCGCGCAGATCGGCCAGGGCGCGCTTGAGCAGCACCGTGCCCACGCCCAGTTGTCGGACCTCGGGCGATACGCCCATCGGACCCAGGCGATCCGGCGCCGCCACGTCGGTCACCGCGAATCCGCAGAACTCGCCGTCCTTCTCGGCCATCCACAGGGTGGGCGGGTCCAGCTTCAGGCCGGAGGTCGCCAGGTAGGCCCAGCGCCGCCCGACCGGGGCCGTGGCCAGGGCGCTCGGGTACTCGAACTCGCGCGCTACGTAATCCCATGCCTTCTGGTAGTCGGCCATCGTCACCCGGCGCACCCGTAGGCCGTGGTCGCGCTCCAACTCTTCTTCCTTCTCCGAGGTGTCCAGCGGGGTGTTGCGCAGGTCCACGTCCATGTCCATGCCGTCGCCCGCCCGCTCGTAGCCGCGCGCTTCCAGGAAGCACAGCGCCTCCGTGTAGCGCAGGTCCAGGCCCTGCATGAAGCGGTTGTTGCCGGCGATGATCGCCACCGACTCGCCGGCCCCCAGGCCGGCCAGCCGCTCCTCGATGTGATCGAACAGCCGGGTCGCGATGCCCTGGCGGCGCAGATCGCTCGCGACCGCAAACAACTTCACGCCGCCCACTGTCTGCAATTCCTCGCTCGGCGGCGCCCCGCAAGCCAGGCCGACCAGGCGGTCGCCCTGCCAAACCGTCGGGTTCAGGTCGGGATCGAAATCCGGGTCGTCGAGGATGCGGTCCTTGAGAATGGCCTCCGAGAACGGCAGGTACGCAATCTCGCGCTGGCACAACGCCGCCGCCTCGGGCAGATCCCCGGCCCCCAGCGGCCGTAATGCCAGGTCCGTCACAGCGCCTCGATCCAGCGGCTCAGCATCTCGAACTCACACTCGGCCAGCGTACGCCCCGCCGGCACGCCGGGCCCGACTTCCGTCTCCACGATCAGATGTCCGCTATATCCGCGCCGCTTCAACTCCGCCAGGATCGAAGGCCAGGGCACGTGGCCTTCGCCCAGCGCCCGCTTCGCAAACCAGCCGGGACCCAGCCGCCGCCGCGGCGGCTCCATGCGCTCGATCCAGGTGCCGATGTGCTCGAGGTAGAGGCGAAACGGGTAGGCGCCCAACTCGGTGGAGCCGACGATCGAGTGATCCTTGACGTGCACATGCAACAACCGGTCCCACACCGCCCCCACGCAGCGAGGCCCGAACGGCGTCGGCGTCTGCATCAGGTTGGCCGGATCGAGAATCAACCCGACCGCCGGGCGGTCAATGGCATCCAGCAACCGGTTGGCGCCGTCCGCCGATTCGGCCAATGAGCCGTGGTGCATCTCGATCGCCACCATCACCCCCAGGTCCGCCGCCGCCTCGGCGCACCAGCGCAGGTGGCGCGCCGCGCGCTCCCAGTGCTCGGGCTCGGCTTCCGGGACCGCCACCCAGCCCGGCCAAATCCGCACGCTACGAGCCCCCAGCACGGCGGCCCACCTCAGGAACTGGTGCGCGATCTGCCTCTCGGCCAGGGCGTCCGCCTCATCCAGCAGCCCAAAGTTGCCGGCGTGCGAGGCAATGTTGGCGATCTCCAACCCCTCGAAGAGTTCCCCCAGGAGATCCAGCCGCGCGGCATCCGCATCGGGCGGCAACTGGTGACGCGTGCCGCGGAGCTCCACGCTGGCGTAGCCGATCTCTCGCGCCGCGGCGGCGAACTCGGCGGCCGAGGTGTCGTCAAACAGCAGCCCCGACAACGCCAGCCGCATGCCATTCCTCCGTTTCCGGCCGCCAATCTCCAGCCGCACCGTACGTCACCTTGAGCTACCCGTGTCCCGGCCCGCGCTGGCGCTTACGATGCAAGGAGATGATCACCGCCAACAACCCAACGTGCCACGTCCCCTGAGACGCCGAAGTCTGCTGGCCGCCGGCCTGGCGCTGGGCGCCGGCGCCCTGGCCGCCTGCGCCGACCCGCCAGCCCTGCCGCCCCTTCCGTTCGCGGACTCGGACCGCGGCAACGTGACCTACCGCACCGCCGACGGCATCCAGGTCGTCGCCACCTTCACGCCACCCGACACCCCACCGCCCTGGCCCGCGGCCGTCCTGATGCACCAATACCAGGGCACGCGCGCCCAGTGGGACGAGATGACGCCGCACCTGTTGGCCGCCGGCCTGGCCGTCCTGGCGCCCGACGCCCGAGCCCATGGCGAGAGCCTGCGCCGAGTCCGCCCCGACGGCGGCTACGACTTCGAGACGGACCGGGCGAACACGCTGGACGACTGGCCGGCCGACGTTGCCGCCGCCGTCGACTGGCTGACCGCTCGCCCTGATATCGACTCAGACCGCATCGGCGTCGGCGGCGCCAGCGTTGGAGCCAACACGGCCTGGATCGCATCCTCGGTGGTGCCCGCCGTCCGCCGGGCGGTGGCCGTAAGCGGACGTTTCGAACCCGGCCGCCTGCTGATGGGCGAGGACATCCCCAACTTCCAGCCCCGCGGCGTCCTCTTCCAGTCGGACCGCGAAGAATCCCTCCAGTCGCAAGCCCTCTACAGCCGCACCGCCGAACCCCGCCAGGTCTCCGTCTACGACACCCCCGGCCACGGCATCCAACTCCTCAAACACCCCACCCCCCGCCGCGACTTCATCGCCTGGCTCGCCCAGGGGCTCTAGCTGATCGAATTCCTGTGCAGCCTCCGGTCGGGCCGCAGTCTCTAGACTGAGCGCTGAACCTCTGAATTCGGAGTGGCGCACCAGTCTCTTCCTGCCTTCGGCTGAAACCTGCAACAGCAGCACCGGGCTATATGCGACTGGCCCGATGGTGTGCGTTCCTGTTGCTCGTTTCCATCGGACTCTACGCGTGCGCCGATGGCTCAAGGACAATGCTGTCGCGTACGCCCGGCTCGTGCTCCATGAGTCCTGAGAACGAGCGGACGGTTCGGGCGGCTTGGACGAACCCTGCGTTCTGGCGTGATGCGACGGTCCCCCTGGTTCACGCCGCCATGGACTGTGGCTTTGACATCCAGGCAACGGATGATCGGGGCATGACACCGTTGCATCTTGCATCGGCGCATAGTCGGGATTCGGCGGTCATCAGAGCGCTAGTGGCCGGCGGCGCACGCATCGATGCCACGGACAAGCTCGGCTTCACTCCGTTGCATCGAGCGGCATTGTCCGGCCAGGAAACAGTCGTCTACGCCCTGCTCAACCACGGCAGTGACATTCACGCCAGCAATTACCTCGGCAGGACTGCCCTTCACGTCGCCGCGGCTGATAGCTCCGTTGCGGGCGTGACTGCGGCCTTGCTGGAACGCGGAGCGGACATCGAGTCCAGGGACGATACCGGTTCTACCCCGCTTCACGTGGCCGCCTACTTTGACAACCAGGTCTCTCTTGCCGTGCTGCTGGAATACGGTGCGGACGTTGCGTCTCGGAACAACTTCGGCGATTCGAGCCTACGTTCAGCAGTACACAACGCCGGACCCGCCGTAGTAGAAGCCCTCCTGGAATATGGTGCGGACCTGCACGAGACGGACAGCTATGGCGTCACCCCGCTGCACGACGCGGCTGCGGCAAGGAATGCGACGAACGTTTCAATACTCTTGGAACACGGCGCCGAGATAGAAGCACGAAACAACGGCGGCGAAACTCCCTTGCACGTAGCGGCACGCCAAGCCGCCGTGTTTGTTGTCAAGATTCTGCTGAGCCACGGCGCCGACATAGAGGCGAAGGATGATTACGGCCGTCCGCCGCTTGAAGCGGCAGCCTTCGGAGGCGACCGCGCCACAATGTCGGTTCTGCTGGACCGGGGCGCTGTTGTTGGCGATCTCTATTGGAGCGAACCAACGCTGCGCCAACTGATTGATGAGCTGAGGCCCGACGCCAGGCCAGCGGCTCCCGCCGCATCCGGCGGGACGTAGGCCGACCATCGAGCAGCCAGTGCGAAGCCCGGGACAGCGGCAGCGGAAAGTCTGCGCGACGTCGCGATGGAGACTGACGCCGCCCGGCCAGCTGCTTCTCGTTGGTCTGTCGGCCGTCGTGCTGACGTCCTGCGACGGAGCGTCAACACCGGAGCCGGCGCCTGCTCAGACAGCAATGTCGGCGGCCCTCAACCCCGAGCCCGCCATGGTCGAATTCCTCCTGGAACACGGCGCGAATCCCGAAGCCACAGACAAAGATGGCGCCACGCCGCTTGACCTGGCCATAGCCGCCAACAATCAGGCCACCGCTCGCGTGCTGCGCGAACATGACACGGGGACCTAGGCCGGGTGCCGGTCAACCTGCGGTGTGGCTCGGGCTGCTCGTCTTCGTTGTCGCAGGGCTGGCCCCGTGCGGTGGCGCCTCAAAGCCCGCGCTGTCGCGCACACCGGCTGCGTGCCCTGTCCTCCCGGAGTCGATCGGCGAGATTCGGGAGGCCTGGACGACACCAGAGTTCTGGGCCTATGCGACTGTGCCCCTTGTCCATGCGTCAATGGACTGCGGACTCGACGTCGGGGCAACGAATGAGGACGGCTGGACGCCGCTGCATCTGGCGGCGGCAGCCAGTCGGAGTCCATATGTAGTCAGAACCCTGCTGGCCTACGGTGCCGATTTGGAAGCCAAGGGCCACTCCACCTACACGCCGCTACATCTCGCGGCGGAGGTGAGTCACGAACCGGCTGTCGTCGCCACCCTTCTCGACTACGGCGGCGATCTCAATGCCAGAGACGAGATCGGCCAAACTCCGCTGCATATTGCGGCGCTATACAACGACGAATCTGCCGTCATTGACATCCTGATCAAGTACGGTGCGGACTCCGAGGCTCAGGACGAGTTTTCTTGGACTCCGCTACGCAACGCGGTCGAGCTCGGCAACTCGGTCGCCATCGAGGCCCTGATCGAGCACGGCGCAGATATTGAAGCGAAGGATAATCTTGGCGACACGCCTCTGCATACGGCGATTCGAAGCGGGCACCCAGCCGTCGTCGAGGCCTTACTCAGGCACGGTGCCGACACCGAGGCCAAGGCCAGTCTCGGGCGCAATGCCCTGCTGCTGGCGAGCGCCAGCGGTAATCCAGCCATCGTCACCGTGCTGCTTGAGCACGGGGTCGACCTTGAATCCAGGGACGAATTCGGCAAAGCCGCACTGCACGTAGCAGCCGGGGAGGGGAATGCTGCCGCCGTCGAGATCCTGCTTGACTACGGTGCCGACATTGAATCCTGGGCCAGATTCGGGAATACACCGCTTCAGTCGGCAGCGCGCAATGGCGACCGCGCCACCATGTCCGTACTCCTGGACCGAGGTGCGATCGTCGGCGATCTCTACTGGAGCGAACCGACGCTGCGCCTGCTTATTGACGAGCGAAGGTCACGCTCAACGGCAGCAACGGCTGCCGGTTCCTAGCGCCTCTTTCGCACAGGCACTCGGTAGCCAAGCCGGCCAGTCGATGTCGGCAGACTAGGGCTTAGCCGCAGTCGCTGTAGCCGCAGGACACGCATTTCATGCAGCCTTCGGCGTAGTGGAGCTGGCTGCCGCCGCAGGAGGGGCAGGCGCCCACGAAGCCCTGGTCGCGCGCGGCGCCTTCGACGTAAGTCTCGGCTGCCGGCGCCGAACCGCTGCCGAAGGTCGGCGCGCTCTGGGGAGGCGCCGTCGCGACCGTCGCGGCCGGCTGTTCGGCCGGTTCGGACGTATACGTGCCCTCACCCTGCAGGTCCACCATGGGGACGAAGTCACCGTTCTCGACGTCGATCCGCTTGGCCATGGCCTGGGCGATGCCGTCGCCGCAGGAAAGCACGCGTTCGGGGCCGAACCCGGCGGGCCGGTGGCAGGTGATCCCGCGCAGGGTCTTCTGTACCTCTTCGACCGGCACGCCCGAGCGCAGCGCCAGCGATGCCAGCCGGCCGATAGCCTCGGTCTGCGCGGCGGCGCAGCCGCCGGCCTTGCCCAGCGTCGCGAAGGTCTCGAACGGAAGCCCGCGCTCGTCGTCATTGATCGTGACGAACAGCGGACCGCAACCGGTTCGAATGCGAGTCGTGGTGCCGTGAATCTGGTCGGGCCGCTCACGCTCGACCGCCGCGACGATTGGCAGCGGAATGTGGTCGGCATGGTCGTCCGAGGCGCCGTTCGCTGCCGGCGTCGGCGCCAGCTTGGGCGCATGGCCGTTGCTGTGGCCGTTGACCGGGACAGTCGCCACGGGCGCAGGAACCTCTTCGGCAGGCGCCGGGGCCTCGACAGCCTGCGGCTCGTCGGTCTCGTCGCGGCGCGTCTTGTCGCCGGAGTCGCTGGTCGTCAGCACCTGGTAGTCGCGGCTGCCGTCGCGGTAGACGGTCACGCCCTTGCAGCCCAGTTCGTAGGCCCGCCAGTAGCCGCGCTCCACGTCCTCGCGGGAGGCCTCGTGCGGGAAGTTGATCGTCTTGGACACCGCGTTCTCGGTGTGCGCCTGGAACGCGCTCTGGATGCGGATGTGCCACTCGGGCGAGACGTCGTGGGCCGTCACGAAGATGCGGCGCGCCGACTCGGGCACGCCTTCCAGCACCTTCAGGGCGTCGTCCGGCGTCTCGCCGGTGATCCGCAGGCTGCCGTGGTTGGACTCGATGGCGTCCACCAGCTCTTCGCTGAAGAATCCGCGGCGGCGCGCGTAAGTCTCGAAAATCGGGTTCACGTAGCGCAGCGTGGTGGCGGCGTTGTCGTCACTGTCGCGCATCACGTTCTTCCAGAAGATCAGCGCAAAGAGCGGTTCAATGCCGCTGGAGGCGTCCGCAATCATGCTGATCGTGCCGGTGGGCGCGATCGTGGTCACCGTGGCATTGCGCCGCTCGCCGTGGCCCTTTCGATCCCAGGCCGAGTTGATGAAATTGGGGAACGCGCCCCGCGCGGCCGCCAGTTCCTCGGAAGCGCGCCGGCCTTCGTCGTTGATGAACTGCATCACGTCGCTGGCCAGCGCCTCGGCTTCGGGGCTGTCGTAGGGCAGGCCCAGGTGGAACAACACGTCCGCCCAGCCCATCACGCCCAGCCCAACCCGGCGGTTGCCGTGCTTGACGATGGCGTCGATTTCTTCCAGCGGGAAGTTGGAGGCCTCGACCATGTCGTCCAGGAACCGAACGGACAGGTGCACGTCTCGCCGCAGCGCCTTCCAGTCGATGCGCGTGCGGTCGTCCGTGAGGTGCCAGTTGAGGTTCAGGCTGCCGAGCACGCAGGCCTCGTAGGGCAGCAGCGGCTGCTCGCCGCAGGGGTTGGTGGTGTCCTGCAACGCCACGTCCGGCGTCGGGTTGGTGCGCTCCAGGCGGTCCAGGAAAATCATGCCCGGTTCGCCGTTCAGCCAGGCGCCGTCGACCAGGCGCTCCCAGACGTCGCGGGCGCGCAGGCGCTTCGTGACCTCTTGGGTACGCGGGTTGACCAACTCGTAGTCGGTGTCGTCGCGCACGGCCTGCATGAAGGCGTCGGTGATACCGACGGAGATGTTGAAGTTGGCGATGCGGCCGTCCTCGGTCTTGCATTCGATGAAGTCGAGGATGTCCGGGTGATCGACGTTGAGGATGCCCATGTTGGCGCCGCGGCGGGTGCCGCCCTGCTTAATCTCGCCGCAGGAGTAGTCGATCATCGACATGAAGCTGATCGGCCCGCTGGCCACGCCGCCGGAGCTCCGCACAAAGTCGCCGCGCGGACGGATGCGGGAGAAATTGAACCCGGTGCCGCCGCCGCTCTGGTGAATGATGGCGGCGTGCATGTCGGTGGTCTTGATGCTGAGCAGGTCGTCATCGATCGGCAGCACAAAGCAGGCCGCCATTTGCGCGTAGCCCTGCGGCTTGCCCGCGTTCATCAGGCAGGGGCTGTTGGGCACGAAGCGCAGGCCGCGCAGCAGGTCGTACATCGAGTCAACGATCTCGTCGTGGCCTTCGGCGTCCACCCAGCCGCGTTCGCGCTCCACGTCAACCACGCCGCGCACCACGCGGTCAAAGAACTCGTCCGTGTCTTCAATGGGGTGGTCGACGCGATCCTTCAGGAAGTAGCGCTTGCGCAGCACGGCCAGCGCGTTATCCGAGAGGTCCGGATACGTTGCGCCGTGCCTATGCATAACGCGTCTTTGATGGGACCGAGAACCTGTAGCTCGGTCGCCACCCTCCCCACGTGGCGGAAGGGATCTCCACCAGAGATCCATCCTCAGTATTACCACGCTCGAGTTCAGTACGTATTTGTCCCAGTCCTTCGCGAACCAGCGCCTCGTGCGCCCCCCAGGTGCCTGCGGAGTCCTGCGGGAAGGCCACGCCCATCGAAAACTCCGTTTCCGCGTGCCGCAGGCCAAAGAGGACCAGGTCATAGGCACCGGTCGACGGAATGACCTGCGCGAAATCTATGGCGAACTGCCGACCGTCGCGCGTCCGATGCAGTTCGCCGAGCAGTCTGATCACCGCCGCGCTCCTAATCTGAGTGCACGTCCCCACCCGTGCGCCACGGCTTCGTGAATGAGGCGGTCCGTTGCCTCTAAGCTGCGACCCAAGCCATAGATCAGCGAAGGCCGCATACCACATATAGGTGGGGTGGAATCTTTGCATCCCATATGCTGGGTGTCAACCCGACTTATCAACACTCAGGCAGCATCGGCTGTCCACAGTCCCGCCTGACGAGGCGTGGGGACGTTCCAGGGCTCGTCACTCCCTCCGTCCCTTGAAGTGGGAGCGGGCGAACGGTGTTCCGCGCTGTGATCGACGCCACGGACGGGCGCACAGGTTGTCCACCGCTCGTCCACACACCGGACGAGCGTCCGGGAAACGGATTTTCAGCCGGCGGCGGTCTGCAGTTCGGCGATGCGGCTGTCGCGGCCGACCACGATCAGCATGTCGCCCTCGATCACGCGCTCGGACAGGCCGGGGGTGACGATCAGCTCGTTGCCGCGCTTAATCACCAGCACGTTCACGCCAAACCGGGCGGCCAGGTTCAGGTTGGCCAGCGACTGCCCGGCGAATGGAGTGCCGTCGATCTCGGTGATGCCCAGGTGCGGCAGCAGTTCCAGGTAGTCCAGCATGCCGGGCGTGGAGACGCTCTGGGCCAGCCGCAGCGCCATATCCCGCTCGGGAAAAACCACGCGGTCCGCGCCAACCCGTTCCAGGATCAGGCGGTGCACCTCGCTGGAGGCCTTGGCGAAGACTCGCGGCACGCCCAGGTTCTTCAGGTGCGTGGTGATCAGCACGCTGGCCTCGACCTCGGCCATGGCCACCACGGCCAGATCCACGTCGGTGGCGCCCACCTCGCGCAGGACCGCCTCGTTGGTGGCGTCGCCCACGACGGCCTGATCCACGACGTCAGTGGCCATCTGGACGGCCTGCTCGGATGTGTCGAGCACAACGACCTCGTGCCCGGTCTCCGCCAGGGTGCGGGCCAGGCTGCTTCCAAACCGGCCGAGTCCGGTTACCAGGATCTGCATGGGCACGGTCGGCGGCTAACCGACCTTGATGGCCTCCTCCGGATAGCGGACCAGCGGTTGATGCTCGCGCGTGACGAGCGCCTGGGCAAGGGTCAGAGCCCCGAGACGGCCCACGAACATGGTTCCGATAAGCACGAGTTTAGAGGCCACCGTCAGATCGGCCGTAATGCCGGTTGAGTATCCGACGACGGCGAAAGCGCTCACGGCCTCGAACAGCAAGTTTGACAGCACCGTTTCCGAGCCGCGCTCGGCAATGGACATGAGCACCGTAGCCAGGAGCACAGCGACACCGGACAGCCCAACGACCGCCAGCGCGCGCATGACCGAGTGCTGGGCGATGCGCCGACCGAAGGCCTCTGGGAAGCGGCGACCTCGAATGTGCGACACCATCGCGATGAAGAGCACGCTGAAGGTGTTGACGGTGATCCCGCCGGTGACTGCGGCCGAGGCGCCCCCGATGAACATCAGGACGATCAGGACGATCAGCGTGTCGGTGTGGAGACGGCCCATATCGATGGTCGAGAAGCCGGTCGTGCGCCAGACCGCGTGATTGAGCGCGGCGTTCGACCGCAGGCCGAGGTCGTCCTCGGGCACCGCGCCGCCGAAATCCGGCGAAAGCACCAGTAGCAGCAGGAATCCCGTGATCAAGAGGGCCGGCATGGCCGTCAGCACGATTCGTGATTCCAGCCCCAGGCGCCGCCACAGTCGCCGACGTATCACGTCGAAGATCACCATGAACCCGATGGCGCCAATGATCGCCAGCGCCGCCAGGATGCCCACCGTCGTCGGGTCGTCGACCAGCCGCGCGAAGCTGTTGGAGCCGGGCTCGATGTCGAACCCCGCGTTGGTAAAGGCGGAAACGGCGTGAAAGATCGACCACCAGTGTGGGTTGTCCACCGACGAATCGCCGCGCACTCGCAGGAATAGCAGCACCGCGCCCACGCCCTGCAGGAACAGCGTCAAGATGGCGATACGCCAGAACAGCCCCTTCAGGCCGCCGGGTTCGCCGCGTCCGATGTGCTGGCCGAACATCAGGCGTTCGCGGGTGGACGTTCGCCGGCCGGCCAGCGAGAAGATCACGATGGCGCCCACGATGAAGCCCAGGGCGCCGACCTGGATCAGCCCCAGGATCACGATCTGGCCGAAGAGCGACCAATGGTCGTGCGTCGAGACGACCGTCAACCCGGTGACGCACACGGCGGAGGTTGCGGTGAACAGCGCCACCAGGAAATCCGGTTCCTGACCTTCGGCCAGGGACAACGGCAAGGCCAACAGCCCGGTACCCACCAGAATCAGGCCGGCGAACGCGACGATCAGGATGAGACCCGGCCGGAAGGGGCCGCGGCGCGCCAGGGTGGTGTCCACCTCCAGGCTCATGGCCACCCGCCGCGGCACGCGAACCACGCGGTCGCCGGCGCCCAGCGGCTGAGGGGCGCCATGGTGCCGGCGCGGCCCCGGCGGCATCAGACGCCTCCAGCCCGTCCTCGCTCAACCTCTGAGCGAGCCCAGGCGCGATCCAGTTGCGTCAACCGGCGCCACATCACAGCCGGGCAGTGTAGACCCGCGTTGACGCTGCGGCTGAGCGACCCCTAGGCTTCGGCGACCGGCCGCCGGATCCGAAGCCGTATGCCTGAGCCATCCCCCGTACGCGTTGCCATGATCGGTGTGGGCGGTATCGCCTCCATGCACCTGGCCAACCTGTGGCGCATGCCGGAAGCCGACGTAGTGGCACTGGCGGACATTGATCTCGCGCGGATTCCGGACACGCTGCGCCTGGCCGCCGCCAGGATGTCACCGCCGGTCGAGCCGCCCACCATTGAGTCCTTTGATGACGCCGGCCGGATGCTGGCGGCCGTTGCGCCTGACGCGGTGTTCATTTCGGTTCCGCCGTTCGCGCATGGCGAGGTCGAGTACCAGTGCATTGAGGCGGGCGTGCCGATGATGGTGCAGAAGCCGGTTGGACTGGACATGCCCACCGTGCGCGGGATCGAGCGCGCCATCGCCGAGCGCGGCCTCATCACCGCCGTCGGCTACCAGACGCGCTACAGCCAGGCGGCCGACACGGCGCGTGAGCTGCTGGCGGACCGAACGGTGGGCATGGCCATCGGCACCTACCTGGGCGGCATGCCCCGAACCGTCTGGTGGCGGGTGCAGGCGCAGTCGGGCGGGCAGGTGGTTGAGCAGGCGACCCACGTGCTGGACCTGCAGCGCTATCTCGTCGGCGAGATCGAGAGCATCCACACCGCCGCCGCGACGCGACTGATGACCGACATGCCCAATCTGGACATCGCTGACGTCTCGGCGGCCACGTTCCAGTTCGCCAACGGGGCCGTCGGCACGCTGCTGAACACCTGCGGGCTGAACGATGTGCCGGTCGAATCGTGGGACCATGGCGTCACCATCGTGGCGCGCGACTTGTCGATGTGGGTGTGGCACGAAGGCGGCCGGATCGCGCGGCCGGGCGAGGTGCGCGAAGTCACGAACAGCGCCGACGCCAAGTACCTCTTGGATGAGGCGTTCGTGCGGGCGGTGCAATCAGGCGACGCCTCGAACATTCGTTCGACCTATGCCGACGCCGTGCTCACCCTGCGCGCGACGCTGGCGATCGAAGAGTCCGCGCGCTCCGGCTCCCCTGTGCGTCCCGCCGACCTGGGTTAGAGAACCGTACGGCCAGACGCTCTCCGGTCTTCGCCTACTCGTAGGCGAAGTTGGCGCGAACCGTGGCCCGGATACGCAATTCGCCGGCTTCCACCGGGACCGCAGCCGCGGCGGGCGCGGCGGCCATTGGCCGGGCCATGGCGAACTCGCTGCGCGCCACCGGCACGTAGATGCTGTCTTCCTGCAGCGAGATCAAGCCGCGCACGCTGCCGCGCAGGGCGTCGGCCACCGCGCGCGCCTTGTCGGCGGCGTCCAGCGTGGCCAGCCGCAGGGCTTCGGCCTTGGCCGGTCCGTCGTCCTGCAGGGTGAAGCTGATCGAGCGCACGCTGTTGGCGCCCGCGCTCAGCGCCGCGTCGAGCACCCTGGAGGTCAGGTCAATCTTGTCGATGGTCACGGTGACGGTGTTCGCTGACCGATAGCCGACCGGATCGGCCGACACGGTGCGCTGTTCGGGCGCGGCGGGCGGGAAGACGGGCGAGAGGCTGAGGCCGGTCGTCTGGATCAGGACTTCCTTCTCGTCCGAGCTGACGCCGCGAATGGCCTCGATGAGTTTTTCGGCTGTGGAGTTCGCTTCGTCGGCCGCTTGGGCGGCAGTCTCGGCCGAAGCCTCGACGCCCAGGGTGACGATGGCGCGGTCGGGGGGCACCACCACTTCGCCCTCGCCAACGACGTGCAGACCGAAGGGTCGCTCGCCCGGCGGGATCAGCGTCGCGGCGCCGCCCACGTCGACTGAGCTTGGTTCCACGGAGACGTTCGGATCGCCGGCCTGGAACTGCCGCAGGGCCAGGAAGCCAACGACGATCAGGACCGCGACGATCGCGAAGATCGTCAGCAACTGCGCCTGCCAGGGGGCGCGCCGGTACAAAGCAAACATGCGCTAATCCTAGCCCGTTTGACCTAAACCATTCGCGCGAAGCGCCGACGACCTGCGTATCGGGCCGTCGGCGCTTCGCAGCGCAGGAGTCGGTTTATCCGAAGCGGCGCTCGACCTCTTCCCAGTTCACAACGTTCCAGAAGGCCGCGATGTAGTCGGGGCGGCGGTTCTGGTAGTTGAGGTAGTACGCGTGCTCCCACACGTCCAGCCCCAGGATCGGGATTCCGCTGCCGTCCATGAGCGGGCTGTCCTGGTTGGGGGTGCTGGTCACGGCCAGCGAGCCGTCCGCCTGCTTGATCAGCCAGGCCCAGCCGGAGCCGAAGCGGGTGGTGGCAGCCGCCGCGAACTCGGCCTGGAAGTTCTCCAGGCTGCCGAAGGCCGCGTCCACGGCCTCGGCCAGCGCGCCGTGCGGATGCGGATGGCTGTTGCCGCCGATCACGGTCCAGAACAGCGAATGGTTGGCGTGGCCGCCGCCGTTGTTCTGCACGGCCGTGCGAATGTCCTCGGGCACGGCGTCCAGGTTGCTGATCAGGTCTTCCACGCTCTGCGCGGCCAGGTCGTCATGGCCTTCCAGCGCGGCGTTGAGGTTCATCACGTAGGTCGCGTGGTGCCGGTCGTGGTGAATCTCCATCGTGCGCGCGTCGATGGTTGGCTCCAGCGCGTCGAAAGCGTAGGGAAGGTCGGGTACTTCGTAGGCCATGCTGCCGGTCCTCTTCTAGCGTCGGCGCCGCCGGCGATCCGGCGGGTCAAGAGCTCGAATCAATCCTAGCCCGTTGCGGGACGCTGCTAAAGCGGCAGGCGCACCAAAAGGACCGGAAATCCATGACGCTCGCCATATAATCAGGAGCGTCCGCGTTCCCGTGGGCGGTTGTCTGTCTGTTCTGGACATGCACGTGTTTCAGGGGGAAGTGTCGGAACTGGTAGACGAGCGTGACTTAGGATCACGTGGAGATTTCTCCGTGAGAGTTCGAGTCTCTCCTTCCCCACCCGCCCCGCGACTGGCCGGTGGATTTCGCCCAGAGGACTGGTATGCCCGCGACCGCTGAGAAGCTAGAAGGCAGCCGCGTTCGGCTCGCGGTCGAAGTGCCGCCCGAGGATTTGCAAAGGGAATACGGACGGGCGATTCAACGGGTAGGACGCCGAATCAAGATTCCCGGCTTCCGCCCCGGCAAGGCGCCGCGCCGCCTGGTCGAGAACGCCGCCGGCGTGGGCGCCGTGATGCAGGACCTGCTGGAGGCCGTGGTGCCGCGGGCCTACACCTCGGCCCTGGACGAGACCGGGGTGAACCCGATCGACCAGCCGGAACTGGACGTGCCGGAACTCCCGTCGCTGGACGCGCCCTTCCTGTTCTCGGCCGAGGTCGCCATCGCCCCGACCGTCGAGTTGGGAGACCTGGACGACGTGTCGCTCGACCTGTCGGTTGACGAGGTGTCCGAGGACGAGATCGAGGCCGAAATCGAGCAGTTGCGCACCACGCAGGCCGCCTGGGAACCGGTGGAACGTCCCGCCGTTGCCGAGGACATGGTGCAGACGCGCATTCAGATCGTGGGCGACGGGATCGAGCCCGAAGAACCGCAGCCCTACAACGTGCTGGTGGGCAATAACGGCTTTCCCCTGGGGTTCGATGGCGCCGTGACCGGCACGGTTGCCGGTGACCAAGTGTCGTACGACGCCCAGATCCCGCCGAACGATCCGAACGAGGCGCTGCGCGGCAAGGACGTGTCGTTCGAGATTCAGGTGGACGGCGTCAGCGAGCGGCAGTTGCCGGACCTGGACGACGAGTTTGCGCGCAGCGTGGGTCCCTTCGAGAACCTGGAGGGGATGCGCGAACGCATTTCGAGCTCGCTCCGTGAACGCAAGACGCACGAGGCCCAGCATGAGTTGGAAGAGCAGGCCGTGCAGCTCCTGGTGGAACGCGCCACCTTTGAGATCGCCGACGTGCTGATTGAACGTGAAAGCGCACAGGTTTTGAGCGAGCGCACGGACGCGCTGGTGCGCCAGGGTGTTCCCGTGGATACCTATCTCGCCATGCGCGAACAAACGCGGGACGACTGGGATGAGGAAGCGCGTCGCGAGGCCATCAACCGCATTCACCGGGGCCTGGCCCTGGACGCCTACGCGGATGCGCACGACATCACGGCCGAGGTTGACGAAATGCAGGCCGAGGTTGACCGCGTGGCCGAGTACTACCCGCAGGAACGCCGGAACCTGATCCGTACCAACCTGATGCGCGACGAAGCGCGCCTCCGCGTGGCGACGACCGTTCGTTCTCGCAAGGCGCTGCAGGCGCTCGTGGCCGCGGTGACCGACGGCGCGGTGCCGCTGCACGATCACCACCACCACGACGACCCCCCGCCCGAGCTGGCAGTTGCCGCCGAGGCGGAGGATGACCCCGACGCCGAGCAGGCCTAGCGCCGACGGTAGGGAAAGGACTTTTGCATGGGCATTCTTGTCCCGTACGTCATCGAGCAGACCGATCGCGGCGAGCGCGGTATGGATATCTACTCGCGCCTGTTGCGCGACCGGATCATCTTCCTGGGCACGCCCATCGATGACGCCGTGGCCAATACCGTCATCGCGCAGCTGCTGCTGCTAACCAGCGAGGACGCCGAAGCCGACATCAACATGTACATCAACTCACCGGGCGGCAGCGTGAGCGCCGGCCTGGCCATCTTCGACACGATGCAGTACGTGCCAAACGACGTGGCTACCACCTGCGTGGGTCTGGCCGCCAGCATGGGGAGCGTAATCCTGGCCGGCGGCACGAGCGGCAAACGGTCGGCGCTGCCGCACAGCACGGTGCTGCTGCACCAGCCGTCGCAGGGATTCGAAGGTTTCGTGCAGGCCGCCGATCTGCAGATTCGAGCCCGCGAGATCGGCAAGGTCCGCGACCGCATCGAACAGATCTTCGTGGACGCCACCGGTCAGCCGAAAGAACGCATCCATGCGGACTCGGACCGGGACTTCTACCTGACGGCCGAAGAGGCCCGGGACTACGGGCTGATCGACCAGATCGTGACCCCGCGCTCGGCGAGCGTGGGCCAGGACGGCAACGGCTCGGACTAGGCGACATGCCCCGACCTCGGTACCCTGCCCGGACCTTTGTCCCTCGGAGCCGATATGGCGCGTAGTCGCTCGAACCGCGCGAGCTACCGCTGCTCGTTCTGCGGCAAAACGCAAGACCAGGTTCGCCGCCTGATCTCCGGCTCGGCCGGCGTCTATATCTGCAACGAGTGCGTCAATCTCTGCCGCGACATCATCGACGAGGAACAGACACGCGAGCCCAGCCCGCGGGCAATGGCCGGCCGGATTCCCACGCCGGAGCGGCTGTTCGAGTTGCTGAGCGACTACGTCATCGGACAGGACCGGGCCAAGAAGGTTGTGTCAGTTGCCGTCTACAACCACTACAAGCGCGTGGCCGCCGGCGCATCCGACGACGACTTTGAACTGCACAAGAGCAACATCCTGTTGCTGGGACCCACCGGCGTGGGCAAGAGCGAGATCGCGCGTACGCTGGCGCGCATTCTCAACGTGCCGTTCTGCATCGCCGACGCCACCGCCCTCACCGAAGCCGGCTATGTGGGCGAGGACGTGGAGAACATCCTGGTGCGCCTTTTGCAGGCCGCCGACTTCAACGTCCCGCGCGCCCAGACCGGCATCATTTTCATCGATGAGATCGACAAGGTCTCCCGCAAGGCCGATAACCCCTCGATCACGCGCGACGTCTCGGGCGAAGGCGTGCAGCAGGCGCTGCTGAAGATCATCGAAGGCGCGCAGGTCAACGTGCCGCCGCAGGGCGGGCGCAAGCACCCGCACCAGGACTTCATCCAGATGGACACGCGCGACATCCTGTTCGTCTGCGGCGGCGCGTTCGAAGGACTGGACCGGATCATCTCCCGGCGCATCGGCCACGCGGCCGGCGTGGGCTTCGGCAAACGCGCCCACGGCGAGAAGGCCGAGAGCGTGATGCATGACGTCGCATCCGACGACCTGCTGAAGTACGGGCTGATCCCCGAATTCGTCGGCCGCCTGCCGGTGGTTGCGGCGCTGGACGAATTGGACGTCGAAGCGCTGGTCCAGATCATCTGCGAACCCAAGAATGCGCTGTTGCGCCAGTTCCAGAAGCTGTTCGAGATGGACGGCGTGGAGCTTGAGATCACCGACGACGGCCTGGAAGCCATCGCGCGCCGCTCCCAGGAAACCAACACCGGCGCTCGCGGCCTCCGCACCACCCTGGAAGACCTCCTCATGGACACCATGTTCACCCTGCCGTCCAAGAAGGGCGTCAAAAAGGTGGTCGTCACGCGCGAAACCGTCGACTCCAACAGCGCCCCCATCCTGGTCACCCAGCCAGGCCACACCGAGGCCCAACAGCAACAGGCCGAAGAAACAGCCTGAGGTAGGTACCGCGCCCTACGTCCAGTCCCACTCCGGCGGTTCACGGCACGGATTCACATCGTCAACGAGACCCGCAGGCGAATTGACAGTCCGGGAGAGAACAATGACGAAACTGGCAGCCTGGAGCTTCGACGCGCCGCACCGCGAGGAAGGCGCACAGCCGCCGCCGCGGAAGCTCGAGCGATCCCACATCGAACTCGAGCAACATCTCGAGGACTGGATCGCGAACGATGTGACGCTGATCGGCGAGGGATTCACCCTGGTCGGCCGCCAGGTGACGATCGATGACGTACGGCTCGATCTGTTGGCTATCGACGCGCAGGATCGCTGGGTCGTGATCGAGATCAAGCCCGGGAGGCTCGACTCCGGCGCGCTGGGACAAGCGCTCTACTACGCCGCGTCGCTTGCACGACTCGACGCGGATGAACTCTACGACAAGCTGAAAACCGGGCTCGGCAAGCTCGGCAATGGGGAATCGTTGTCAGTGAGAGTGAAGCAGCAACTGGCTGGTGAGGTGGAGGAGCGGGAGATCGCGGTGCTGCTCGTCGGCGCCGGAATCCACGCCGGACTGGAACGCATGAACGACTTCCTCGCACGCTTCGGCGTCCCAATCAGCGTCGTCAGCTTTGAGGTGTTCGAGTTGGAGGATGGCCCCAGGTTGCTGGTTCGCGAGGTAGTTGAGGAACCGGTCAAGCCGCCCGCGCCAAGGCACCGGTTGACCGTTGACGCAATTCGTGAACGGGCGAGCGAAGCGGGCGTGCGCGAGCAGTTCGATCGCTTTGTCCAGATGTCGGAGCAGGCGGGCCTGCCAGTACAGCCGCAACGAGCGTCAGTGAGAATCGCGCCACCGCAAAACCGCACCCGGTTCCTGATGTACGCGGGGCCGCGCGCCGGTGCGAACGGCGGCGGGTTGGAAATCTGGGTCGGTCCGGAGCGGTTTGCTGAGTGGTTTTCTGGCATTGACGAAGACGAGGCTGTCGCCGCGCTTGGTGGGTCCGAAGACGGCGGGTATCTGGCCGGCGACAAGCTCAACGAACGACTCGACCAAATCGAGCGCTTCCTGACAAAGCACTTCCCACAGCCGGACTAACGGCAGTTAACGCCTATGAAGTCTCCGCGGGGCCGCCGTCAGAGAAAACTGCGCCGGTCAACCCCTCCAGCCGGTCCCTGAATAGCTTCGCGGCGCCCCGTAAACTCACGCGCCGACCCTCGAACCGGAGCCACCCGCATGCGCGCCGTTGTCCTCTCCTACAGTCATCACGGGTTTGGGATGGGCCGCACGGCCGTCCAGCTTGGGCATGAACTTGTCGGCGCGTTCGACCCGCTGGAGTCCGAACGGACGACCATGGCGGAGACCTTCGGCTGCCCCGTCTTCGACACCGCCGCCGAGTGCCTCGAGGCCGTGAAACCCGACCTGGCCCTGGTCTCCGGCCGCCATACGCTGGCGCCCGACTACCTGCAGGCCTGCGTGGACGCCGGCATTCCCTGTCTGTTCGACAAGCCCTGGGCCGACTGCGCCGACCGGCTGCGACCCGCCGTCGAAGCCGCCGAGGCCGCCGGCCTCTGGGGCGCGCTCACCCTGCCCACCCGTGAACTCAAGGTGTTCGACGTGATTGGCCAATCGATCGCCGACGGCACGCTCGGCGACCTGGCCCACTTCCACAGCCGCCTGAGCACCTCAACGCCCGCCCGCTACGACAACATGCCCTCCGCCTGGCACAACGACCCGTCCGTCTCGGGCGGCGGTTGCTGGGCGGTGGAGTGCCAGCACGGCATCGACATCATGCTGGACGCCATGGGCGGTCAGCCGGTGCAAGCGGTAGCTGGCGTGATCTCCAACGCCATGTTCCAGCGCCCGTTCGACGACTACGCCGCCGGCCTGTTCCGCGCCGCCGACGGCAGCACCGGGCTGGTCGAATGCAGCTACGCCTACCCGCTGGGCGACCATTCCGGCGAGTACGTCATCCGCGCCGTCGGCACCAACGCGATCATCCTCGGCCAGTACACCGCCGACCTCGTCGGCCAGGTGCAAGTCCACACCAGCCAGGGCGTCAAGGTCTACGACGAAACGCCACGGGCCGACATGATGGCCAGCATCATGGGCCGCTCCATCCAGGCGTTGGAAAACGGCGACCCGCCGCCTATCCCCCTACGCCAGGCCGTCCGCGTCCTGGAACTCCAGGACGGCGTCTACGACCTCGCCCGCCAGTCCTCCGCCACCAACGGCCCCCACCTCATGGCCGCCCCCGCCCCCCGCCCCACCTGAGAGACCTCTACAAAACGCCCCTCGCCCTCGTCTACTCTTCCGCTCGAACTCCCTCTCCTGGAAGACCTCTGCATAACCCGAGGAACGGGTGTGCAATGTCAATATCCTCAAGCGGGCGCCGTTCTTTACCCTCTCCTGGGGGAGAGGCAGATTCGGGCGTCTTCGGCCGAAATCGGTGAGGGATCTTCCGCGCAACCACGCCGGGATTACGCAAACGTCTTTCGAGAGAGGGGCGGCTCTTGCTCCCTCTACCTGTGGGCGAGGGTTGGGGTGAGGGTCTTCCGCGCAACCAAGCCGTGGCTACGCAAAGATCTCGCCCGAGCAAGACCCGGAACGAGCCGTCTACCAGTTCGTCACCGACCCGTCGGGCCGCGTCAGGTGCGGGGCCTCCCAGTGGCTGACGGGGAGTTCCTTGACGACGTCCAGGTCGATGTCCACGCCCAGGCCGGGGGAGTCGGGCACCGGATACCAGACGCCGTCCAGCTTGTGCTGCACCGGGAAGAGCTCATCGGAGTAGAGCCGGCCCAGGTCCGGTCCGCGGTCTTCCAGCCAGGCCCAGTTCGGCACCGCCGCGCCCATGTGCACGCTGGCCGCCGTGCAGACCGGGCCCAGCGGGTTATGCGGCATCAGGTCGATGTAATGGACCTCGCACCAGCCCGCCACCTTCATCGCCTCCGTGAACCCGCCCACGTTGCAGATGTCCACCCGCGCAAAGTTTGTCAGGCCCTGCTCGATATACGGCGCGAACTGCCACTTGCTGGAGAACTCCTCGCCGATCGCAAACGGCACGTCGGTCATCGTGCGCAGCGTGGCGTAGGCGTTCGGGCTCTCGTCGCGGATCGGTTCTTCCAGGAAATCGATGGTTCCCGGCGGCATGCGCTGGCAGTAGGAGGCCGCCTCGGCCACGCTCAGCCGGTGGTGGTAGTCGGGACCCAGCACCGGCCCGGACCCCACGGCCTCGCGCAGCGCCGTGTGCCACTCGGCGGTCACGGCCACGGACTCACGCGGCACGAACCGGTTCGAGCCGTCGCTGATCCCCGGACCGTACATGGAGGTGCGGATGCACTCCCAGCCATCCGCCACCAGCCCTTTCACCTCCGCGATCAACTCGTCCAGGTCGCTGGACCGCGTGGTCACGAAGCAGGGCACGAAATCGCGCTGCTTGCCGCCCAACAGCTGGTAGACGGGCACGCCCAGGCTCTTCGCCACCAGGTCGTGCAGGGCAATGTCGATGGCCGACATCGCGGACGTCAGCACGCGCCCGCCCTCGAAGTACTGGCTGCGATAGACCTCCTGCCAGATGCGCCCGATCCGCCGCGGGTCCTGCCCGATCAGGAACTCCCGGAAGTGCGACACCGCCCCGCCCACCGCCAGGTCGCGGGTACTCAGGCCCGCCTCGCCCCAGCCGTAGTAGCCGTTGTCGGACTCAATCCGCACGGTCTGCACGTTGCGAAAGCCCGGGTTGAAGGCATGAAACTGGATGTCGGCGATTTTCATAACAGCGCCTCACGCGGTGGCGAACGGCACGCCTCATGGTGCCAGCCGAAGGCGCGACTCGGAGCGTGCCTTGCTACTCGGCGATCACGAACCGCCTCTCGCGCGGATTCTCAACGACGCGCGACGCGTCAACGATCTCAAAGCGCACGACCTCTCCCGCTGCATCGAAATCGGCAATCACCCCCGGTCGAACCTCGTCACTCTCCTCGATGGCCGACTCGCGCAGCCTGATAACCACCGTGTCCGTCCCAGGGTCATAGGTCACCTTCACGCCCATTCCCTCCGGACAGAGACCCCTGCAGAACGCCCCGCGCCCTCGAAGGTGCCGCCGCTCTTCACCCTCTCCAAGGGGAGAGGCAGAACCTGTCCTGAGCTTGCCGAAGGATTCGGGCGTCTTCGGCCGAAATCGGTGAGGAGTCTTCCGGTCGTGCGCCCACCCTCAATCACAACCGTTGTCGCACTCTCTACGCCGAGCACGCCGCTCCTTCCCTATCGCCCCCGACTTCTCTCACTTCTCTCTTCTCTCCGCTCACTCCTCGCCTTCGGATGCGGGCCTTCCGCGCGCCCACTCCCGGATTACGCAAAGTTCTAACCCGAACGCCACCGGCTACAATGCAACTGGGCGGGTGTTCGCTGACCGTTGGCTTGATACCACCTGATCGGCGGGGTACCGCAGACCCCGTCGCGGAGGAACCGCCCATGGACGCCAGCATCATTAGCGACGTGGTTGTTGGCGGCGTTTTGGCCGCGCTTGTTCTTGCCCTCTGGCGTGATGTGCGGAGCCTCGGTGAACGCGTGGCCCGCCTCGAGGGATGGCTCGAACGTGATCGCTCGTCGGCCGGCGATTAGCGCGAGGATTCACGAAGTCGTCATCACCACCAACGCCGTGGGACCGTCCGATCCCCCACCCCGCTAAGCGCAAACGGACTAAATCGACTCCACGCCGCGCCACTCATCCTCTCTCCATCGGCAGACTCTCGAAAAACCCTGGAGCCCTCAAGCCGCGTCCGCTCCTACTCCATCCCCTGGGAAACCCTTGCAAAACGCCTGTCGACCTCGAATGTGCGTCCGCTCTTAATCCCTCTCCTGGGGGAAAGGGCTAGGGTGAGCAACCGCGTAGGGACCCAAGCAGTCCGCCGACGGTGCAGTCTTCCCCTCTCCTGGGGGAGAGGCAGATTCGGGCGTCTTCGGCCGAAATCGGTGAGGGGTCTTCCGGTCGTGCGCCCACCCCCAGCGACGACCGTCGTCGCACTCTCGTCACCGAGCACGCCGCTCTTCACCCTCTCCAAGGGGAGAGGCAGATTCGGCCGTCCTCGGCCGAAATCGGTGAGGGGTCTTCCGCGCAACCAAGCCCGGATTAGCAAAGGTCTCTCCGGAAGTTCAAATGGCCGCGGAAAGCCTCATTTAGCTCTCCCACCGCCCTCAGAAGTTCGTCACCGACCCATCCGGGCGAACCGTGTGCGGGGTTTCGGTCTGGCGGGAGGGAATCTCCTTGATCACGTCCAGGTCGATCTCCACGCCCAGGCCCGGGCCGTCCGGCACCGGGTACCAGGTGCCGTCCAGCTTGGGTTGGACGGGGAAAATCTCGTCGGAATAGAGCCGGCCCAGGTCAACGGTCCGGTCCTCCAGCCAGGCCCAGTTCGGCACCGCCGCGCCCAGGTGCACGCTGGCCGCCGTGCAGACCGGCCCCAGCGGGTTATGCGGCATCAGGTCGATGTAGTGCGTCTCGCACCAGCCCGCCACCTTCATGGCCTCCGTAAATCCGCCGACGTTGCAAATGTCCAGGCGGGCAAAGTTGGTCAGGCCCTGCTCGATGTACGGCGCGAACTGCCACTTGCTGGAGAACTCCTCGCCGATCGCGAAGGGCACGTCGGTCATGGAACGCAACGTGGCGTAGGCCGCCGGCGTCTCGTCGCGGATCGGCTCTTCCAGGAAATCGATGGTCCCCGGCGGCATGCGCTGGCAATACGAGGCCGCTTCGGCCACGCTCAGCCGGTGGTGATAGTCCGGCCCGATCACGGGACCCGGCCCCACCGCCTCGCGCACCGCCGTATGCCACTCGGCGGTAATGGCCACCGACTCGCGCGGCGAAAAGACCTGTCCCTCGGTCTCCCACAGGCCCCACACCAGCGTGCGGATGCACTCCCAGCCGTCCGCCACCAGGCCCTTCACCTCCTCCAGCAGGTCGTCCTGGTTCCGGGCGTTGGTCGTGACGAAACAGGGCACGAAGTCCCGCTGCTTGCCGCCCAGCAACTGGTAGACGGGCACGCCCAGGCTCTTGGCCACCAGGTCGTGCAGCGCGATGTCGATGGCCGCCATGGCCGAGGTCAGCACCCGTCCGCCTTCGAAGTACTGGCTGCGGTACGTCTCCTGCCAGATACGGCCGATGCGCCGCGGATCCTGGCCGATCAGGAAATCCCGAAAGTGCGCAATGGCCCCGCCCACCGCCTGGTTCCGCGAGGTCAGGCCCACCTCGCCCCAGCCGTAATAGCCGTTGTCCGATTCGACCCGCACCACCTCCAGGTTCCGACGGCCCGGGTTGAAGGAATAAAACTGGATGTCGGCAATCTTCATGGCAGCGCCTGGCACGAGAGCGGACAACACCCGTCATGGTGCCAGCCACCGGCCCTGCCTACTCGATAAACAGCTTGATCCGGTCCGCAACCTCAGCCCGTTCTTCGTAGGGGATCACGGCGAAACGCCCCTCGCCTCCGACGCGCCGCCGCTCTCCCTCCCTCTCCCCCTGGAGACCCTTGCGTAAACCGAGCGGCGGGTGCGTAGTGTCAATCTCTTCAAGGGGGCGCCGTTCTTTACCCTCTCCTGGGGGAGAGGCAGATTCGGGCGTCTTCGGCCGAAATCGGTGAGGGGTCCTCCCCTCCTGGTCCCGCCGCTCTTCCTCCCTCTCCTGGGAGACCTTTGCGTAACCCGATGGACGAGTGTGCGATGTCAATCCCTTCGAGGAGCCGCCGTTCTTTCCCTCTCCAAGGGGAGAGGCAGATTCGGGCGTCTTCGGCCGAAATCGGTGAGGGGTCTTCCGGGCACCCAACCCTGGGTTACGCAAGAGCCTCTCCTGGGGGAGAGGGTTGGGGTGAGGGGTCTTCCGAGCAACCAAGCCTGGGTTTCCCAAACGTCTCTCGTAAGCCATAACCGGTCCCTTCTCGGGATTCGCCCCTCCGTCATCCTGATAGCGAGGAACGAGGTGCACATGAACGTGCGGAATCTCGTGACCCGCCCCGACACCGCTGTTCTGGTAGATCGTCAGGCCGTCCGGCTTGAAGGCTCTGGTCACGGCCAGCGCCGCGCGACGCGTGTCCCGCATGATCGCCGCCGCCTCCTCGTCGGTAAGGTCAAACAGCGTCGGCGCGTGCCGCTTGCTGATAACCAGCAGCCGCCCCAGGTGCTGACGCCTCGGCGCAACAAACGTCAGCGTCAGATCGGTCTCCAGCACCACCGCGCAACGCACGCCCCCTTCCGTCTCACGACCGGCCACGTTGTCGCAAAACGGACACCGCCCCCGCCGAGGCTCCGGCAACTCGAAATAGCTCATCCCCGAATCCTACGGTCCAGCCTCGGCGACAGTCGGAGACGAGTCCGTGATCGATGCGTCGTCTCTGATCCTGCTGGACGCGCGGAACCACCGCTCGGCGAAGTCCGGCACCTGCCGGCGTGTTTCCGGGCGTGCCGGGCTTTCAGGCGCAGACGAGCACGCTCAGGTCCGGGACGGCCAGTCGGGGTGTTTCGCCAGGAAAGCCTGGACTTCCAACTCGTCGTTGAGCTGGTTGAGCTTCAGCGGATCAATGCCGGGGCGAAAGCCGCTGCGAAACGGCCGGACACGAAACACCGGCCGGTCCTCGGCCTCCTGCGCCGCCAGGCCGCAGCGCAGCGTCTCGTTGATGACCTGGTCGAACGACACACCAAGCCGCTTCGCCCGCCGCTCAAGAGCATCGGCGAGGTCGTCGTCGATAGTGAGAGTGATTCGCATGGAGACATCACAGCGTCACTGAAGTGCGGTGTCAAGGTCTTTGCCCAGGTCGGCCCGGACGATGACGGTGCCGGAGTACAGGGCGAAGTGTTTGGCGTTGCTGGACGAAGCGGCGGAGACGAATCCGATTCGGCTGTTGAATCCTTGGTCTTGGTTTTGGGCTATCATTCGCCGCAAACCGAACGAAAACCGGACATGATCGTGAATCCTCGCGATGGCGATAAGGGCCGCTGATGCCGCGTCAGACTGAGCCGAGCGCGAACAATGCGCTGGGATCCCTGTTGCAGGGCATGTTGCCGACGTGCCAGGTGCGGACGGAAAACACGCAGGCGATTGCCGGGCATCCCAGTCTGCAGCCGGACGTCCTGGTTACGGCAACCGGACGTGCGCCGGTGGTGATCGAGGCGGAGTTCGGGCCCGCGGCCAACGTGGAAACGGAAGCTCGCGAGCGGTTGGGTCTGCGGACCACCACTGACGGACGCCTCATTGAGGCAGCCATTGCGCTGCGGTATCCCGCATCGATTCCGGATGCCGAGAACCTGGAGTCCGAACTGGCGGACGCGCGCTTGTCCTACGGCGTGTTTACGCAGGACGGCGAAGGCCCAAGCCGCTTTCCGACTTCGGGCTGGCTGGACGGTTCAGTCGAGGACCTGGCGGATCTGGTTCGGCTGGTTTCAGTGCCGCAGCACGCCGTGGATCGGGCCGCACAGGCCTTGGAAGAAGGCATTGACCGGGCCGAGAAGATCATCGAGGAGGTGGCGGAGCTAAGGCCCTTTGTGGCGCGTGAGATTGCCGGGCTGCTGGGGATGACCAACGTGCGGCAAACCTGGCGCATGGCGGGCGCCATGGTGGCGAATGCCCTGATCTTCCAGGAACGACTGATCGGCGTGCATGAGAGCGTCAAGTCCCTGGACGAGGTGTGCGGGGAGTCCACGCTGAATCCCCGGCGCGAAATTCTCGCTTCCTGGACCGAGATATTGGCCATCAACTATTGGCCGATCTTTGCAGTTGCCAGGGATATCGTCGGTCAGCTTGAGTCACACGACGCGGCACGACTCTTGCGGACGCTGCGAGAGACAGCTCAAGACGTTAATTCCACAGGAATCGACAATGCACACGACCTGACGGGACGTGTCTTTCAGCGCCTGATTTCCGACCGAAAGTACCTGGCGACCTTCTATACACTCCCCGCATCTGCGGCGCTACTGGCACGGTTGGCTGTGGGGAAGATAGAGGGCGTGGACTGGTCAGCCCCCGAAGCAATAGAAGAGTTGCGTGTAGGCGATTTCGCCTGCGGTACCGGAGCATTGCTTTCCGCCGTGTATGAACAGATAGCAGTTCGGCACGAGCGGGCCGGCGGTGACTCTGAAGCCTTGCACGCCGCAATGATGCAAGAGGTTCTATACGGCTGCGACGTGATGCCTTCCGCCATTCACATTACAGGATCAACCCTTGCCGGAATGCAGCCGAGCGGACGGTTCGATAACTCCAGGCTCTACCCGTTGGCTTACGGAAGACAGAGTGACGGAACGGTGGCAATCGGCTCTCTGGAATTACTTAAAGACTCAAGAACACTGACTCTATTCAACACCAGTGATCCAGCTTGGCGCACAGGCAGTATGGGCGAAGAAACAGCCGCTCAGATTGTCGCGGAGATTCCGGACGAAGGATTTGACCTCGTGATTATGAATCCGCCGTTCACACGGGCGGGATCTGACTGGGAGGGCAGCGATCGTTCCGAAGACTACATCAAGCACTTTAGGGGCCTTAGCACCAAATTGGAAACGCAAAAAGAGATGGCGAAGAAGCTCGGGAAATATGCTAGAGGTACTTGCTATCACGGATATGCAGGAATCGCATCAGCATTTGTCGCTCTTGCCCACAGGAAACTCAAGCCGAGCGGCGTCGTAGCGCTTGTACTTCCCTTGTCTGCCGCAGTCGGTAAGTCTTGGCAAGGGTTTCGCGATATGATGACCAATTGCTATTCGGACATTCAGATTCTCAGTGTTGCAGCTAGTGATAACGACGATCTTTCGTTCTCGGCGGATACAGGTCTGGCAGAGTGCTTGGTGATCGCTCGTAAACTCAGAGCAGCTGAGACATCAGAATCGCCCGTACAGTTCACATCTTTGGTGAATCGACCCCGCGGCTTTGACCATGCAAGTGCTATTGCAAAAGCGATAGTCCATAGCGAAGATATTCGACACATTGATGACGGACCTTATGGCGGAACACCATTGCTGGTCGGCGCAGAGCCGGCTGGTGAAATGCTGAATGCGCCAAGGGCTATGGGCGGCAATGTGTGGGGCGGGGTTCGGATGGCCGACTATACCTTGGCCCAGACTGCTCATTCACTAACTCAGTCACGACTATGGCTTCCTGGCTTCTCATCGGCTTGCTGCTTGCACGTTGGTCGGCTTGATGATGTAGGTGAGCGCGGTTGGCATCACATGAACATTGCCGGTTCGCCTGGACCGTTCGTCAAGGCCGAACCAAGTGCGACAGCCACCTATCCATGTCTTTGGGGTCACAATGCGAGGAAGGAGACGAGGCTCATATGCGAACCTGATCGACAATTGCTAGTGCGTCCCGGCATGGAAGGGAGGGCTGCTCTGGCATGGAATACGGCAGGCCGTGCTCATTTGAATCTCGATTTTCGATTCAATTCTCAGCCATTGGCGGTCGCTATTACAGAGCGGGAAACGGTCGGTGGTGTTGCTTGGCCTAACGTAAACTTCGACAATCCCCTGTTTGACTACGCGTTTTCTCTCTGGTGTAATTCGACGCTCGGACTGCTAGCCTTCTGGTGGCATTCCAACCGTCAGCAAGCTGGTCGCGGCCGAACGACGGTAAGCGGCGCCGACTCGTTGCCAGTGCTGGACTTTCGGAAACTTAGCGACTCCCAGCTGTCCACCGCCGAAGTGATCTTCGAGGAATTCCGCGACAAGGACCTGCAACCCGCCTATTTGGCCGACGCTGATCCCAACCGTGCGCTACTCGACCGTTACGTGCTCTGTGATCTACTTGGATTTGACGAGGATGTCTATCAGGGAGTGCGACGGTTAGCGGCCAAATGGTGTGCGGAGCCTTCCGTGCATGGTGGGAAAAACCGGTCATAGAAGTCGTTCGTGACAGTAAACCATCACATCCCGTGACGCGTAAGACAAAATGAAATCAGTAGCGTAACCTTTATTGCAACGTATAGTTAAGGGACCCTTGGTCCAAAACTACAAGTTAGGGTGAATTCTGAAGAAACTCGTCCACTTCGTAGTGCCACGAGATTGACTTCGACGCAGTCAGGTCTGCAAATCGGGCGATGACTCCCGGATTGGGATCTATGATGGAAACTCTAGACAGGTTCGAATTTAATCCTGCTGCCGATCGGATGAGATTCGCAGCCTCTTGATCGGCATTCGGACACGAGTATCCAAATACCAGAATCTCATCGGCAGTCGATAGCTCCCCGAATGCAAGTGACCAGAGCCGACTGATTTCATCGTGGAATAGACTCGATTTATTCGGTACAGGAGGAACGAGGGTCGGATATCCACGAAGCCTTCGAGAGTTGCCTGTGAATACTCCAATTGGCCAATTTGGGATGTGGTCAATATTGCCAATTCGAATTCTCCGGGTCTTTGACGGAGATAGGAACTGCCTTTGCGCAGGCGTCGAGGACTGATATCCAGAATACCAGTTTAGCGAGCCATGTAGCTTCAGGACAGGTATTCCGGCTGAAGCTTCACTGAGGCTTGACTTCGGAAGGAGAGGTTGACTGTTCACTAAGGTGCGAACGTCGTATTTGCGCAGTCGATAACAGCCAGGGAATCTAAAGACCTTATCGGATTTTGGAATGAGTTGTTCACTTAAATCGCGTAATGACCGCTCGACCTGGATGTCATAGTTGAAGGTGACTATGGAGACGTTATCGGGGCCTCGTTCAAAGATTGCGTGGTTTAGAATCTGCTCTAGTGCATTGGACATATCAGGCCGTAGAGGATTAACGGTTGCTGCTATTCGAGCAGAGAGGAATTGAATCAAGCTGAGCAGTACAGGATAAGCGGACGCACCAGTGCGTGAGGAATACGAATCTGAGTAGATGATTGAAGCAACGGCCTCGAAAGAGTCGAGTGATGTCTGAGTGATTTCGTAACCGTACGTGTCTTTGATGTAGTTCTCGACCTCTAGGAGATCACTATCTGATCCATTGGACTCCTTGAACTGGGAGAAGAAATTCTGATCAAGCGGTGGTTGGTCGCTTTTGGTAACGCCGTTTGGGGCTTGAGCACGTGTTGCACCTGATCCCAGTAGAAGTACTAGCTTTGGCACAGAAGGCTCATGCTAAGTGTTCGGAGCGACAGCTTGTATGCTTGGAAGAAGCTTCCCTTGCCATGGCTGCAGCGGGAGAAGGCACCCTGCGTAACGTTGGATGGCGGGATTATAGCGTAGGGTCCATGTGGTCGGAAGAGTCTTCCGTTGGAGGTCAATCTGGCTGGTCGCGCACGCATCATCTGGACCTGTGAGGTCGTGACGCAGTCAGCGGTCATGATGATCGAAGCGGGAGTCGGGCAGGGGCAGACTTCACACCGGGACATGGGCGCCCGTAAGGCGACCGAGGCGAAGACGTTATTGATCCTAAGCAAGCGGGGTGGGACTCGAGAGACGGATTCAATTGGAGATTGACGCGTTCGGTTTGGCCGGAGAGGGTGGATTGGAGGAGGGTGTCGAGGGCGCCGATGAGTTGGAGACTTCGGAGGCCGCTGGTTTCGGGTTTGGGGCCGCCGGTGATCCCGTCCTCTGAGGTACGCATGACGAACACGTTGAGCGGCGAGCACTCGGCGCCGCACTGACCTTGAGCGCGGTGCGGCGGGTGCCGGGCCTAGTGGGCGGCGACCCATGCGGCCTCACCCCTCGCTACCCTGTCGGGAGGCGGCCGTCGTCCCTGGGCGCTGCCCAAGGCGCATGATGTACAGATCGACCCTGGAGGGAGCTACGCAATGGATCTGGTAACTGGGGTACCGCGGAGTCCGTACGAATCGATGCGTGGGATCGTGTTTCTGCCGCGGGCGATCGACAAGGTGCGGGCCGAGATTGCCGGTCAGCTGGGGGACTACATTTCGCGCACGTTCTTTTCGGGGATGCTGCTGGAGTTCCTGGGAATCGAGCCGCAGGACTTTGTGGACGCAGTGGCCGCGCGCGAGAGCGACGAGGAGGTCTGGGCCTGGGTCAAGGCGCGGATGCGGCCGCGGTCGGCCACCGAGATCATGGCCTTCAACCGCGAGATGATGGTCAGAACGCCCGACGACGACGCGGCGCGCGAACGCTTCTGGCAGTTCATGGCCGAGATCGGCCAGTCCCACCGCACCGACGTCAGCCGCCAGTTCGACCGCCTGGACCTCGACGAAGGCCGCGACGTGCCGCTCGGAGGCCGGCAATAGGAAGTAGCCGACGGGTGACGGAGCAGGGGCTCGTCAGACCGTGACGCGAGAATCCCCCGGACCCCCGCTCGGCGCGGCACGCGCGTGCGGACTAACCCGGGCGTCGCAGCGGAACCCGAGTGCGGGCCACGGACGGCGGGCGAGCAAGCGCCAATCGCGGCCAGATCCCCGGCGCGGCGGTCGCTCGCGCCTACGAAGCGAGGCCGTCGAGTCCCCGCGGATGTTGCTTGCCCGTCTTCGCCATGGCTAGTGTGCGTGGCAAGAGGCCCTGCGACAGCCATATCCACCACACATGTCGAATCCGGTGAACCCGGTCTATCGCTGTCCCATGCACCCCGAGGTGCGTTCGGTCCGCCCCGGGAACTGTCCGACGTGCGGCATGCGGCTCGTCGCCGAGGACGAGGTTACGCCGCATGGCGACCACGGCCACCACTCTCACGCTCAACAAGGGCGGAACGACAGCGCCGGGGCTGCGGACCATGACACGGTTCCGGCCGGGCATACCGGTGCGGTCTATACGTGCCCGATGCACCCGCGCGTTCGCCAGACGCGGCCGGGCTCCTGCCCGATCTGCGGCATGGGCCTGGAGCTTGCATCCGCCGCGATGTCTGAGGACGTTCCGAATCCTGAGTTGCTGGATTTCACCCGGAGGTTTCGTGTCGGCGCCGCGTTGACCATTCCGCTCCTGGTTCTGGCGATGGGACCGTTTCTGGGCTTCACGGCGCTGCGCGAGGTGTTCGGCGACCGCGGATCGCTGTGGGCCGAGCTGCTACTGGGCACGCCGGTGGTGCTGTGGAGCGGCCTGCCGTTCCTGGCGCGCGGCTGGACCTCGTTCCGAACGCTGAAGCTCAACATGTTCTCGCTGATCGCGATGGGCGTAACCGCCGCCTGGCTCTACAGCGTGGTGGCCGTGCTGGCGCCGGGCATCTTTCCGGCCGGCTTTCGCGATGCGGAAGACCACGTCGGCGTCTACTTCGAAGCGGCGGCGGTAATCGTGACCCTGGTGCTGCTGGGTCAGCTCATGGAACTCCGCGCCCGCCAGGGCTCCGGCCAGGCAATCCGCTCGCTGCTCGAGATGGCGGCCAGGACGGCGCGCGTGCTGCGTGACGGCGGGCGCGAGGAGGAGATCCCGCTGGACCACGTGCAGGCCGGCGACCGGCTGCGGGTGCGGCCGGGCGACAAGGTTCCGGTCGACGGCCGGGTGGTGGAAGGCCGCTCCTCCGTCGACGAGAGCATGATCACCGGCGAGCCGATACCCGTGGAGAAGGCGCCCGGCGATCCGCTCACGGGCGCCACGATCAACGCGACCGGCAGCCTGATCATGGAGGCCACGCGCGTCGGCGCCGACACGCTGCTGAACCAGATCATCGAGATGGTGGAGCACGCGCAACGGAGCCGGGCGCCGATCCAGAAATATGCGGACACGGTGGCGGGCTGGTTCGTGCCGGCGGTGATTCTGGTCGCGGCCGGTTCGTTCACAGCCTGGGCCATTTGGGGCCCGGCGCCCGCCCTGTCCTATGCGCTCATTTCGGCGGTCGGCGTACTGATCATCGCGTGTCCCTGCGCCCTCGGCCTCGCGACCCCCATGTCGATCATGACGGCGACCGGGCGTGGCGCCCAGATCGGGGTGCTGATCAAGAATGCCGAGGCGCTGGAGCGGTTCGAAAAGGTCGACACCCTCATCGTCGACAAGACTGGCACTTTGACAATGGGGAAACCCCGGCTGGTGTCGGTTCTTCCCGCCCGCGGCCACGACGAAGTCACCGTGCTGGCGATGGCGGCAAGCCTGGAGAAGGGCTCCGAGCACCCGCTGGCCGAGGCCATCGTGCAGGGGGCCGAGGAACGTGGCGTCCGCGTGGCCGAGGCGGCGGACTTCAACGCGGTCACGGGCAAGGGGGTCGTGGGAACGGTCGAGGGCAGGACCGTCGCGATCGGCAACCTGAAGCTGGTGCGGGACCTCGGGCTCGAGCCTGGATTACTGACCGAGGACGCCGACCGCCGGCGCGATGAGGGCGAGACCGTGATGTACGTCATGCTCGATAGAGCGTTCGCGGGCCTGGTCGGCGTTGCCGATCCGGTGAAGGACTCCACGCCCGGTGCCATTAAGGCGCTGCGTCAGCTGGGCTTGCGCGTCATCATGGCGACGGGCGACAACGAGCGTACGGCCCGGGCCGTGGCGGGCCGTGTCGGCATCGACGATGTGCACGCTGGACTGCTGCCCGAGGACAAGGCTCGCATCATCGGGGATCTGCAGGCCGAGGGTCATAAGGTCGCCATGGCGGGCGACGGAGTCAACGACGCACCCGCGCTGGCGCAGGCCGATGTCGGGATCGCGATGGGAACCGGCGCGGACGTCGCGATCGAGAGCGCCGGCATCACCCTGGTCAAGGGCAACCTGGATGGGATCGTGCGCGCGCGACGGCTTGCGCGGGCCACCATGCGCAACATTCGCCAGAACCTGTTCTTTGCCATGGCGTACAACGGCTCCGGCGTACCGGTGGCGGCCGGGCTGCTCTTCCCATTCTTTGGAATTCTCATCAGCCCCATGTTCGCGGCCTTCGCGATGACCGCGTCGTCGATCTCGGTCGTTCTGAATTCGCTGCGCCTGCGCGGCCTGCGGCTCTAGTTCCGCCGCGCCGCTTCTGTCCAGACCGGACACATGGCTTAAACACGTTCGGGGACATGGTCTACACATTCAGGCGGGCGGGCGGAGAGCGCTGTCCGGGGCGGCCGGTGCTCGCTCGCCCTGGTCCGATGACAGCGTGATCACCGAAATCACGCTCGCGCCAGCCGCGTGGACCGGAGCGGCTCCAGGCCTCCGTCAAGGGACCGGGTTCACACCTGCGCGCGCTGAGTGGACACATTTAGGGCGAATCGGCGGAAAAGGTGGACGCTTTTTGGCGAAGATTGAACACATCGGCCCTTAAACTGAACACATTTGGCCCAAAATTGAACACTTGGCCGGAAACCCGGTGAACACCTCGGCGGCCCGAGGGCCGCCCCGCAACGCGAGCCATCCAGCCCACCTAACGCCATTCGCAACACCGCAACCCACGACCCCGCCGCGCCCGGCCTTGCATCTCGTAATCACTTCGTGTACAATCAGCGGCCATACCCATTGCCCGCCCCTCGGATCTTCTCGCTCACATGCCCCTCCTCCGCCTGCCATACCTCCTTCTCTGCCTGCTCACTCGCCTCATCCTTCCAACGCCCCCACCCCGCCGCGGCCTCACCCAGCCATGTCCCCACCCACGCTCGCCCACCCCCTCTCCCGCTCCCCGTCCCACCCTCCCATCAACCCCCTCGGCCCCCCTCCAAGCCCTCGCTACGTCGGCCGCACTTCCCCGGTCTGCCGCCCTCGAAACTCGCAAATTCGCCCCAAAAAACCGGCCAAAACTGTCTCTCGCCAAGCACGCCCGGATCGCCAAACCTCAGACGGCACGGCCATGACCGCCGCAGCCAACCCGCTCACGCGCAGAGCCTGACCAATGCCTGAAACACGTCAGCAAACCAAAGCCGCACCAGTCGCCGAATCCGCGCGCATTACGAGCCTGGACCTGGTTCGCGGGGTGGCGGTGCTGGGGATCCTGCTGATGAACGTCGTGCACTTCGGGTTCGGACGCGTGCCCTACCTGAATCTCAGCGCGGGCGGGTCGGAGTCCTGGTTGGACTGGGTCGTGGGCATTGGCGGCGAGATCTTCGTCGACCAGAAGTTCATGGGGATCTTCTCGCTGCTCTTCGGCGCCGGGATCCTGCTGTTCATCGAACGAGCCGAGGCCAAAGGCGGGCGTCCCGTCCTGCTGAATCTCTGGCGCAACGCGCTGCTGCTGGGCATCGGCATCCTCCACACCCTGCTGTGGGAAGGCGACGTGTTGATCGTCTATGCCGTATCGGCCCTATTCCTCATCGCCCTGCGGAAACTCCCAGGCCTGGGGCTGATCAGCGTCGGCGCGGGGGTTTTCGTGCTTTCCGTTCCCGTGCTGCTCGTGAATCAAGCCATCACCAACGCAACGGATGTTGCGCTGAGCGGCTTTTGGACACCCTCCCGGGGAGACGAGGTCGATTTCGCCGGACTCAACGGCGCCGTGCTGGGACTTTCACTCTTCGGCTATTTCCTGCGCGGCCTGGGCATGATCCTGATGGGCGCCGGGCTCTACCGCCTGAGCTTCATGCAGGGAGCACTCTCGGCCAGGACCTACTGTCTGACGGCTAGCGCCGGCATCGCCATCGGCCTGCCCCTCGCTGCCATCGGCGTCCTGATCACCGCTTTGGGCGACTATTCCAGGGACGTGGCGTTCATCGGTCAGATCCCCAATACCCTCGGCACGATTCCGGCCTCGCTGGGCTATATGAGCCTGATCATTCTCTGGAATCGAGGATTGGACAGCGCCCTGAAACAGCGATTCCGCGCCGTCGGCCGGATGGCCCTGACCAACTACCTGGCGCAGACGGTGCTGGGCGTGCTGATTCTCACGCTACTGCTGAGCGATCTCTCCGTGAACCGGGCCGGCCTCCTGCTCTTTGTCCTGGCCGTCTGGACGTTGCAGCTCTGGTGGTCGTGGGCCTGGATGCAGAGGTTCCGCTTCGGTCCGGCCGAGTGGCTGTGGCGGGTTGCGACCTACCGGCGAGGTCAGCCCCTGCGCCGAGCGTGACCCTGCAATCGAGGATCTACCAGACGGTGAAACCGCCGTCCACGATCAGGTCGTGGCCGGTGACGTAGGAGGCGGCGTCGGAGGCCAGGAAGACGGCGGCGCCCTGTAGTTCCTCGACTTCGGCCATGCGGCCCAGGGGGGTGTCGCGATTCCAGATCGGCTGGGCTTCGCGAGTGCGGGGGGCGTCGGCCATCTCGGTGCGGGTGTAACCGGGACTCAGTGAGTTGACCCGCACGCCATGCGGCGCCCACTCGGCGGCCATGGACTTGGAGAGCTGCACCAAAGCGGCCTTGGACGAGTTGTAGTGCGACTGCGGCTGCGGCCGGTTGGTGATCCGAGCCGAAATCGACGCCAGGTTAATAATCGAACCACTCCCGGCGGCAATCATCACGCGGGCCTCGGCCTGCGAGCACAGAAACGCGCCCTTGACGTTGGTGTCGTAAATCCAGTCCCAGTCCTCTTCCGACATCCCGGCTGCGTCGACCCAGTTGTTGACGCCGGCGTTGTTGCAGGCGATGTCCAGCCGGCCCCAGGCGTCCACGATTTGGTCGACCAGGGAGTCGACCTCATCCGCCTTCGTCACGTCAGCCGTCAGAGGCAGGGCGCGTTGCCCCGTGGCCTCAATCGCGGCGGCGGTACTGTCCAGCGTTTCCTGCGTGCGCCCACAAACAGCCACGTCAGCCCCAGCCTCCGCAAACCCAATCGCCAGCGCCTTGCCAATACCGGTTCCGCCGCCGGTAACCAGCGCGGTTCTGCCGCTTAGGCTGAATTGATCCAGGACACCCATTTGCCAACCTCAGACCAGGGACGCCGCCGTCGCAAGCGGCGTGTGCAAGCCTACGAGCCTAGCTGCCTCCGCCGGCGGGGGTTGCCTGCTGGCTATCGCGTTCGGCCTTGTCGGCGAGGGCCTGTTGGCGCAGCTTCTCGCGCTCTTCCTCACTCATGTAGTCGTCGCTGCTGGGGCGCTGCTTGGGGAAGGCGTAGCCGCCCGGGGCGTCGACCCGGCTGCCGCAGGCGCCCAGGGCCGTCAGCCCGAGCAGGGCGACGGGGGCAAACCTCAGGATGTTCCGACGTGACGTCATTGGTCTGACTTCGGCTCGTTAGCTACCGGCCGTGGGCGTCGAAGTGTAGCCAGCGGCGGCCTGCGCTTGCAGTTTGGCGCGCTCCTCTTCGGAGATGTAGTACTGGTGCCCGTCCCCAACCCTGGGGAAGCTGTACCGCCCCGGCGCATCGGCATCGGAGCCTTCGCACGCAGCGATGGCTCCCGTGCCGAGAGCGCCCAGCAACACGGGCACAAGGCGAAAAGCGCGACGCCTGGAGATCACGGATTGAGTCCACCGGCCAGTCGTCAATAGTACCCCGAATCAGCGGAGCGGCGGACTATAGGTCGGCGGACATGTGCGGGTACGCGATTCCCTGGCCGCTAGACCGACGCGCAATGCCGCCGCGCTTAGCGAGGCCTCAACTCCACAGCCGATCGGCGGCTACGGCAATGGCGACCGCGGTACCCACCGAGCCGATCATCAAGCCGATCATCCACCTGATCAGGCGCGACTCAAGCGAGTGCAGGTCCGCCTTGGTGGCGTAGTGGGTCACAATCTCGGTGCGTAGCAGGTTCATTTCGAGGCGGAAGTCATCCCGCGTCTGGCCCATCTCGGCCCGGAGTTCTTCCCGCGTCTGGCTCATCTCGGCGCGGAGCTCTTCCCGCGTTTGGCTCAACTCGGCGCGGAACTCATCCCTGACACTTCGAATCTCTTCCCGTGTCTGGGTCAGCCCGGCCAGAAAGTCTTCCCGTGTCCGGCTCAGTTCAGCCCGAAACTCATCCCGCGTCCGGCTCTCCTCAGCCCGGAACTCCGCCTGTGTCCGGCCCAACTCGGCCCGAAACTCGTCCTGCGTCCGGTTCAACTCGAACCGCAACTCGTCCTGTGTGATCGGGTGCGCGTCAATCGTCACGTCCCTGATTCCTTTGTACGCCGAGCGATCACCCGGCATCTCGGCGGCTGGACCCGAGATCCGGGTCGCAGCCACGTCGGTACCAAGCGCGTCCCACCCTTGGCACGGCTGGGCCGCTTGACGCGCACTCAGATCATAGCTGCCCGCGCGGAGGGTCCGACTTCCCTTTTTGGAGCCGCTAGCGGGAGCGCTAGGGGAATCGCCAGTCGCGGGAATTGACGCCCATGCGCGTGGCTGGCACGGTCCGCATGGCTGCTCGCCGAGGTACCCGCCAGGATGTTGCGAGTTGGAATGATCGGCCTGGGCGGCATCGCCCGTTCTCACGCCCAGGGCATTGCCGAGTTGGACGACGTGGAGATCGTGGCCTGCGCCGACCTGATCGAGTCGACGCGCGCCGAGTACATGGACGCCTACGACGTCCCAAAGGGCTACGCGTCGCACACCGAACTGCTGGAGGATCCCGACATCGATGCCGTGGGCGTGGTGCTGGGTCATCACCTGCACCACCGGCTGAGCGTGGACGCGCTGAACGCCGGCAAGCACGTGCTGGTGGAGAAGCCGATGGCGCTGACGCTGGAGCAGTGCGACGAGATGATCGCGGCCGCCCATGCCAACGGCGTGAAGCTGATGGTGGGCCTGACCAACCACTTCCTGCCGGTGAATATCAAGGCGAAGGAGATCCTGGACTCAGGCGAACTGGGGCCGCTGATCACCATCGTGAGCTACATGTCCAAGAACTGGAACCACGCCAACCGACGGCCGCAATACCGCAGCCGCTACCACGGCGGGGGCATGTGGCTGAGCAACGGCGTGCACGTGGTGGACCGGGTGACCTGGTTCATGGGCTCGCAGGCGGCCTCGGTGTCGGCTTCGATCGGGACGCGCGCGCACTACCAGGCCGGCGACGATTCGGCCACGGCCTTCATCCGCTACAAGAACGGGCTGGCCGGCGTGGCGGTGTCCGTGGGCTTTGCCGACGGCGGACCAATCCACGACACGCACGTCATCTGCGCAAACGGCAGCCTGAAGTTCGCGCACAGCGCGTCGGGCCGCGGCCTCTGGATCGGCAAGAACAACTCCTGGGACGAAGTGGAGTACGACTACTGGCCGCAGAACATGCGGCTGGAGTGGGGACGGTTTGCCGAAGCCATCGAGCAGGGCATCGAGAGCCCGGTGCCCGGCGAATACGGGCGTCACATCATGGAGATCCTGCTGGCCGCGGAGACCTCGGAGCTCACGCGCAGCGAAGTCCTGCTGGATTCGGGCGAGAGCTGGGACTCGCAAGCCGCGGGCGAGCCCGTACAGATCCAGCACGGCTGGGTGTAGTCCGATGAGCGCACTGGAACGCCGCCGCCTGGGCCGGACCAACCTGTACCCGACCCGCCTGGCCCTGGGGGCCGCGCACATGGGCGGGATGGTGCACGGCATCACCGTGCCCGAGGTCCGCGCCACGCTGCAGCGCATGTACGACCTGGGGGTGCGCTGTCTGGATACCTCGCCGCTCTACGGCAACAGCCAGGAGAACCTGGGCAAGGCCATGGAGGGCATGGACCTGCCGGAGTTGCTGATCTCCACCAAGGTCGGCTCCCATCCCAGCCGACAATTCAGCTACACGGCGGAGGACCTGCGCTGGTCGCTGGATGACAGTTCGCGGCTGCTGGGTCGCCAGAAACTCGACCTAGTGCTGATCCACGACCCGCCGACGATGGATCCGGTCATGGCCGCCGGCGACGGCTTCGACACGCTGGAGGCCCTGCGCGACGAAGGCCGCCTGGAAGCCATCGGCCTCGGCGTGCGCGACCTGGACTTTCACCGGCAGGCCATCGACGCCGGCCGGGTGGACGCGATCCTGACCTACGCGGACTACAGCCTGGTGCGCCAGACGGCCGCGCCGCTGATTCGCCACGCTAAGGCCAACGGGGTTGGCGTGATCCTGGGCTCGCCGCAGCTACAGGGGCTGCTGGCGCACGGCGACCCGATGATCGCCCTCAAGGTCCGGCCCAACCTCACCGACCTCTACTCCCCCGAGGACATCCAGGCCGCCCGCGAATGGTGGGCGTGGTGCCGCGAGCGCCAGGTGGACCTGCGCCACCTGAACATGCGCTTCGTGCTGGCCAACGAGGACATCGACGTGGTGTTGACCGGCGCGGCCTCGGCCTACGAGATGGAAACCAACGTCCGCGAAGCCACCTCAGCCATCCCGAGCGACATCTGGGCCGAGGCCCTGGAGCGGGTGGCGGAGTCGGAGGAGCAGGCGGGCCAGGTAGCCGGGTAGAGTCGCCGAAACGCCGCGAGCCGGAATGGCCGCTACTGGTTGAACCCTCGCACCCGTACACGCTTGTTGGTGTCGGCGGTTGTGGCCTTGACAGTGGCCATATCTGCCATGAGCGTCGCGACGTTTGATTCGAGCGCTGCAACCCTTGATTCGAGCGTTGCAACGCTGGACACGAGCGTTTCGACGCTAGATGCGAGCATTTCGACGCTAGATGCGAGCGTTTCGACGTTTGATTCGAGCCTTGCGACCCTCGATTCGAGCGTCGCGAGGCGCTGATCCATGCGTTCCAAGATATGCAGGACGCTGTTCATCGTGTCGTCGTCCGAATGAGCGCGCTGCTCAAGTCGCGTAATGCGAGCTTCAATCGTCGCGGACATGGTCCAGGCTCCTCGACTGGGCCCGCCCGGACACCCTTAGCTTCTAGCTCGACTGTAGCATCCTCGGACATTCCAAGAACGCTGTCCTGCTTCTCAATGATCTGCCTTCGGCGCACGAGGTGAACCCAGCTGCCCACCGGGCGCCAGGGCCGAATGCCCGCAGCTCCTGACCGAAATCAAAGAGCAGACAGGTTAGACGTCGACTGCGGATCTACTGATCCACCACCGCCCCATCGGCCCCTAGCCGCGTGTGAATCTCGCGAGCCTTGTAGGGGGCGTTCTCGGCGGCGTCGGGTTTGAGGGTGACGCCGATTCCGGGGCGGTCGGTGAGCCGGATGTAGCCCTCGCCGTCGTGCGGGTGGATGCCGTCCACCATGGCGCTCTTGGGCGGCACGGTCTCGCCGAGCGGTAGCTCCTGCAGCGCGAAGTTGGGCACTGCGGCCGCTACCTGCAGGCAGGCGGCGGTGCTGACCGGACTGAGCGGGTTGTGCGGCACCACGCCCACGTGCCGCGCCTCGGCCAACGCGGCCACCTTCTTGCTCCCGGTGATTCCGCCCACCATGCACACGTCGGGCCGCACGTACTGCACGGCGTCGCGGCGCAGGCACATGTCGAACTCCCAGATCGAGCTGAAGCGCTCGCCGGTGGCAATGGGAATGTTGATCTTGGAGGCCACGTAGGCCATCTCGTCCAGGTTGTCCGGCGTGACCGGGTCCTCGAAGAAGTAAGGGGTGTACTTCTCGATGGCACGGCCAAGCTGGACGGCCTCGGTGGGAGTCATGCGGCGGTGGATTTCGACGCACAGGTCCACCTCGTTGCCGGCGGCTTCGCGGTAAAGGCGCACGGCCTCGGTGGCGTCCTCGATCTTGTCGACGTGGGTCTTGAAATAGATGACGTCGCGCTCTTCGTCCAGGAAGGGCGAGAGGTGGCCGACGGCGGTATAGCCCTCTTTTCGCGCGTTTGCAACGCCCTGCACCAGGGCTTGGCGGGTGTCGCCGAGGACGTGGTAGTAGACCCGGCAGCGGTCGCGCACGTGCCCGCCCAGCAACTGGTAGACGGGGACTTCGAAGTACTTGCCGGCGATGTCCCAGAGCGCGATGTCGATGGCGCTAAGCGCGCCCATCACCGCCGCGCCGCGGAAGTGGCTCCAGCGGTACATGTACTGCCAGTGGTGTTCGATCCGCAGCGGGTCCTCGCCAATGAGGTAGCGGCCCATCTTCTCGATGGCGGCGGCGGAGGCCTCCAGGAAACCCCACGAGCCTGACTCGCCCAGGCCCACCAGCCCGTTGTCGGTATGCACCTGCACCAGCAGGTATTGGTCCAGGAACAGCGGTTCGACTTTGGTGATCTGCATGAATGCTCCAGGTACGCGCCGGGAGCCTGCATCGTACGCGCAACGAGCGGCTGTGGCAGGCTGCCGGTGCTCGGATGGCAGCCCAAGGCGGCCGGTCGCATGCAAGCGCAAGTCCTGGTCAGTCACTCGGTCGAGACGATTCAGATGGAGACGATTGAGTTGGGCGATCCGGGCCCCGGCGAAGTCCTGGTGCGCCATCACGTCACGGCCATGTCGCCCGGCACCGAGCGGGCCTCGCTGCTGGCGCTGCCCAACACGCCCTCCCAGATCTGGCCGCGCAACGTGGGTTACAGCGCGGTGGGCGAAGTTGTCGCCGCCGGCGAGGGCGTGGACCTGGCGCCGGGCACGCGCGTGCTGACGAGAGGCCGGCACGCCACGGCCGACCTGGCCCCCATGCGCGACGTGTTCCTGGTCGACGACGACGTGCCGGACCAGGAGGCCGCCTTTCACACCATGCTGCGGATCAGCATGCAGGCGGTGCGCAAGGCCCGCGTGGAGATGGGCGAGACCGTGCTGGTGATCGGCGGCGGGCTGATCGGGCAGCTGGCCGCGCAGTTCGCCTACGTGGCGGGCGCCGGGCGCGTGCTGGTGGCCGATCTGGACCCCTCGCGGCGCGAAATGGCGGAAGCCGTGTCGTGGCTCGAGTCCATGGACCCAACCTGCGAGGACGCACGCGCCGCGCTGGCCGAGGGTCACACGGGCGGGCCGCAGGTGGTGATCGAGTCCACCGGCTTCCCGGCCCCGATCAACGACGCCTTCATCCTGGCCGGCCACCTGGGGCGGGTGGTGATCCTGGGCAGCACCCGTGGATCGACCGAGCAGGTGAACTTCTACCGCGACGTGCACAAGAAGGGGCTGACGATCATCGGCGCGCACGACTCGATCCGTCAGCCCGACGCGGGCGACAACCCGTTTCTCAACGCGTTGCCGGTGCACTGGTCGCCGCGCCGCGACATTGCGGTCGCGTTGCGGCTGGCCGTGGCGGGCCGGATCACCCTGAACCCGCTGATCACGCACCGGGTGAAGGGCGGCGACTTCAAGGAGATCTACGACCTGCTGTTCGACTTCGAACCGTCGCTGGTGGGCTGCCTGTTCGACTGGCGGTAGCCGGAACGCCCCAGCTCAGGCGTCGTCCAGCCGCCGCACGTAGTGGATCTGGCGGGCGACTTCTCGGAAGCCGAAACGCGGGTAGAGGGTCTGGCCCTGGGCGTTCTGCACGAGCGTCTCGATCTTGGCCAGGCGCATGCCGCACGACCGCAGGTGCTCGAGGGCGTGCTCGATCAGCCGCGAGGCCACGCCGCGTCGCCGGTAGCGCGCGTCCACGGCCATGTTGGGGATCTGGCCGATGCCGGCGTCCGGCTGTGGATTGGTGGTGATGTAGCCGATGACCTCGCCGTCCAGCTCGGCCACGAAGTGGTCCGACGGCGAGGCCTCCAACTCGGCCTTCACCCCCGCCCACTTACGCGTCTCCCAGAGCGGCTCCGTGTCCAGCCCCAGCAGACGGTCGGCGCTCTGGTCGATGCTGACGCCGTCGAACCCCTCCAGCGTCAACTCGCGGATGCGGGCATTGTCGCGGCGCTCGTAGCCGCGGATAGTGATGGGCAGGTCGGGCTGGGGCATCTGACGATCTGCTTCTTCAAGGCTCCCTGAGCCTATTCGTAGCCATTCCTACCGTCGAACGTGGGGCGGGCGTTGTAGCGTGCCTGGCATCCGATCTCACAGGACCCGCCCAATTCATGCGTCAGGAACCGACAGCTCTCCTCGCCAACGACGAGGAGCTGATTGACCCCGATCCCTTTGCGATTGCACTAGGAATCATGGGCGTGGTGGCGGGCGGCGCCGCGTTCCTTGAGACCCGGCGAGCGCGCCGATTCCATGAGCGCGCGCAGCGCGACCGCTTCCGCGCCGCGTGGTTTGAAGCGCGTCGGACGCTCATTCACTTTCAGCAGGTGCTCGCGGAATTCGAATTGTTCATGCTCGAAGACGGCTACGGAGGAAAGTCCTTCCAGCTTGGGGCCGTTCAGTTGCGGGTCGATCACTATCGACACCGCGCACTTCGGCGCATTCATGCCCAGACTCTCAACACAGCCACGCACTTGGCGGACGATATCGACGATCTCTCCGAGTTCCTGGGCCCGGAAGACCAGGAACGCGTGGATCACATCAAGTCGCGGCTGGCCGAGATGGCGATTCCCGAGAGGTTCGGTCAGGTCATCTTGCTTGCTCGCGAGGGGCTGGCTCTGTTCAATGAGCTACTTCAGGCGATCGATCAGCGCGAGCGATTTCAGGAGGGCAACTAGCCTTGCAGATGCCGAGGGATTGACCGGGCGTTTTCGGCATCGTACGCTCGATTCAGGTGAGAAAAGGCAAGTTTGGCTAAGGCAAAGACAAGGTAAGTCTGAGGTTTCGAGAGGGGTGTCGGGTTAGCTCCCGGCACCCCTCTCGGTTTCTCTAGCGACTATCGTGCGCCATCGGCCCAGTTAGCCGTGGCCACGCCACTGGCCAGGCGCCAGTCGCGCAGAACATCCAGCATTTCGCTGCGGATCTGCGCGGCCGTGGGGTCGTCCCACAGGTTGCGTTCCTCCGCTGGGTTGTTCCGTAGGTCAAAGAGTTGCCCCTCGTCCTCGCCCAGGAAATGCACCAGCTTCCAGGTGCGGCTGCGCACCGCCGTCACCAGGTCCACGTGCAGGCCGTTGCCGTCGTCGCGGCCCTGTTCGGTGAAGACGTAGTCGCGCTGCGGCGGGTTGCCGCCTTCGAGGGCGGGGAGGAGTGAGTGGGCCTCCAGGTTCGGGTCGGGCTCGCAGCCGGCCATTTCCAGGATGGTCGGGCCCAGGTCGAACCACTGGACCAGGTCGTCGATGCGCCGGCCGCCGGCAAACCGCTTTGGCGACCAGACGATGCAGGGCACGCGGGTCACCACGTCGTACATGGTCCACTTCTGGATGTGGCCGTGGTCGCCCAGGCAGTCGCCGTGGTCGGAGGTGAATACCACCACGCAGTCGTCGGCGTAGCCGTTGCGTTCCAGGGCGTCCATGAGATCGCCCATCTGCGTGTCGATCATCGTCACGTTGGCCAGGTAGTGGGCCCGCTGGCGGCGCCGCGACTCCAACGGTGGATCGACGATGTGGATCAGGGAATCGTGGTCCACTTCGGTGTTGTGCTCGCGCATGACGCGGAGCGCATCGGGCTGGCCGTCCAGATCGGCCTGTGACACGGGCTGAATGGGTAGGTCGCGGTCCAGGTATGGCGCCAGCGCCTCGGGCGTGGGGTCGTAGGGCGGGTGCGGGCCCGGAAACCCGACTTCCAGGAACAGCGGCTGCGCAGTCGGGTAGGTGTCCAGCCACCAGCGCGCCAGGCTGCCCACGAAGTTGTCGCTCTGCATGTCGGCGGGCAGGTCCCAGGTAAAGGCGCCCATGGCCTCGCCGTAGTCGGGTCGCTGCCGGTACAACTCGCGCTGCTGCTTGACGAGGCCGCGGGCGGCCAGGGCCTTGTCCCACTCGTCAAAGTAGTAGCGCCCGTCCAGGAACCGGTCCTTGTTCTCGACGACGTAGCGCTCGTGGAAGCCCAGCGGTGTCTCGAAGGGGACGGTGTGCATCTTGCCGACATTGACACAGTGGTAGCCCGAAGCCGCCAGCTGTTCCACCCAGGACCGTCGCCACTCGCAGCCGTTGCGCAGCACGCCGGTGGTGTGTGGGTACAGCCCGTTGAACAGGCTGGCGCGGGCGGGGACGCAGGAGGCGGCGGTGACATGGCACTCGTCGAAGCTGACGCCTTCGCGGACCAGCCGGTCGAGGTTCGGTGTGTCGACGTGCGGGTGCCCAAGGGCCGCAATGGTGTCGTAGCGTTGCTGGTCGGTGATGACCAGGACGATGTTCGGACGCCCGCCGGCGGCCGTGGACGGCATCAGGCGGCGGCGAAGCGCTTCCAGGCGCGCGCGTAGATCTCGGCCGCCTGCACGACTTCCGCCATCGGCACGAACTCGTCGGCGCTGTGCGCGTAGGCGATGTCGCCAGGTCCGCAAAGCACGCTGGGAATGCCGGCGGCGGCCAGCGTGGCGGCGTCGGATCCATAGGACACGCCGATCACGTTCGCCTCACCGCAGACGTCGGTGACGGCGTCGCGCAGCACCTGCACGATCGGCGCGTCGGCTGGCGTATCCAGGACGTCCCCGAACACAAATGGCGCCTGCACCTCAACCCGCAGGTCGGGATGGCGGCGGCGGGCAATCTCCAGGACCTCCGCGAGTTCCGCCTCCACGTCGTCGACCGACTCGCCGGGGATCTGCCGCCGCTCGATGATGGCCTCGCAGCGGTCGGGAACCATGTTGAACGAGGTTCCGGCCTTGATGATGCCGACCGAGAACGACGAGTTGCCGACCAGCGGATGCGTGCGTCCGGCAAGCCGCCGGCCGTATTCCTCGCGGAGCACGTGCAGGACGTCGGCCATGCGCAGGATGGCGTTGTCGCCAAGCTCCGGCGTGGAACTGTGGACCGCGATGCCGTGGGTGATCAGGGGCCAGTAGCGGCCGCCGCGGTGCGAACGAACCACCTCCAGGCTCGTCGGCTCCCCGACGATGGCGCCATCCACCTTGACTCCCGAGTGCGGCAGCGCCTTGGCTCCGGCGCTGCCGGTTTCCTCGTCCACCGCCGCGGCGACGGTGAGCGGACCGGCCGGATCGGAGATCTCGGCGGCCCACTGGAGCGCCAGCAGCATGGCCGCCAGCGAGCCCTTGGTGTCGCACGAGCCCCGACCATGCAGCCGGCCCTGGTCGTCCATGTACGGCTCGTGACCGTTGGTCATGGGTCCCAGCGCCACGGTATCCATGTGCGCTTCCAGCATCAGGTGTGGGCCCGGCGCGTCGGCGGCGATGGTGCAAATCACGTTCTCGCGGCCTGGGAAGACTTCCTGGCGGGTGATCTGCGCGCCGATGGAGCGGGCGAACTCCTCGACAAGGTCGCCCATTGCCGCTTCGCCCGTGCCGCCCTCGACGTCGGGCGTCACGCTGGGCGTGGCGACCAGCCGGCTCAACAGCTCGGTGGCTTCGTGTTCGGTTGTGACGTGGGCGCTCATGGGCGCGTCATATTGGCACCCAGGCGCCAGCGGCGGCCAATCGCCGTGACCGGTCGAGCCTCGCTCGGTGGATTAGCTATGCCTCGTCGTCGAAGAGGCTGGCCGGGAGTTCCAGGTCCACGAGCCGTTCCTCGAGCTGGCTGGTGACGGTGGCTTCGATGGTGTACATGTTCACCACCGTCTGAATCAGCGGCATCACCGGCTCGGCGACGCCCTGGGCCACGTCCGCGAAGTTCTCCATCTGCAGCCGGTACATCTCGGCGCCAGGAACCGGGATTTCCCGCCACTCGCCGTTGCCGTACTGGTGCTCGATGACCGGTTCGGCGTGGGGCCGCCAGGCTCGGCGGATGCAGAGGCGACCTTCCCTGCCGGCAATGTGCAGCTCTTCGCTGATATGCGCCTGGCGGCTGCCTTCCACGTAGCCCACGCAGCCACTGTCGTATTCGATCAGGCCGAACTGGCGGTTCAGGGTGCCGTAGACCTCGCTCATGCTTCCGACCGACCACACGCGGGTCGGCCGGGCGGCGACAAGGCTTTTCGCGTCGGAACCGAGCGTTCCATCGCGGTTGGACCCTTTCCCGGTACCGCGTCCGCCCGCCCCCATCGACGCAAAGTGGTTGACCGCGTTGATGGCGTAGCAGGTGATGTCCCAGGGCGAGCCACCCAGGCGCTCGGGGTCGCGCCGCCAGTTCCGGTTCGGATCGTCGGGGCTCTCCTCTTCGTAATCCAAGGTGCTGAACTTTGAGCTGACCGAATCGATCTGGCCGATAGTTCCGGCGGCCACCTGCCGCTCCAGCTCGGCCACGAACGGGTGGTGGCGGTACATGAAGCCTTCCATCAGGTACGCGCCGGCCGACTCGACCAGTTGCGCCAGCTCCAGCGCTTCCTGCCCGTTCGCGGTCAGCGACTTCTCGCTGAGGATGTTGCGCGCGCCGGCGTTGAGGCAACGCTCCACCTGTTCCCGGTGCTGGTTGGGCCAGGTGGCCAGGACCACCCCGTCCAGGTCCTGGTCGCGAATCATCTGTTCGTAGTCGGTGTACCAGGCGTCGCAGTCGTAGGTCTCGGCCCATTCGCGGGCCACCGACTCGCGGATGTCGCAGCACGCGACCAACTGGAGCTTCTCGGACTCCAGGCCGGCGCGACCGTGGCGGGAACTGATCCCGCCGCATCCAACCACCCCGATGCGAAAGGCCGGGAGATCGCTGGCTGACATTGCTCCACCCCCTGCGAGAGATCAGCGCGCCAGGCGGATGCCGCGCGGGCCGCCGACCGGTTCGAGAGGCATCATCGCAGAATGCCGGGCACCCCATGGAACAAACCCGAGGCTCTGGACTCTCGGGGTGGGGCCGGCGAAGCCGCGCCCGAATGTTTCACGTGAAACATCGAGCCCGCCGGGGAAGCGCGCTATTGGTCATCCAGGGGCTAGCGAGCCGAACGAGTACGGATTCCAGCGAGCGTGGCGACTACGCCGTCCAGTGGTCGAAGGGGTTCTTGCCGTCCGGCAGCGGCAAGCCCACCCGCGCGCCCTGCATGTGCGAGGCGTGGGCCAGCATGGCCATCTCCAGGTAGAGCCTGGCGTTGGGCAACTGCACCAGGTCCCACTCCGGCGTCTTGCCCTCCAGCATGTCCATCATCGAGCGAGCCATGCGCCGGTGCGCCCGCAGCCACTTGTGGCGGTCCGGCGGCGGTTCGGCGGGGACGACCTCCCAGCCGTCATCATCGATCAGTTCCGGGTTGGCCCTCGGATGCAGGTATATGTCGGGACCGCGTCCCATCGGCCCCGGCAACGAGATCGTGCCCTCCGTGCCGTAGATGTCGACGCGATAGGGGTCCGAGGCCCCGTCGCCCTGGTAGGACTCGAAGTCGGCCGCGACGCCGCCCTCGAAGCAGTAATAGGCCTTGAGGCCGTTGCCGGCCACCAGGCCCATGCCCTCCCAGCCGGGCCTGAGGTCGGATTGCTCGCAGGTGCGGCCGTCCTGGGTCAGGTGGGCGCTGCACCACAACGGGGCGCCGAAAAGCTGCCAGAGGAAGTCGAAGAAGTGGGGATACAGGTCCAGGAACATCTCGTCGCCGCCGCGCTCGCCGTCCTTCCCGAAGACGCGCACCAGGCGCGGCTCGCCGATGCGTCCCGACGTGACCAGGGGAATTGCCACATGCTGGATCGGCGGATGGCCGCGCCAGGGATGCGCGACCACGCAGATGACGGACGACTCTTCGCAGGCCGCCTGCATGGCGTCCACGTCCGCGGGCGCCGTGGCCACAGGCTTCTCCAGGTAGACGTTCGCGCCCGCCCGGGCGGCGTCGATCACCAGGTCGCGGTGATCGCCGACCTCCCGCGAGGCCACGACGGCGATATCGGGCTTCTCTCGGTCCAGCATTTCGCGGTAGTCCGCGTAGGCCGCGCGCGCGCCGGTCTTCGCGGCCGTCTCGGCCCGTCCGTCGTCGTCCGGGTCGGCCAGCGCCGCTATGTCGGCGCCCTCCACCCCGACGAAGGCCATGTCGAGATAGTGCCCGTAGTTGCCATGCCCGGTATGCCCGATGATCCCGACTTTGAAGCTCATGCCGGTGTGCTCCCTGGGGGCCGTCCGAGGCGCTGCGGCCGGCAACCGGCGAGACTCGCCGCGGATGGCGTCGGCCATCGGAGCCTATCGCAGCCCGGCGTTGGACCACCGGCCCGCGGCGCCGGAGTTTCGGCCTTAAACGAGCCGTGGGGCCCGGCGGCGCCCGGGCGCCGCTGTGGGACCCC
>JAJEGF010000009.1 GCA_022820025.1 Chloroflexota bacterium
AGAGGAGACCCAGATGTCGAACCGGCCAAGGGTTTCGTGCGGCGCGCCAACGTCCTGCTGCACGGCCCAGCCGGGCCAGGCGATCAGGACATCGCCGGCGGGGTCACCGCTGGAAGCGGTGGGATAGGTGAGTTGGGGCGCCAGACTGGCCCACAGCCAGATCGCGCCTGCCGCGAACGCGAGCCAGAGAACTCGTCCCACGGGTCAGGCGCGGCACGCCCGGGGGCGGAAGGCTGGCGGCATTCCCCGCACTTACGACTCGGCGCCTGACCAGCGGTCGACCTGGCTGAGGCTTCGTTGGTAGGTGAGGTACTCGTCCCGGCTCATTCGGGGCTGGAAGTTGTCCAGCACGCGCCGCGCTTCGCGGGCGCCGTTGCCCAGCAGGTCGGCGGCCATCCAGGCGAGGGCCTTGGCGGGTTCCAGGTAGGCCATCTGCGGATCGTCGATCAACCAATCCACCGCGTGGTTGCTGCCCACGGCGCCGGCCATCGACGGGTGTAGCGCCGGCATGATGTGCGAGACGTCGCCCATGTCGGTCGAGCCGGTGCGGTGCCCCTGCCGCCGGGCTTGGGGCTCGCCGTGCACGACGCGCTGATTGGCTAGGAACAGTTCGGCCAGGTCCTGATCGTTGACCAGCGGCAGGTAGCCGGGCAGCGTGATGATCTCCACCTCCGCGCCCAGCGCCATCGCGCCGGCCTTGAGCGCGCGGTCCACCTTGGCGGCCGCCGCGTCGATGGCGTCGGTGGTCTTGCCGCGCACATAGGTTTCCAGGGTTACGTCGGACGGGATTACGTTCACCAGGTCGCCGCCGCGGGTGACGATGGGATGCACGCGGATGGCGTCGTCATCGCGGAAGGTCTCACGAATGGCGTTGATGGCCGCCAGGCCGATGTGGGCGGCGTAGAGGGCGTTGACGCCCAGGTGGGGCGCGCCGCCGGCGTGGGCGGCCTTGCCGATGTACCTGATCTGCTTGACCACGCAGCCGTTGTTGGAGGCGGTGACGGAGGCCATGCCGTTCTCGTCGGGCCGCGAGTGGGTGTGGATCATCATGGCCAGGTCGACGTCGTCGAACTCGCCGCGCGCAATCAGTTCGGGCTTGCCGCCCAGGAACTCCAGTTCGCCCTCCTGGACCAGGCCGTGGCGGTACTCGACCTCCACGTACTCCTCGGCCGGCACGGCAAACAGCACGATGGATCCGCACAGATCCCGCAGGATGGTTGGGTCGCTCAGCGCGGCCGCCGCACCCATCAGCCCGGCGATCTGCGCGTTATGCCCACAGGCGTGGGCGGCGTGGGTTTCCGGGTTCTCCATCGGGTGCCCGGCCACCACCAGCGCGTCCAGTTCGCCGATCAGCGCCAGCGTGGGCCCCGGCCGCCCGGTGTCGATCTTCGCCTTGACCCCGGTACGGGCCAGGCCCGCGCGGTAGTCCAACTCCAACTCGTCGAACTTGCGCTGCACCAGCGCCGCGGTCTCGAACTCTTTGAAGCCCAGTTCCGGGTTGCGCATGATCGTTTCGCCGACTTCGACGATGTCGTCGCGGTGCGACTCCACCACGGCGGCGATGCGCTCTTTCAAATCGGCGCTGGTGGACATACCCGTAGCCCTTCGGATTCTGGTGTGGGCAGTCTGCCACGGGCGTGGAGAAACCGAGCCGCCAGGACATCGTTCGGCATGGCGCCCTTCTTTTGTTCGGTTTTCGTACGGTATCCTGACGTCCCGTACTCCCCAGGGTGTTCCGCTGGCTCTTCCCGACACCGAGCGTCCCGCCGCGTTGCGGGTGGCCGTGCATGAAATCGAACAGCGCTGGGGGTTGCATGCCGCGGGGCGGCTGTTTGGGGTTAGTCCGCGAGACGCCGGGTTTTCGACCGGCATCGGGGCGCTGGATGAGGCCACCGGGTTCGAGGGGATTCCCAGGGGCCGGCTGAGCGAATTGACCGGCCCGGCGGGCAGCGGGGCGCTGACGCTGGGGTGGCGGGTGCTGGGCGCCGCGCTGGATGCGGACGGGTTGGCGGCCTACGTGGATCTGCCCGGGACGTTTGCGCCGACGGCGGGGGTGGGGCTGGGCCTGGATCTGTCGCGGCTGGTGGTGGTGCGGCCGCCGGATGCCGAGGCCGCGCTCCAAGCGGCCGCGACGTTGCTGCGGAGCCATGCCTTCGAGGCGGTGCTGCTGGACCTGGAGTCGGCACGGCCGCGCGCCAACCGGTGGTCGCAACTGGCCGATCTGGCGGGGCGCGGATCGGCCGGGCTGGTGGTGGTGACGGCGGCCGGGAGCCAGCGCGTTGCCGGACTGCCGTACCTGGCCTCGCTGCGGCTGGGGGTGGCCTGCCGCGGCTGGCGCTGGCAGCGCAGCCGCCTGACCCGGGCACCCATGGGGCTGACGCTAGAGGTCCGGGTGCTGAAGTCGCGCAGCGGCACGGGCGTGCAGCACCTGGTGATCGATTGTCCGTTTACGAGGAGGTCCGGTGGACCGCAAGACGTTGTGCCTGTGGATTCCGCGTTTCCGGACCACGGTGGAGGCGCAGAGGCAGCCATCGTGGTCGGCGCAGCCGCTGGCGATCTACGCGCGGCAAGCTAACCAGCGGCGGCTGATCGAGGTTTCCGAGGCCGCCCAGCAGGCGGGGTTGCGGCTGGGGATGGCCGTGAAGGAAGCGGCGCAGCGCTGTCCGCAGGGCGTCTACGTGGCCGACGATCCGCCGCGCTATGCCCAGGCGTTCGAAGTGGTGCTGGACGTGCTGGAGCGGTTTTCGCCCGTGGTGGAGGACGCCGGGGTGGGACTGGCGTTTGCCGACGCAGCGGGGCTGGCGCCGCTGTATGGCCCAGACGCAGCGCTGGGGGCGCGGGTGCGCCGGGACGTGGAAGCGGCGACAGGGCAGACGTCCCAAGTAGGACTGGCGGCGGGACGGCTGGCGGCGGAGGTCGCGGCGCGTGGGGCGGGGGATTCAGGCGTGGCGGTGGTTTCCGGGGAGGACCGGGCGTACCTGGCCGGGCAGCCGGTGGACCGGCTGCCGCTGGACGAACGGACACTGCGGCATCTGCGCATGCTGGGCATCGTCACGATCGGCGCATTTGCCGAGCTGCCGGTCAACGCCGTGCGGACGCGGTATGGGGTCGAGGGCGCGCGGGCGCGGCGGCTGGCGGGTGGGGAGGATCCGCAACCACTAAAGGGGCGGACGCAACCGATCGTCCTGGATGAAGAGATCGAGTTCGAGTGGGAAGAGCACAACGTGGACCGGCTGATCTTTGCGCTGCAGGCCCTGGCGCAGCGGCTGGCTACGCGGCTGGCCAACCGAGGCCTGATGGCACAGCAGGTTGGCAGCCGGATCGAGCGGGCCGACGGCACGGTGCAGCGGTTCACGCTGGCGCTGCCCGAGCCGTCCGGCAACGCCGCCGCCTTGCGGGACGCGGCCCGGTGGCGGCTGGAGGCGTGGGCGGGGGATGTCCGGAGAGACCTTTGCATAACCCCGGGGTGGTTGCCCGGAAGACCCTCACCCCAACCCTCTCCCACGGGGAGCGGGAGCAAGAGCGACCGCGCATTAGCAGACGAGAGACGTTATGCAAAGGTCTCCCAGGGCGAGGCGGCGGTGCAGGAGATTCCGCTGCACCGGCCCGGGGTGACGCGCATTGGGCTGAACGTGGAGCAGCTGGTTCCGGGGGCCGGGACGCAGCGGTCGCTGCTGGGCAACCGGTCGGAGCGGGTGGCGCGGGCCAACCACGCAATCAGCCGTCTGCGGGCGCAGTTGGGTGACGACGCGGTGTTCCGGATGGAGTTGTGCCCCGAGGCCTGGACGCTGGAGGCGGCCAGCCGCCGGGTGGACGCCTACGTTGCGGGGGGCGCCCAGCGGGATGAACCCCCGCTCTCTCCGGCGTGGCTGGCGGGTTTAGCGGGGGCTCGGGGGCTTACCCGGCTGTTCACGCCGCCGCGTCGGGTTCGTATCAGCAAGATCGATGGGGCCAGCCGGATGACGCTGGATGGGACGACCAGGAAGGTCGTCGCCCGCTACGGGCCGCAGCGGGCGCGGACCGGGTGGTGGGCGGAACCGGTGGACCGCGACTACCTGCACGTGCGGCTGGACGATGGACGCGGGCTGGTGCTCTATCGCGACCGCGCCAAGCCGGGCTGGTTTGCCCAGGGGGCGCTGGATTGACTGGTCCCGACTACGCCGAACTGCACGCGCACAGCAACTTCTCGTTCCTGGACGGCGCGTCGCATCCCGAGGAAATGGCGGCGCGGGCCGCCGAGTTGGGGCTGACGGCCCTGGCGATCACCGATCACGATGGGGTCTACGGCGCGGTGCGGTTCTCTCACGCGGCGCGGGAGCATGGCTTGCAGCCCATCGTGGGCATGGAGGCCAGCATGGCCGGGGGGCATCACCTGACGTTGCTGGCGCGCGACCGGGAGGGCTACGCCAACCTCTGCCGGCTGGCGACCGCGGCGCATCACGACCGGCCCAAGGGAACGGCGGAGCTGGACCTGGACGCCCTGGCGCGGCACACGCGGGGCCTAGTGGGGCTTTCAGGGTGCCTGCAGGGGGCGATTCCGTCCGCGGCGCTGGTTGGGGACAGTCGCCAAGCCATTGGCCTGGCGGGGTCGTACGCCGAGATGTTCGAGGACGGGTGCTTTTTCCTGGAACTCCAGGATCACCGGCGGGAGGCGGAGCACCTGGCCAGCGCCGGGTTGCTGGAGGTCGCGCGGCACACGGGGCTGCCGCCGGTGGCGACCAATAACGTTCACTACCACGACCGGGCGCGGGCGCGACTGCAAGACGTGCTGGTGTGTATCAAGCACACCGTCACGCTGGAAACGGCGGGACGGCGGCTGCGGCCCAATCACGAGTTTGGGCTGAAGTCCGCGGAGGAAATGGTCCAGCTTTTTGACAGCGTCCCCGAGGCGATCAGCAACACCCTGCGGATTGCGGAGATGTGCGCATTCGACCTGAGCCGGAAGCTGGAATACGGCTTGCCGAGGTGTCCCACGCCGGAAGGCGAGTCGGAATACGACTACGTGGAACGGCTGGTCTGGGAGGGCGTGCGGCGGCGGTATCCGGACCCGAACGCGACGGTTCGGCAGCGGGTGGAGCAGGAACTGCGGTACGTCAAGAACCAGGGGTTGGCGGGGTACTTTTTGACCGTGCGCGACCTGGTGGCTTTTTGTCACCGCAGCGACATTCTGGTCAATACGCGCGGTTCGGCACCGGGGTCGATCATTTGTTACGTGCTGGAGATTTCGATGGTGGATCCCATGGCGGCCGGGCTGATGTTCGAGCGGTTCATGTCGCCGGACCGGGACGAACCGCCGGACATCGACCTGGACATCGAGCACCAGGAGCGCGAGCGGGTGATCCAGTACGTGTACCAGCGCTACGGCCGCCGGCGGGCGGCGATGGTGGCGAACGTGATCTGCTTTCGCGGGCGCTCGGCCATCCGCGACGTTGGCAAGGCGCTGGGACTGCCGCCGGCCCAGGTGGACCGGTTGGCGCAGCGCCTGCAGTGGCATCCCAGCGTGGAGATGCCGGACCCGGATCAGGCCGGCGGCGACGTGCCGCGCGAGATCTCGGGTCGTGTGGGCCGCGACCTGCTGGAGATCAGCCGGGAGATCGTGGACTTTCCCCGGCACCTGGGCATCCACACCGGCGGGATGATCATCTCGTCGCGCCCGCTGGACGCCTCGGTACCGATCGAGCCGGCGACGATGGAGGGTCGCAGCGTGGCGCAGTGGGACAAGGACGACTGCGCGGACGCCGGGCTGCTGAAGATCGACCTGCTGGGGCTGGGCATGCTGACGCTGGTCCAGCGGGCCTTCCGGCTGATTGAGCAGCGGCACGGGCAGCGGCGGGCGCTGGCGGATTTCAAATTCGACGACCCCAAGGTGTTCGACGCGATCTGTGCGGCTGACACGATCGGGATGTTCCAGGTCGAGAGCCGCGCGCAGATGCACGTGCTGCCGCAGACGCGGCCGCGGTGCTTCTACGACTTGGTGGTGCAGGTGGCGATCATCCGGCCAGGGCCGATGACGACCAAGATGCACCGGCGCTGGATTCTGCGCCGCATCGGACTGGAAGCTGCCGATCCGGTGTGGCCGGGGCTGGCGGGGGTGCTGGAGCGCACGCTGGGGCTTCCGATCTTCCAGGAGCAGTGCCTGCAGATCGCCATGGTGGCGGCCGGATTTTCGGCAACCAAGGCCGACGCGCTGCGGCGGGCCATGAGCCGCAAGCGTTCCCTGGCGCACATCCAGGCGCTGCAGGACGACTTGATGCGGGGCATGGCCCGCAATGGCATCCCGGCGGCGACGGCGGAACAGATCTATGCGCAGATCGAAGGCTACGCGGGCTACGGGTTTCCCGAGGCGCACTCCTGCGCGTTCGCGCTGTTGGTGTACGTCTCGGCGTGGCTGAAGGTGTATTACCACGCGGAGTTCACCTGCGCGATTCTGAACAGCCAGCCGATGGGGTTTTACAGCGCGCACACGCTGGTGGGCGACGCGCAGCGGCACGGGGTGACGGTGCGTCCCGTGGACATCCAGCGCAGCCGGTATGAGTGCATGATCGAGCCGGACGGCGCGGTGCGGATGGGGTACCGGTACGTGGAGGGGGTGGGGGAGGCCTACCGCGAGCGGCTGGAAGACGAGATCGAGCGCGGGGCGTATGACTCGCTGGACGACTTCTGCCGCCGGACGCGGGCGCCCAGCAACGTCTTGGAAGCGCTGGCCACGGCCGGGGCTTTTGGAAGCCTTGGGTCGAGCCGGCGGGAGGCCCTGTGGCAGGTGCAGGCGTACGCTTCGGCGGCGCACGGCGGGGAGTTGCCGGGGCTGGCGGCCGAGCTGGAGGAACCGGTGGCGCTGCCGACGGCGGACGCGCTGGTACAGGCGCACATGGACTTTGCCGCCACCGGGCTCTCCACGCGCTGGCGGGGGCTGGAGTTTCTGCGGTCCAAGCTGGCCGAGGCCGGGGTGCTGCGGGCGGCGGACCTGCCGGCCCTGGCGGCCAGCCGGCCGCAGCCGCAGATCCGTCGGGTATCGATCCAGCCGGCCACGGGCCATCCGCGTGGACGCTCAGCGGTCGAGACGCAGGGTTTCGGTGGAGGGCGGCAGTCCAGCGACCACGCTGCGGGGCGCTATGGGGAGCGCGCTCGCCGGGCGGGCAATCATTACGACGGGCGGGGCAGCGGTCAGCAGTTCCAGGGGCTGGGCGACAGCGGGGTTCCCGACGCGCTGCGCGAGCAGGCCCGCACGGGAATCATGGTGACGGTGGCGGGGATCGTGATCAACCGGCAGCACCCGCCCACCGCGCGCGGTTACACCTTCCTGTCGCTGGAAGACGAAACCGGGCTGGTGAACGTGATTATTCGGCCGGATGTCTTCAGCCGCTACCAGCGCGCGATCCTGGATTCGCCGGTGATGATGGTGGACGGCGAACTGCAGGACGAGCACGGGGCCGTGCAGGTGATGGCCGAAACCTGTAGGCCGGTCTCGTCCGACTCCCTGGGCACGCCACGATCACGTGACTGGCAGTAGCCCGGATACGAAAACGTCAGGCGTCGATCGTGACGGCCTCTGCCAGTTCCCACAGGCGCGCCAGCGCGTTGGCTAGCAGCATCTGGCGGGGGGTGCGGCAGCGGACGGCCAGGAGGCCGGGGCTGGCTACGACTACCGCCAGGCACCTGGCGCGACTGGTGGCGACGTTCAGGCGGTTGAGGCTGTACAGGAACTCCATCCCGCGCGGGGCGTCGTCGGCCGAACTGGTCGCCATGGAGTAGATCGATATCGGCGCTTCCTGGCCCTGGAACTTGTCGACCGTGCCGATGCGCAGTCCCTTGAGTTCGGGCCTGGATCCGAGCTCGCGGATCTGCCGGTTGTAGGGCGTGATGATGAGCACGTCCTGGTCGGTCAGCGAGTGGGTCGCACCGTCGGCGTCGATCCACGACGGGTTCGAGCGGAGGAGCCGATCGACCTGCTCCGCGATAGCTTCGGCTTCTTCTTCCGAGTCGCTGATCCGGCGTTGATGCGGTACTGACACGAAGCGTAGGCCGGTTCCTTCGAACGGAGGCGACCCGGCCAGGTCCAGGTTCTCGCGTCCCGGATGCGAACGCAGGCTGTCCTCGTAGAAGATTTCGGACGTGAACTTGCAGATGCTCGGGTGCAGACGCCAGGTGCCGTCCAGGAACAGTCCAAACTCCCTGGGCATGACCTGGGCGCCGTCCAGCACGTGCGCCAGTACCGACCGGTCGGCGCCGGGCGGGTGGACACCCTGGAGCGGCTGGTCGAGTTGTTGCGGGTCGCCCAGCAGCAGCAGGCTGGTGGCGCAGGGCGCGGCAGCCAGGGCGTCGGCCAGCGACATCTGCCCGGCCTCATCGATGCAGAGGACGTCGACCGAGCCTCCCATCTTGTCGCTCGCCCAAAGCCAGCCGGTACCGCCCACGACATCCAGGAATCCGGCGGTCAGGCTGTCGGCCGCGTCGTCGGTGCTCTCCAGGTGCTGGAAGCTCTTGGAGGCGGGCTCGTCGTTGGTGCGCTGGCCGATTCTGACGTCGGCGCCCCGTGACTCGGCCACCCGTGCGGTCTTCTCGAGTAGCTCGCCGATGACTTTGTGACTGTTGGCCGTCACGCCAACGCGCTTCCCGGCCTCGATCAGGTCCACGATCATCTCGGCGCCCACGGTGCTCTTGCCGGAGCCGGGCGGTCCCTGGATGGCCAGGTAGCTCTCGTCCAGCGTCTGGACCAGGCGCCGGGCCGCAGCCTGCGCGTCCTCGCCCTCGCCCGCCAGCGGCGCGTCTTCGGCCTGGCCAACGCGCGGCGGCCGGCGCATCAACAGGTCGCGCGCCGCTTGGTTTGGCCCGTCGGCGTCAATACCGTTGTCGACGACCAACCGGGTCAGGTGCTTAAGGCTGCCGGGCTTCGGCCGCGGGTTGACGTAGTTGAACTGGATGAGCGAGGTGGGCTGTGGCGGAGGTCGCGACGAACCGAGACGCAGCTCAACTTCGCAGGTCTCGTCGTCAAGACGCACGATCCGGCCGGCATCCTTGCCGTCCTGCGTCCGAACCGAATCGCCAACCGAGAGCTTGTGGTCCTGTTCCGCAAAGCGGAAGCGATAGAACGTGGATCGGGCGCGCGGGTTGGGGTCGGGCCGCGCGTCAAGGAACGTGAGCCGCCCGAGCACGTCCGTTTCCTCCGCGCGTTCGTCCTCGGTCAGTTCGTCCTTCAAATGGAAGTAGCGCCACCACACGGCCTTGTGCTCGCGGCGGTGCCAGTCGACGAGTTGGGCCAGCAGCCAGCGTCCGCGTTGGGCCGGATCCTCCAGCGATGACCCGTCAGTCAGATCCTTCGGCATGTCCTCGGTCAGCCGGTCCACGAGCTCCTTTATTTCAAGCTGCTCGTCCGAGTCCACCGTTTCCTCGGGTTCCACAACCGTTGGGCGCGGCGGCGCTTCGGCGCCAACCTCGTTCACCAGCGCCGCCCGCTGCTCCTCCAGCCACTCGCGCAGGTAGTAGGTCGAAACGCAGTCGTCGCGGTTGTAGGCCTTGATCTGGTCCAGCAGGGCGTCCCGGTCGGTGTCCGGCTCGGGCTCCAGCCAGTGCTCGAACTCCACGATGCTCTCGCCGGCGTCGCGCAAGTCGATTTCGCGCTTGAAGTTGTACAGCGGCTCCAGCCGCTTGATGGAGTAGCTCTCCACCGAGGCCCGGATGCCCTGCCGCACCACCCGGTACAAGTCCACGAACACCTGCCCGCGCAGCAGTTGATCGACCTCGGTCTCGCGCGTGGCGTAGCGCCCGGCCAGCCGCTTCATCGCGCCGGTTTCGTAAGGCGCGTAGTGGTAGACATGCATGCCCGGGTGAGCTGTCCAGCGGTTCATGATCAGGTCGATGCAGTCCTCGAACGCCTGGCGCTCGGCCGCCGTCGACACGTTGCCGTCCTCGATCGACCAGAAGGCGTGAAACGTCAGTTCCCCCGCCGCGTCAGGCAGCCCCGGCTCGATGGCCCCGAAGAGGTAGTCGATCCCGTCGACCTCGTCCGAGCCATAGAACGGGTCGCCCTCCAGATCCAGGAACAGATCCCCCGGCGAGGGTTCCGGCAGCGCCCAGAGACCTCGGTCCGGCACTAGCGCCTTGTCGCGGTCGCGCTCGGGCGGAATGCGCTCCGAAATGACCCGACCCTCGCCGCGCACCTGGATGGCCGCCTGCTTCTGCACCCGCTCCAGGGCCTCGGGGCTGACGCCCTCCACCCGCTCCGGCAGCGGTGGCGACGGCTTGGCGAGCCCGCGGCGCGTGGTGATGTCGATGTCGTGCAACGCGCGGCGCTGGCGCGTGGACAGGCCGGCCACCAGCGCCAGGTCGTCCTCCCGCCGCCACTGGGCGCGACACTCCAGCGTCCAGCTACAGAAGTCGCAATGTCCGACCGGCTCGGGCTTCGTGGGGACCGGATACACCTCCTCCGGGCTGTCCAGCAACGCCTCGAATTCCCTGGCCACCAGCCGGTAGTAGGCCGCGTAGTCGGCCACCCGCAGGCTGACGGTCTCGCGCTGGACGCCGCCCAGCACCAGGTGCATCCGATCGGGGAGACGTCCTTGCATGGCGCCCAGCAGATCGGAGTACATGCAGATCTGCAGCACGGCGGGGGCCGAGGGCTGGCGGGCCAGCTTGGTGTCCACGACTTCGTAGCTCCACGGCCCCAGGTCGCTGGGCGTCTCGACCCGCTGGAGGAAGTCCGCGTACCCCAGCCGCCGCTCATCGAGCAGAACGGCCTGGTAAATCACCTCCGCGCCTTGTCGCATGGCCTGTAGGGTGGCCGCGTGTTCCGACCTGATCTGGCGGGCCGGGGACACGGTGTCGGGCGGCCGGATTTCGGCGATTGCTCGACCCTGGGCGCGCAACTCTTCCAGGTAGCGCGCCTCGTACTCCTGGCCCCGCCGGGCCATGCGGTCCAGCACGGGGTCGTCGCGGACCGGTCGCCGGACCTCGGGTACCAGCGTGGCCGCCCGCTCCAGGTTCGCCAGGTGCCGGCATTCCAGGAATCCCACCAGGTCCGTCGCCGAGTAGGCGAGGCGCTGATCGATCAGCTGCATCGCAAAGTCATCCGCCCGTCCGCCACGGCCGGCGACGCTCGCCCGGCCCCAGGCTTATGCAATCGGCGCAAACGCGCCGCGGGCATGCTACGTGAGTCGCACCTCGATAGGCCGCCGCCCTCGGCCGTCTAGTCCCCTAGCGCTGCCTCGCCAATGGCCCGCTCCATGTCGTTGAGCGACACCGGCGGCCCGTCGTACGCCAGCAAGCCGTACAGCCGCTGGATGGGCCTCACGGCGCGGATTCGAACTTCGCCGTCCAAGATGACATAGCGCAGCCGGTCCCCTGGCTGGACTTCCAGCGCCTCGCGGACCGCCTTCGGCAGCGTTGTCCGCCCGTCCGATGCCAGCTTCGATTCAATCACCTGGACTCCTCGGTCTTTGGTGCGTGTGCCCTGACAGCCATACATAGCACCGGAGAGCCGCAATTCACAGCCGCGCGTGAGGTGGCCGCCTACTCGAACGCTCTGACAGCTACGCTCGCCACATGCCACCTCCCCTTATATCGCATTGATCCCCGCCACAGCTCTGACCTGGCGACGGCTGCGGCTGCCGGGCGGGTCAGTCGCGATTCCCTCGCGCGCCGACCAGCCGGGCGGCGAACTGGACCAGGAACTGCGGTTGCTGATGCGCACGCTGGGCCGGCAGCCGGACGCGCCGTTGCTGGAAGTCGCCGCCTGGGACGCCGGCCTGTCCATAGCCGCGGCCGACGCCGGATGGTCGGACGACGGCATGCTGGTTCCGCTGAACGCAGGCGCTTCCGAGAGTTGCCAGGCCGGGGCTGGCGCCTGGACGCTTCTGCCATTGGACGAGCTGCTGCCGGCGGAGGCCAACTTCGCGGTTGTTCGGGCTTCATATTGGCTTGGTCGCGCCGGTGCAGAGTGGGTGGTTCGCGCGGCGGCAAGGGCTCTGCCGGTGGGTGGTCTGCTGGCCCTGCTGGGCGACCGGGCGCGCGGCGTCGAGTCCCTTCGCCGTCGCCTGCCGCCGATCGTCGGCCCCATCATCGACCGCGCCGTCGGCGAGCACCGCCGCCTCTACCTGTTTGAAAAGCAAGTCGAGGATCCGCCGCCCCAGCAGTTCGCGTGGACTTCCACCCAGCGAATTGCCGGTCGCGAGTTCACCCTCTGCCAGCACCCCACCCTGTTCTCACCCGCCCGCGTCGATCCCGCCACGGCGCTGCTGGCCGAAAACCTGCCGGATCGGGACGGCCGCTGGCTCGACCTGGGCTGCGGTTCGGGCGCGCTGACCGTGGCGGCGGCGCGCCAGGACCGCACGCTGACCGCCGTCGACTGGAGCTACGTGGCCGTGGAAACCACCGGAAGAACCCTGGCGGCCAACGGACTCGAGGCGGAGGTACGGCTGGCGGACGGCGCGCCGACCGGCGAGCAGCCCTTTGACGTCATCCTTTGCTACCCGCCGTTCCACGTGGGCCCGCGCGTGGACCACGGGCCCGCCGCTCGACTTATCCGGGCCGCCGGAGCCTGCCTGGCGCCCGACGGCGAGCTGCGCGTGGTCCTTACCAGCGCCCAGAGCCCGCGCGATCTCCTGCAGCCGAGTTTCCGTGAAATAACGCCTGTTGCCAGCGCCCACGGCGCGCAGGTCTTCAGTTGCCGTCAGCCGACCACCGCTCGGGGTCGCCGTCGCTGACCGCGGTCAGGACCGGAAGTCGAATACGACCTTCGCGCCCGCGCCGGACTTGGCGGTCATGACGGCTTCCACGGCGTCGTCCAGGTCGAAGGTGTGCGTGATGATCGGCTCGACATTGAGCTCGGGGATCAAGTCCAGGGCCCGCTCGAAGGTGTGCACGCGCGTGTTGCTGCCCACGATCTTGCGTTCGCGCGCGAAGAAGTCGTAGAGCCGCAGTTTGAACATCTCCGACGGGTTGCCCACGCTGATCACCAGCACGGTGCCGGAGTCGCGCACCGTGTCCAGGCACGCCTGGAAGGCCGGTCCGGCGCCCGCCGCCTCGATGGCGATGTCCGCGCCAAAGCCATCGGTCAGGCTGCGGGCGGCCTCTACCGTGTCGTCCACCGTCGGGTCCAGCACCAGGTCCGCGCCCAGCGTGGCCGCCAGCCTGCGGCGAGTCTCGCCCGGTTCGCTCACGATCGTCTGCCCGGCGCCCTGGTGCTTGGCGACCTGCAGCGCCAGCAGGCCGATCGGGCCCGCGCCCGCGATGAACACCGTGTCGCCGGGAGTCACGGTTACGCGATCAAACCCGCGCACCACGCAAGCCAGCGGCTCCGCCAGGCTGGCCGTGCGCATGTCCGCGCCGGCCGGCATTGGGGTGAGGTGGTGGCGGTTGGCGATCACCACGTCGGACCACGCGCCCCAGGCCATCGGCATGCGGTTGGAGCAGAAGTTCAACATGCCCCGGTCGCATTCGGGGCAGTCCTCGCAGGAGTTGTTGGGCTCCACCGCCACGCCGTCGCCCGGTTTGAGATCGTCAACGCCGGGTCCGACCGCCTGCACGGTGGCGGTGAACTCGTGTCCGGGAATCCACGGATCGGATCGCTCCGGGAACCACGAATCGAACTGCCAGCCGTCCCAGTAGTGCAGGTCGGTGCCGCAGATGCCGGACACCGCGACCTGCAACACCACCTCGTCGGCCTCGGGCTCCCGGATTTCGCGGGACTCCAGCCGCAGGTCGCCCGGTCCGTAGAGCACCGCAGCTCGTGTCTGCGTTGACTGCATGCCTCAGCGGCTCCCCAAACGATCCTCCGGCACGCTATCCGAGCGGACGGCCGTGCGCAACAGGCGCGCCGCGCAGGATTTCAGCCCTACGAATCCTCGTCATCTGCGGCGCGCATGCGCAGATTGCGACGCTTGCCGTGGAAGAGCAGTTTGTCTACTAGGTTTCGTGGTCCCCGCACCACCAGAGTGGCATCAGGCCAAAGGGCGCCCATTTCGCCGGCGAACTCGTTCATAAATGACTGACCCGCGAGCGCCACTGACGATAGGTCAAGAACTACCTCCCGCGCAGCAGGCTGATAGTCGTGGCGGATGAACTCCGCAATCTCGCGTGCCCGGTCCCGCGTCGCGAACGTGCGGCCAAAGTTGCCAAGTTCAACCGAGGTGGTGATCACTTCTGAATTCTCCGCCGGACTAAGCGCCATATCCGAGCCACCAGGTCAACGGCTCAATGGAAAGAGTAGCGAAACCAGAGTGCCCGACCAAGATCTGCTCAGCGTGCGGCCGCCGGTTGAGTTCGGCGTTGCGACAACACAGCCATCACCCGAAACAATCATCAGGCGACGGCCAGACCCTTTTCTCGATAGTTCGTGCGTCGTCGACAGCCCAATGCCCCTCTGCGGATCATCTAGTCCGCTCACGCCTTCCTCGAGTGCCTTCTCGATAGCGTCTTCGTCAGTCGCTAGGTACGGATACCGCCGGCCAAGCGTTGCTCGAATCCCGATGCCGGCATCCGCCACAGCGAACTCAGCGAGTCGCCTCCCGCCCGCTGTCCATATCTGCGCAAGACAGACGGCCCCGAAAGGTGACTGTGAGTGCTCAATCGAATTGATCGCCGGCTCCCAAAGGCCCTCCACAACCTCGTCCAGAAGAACGCTGGACCGGATGCCGCCCGTTCGTCTGAATCCCTCGTACACCTCCTCCGCGAGAGCCTCCACCTCGCCGGAATTCGTAACCGTCGTCATGCTCAATATCGCGTCGTTGACTTCGTATGTGAAGTCACCCGGGTGACGCCTGCCTTCAAAGCTCACGTCGAGATTGGAGAGGTACCAGCAGAAGCCGGATACCGTCTCTAGATGCTGGCAGCACACTGAGTCCGTTGGGAGCCCTACGCGCACCTGGTGACCAGCATGCGTGGCGGAAACGGCAAGGGCCGCAAGGCTGGCAAGAGCACCTGGACGAATTGAAGTGAGACCACTCAGATCAAGAAGGACTTCGCCTTCCAAGCTCTCCGTCTGCGACTCGACCACCTGATACGTGCTGTTGACGATTCGTCGCAACACGATTCCCGTAGGCAAGAAGGTCTCCAGCTCCGTGCGAAACGAGCATCCTCCACCCAGCCTAGTGTTGTCGGTCAAGGGGCGGCCATGTCGGCGAAGATCTGCTTCGAGGGGTGAGAACTTCTCGGATGAGGTGTTTGGACGCCCTTCGTCGACGCGGCGCGCGCAGGATTCGCCCCCCTCCGATACCATGAACTCCACGAGCGTGCGCCGGCCGCCCCGGCGCCAGGGCTGATGGGATCAGGCGCATGGCCAACGACCAGGCAAAGGCGATCGACTCCGCGATTCAACAGATCGAACGCAAGTTCGGTACAGGTTCGGTCATGCGCATGGGCGCCATGCAGGCCGACCAGGTGCCGGCTGTGTCCACCGGTTCGCTGTCCCTGGACGTGGCCCTGGGCGTGGGCGGATTGCCCCGGGGCCGCGTGGTCGAGGTATTTGGACCGGAGGCATCGGGCAAGACCACGCTTGCGCTTCACGTCGTCGCCGAGGTACAGAAGGCCGGCGGCGCCGCGGTCTACGTGGACGTGGAACACGCCATGGATCCCACCTACGCCGAAGCCCTGGGCGTGGACGTGGGCGAGTTGATCGTCTCGCAGCCCAACGCGGGCGAAGAGGCGCTCGAGATCACTGACGTGTTCGTGCGCAGCAACGCCGTGGACCTGGTCGTGGTCGACTCCGTGGCCGCCCTGGTTCCACGCGCCGAGATCGACGGCGACATGGGCGACACGCAGGTGGGCCTGCAGGCCCGGCTCATGTCGCAGGCCATGCGCAAGCTGACGGCCAACATCAGCCGCTCGCGCACCATCGTCATCTTCATCAACCAGTTGCGCGAGAAGATCGGCGTGATGTTCGGCAACCCCGAAACCACGCCGGGCGGCCGTGCGCTGAAGTTCTACTCGTCGGTCCGGCTGGACATCCGGCGCATCGGGCAGATCAAGAAGGGGACCGAGGTCATCGGCGCGCGCACCCGCGTCCGAGTTGTGAAGAATAAGGTCGCGCCGCCCTTCCGCTTCTGCGAGTTCGACATGATGTTCGGTCAGGGCATTTCCTGGGAGGGCGACCTGCTCACGCTCGGCGTGGACCACGGCGTGCTGACCAAGAGCGGCGCGCACTACAGCTACGACAGCACCCGGCTGGGCATGGGACGCGAGAACGCCAAGGCCTTCCTGCGCGAGCACGCGGACATCGCCCAGGAGATCAACGCCGAACTGCGCGAGATGCTGCTGGCGACGCCGGCCGGCACCCAGGCAAACGGCGCCCAGGCGACCGCCGCGTCCTAACCGCGCGCCCACGGCATGGCGTACCAGCCTGAACGCCCGGTAATTGCCGCGGTCAGCGGCCAGCACATGGACGAGGCGGTGGTTACGACGGCGGCCCTGCTGGCGCGCGCACGCGACACCTCCGTCCTGTTGCTGCATGTCATCGAAGTCAGCCACCGGCTGCCCCTGAACGTGTCCAGCGACGAGATGCTTGGCCAGGCCGAAGCCGTGCTGGGTGACGCCCGACGCTTGTTGCCGTCTAACGGCGCGCCGGTACGTACGGAAGTCAAGCAGGCCCGCTCGGCGTTCAGCGCCATCGTCGAAACCAGCCTCGCTGAAGAGGCGGACACGATCGTCGTCGGGGCGCACCGCTTCCTGGGCGAACACGACTGCGACCTCGGCCGCACCGCCACCCACGTGCTCCGCCACGCCGTGACGCCGGTCGTGGTCTGCTACGACCCGATACGCTAGCCCGTGGCGCTGCGTGGGCGGGGAATGGGGATGGCGGACGACGGGCTGATGGTCTTCGGATGCCGCGGGCATCCCGTGCTCACCGACGGCATCTGCCGCGAATTGGGCTGCCGTCCCGGCGAGATCGAGATCTTCGAGTACGGCAACGACAACACGTTCGTACGCGTCATGGAAAACGTGCGCGAGGCCGACGTGTTCGTCGTGCAGACCTCGCAACGTCCGGTCAACCACTCGGTGATGGAACTCTTCATCACCATCGACGCCATGCGCCGCGCGTCGGCGGCGCGGGTGACGGCCGTGTTGCCGTACTTCCCCTACATGCGCTCCGACAAGAAAGACCAGCCGAGGGTGCCGATTTCCGCCCGGCTGGTGGCGGACCTGCTAGCCACGGCCGGGGCCGACCGGGTGTTGACGCTGGATCTGCACGCGGACCAGATCGGCGGCTTCTTCAGCATGCCGAGCGACCATCTCACCGGCATGCCGTTGCTCACCGACTACTTTGCCGGGCTTGGCATCGAAGACCTGGTCGTGGTGGGCGATACCGGCCGCATCAAGGCCGCAAGCGAATGCGCACGGCGTTTGCGCACCCAGCTGGCGGTGCTGGACAAGTTTCGCGATCCCATCACCTCGGACGTGACCATTCGCGGCCTGGCCGGCGACGTGCGCGGACGCACCGTGCTCTACGTGGAGGACGAGGTCGTGACCGGCCAGTCCATTCGCGAGGGCCTGCGCGAAGTCCTGCGCCACAACCCCAAGGCCATCTACGCTGCCTGTGTGCATCCAGTCTTCATCGACGAGGCCTACGAACTGATTGAGGACTCGCCCGTTGAGGAAATGGTCGTGACGGACAGCGTGCCGCTGGACCCCGATCGCCCCAGCGGCAAGATCCGGGTGATCTCGGTGGCGCGCATGCTGGCCGAAGCGATCCGGCGAATTCACACCGGCGAATCGGTGAGCGCCCTCTTCTCCGAAGCCGCGGTTTGCTGATGTCGGCTTCACGCACGCAACTCACCATTCAGAAGTCCGAGGCCCGAGGTCGGCGCGGCATGGTGGCCACCAAGCACGAGGCCGCCAGCGCCGTGGGCGTGGACGTGCTGGCCGCCGGCGGATCGGCCGTGGACGCGGCGGTGGCGGCCGCTCTTGCCGTCGGTGTGGTCGAACCCTGGAGCAGCGGCATCGGCGGCGGCGGATACGCCGTGGTTGCCGGACCCGAGCAGGCCGAGGTCGTGGCCTTTCCCATGCGCTCGGGATCTGGCGCAACCCCGGACCGCTATCCGCGCGACGGGCGCAGCAACGTCAGCGCTTTCCTCTGGGACGGCGTGGTGGACGACGCCAACATCCACGGTTACCGGGCCATGGGCGTTCCCGGCGCTGTGGCCGGGCTGGGCCTGCTGCACGAGCGCCACGGGCGCATGCCCTGGCGCGACTTGGTGCTCCCAGCGGCGACGTTGGCTCGCGATGGCTTCGAACTCGGCTGGTTCGACACGATGTACATGGAGGGCACCGCAGCCGCCGCCCGGCGTCACCCCGAACTGCAGCGGAACTTCTATCCCAACGGCGACCCGCCGCAGTCCGATCACATGGAGCGAATCCGCATCACCCAACCTGAACTCGCCGAAACGCTCGACGTGTTGGCCGAGGATGGTATTGAGGCGTTCTACCGGGGCGACATCGCCGCGGCCATCGCCGCGGCCTGTGCCGAAAACGACGGGGTCATCGAACGCGCCGACCTGGCCGCATACCGCGCCAGCGCGTCACCGCCGCTAACCACCACCTACCGCGGCGCCGAGGTCCTGACGCCGGGTCCCGGTTGCGCCGGACCCACCACCATCGAAACGCTCAACATCTACGAACGGGCCGCATCCACCGATTTGGCGCACGCCGACGTGGAGCGGCTGCACGCCTACCTCTGGTCGTCCCGCCTGGCCTTTGCCGACCGCTTTGAGTTCATGACCGATCCCGAGCGGGCCGATGCCCCCTGGGACGCCCTGGCCTCCAAGGAGTACGCCGCCACGCGTGCCGCCCGGATTGACCCAAAGGCCCCGCCTCCAATTCCCGCCGCCGGCGACGCCTGGGCCTACCAGGACCCGGCCCGCGCGCTCGAGCGCCAGAAGTCGGAAACCTCAACCACCCACCTCTGCACCGCCGACGCCGACGGCACGCTGGTGTCGCTGACCAACACCCTTGGCGGGTCCTGGGGTTCGGAAGTCGTGGCGGGCGAGACCGGCATCGTCTGGAACAACGGCATGTTCTGGTTCGACCCCGTGCCCGGGCGCCCCAACTCCGTTGCGCCCAACCGCACCGGTCTCAATAACATGACGCCCACGATCGTGCGCTCGCCGGACGGCCGCACGCTGGCCGTTGGCGCCTCCGGCGGGCGTCGCATCACCAACTGCCTCACCCAGCTCATCGCGCACGTGTTCGACTTCGGCATGGGCGCCCAGGAGGCTGTGGCCGCGCCGCGCCTGGACGCAAGTACCCCCTGGGTCACGGTTGATCCACGTTTCGGCGACCAGGCCATCGCCGAGTTGCGGTCGCGCGGCTGGGATGTGCGCGTGCCCACGTACCCCGGCCGCACCGCCTTCGCCAGCCCCGCCATCATCCTGCGCGATGCCGACGGTGGCCTCGGCGCCGGCGTCGACGTTTTCCACAGCGCTTCCGCCCAGGGGCTCTGAGACCGCGTCGAGCCGACACGGGCGCCGCCTGTGTTCGAATACTTCCTGATGAACCGGATCGCTCGCCGTACTGTTAAGCCGTTGACTCCCTCAACCGATTTCGCATGAAGAATTCAGTCCAAATGACACGTCGACGACTGCTCGCCGCGGCTTTGGGCGGTACCGCGCTTGCGATTTTGGCCGCCTGTGGCGAGGACGCACCATCGCCGCCGACCGAGCTGGAAGCCTCACGGCCAGTTACGCCGTCAACAACTTCGCCAAGTGCGCAAGCGGCGACCGCCGCCGCGCCGCCCTCGGGCCCGCCGGCCGGAACCCGGCTGCCCGACATCGCGGCCCGCGTGCGGCAGGCGCAGGGCGACGTCGGCATCTTGCCGCCCGCCCCGGCTAGCGCATCCGATAGCCCGATCGAGGTGCCGGCCGACATCCTGGCCGCTCGGGCCGAGCGGCTGGTGACGCTCAGCGACCGCGACCAGCTGTCGGCGACCGCCTGGCGCAACATCGGCTGGAAGACCGACTTCGAGACGTCCCTGGTTAAGTTTGACGAGATCTTCTCCGGCGGCGTGCCGCGCGACGGCATCCCGCCCATCGACGAGCCAAAGTTCACCGACTTCGCGGAAGCCGTGCAGTTCATCGCCGGACGCGAGCCCGTGATCGCGCTTCGCGTCAACGGCGAGGCCCGCGCCTATCCGCTGCAGATTCTGACCTTCCACGAGATCGTGAACGATGTCATCGGCGGCCGGCCGGTCGCCGTCACGTTCTGCCCGCTGTGCAACTCCTCGGTCGTCTTCGATCGTGAAGTGTTCGGAACGGCTCTGCGCTTCGGCGTGTCCGGCAACCTGCGCAACAGCGACCTCATCATGTGGGACGACGTCACCGAGACCTGGTGGCAGCAGTTGACGGGCGAGGGCCTGGTTGGCCACCTGGCCGGAGTGACCCTGACGTTTTTGCCATCGCAGTTGATCGCGTTCGACGAGTTCAAGGCCGCCTTTCCCGACGGCCGGGTCCTTTCCCGCGACACAGGTTTCACCCGCCCCTATGGCCGCAATCCGTACGGTGGATACGACACCGTTGACGACCGGCCCTTCCAGTCCGATGGCCGTATTGAGGAACGACCCTTCCTGTTCCAGGGCCGCCTGGACACGCGCCTGCGGGCGACTGAGCGTGTCGTTGCGCTGGAGATCAACGGTGAAGCCGCGGCCTACCCGTTTACGGAGTTGCGCGGGCAGCGCGTCGTCAACGATGAGGTTGGTGGTGAGAAGATCGTCGTGCTCTGGACACCCAACACGGTGTCGGCGTTGGATAAGACGTCAATTGCCGACTCCGGCGCGGTTGGGTCGGGCGTGGCATACGGACGGGTGGTCGACGGACGCGAACTGACCTTTTCGGTTCAGGAGAATGCGTTCAAGGATCAGGAGACGGGATCGACGTGGGACATCACAGGCCGGGCACTGACTGGCGAGCTGGCCGGCAAGGAACTGCCACCGCTGGTCCACGCCAATCACTTCTGGTTCGCCTGGGCCGCGTTCAGGCCCGCGACGCGCGTATACGCCGCCGCGAGCTCCTGAACACGCGGATCGGCCGCCGGCGGCTGATGGCCCTGGCCTCGGTCGCCGGATTGGCCCTCGCTGCCTGCGGCGAACCGGCCTCCAGCGCGACGACCGACCAGCCGGAGCGCGTGTCAACCGAGGCGGAGCAGCCGCCGTTTGCCGCCGTGGTTCCGCCCGACACGTCGATTGCCGGCGCCGCCAGCCGGATGCGCGTGCCGTCTGAAGTCATCACAGCTCGCGAGACGACGCTGGTAGCCGCCACGGCGGCCGACCTGGCGCGCGCCGAGGAATGGCGCCGCCGGAACTGGTCGACCAACTTCCAGATTTCCAGCGTTGCCCTCTCCGAGTTGAAGACCGACGATCTTGAGCGCTTTCGTGCCGACCCCATTGACACGCCGGATTTCGAGGACATGGACACGGCCAATGCTTTTCTCACGGCGCACGACCCGGTCGTCGCGTTCGCCGTCGGTGCGGACTCCCGTGCCTATCCCCTGCGCTTCCTTGTCTGGCACGAGACGGTCAACGACGTGGTTGACGGGAATCCGGTTCTGATCACCTACGACCCCCGCACCAATGCGTCGCGGGTCTATGAGCGCCGCCTGCTGGGCGCCGCCATGCGATTTCGCACCGCTGACGTCCTGCACCAGGGCGGGCGTCTGCTCTGGGACTCCTTGACCCAAACGTGGTGGCGCCAGTTCACCGGGGAGGCCATCGTTGGCGACTACACCGGCCTTCGCCTTCGGCTGCGTCCGTCCCTGTTGCTGAGCTACGAGGAGTTTCGACAGTCGTTTCCCCACGGCCAGGTCCTTGGGCCCTCGAGCGGCCCCGATGGCGATGACAGGCCCGACTACGGCGCCACCCGGTATGCGGGCTACGACGGCGGCAAGGGTCCGCCCCAGCACTTCGACGGTGTGCTGGATCCCCGATTGGATTCAGCCGCACGCGTGCTGGCGCTGGAGGTCAACGGCGAGCCTGGGGCCTTCGATTTCAGTCATCTGATCAGCCGGCGCGTCCTGAACGACGAGGTGGGCGGCGAGCCGGTCGTGGCTGTTTGGTCGCCCGGCGCTTTGTCGGTGCTCGACACGCCCAGAATCGCCGACGCGCGCGACGTGGGCATGGCGGCCGCCCACGGCCGCGAGGTCGATGGCCGCCTGCTCACGTTCGACTTCATCGACGGCGCTGTCCGTGACCGCGAAAGCGGCAGTGTTTGGAACCTGAGCGGACGAGCCATATCAGGCCCGTTGGCGGGCGCGCAGTTGCCGTCGCTCGTCCACAACGCGCCCTTCTGGTGGGCCTGGGCGGCTCACAATCCAGCGACGCGATTGGTGACGAACCCTACCTAGTTCCGCGCCGGTCGGTTGCTAGCCTCTAGTCCTCGTATCTATCCCGGCCCAGCGCGCTCATGGGTTTTCGGCACGGGCCTCCGTCGGGACGGGCGGGCTTCAGTCCCCGCGAGTACCTGCGCGCCCTCAGCACCACCTTCGCCTACACGCCGCGCGTCCTGGGCATGGTCTGGCAGACCAGCCCCGGACTCACCGCCGGGGTGGCCGCGATTACGGGAGTCCGGGCCCTCATTCCGGCGGCCACGATCTGGCTGACCAAGCTGGTAATCGACGCGGTGGTCGAGGCCATCGCCGTCGGCGGGACCGATGCGTCGGTCAACCGCGTGGTCATGCTGGTGGTTCTGCAGTTGGTCTTCGCGCTGGCGGCCACCGCACTCGATCACGGCGGCAGCGCGTTGCGGGCCATGCTGGGCGACCGCTTCTCCAACCGGATCAACATCATGATCCTGGAGAAGGCCGAGACCCTGGACCTGGCCTACTTCGAGGATTCGACCTTCTACGACATGCTGGAACGCGCCCGTCGCGAGGCCAACATGCGCCCGACCGGCCTGGTCACCAACACCTTCTCCCTGGTTGGCAGCGTCATTCAGCTTGTATCGGTCGCGGCACTACTGGCCTCGCTGGCCTGGTGGATTCTGCTGGTCGTGGCGGTCACGTCCATTCCCTACCTGGGCGCGGACATGTGGTTCGCCCGCCTCAGTCACCGCATGCAGTGGCGGCGCGCCCCGGACGCGCGCCGGCTCTGGTACCTCGGCTACGTGATGACCTCGGACGAGACGGTCAAGGAAGTCCGGCTCTTCGACCTGGGCGGCCACCTGCTGGACCAGTACCGCCGCACCTTTGCCCGCTTCTACCGGGAGAACCGCAAGCTCACCATCTCGCGCGAAAGCGTCACGTTCGTCCTGGGCATCCTGTCGGCCGGCACCGCTTCGGGCCTCTACATCTTTGTGGCGCTGGCCACCATCGCCGGCCGGCTGACGCTGGGCGACCTGACGCTCTACCACCAGGCGCTGGTCCAGACCCAGGACCGCCTGCGCATGATCTTCGCCAGCGTCAACTCGATGTACGAGGCCAACCTGTTCCTCACCAACCTGTTCGACTTCCTCGCCTTCGAGCCGGACATTCGCCCCGATCCCGGTCGCCGTACCGTGCCCCGCCCCATCAGGGACGGCATCGAACTCCGCGACGTCAACTTCGCCTATCCGGGCGTCCGCGAGCCGGTGCTGCGCGGCATCAATCTGAAAGTGAACGCCGGCGAGACTATCGCCCTGGTCGGCGCCAACGGCGCGGGCAAGACCACCATCGTCAAGCTGCTGACCCGGCTTTACGATCCATCCGCGGGCCGCGTGCTGATCGACGGGCGCGACATGCGCGTGTACGACGTGGCCAGCATTCGCAGCCAGATCGGCGCGATATTCCAGGACTTCGTGCGCTACCACGCCACCGCCGGCGACAACATCGGCTACGGCAACCTGCCGCTCAAGGACACGCCCGGGCTGGTCGAGTCCGCCGCGAAGCGCAGCGGCGCCGCCGAGGCCATCGAGGGCCTGCCCCGCACCTACGACACCACCCTGGGCCGCTGGTGGGGCGACGGCACCGAGCTTTCCGGCGGCGAATGGCAGAAGATCGCCCTGGCCCGCGGCTACATGCGCGACGCCCAGCTCCTAATCCTGGACGAACCCACCTCGTCCCTCGACGCCCGCTCCGAGTACGAGGTCTTCCAGCGTTTCAAGGAACTCGTGGCCGGACGCATGGCGGTTTTGATCTCGCACCGCTTTTCGACCGTGCGCATGGCCGACCGCATCTACGTGATCGAGGACGGCCGCGTCTCCGAGCACGGCACCCACGAGGAACTCATCGCCCTCGACGGCACCTACGCCACCTGGTTCGGCATGCAGGCATCGGCCTACCAATAGCCAGCCGGGGCCCCGGCCCGTACGATCGCGGCAGCAAATCCTGATGGAGGTGTGTGATGTCTGAAACAGCAACGTTGAAGGTTGGCGACGAGGCCCCCGACTTCGAGCTTCCTTCGAAACCCAGGGGCGAGGAGCCGTTCAAGCTGAGCGACCATCGCGGCTCGACGGTGGTGATCAACTTCGTGCCGGCCGCATTCTCGCCAACGTGCAGCAACCAGCTCCCCATCATCGAGGAAAAGCTGGCCGGTCTCGAGGGCACGGTGACGGTCGCGATCTCGACGGACAATGGGTGGTCGCAACAGGCCTGGGCCGAGCAGACGGGCGTGAGCTATCCCGTGCTGAGCGATTTCAACCCGCTGGGGGCGACGGCCAGCGCCTACGGCGTGCTGCTGGAAGGCATGAACATCGCCAACCGCGTGGTCATCGTGGTCGACGCCGATGGCAAGATCGCCCACATCGAGACGGCTCCGGAAGTGCCGGAACTACCTGACTACGACCCTGTGATGGCCTGTCTATCGGGCTAGAGTCCAGGGGCGTCAGATGCGGTAGACCGGCTCGCCCGCCCTACCTGGAACTCGGCTTCGGCAGGAACGGAATCAGCGAGTTGGCCAGCGCGGAGATGTTCCGGCTTTGCACCCACACGGTGCCCATGCCGCGGAACTTCATCACCAGGCCCTCGCCGCCGCCGATTAGCGAGCGGATGCCGCCCACCTTGCCGATGCTGTAGTCCACGCCCTCCGTGAACGCCACCATGTGGCCGGTGTCCACCACCAGTTCGGAGCCGTGCGTGATCTCCAACTCCTTGACCGCGCCGTAGGAGTCGAACCAGATCGTGCCGCCGCCGCTGTCGGCGTAGGCCCGCAGCAGGAACAGCCCCTCGCCGCTGAACAAGCCGCGTCCGCCCGAAAAGCTGGTGTCCAGCTCCACGTCGCCGCTGGAGGCCAGGAAGGAGCCCGACTGGACGATGAGGCTTTCGCCCCCGCGCAGTTCATGACCCACGATGTCTCCGGGCACCGGTGGGGCCAGACTCACCCAGCCGTTGCCGGGACCGTGGCAGGTGAAGGTGTTCACGAAGAACGACTCGCCCCCGACCATGCGCTTGATGCCGCCGAAGATGCCGCCGCTGCCCATGCCGGTGGTCATCTCCACGTCCTGCTGCGCCACCATGGCCCCCGGCTCCGCCTTCACCGACTCCCCGCTGGAAAGCTCCAGCGTCAGCATCGTGTAGGCCGGGTTGTACTCGATCTCGGTCCGCATACATGAATCTCCAGGATCACTCGCTACAGCCAGTGTAGGCGCGTCCGTTCCGGATGGTCGGGGGCCGGGCAATCCTGGGCGGGGCGCCTAGGGCTAGGCGCGGACGGTCTCCGAAAACACCTGCGCGGCGGGCAGATTCCAGGTGAAGGCACTCTGCACGACCGGCTCGCCACCGAGATCCTCGTTGGTCGCTTCCCAGGCCTGAATCGCGTCCAGCACGTTGCTCCGAAGGTCGTCGAGATCCTCGCCCTGCGCCACGCAGCCCGGAAGTTCATGAACCTCAGCCCAAAAGCCCGTCTCGTCGGACTCGGCCTCGAAGACCGCGACGGTGTACGAATGCAGCATCAGAGCGCCTCCCGGTGACTAGCGGCGGTCGGTGCCCGCCACTACCTCGTGCCGCACCGCTGTATTCCAGACGGTACGAGAGGCATTAGCTGGCGGCAAACTCACGACCGACTGACAGCCCCCCATCCGTGCGTAACAATCGACCCAGCTTTGTGTCGCTTCACCAGAAGAGGTTTCCCTTGCAGTTCCCCAACCCCGTTCGGCAGAAAATCCAGGCCGGCCAGCCTTCGTACGGTTCGTTCCTGAACCTGGTCTCGCCCATCGCCGCCGAGGCCCTCGTTGTGGCCGGCTACGAGTGGCTGGCCGTGGACGTCGAGCACGCCCAGTGGGACATCGGCACCACCACCGAGGCCTTCCGCGCCATCGAGTCCCGCGGCGGCATCCCCATGGCCCGCGTGGAGTCGCACGACCCGGTCGTGCTGGCCCGCACGCTGGACGCCGGCGCCATGGGCGTGATCGTTCCGCACGTCAGCACGGTCGCGCAGGCCGAGGCCATCGCCGACGCCTGTCGCTATCCCCCGGTCGGCCAGCGCTCCGCCGGCTCCGGCCGCGCCACCATCAACATGGCCGACCGCGACCGGATCAACGACGAGCTGCTGGTCTGCCCGCAGATCGAGGACATGGAAGGCGTCAACAACATCGAGGCCATCATGGCCGTTGACGGAATCGACGTGGCCTTCATCGGGCCGAACGACCTGGCCATTTCCATGGGCCTCAACACGTCCGAGGCGTTTGTGGACGCCGACCACGTGGCCGCTATCGACGCGATCCTGGTCGGCGCCCAGGCCAACGGCAAGCCCGCCGGCACTCCGATTTCGGACGTGGCCAAGGCCCGTGAACTGGTCCAGCAGGGCTTCACGCTGATCGACTTCGGCAACGACCTGCGCATGCTCACCTCCGCCGCCAGCGACGCCCTGGCCGGCATGAAGGCCTGACGCCGACGGCCATGAACTACGTCACCAACGACAAGGTCGCCGTGATGGGCGCGGCCGGCGCCGTGGGTTCCAACATCGTGCAATCGCTGCTGGCCACCGGCGCGGCCAATCGCATCGCCATGTTCGACCCCTTTGGGCCGGGCCTGGAAGGCGCCGCGTCCGAGATTCACCATTGCGGCTTTCCCAACGCCGAAGTCACCTGGACCACCGACGCCGCCGAAGCCCTGACCGACGCCGCGTACGTGCTCAGTTCCGGCGGCGCGCCGCGCCGCGAGGGCATGACCCGCGAAGACCTGCTGCGCGGCAACGCCGAAATCGCCGCCCAACTGGGTCGCGACATCGCCGCCAACGCGCCGGACGCCAGACTGGTCGTGATCGTCTTCAACCCGGCCGATGTCACCGGGCTGGTCACCCTGGTGCATTCCGGCCTGCCCGCCTCGCGTGTCAGCACGCTGGCCGGCCTGGACAGCACCCGCCTGCAAACCCGCCTGGCCGAGCACTTCGGTGTGCCTCAGTCCCGCGTCACCGGCTGCCGCACTTACGGCGGCCACGGCCAGGAGATGGCGCTGTTCAAGGGCGAAACGCGCATCGACGGCGTCCTCCTGAACGACGTCATCGCGGGCGCCGCCAACGTCAACGGCGTTGGCCTGGACGCCGACGGCTGGGCCGGCATCCGCCAGGATGTGCTGGACGGGGGCTCGCGCATCATCAAGCTGCGCGGACGCTCATCGTTCCAGTCGCCCGGCCACCAGACGGCCATGATGGTGCATGCTGCGGCCGGCGGATCGACCTTCGAGTGGCCCTGCGGCGCCTACCTGACCGGCGAGCCCTACTCGCACGTGATGATGGCCATGCCGGCGAAACTCGGGCCGGATGGCGTCAGCTGGTCCATGCCGCAGGGCGACGATGCCGAGCTTGCAGAACTAGACGCCGCCTACGCTCATCTGCAGGCGCTGCGCGACGAAACCATCGAGATGGGCATCATCCCGCCCGTTGCCGAATGGGCCTCCGTCAACCCCAACCTGGCCTGACCTGGGTTAGCTGAGGATCCGCAGCACCTCGTCGGGCATCAGCCGCCCGACGTTGGTGGCGCTGTAGACCGCGTGCTCCACGCGGCGGTCCGCATCCAGCACGAAGGCGCTGGCCTGGTGCGACTGCCGATCCTCGTTCCGGTACGCCCCCAGCGCGTCTACCGAGTCCGGGTAGGCGAGGTCGCCCACCAGCGGCACGTCCACCTGCAAGCGCTCGCGCGTTGCCGCGGCGTCCGCGGCCGAGTCGACCGACAGGCCCACCACCTGCACGCCCAGCGCGGCAAAGGCGTCCAGCACGTAGCTATAGGCGACTAACTGCCGCCGGCAATGCGATCACCAGTGACCGCGGTAGAACAGCAGCACTGCAGGTCCGGCGTCCAGGTCGTCCGGTATGCGGGCCGGTCGGCCGTCGTCCCAGCGGCCCGTCAGTTCGGGGAATCGGTCGCCCACGTTCAGTCGCGTCATGCCGGTCATCCTCTCCAGCGCGGCACCCGCAGCGTGGCGGCTCGGGAATCGCCGGTCAACTCGGGCAAGTCCGAGCCGTACCTCTTCCCGCCGCCGCTCCCGTCTGCCAGAATCGGGAAGCCCGTTTCTCCTGTGCGTGAGTGAATCCCATGACAACCGAACAGCCCACCATCACCGCCTACCTGAAGCCCGTCTGTGGCTGGAGCGCCGGCGTCCGCGCCGTGATGGACAAGTACAGCCTCGATTACGAGGACAAGGACATCATCAACGACGCGACCAACTACTACGAGATGGTCGCCAGGAGCGGTCAGCCGCTCTCACCCTGCGTGGTCGTGGACGGCCGCATGCTGGCCGACGTCAGCGGCGAGGAAGTGGAAGCCTGGCTGGCCGACAAGGGCTACATCCAGCAAAACAACCTCCCCACCCCCGTCCCCATCGATCAGGCCTGCGCCGACGAACTCCACGCGGCGAGCGTCACCTTCGAGGAGTAGAACCAACGCCGGCACCGCGCAGCCGTCGGAAGCCGGATCAGGCTGATTTCTATAATTCGGGCCAGGCATTCGCCGACTAGCGGCGAGGAGGCAGTGCTGTGAGCAGGCTGCTGATCACCTTGCAGCCGTCTGTGTTGCGGTGGGCGCGCGAGCGGGCAAGGCTGGACGTAGACGTGCTCGCCCGGAAGGTTGGCGTACGGCCGGAACGCGTGGCCGAATGGGAAGCCTCCGGCACGATCACAGTTGCGCAAGCCGACAAGGTCGCACACCACACCCATACTCCGGTGGGTTTTCTGTTCTTGAACGAGCCGCCCGAAGACCGTCTGCCAATCTCCGACTTTCGGACCCGAAACGTCGGAGCACCTGAGCGACCGAGTCCTGACCTCCTGGAGACGGTCTACCTCATGCAGCGCCGTCAGGCTTGGATGCACGACGACCTCGTTGAGGAAAAGAGCGACCCGTTGGACTTCGTGGGAGTCTTTAGTCTGGACTCTCGGCCTGAGCGTGTAGCTACGGCAATGCGCGATGCACTGCAGTTGAGCGACGGATGGGCCGCGGCCGAAGGCACTTGGTCAGATGCTTTGAGACGGCTTAGGGATCGAATCGAAGATGCTGGCGTACTTGTCGTGTTCAATGGAATCGTTGGAAACAACACGCGGCGCAAGCTCGACCCGAACGAATTTCAGGGCTTTGCCCTTGTCGACGAATATGCCCCGTTGGTATTCGTTAACAGCGCTGATTTCAAGGCCGCGCAGATATTCACCTTGGCCCACGAATTGGCGCATATCTTTATTGGAGTGGATGGAGTCTCTCGGTTCGAGGCACTGCAGCCTCCGCCGGACGAGACTGAGAACTTCTGCAATAGCGCCGCTGCTGAGTTTCTGGTACCGGAGGCAGAGCTAAGTGAATTCTGGAGTGACGCTAGACGAGCGCGGGATCCATATCAGACCATTGCGCGTCACTTCAAAGTAAGTTCACTTGTCGCCGCACGTCGTGCCCTCGATTCTGAGTTGATCAGCCGGCGGATGTTCTTCGACTTCTACTCAGACTATAGGGATGATGAACTCCGCAGTATTCGGCGTGGCGAGTCTGGCGGTGGGAACTTCTGGAGCACTCAGCGATGGCGTATTGGTCCGCGATTCGGCACGGCCGTTGCTCGAGCCGTCAAGGAGGGTCGCCTGCCGTATCGTGAGGCATATGGCCTTACCGGCATTCGCGGCGAGACCTTTGAGCGCATGCCTGAGAAGATGGGCCTGCCGATTTAGTGACCGCGAGTTCAGCGGCGCCCGAGCCGAGAACCTTTGTTCTCGATACCAACGTATTCGTGACAGCCTTTCGCCAGTACTATGCGCCAGACCTTTGTCCGGGGTTCTGGGAGAGTCTTACGCATTATGCCCACCAGGGAAGAGTATCGAGTATCGATAGAGTTCGTGCGGAACTTCTATATCCGGCTGGCTTAGTCGAATGGGCTGATCGGGTCGCCGACGTGATGTTCGTTTCTACCGCTGAACGAGACGTTGTACAGACTTTCTCGGAGATGCACCAGTGGGTCCGGCAGAGACGACAATACTCTCAGGCCGCTGAGGATGAGTTTTCTCGAGTAGCCGACGGATGGATTGCAGCCTACGGAAAAGTGCATAACGCGATCGTAGTTACTCATGAAGCGCTTAGGCCGGAGTCAAAGAACAGAGTTCCCCTGCCGAATGTCTGTACGCAATTCGGAGTCCAGTACCAGGACATTTACACCGTGTTGCGTGAGCTTGATATTAGGTTCGACTGGCGATGACAGCTGGCGTTGACTGTGAATTTCGGGCAAAGTGAGTGTTGAGTTGGCCTGTTCCGCTAAGGCTCGTTGAAGACACCGATCCTGACCGGGACGAGTCCGACCTAGCCGCGCAACTCCGCCCCCAACCGGTGCTGCAACGCCCGCACCACCCGGTTGTGCGCTCGGTCGGCTTGCTTATCCGTCAGCGTCCGGTCCGGTGCGGCGTAGCTGAGGGCGTAGGCGAGGCTGCGTTTGCCGGGGGGGATTTGTTCGCCGCGGTATTCATCGAAAAGGCGGGCCGACTGAAGGAGTGGGCGGCCGGCGCGCAGAATGGCGTCGTTCACCTCGGCCTGGCTCACCTCTGCGTCAACCACGATCGCCAGGTCGCGCAGGGCTGATGGGTATTCCGACCAGGCGCTGAAACTGGGAGGGCCAGCGGAGGCTTCGCGAACCGCCGGCATGTCCACCAGCAGCGCCCAGGACCGTTCGTCCAGGTCGAAAGCCTCGGCCACCTCGGCGTCCACCTCGCCATAGGCGGCCAGGAGGCGACCCCGGTAGGCAACGGCGGCAGAGGCGCCGGACGCGAAAGTCGGGTGCTGGAGGTCGTCGTGGCTCGCCTCGTCGGCAGGCAGGCCTGAACGCGCCAACAGTTCGTCCACCACCCCGCGCACGAACGGCAGCTCAACCGTCCCGGTCTCGTTCCAGCGGCCGGCGCTGACGCGTTCGCCGATCACGGCGGTCAGGAAGTTCGGTTCCTCCGGCAGGTCGCCGTCGCGCGCCAGGAACGAGGGCTGGAAGTCGAAGAGCAGCAGGTCGCGGTCGGCGTGCCGGCGGTTGGCGCGCAGGGTTTCCAGCATCGTGCCCAGCCCGGTCAGCCGCAGGACGTTCTCTTCCATCGAGAGCGGGTTGCGCAGCCGCAGCGGCTCGCGGTCCAGCGGCAGCAGCCGGTCCGCCAGGGCACGTCCAGCGCCGTCCATGGCCGACTCACGCACTGTCGCCCACGCGTCCTCGTCTCCCAGCGGCGAGTCCGGCGGAGCGTCCAGCAGGTCCGGCGGCACCAGCCGCGCCATGCGCGCTTCGCTGGTCAAGGCGTAGGTCACGCACTCGGCGAATCCCAGGCCCGCCATCACGTCGCGCGCTTCGTCGTCGCGTTCGTCGATCTCTCCCGGCGCCAGGTCCATCACCTGCCCGGTGGGCAGTGTGTCCGGAATTCGCTCGTAGCCGACCAGGCGGGCCACTTCTTCCACCACATCCGCCGGCGCCGTCACGTCGCGACGCCAGAACGGTGAAGTCACACGTAGCTCGTCGCAGACCTCATCCAACCCAAACTCCAGCGAACTCAGCGCTTGCCTGACCTCGCCTCGGTCGTAAGCCACGCCCATCAGCCGCTCAATGCGGTCGAACGCCAGCGCCACCGGTGCCGGATCCGAAGGCTCGGGGTAGGCGTCGGCCGTCAGGATCTCGCCCCGGCCGGCGCCAATTTCCTCGATCAGCTGCACGCAGCGCCGCAGCGCCAGCACCGTCAGTTCGGGTGGCAGGCCTTTCTCGAAGCGTCGCGACGCCTCGCTCCGCAGGTTCAGGCGATGCGCCGTGCGGCGAATGCTGACCGGATCGAAGGTGGCCGATTCCAGCAGGACGGTCGCCGTCGTGTCGGTGACCTCGGTGTCCAGCCCGCCCATCACGCCCGCCAGCGCCACCGGCCCCTCGGCGTCCACGATGCACAGCGTCTCTGGCGTCAGCTCGCGGTCCTGGCCGTCCAGCGTTACCAGACGCTCGCCCGGCCGCGCCGTCCGAACCCCGATGAAGCCGCCCCGAACCGTCTCCCAGTCGAAGGCGTGCAGCGGCTGGCCCAGTTCCAGCATCACGTAGTTCGTGGCGTCCACGATCGTGGTGATCGGACGTACGCCGGCCTGCTCCAGCCGGTCTCGCATCCAGGCCGGCGACTCGCCGACCTTCACGTCATGCACGAGGGCGGCCGAATACCGCGCGCAGAGCGCCGGATCGTCGATCTGCAGTTGAACCGGCTGGCTCGGTCCATGCTCCCCCGCGCGGTCGTCAGGAATCGGCGAGCGCACCTGCGTTCCGTACAGCGCCGCCGCCTCGCGGGCGATGCCCAGCACCGACAGTGCGTCCGGACGGTTGGCCTTGAGTTCGAACTCCAGCACCTCGCCGCCCAGCGCCTCCGCCAGCGGCCGGCCCAGCGGCGCGCCGGAATCCAGGACCAGGATTCCCTCGTGGTCGTCGCTGATGCCCAGTTCCTTTGTGGAGCACAACATGCCGCGCGAGACCACGCCCCGAATGCGCGTCGGCTTCAGTTCCTTCAGCACCGGCTCGTCGGCGTAGGGGTCCCAGAGCCGTGCGCCTGCGGGCGCGAAGGCAATCCGGTCGCCCGCCTCGAAGTTCCAGGCGCCGCAGACCACCTGGATTTCCTCGCTGCCCGTGTTCACGGTGGGCAGGTTCAGGCGGTCGGCGTTGGGGTGTGGGTCGATACGTACGACTTCGCCCACCACGATGCGGTCCCAGTGTTCACCGGCGCGGTGGATTGCTCCGACCTCGAAACCCGCATTGGTCAGCCGCGTGGCCACGTCGTCGACGGACGCCTCGATCCCCGTCAGTTCGCACAGCCACTCGAAGGGAACGCGCATGGCTCAGCGCAACTGCCGCAGGAACCGCAGGTCGTTGCGGTAGAAGGACCGGATGTCGGTCACGCCGTACTTGAGCATCGCAATCCGCTCCACACCCATCCCGAAGGCGAAGCCCTGGTACACGTCCGGGTCGTAGCCCACGTCGGCCAGCACCTTCGGATGCACCATGCCGGAACCCAGGATCTCGATCCAGCCGGTCCCGCCGCACACCGGGCAGCCGTCGCCGTTGCAGGCGTGGCAGGACATCTCGGCCTCGGCGCTGGGTTCGGTGAACGGGAAGTAGCTGGCGCGAATCCGCAGTTCGCGGTCAGGGCCGAACATGGCCCGCACGAAGTAGGTCAGCGTCCCGCGCAGGTCGGCCATCGTGATGTGCTTGTCGATGGCCAGGCCCTCCACCTGCATGAACTCGGCTTCGTGCGAGGCGTCGCGGTCCTCGTAGCGATAGACCTTGCCGGGCACGATCACCCGTACCGGCGGCTGGATCTGCTCCATCACCCGCGCCTGCACCGGGGACGTGTGGGTGCGCAGCAGCAACTCGCCCGGCCTGGCCTTGTCGTCGATGTGGAACGTGTCCCACATGTCCCGCGCCGGGTGGTCCGCCGGGATGTTCAGCAACTCGAAGTTGTAGCGATCCCACTCCACCTCGGGGCCGCTGACGGCCCGGAAGCCCAGCGGCGCCAGCACCCGTCGAATCTCCCGCAGGGTTCGCGTCAGCGGGTGCAGGCTACCCAGGCGCACCGGGTAGCCGGGCATGGTCACATCGAGCTGTGCGCCGTCAGCGCCGCGACGCAGTTCGGTTTGGCGGGTCTCCAGGGCCTCTTCCAGCTCGCGCCGCGCCGCGTTGGCCGCTTGGCCGGCTTCGCGACGCTCCTCGCGCGGCAGGCTGCCGACCGAACGCAGCAACCCGGTCAGCTCGCTGCGCCGCCCCAGGTGCGTGACGCGCCACTGCTCCAGCGCCGCGTCGTCTGCGGCGACCGCAAGCTCGGCGCGTGCGGAGGTCAGCAGGGCGTCAAGTCGCTCTTGCACCGGTGGGTCAACTCTGGGGGATTGCCGCGCGCTGCCGCGCGGCCTCGAACAGGATAACGGCGGCCGCGGCCCCCGCGTTCAGCGACTCGACGCCACGGAGCATCGGTACGCCCACGGATTCCCGGCAGGCGGCTCGCCAGGCGTCGGACACGCCGCGCGTCTCCGCGCCCACCACGAGTCCGCAAGGGCCGGTCCAGTCAATATCGTGATAGCCGCGCTCGGCGTCGGCCGCCGCAGTGTAGAAGCCAATGCCTTCCGCCAGCGGCTTCAGGTCCGCGGGGGTGGCCGCGTCTCGAATTGGCACTCGGAAGTGTGCGCCCACCCCGGCGCGCAGGGCCTTGGGTCCGAAAGGGTCGGCGCTCCCCCGCGTGCGAACGATCAGCGTCGCTCCGGCGGCCGCGCCCGATCTGACCAGCGTTCCCACGTTCCCCGGGTCCTGCACGCCGTCGATCACCAGGACCAGCGGCGTGCCTTCAAGCTCGGCGACCTGCGGTCGGTGTCCAACCGCCACGATGGCCTGTCGCGACGCACTGTCGGCGGCCGCGGTCAGCACGTGCGGCGCGGCCGTTAGGACCCTCGCCCCGGCCTCCGCCGCCGCGTCGGCCGCCAGCTTGATGTCGGGTTTAGGGTAGTCCGCAACCAGGACGGTCTCGAGAACGCTGGCTTGGGCGGCTTCCATCACCAGGCGCGGCCCTTCCAGCAGGATCAGGCCGTCGCGCCGGCGAACCGACGCTCGATGCAAGCGGCGCGCCAGCGCCACCTGGGGATTCCGAACGCTCGTAATCATGGCGGGAGTGGCCCCGCGCTGGGACTACGCCGCCCTAGGCCGCGGCTCGGGCGGTGTCGGCCAGAGCTTCGAAGGCGGCCGGCTCATTGGCCGCCAGGTCCGCCAGTGCCTTCCGGTCGAGCGTGACGTTCGCGGCCTGCAAGCCACGGATGAACGTGCTGTAGGTCAGCCCGTGCAGGCGTGCCCCAGCGTTGATGCGCATGATCCAGAGGCGCCGCATCTGCCGCTTGCGAGCCCGCCGGTCGCGGTAGGCGTACTGCCGCGCGTGCATGAGTTCCTCATGCGCGGCACGGAAGTGCCGGCTGCGCGCGCCGCGGTGGCCGCGCACGGCCTTCAGCACCTTGCGGTGTCGGCGGCGCTTGGTCACACCACGCTTAACGCGAGCCATTGGTCTGCCTCAGTTCGACGCCAGCAGGCGTTCCGCCTGCCGTCGCTGCCCCGGCGGCAGCGAATGTTCGTGATTCTTTGCCCGGCGGGCGCGACGGCTCTTGCGCCGCCGATAGGGACCGGCCCACGACTTGGCGGACGTGATTTTGCCGCGCCGCGTGCGGCGCAGGCGCTTGATGGCTGCCTTACGGGTTTTGAGTTTGGGCATCGGGGGACAAAAAGGACGCGACGCACGGATCGGCGTCGCGCTCAGGCGAGCCTAGCATAGCTTCGAGGCACGCTGCGCTTTTCCCGCCAATTTGTTGCCAGCCCCCGCGTGCGCTACTTACGCTGAACAGGCCCCTCTCTGCCCGCTGCCCCGCTGTGGAGCCGGCGCGGAACTTCCCACCCCTCGGCCGCTGCATGCGAATCGCGGTTCTTACCGACGTACACGCCAACCTGACCGCCCTGCGCGCGGTAATGATTGACATCCGTGCGCGGGGTCCGTTCCAGCTCGTCGTATCCGCCGGCGATCAACTCCTCGGCGGCCCTCGCCCGCTGGAAGTGTGGGACGAGTTGGAGGACGCCGGCGTCGCGCTGCTGATGGGCGACACGGAACGCGATCTGGCGCTCGGTTCGTTCAAGGCTGTCCCCGGCCGCGGACTCCGTCGCGACCTCATCCTGGCCGTCTTCGACTGGACGGTGAAACGGCTCCCGTCAGACCTGCGCGAACGCGCGGCAACCCTGCCAAGGCACTGGCGCCTGCAGATCGACGACGGACCGGAACTGCTGCTGGCTCACGCTAATGGCGTCAATTTGCAGGACTTCATCTGGGCCGACACGCCCGAGCACGAACTGGATCGCCTGCTCGGACCCAATCCACCTGCCTTGATGGTGGTCGGGCACATCCACGCGCCGCTGGAGCTTCAATACAAGACCACCACCATCCTGCGACCCGGCAGCGTAGGCCTGAAGTACGAGCCGCACTGGGCGAACGTGGCCCACTGGGCCGAGGTTTGGTGGGATCCCGGGGACGCTGCCTGGTCCTATCGCGTGCACCAGGTCGAGTGGGACCACCGCCTCGAAATCGAGGCCGGGCGCGCCGTCAACTATCCAGGCGTTCGAATCCTCCCAGGCTACGAAGCTGGCTGAACGAGGCAGGCCACGTCCGACGTTCGGCTTGGGAGTGTCAGCAATACGTACTTCTCCGAGGAAATCAACGTCCACCTTCGACACCGATCGCGCACTTTTGGACCGAGGTTCTTAGGATTCGCTGATGTACGCTCAACGATGAGAGCGATCCCGTTGATGCCGACGCAAGGTGAGTTGAAGCTGCGCGTCTGGCATCGGAGAGTTGAGTTGTGACGCTGGCTTTTGGAGACAAGCGGGCGAAGACCCGGGACCCGCACGTCGACCGGGTTGCGCTCGACGTGCGACTGGACGATCTCAGCCGGCGAGGCGCCCTCGTTCCTGCCTCTGCGCCAGGGTGCCGTTTACGGGCTGCAGAAGCGCGGCCGGGCGTCCTTGAGCGCTTTCTCGCCGAGAGTGGCCGCTGAGCACCGCCTACGTCGACACATCCGCTCTGGTCGCGGTGGCCTTCGACGAATCCTAAGGCGCGGCTGTTGCCAGCCGGCTGCATGACTATTCGCGCTTGCTGTCCGCAAACCTGCTGGAAGCCGAGTTGCGAGCAGTCTTTGCCAGGGAGGGACTTGACTTTCAGCCCGAGCTGGTAGCACCGATTGAGTGGGTGCTGCCGGACCGGCCGCTGGCGACGGAACTGGCCACCATTCTGGAGGCCGGATATCTCCGCGGAGCCGACCTCTGGCACGTCGCCACAGCCTTGTACGTTGCTCCGCATCCGGACCAGCTCGTGTTCGTGACCCTGGACGATCGTCAGCGAAGGGTCGCGGCAGATGTCGGATTCCAGACGTAGCGACTACGTTGCGACGTAGGGAAAGGCGTTCCGCGGTGAGAGGGCCAGTCTGAGTCATTGCCCGCGAGTCATACGTCGGTGCCCAGTAGCCTGTGCCCACTACACTTGATGGCCTGCAACAACGAGGCTCCCCGTGGCAACCACAACCCCCGACCAGGTCCGAGATCAGTTGCGTTCCGTCATCGACCCGGAAATCGGCATCAACATCGTCGACCTTGGCCTCATCTATGAGGTCGACGTTGTCCCCTACGTTGCCGGCGAAGGCGAACCCGAAGCCGCCGACGGCGACGAGCGCGCCACCGTCACCATGACGCTCACCACGCCCGGCTGTCCGGCCGGGCCCTACATCCTGCAGCAGGTCAAGCAGGAAGCCGAGTCGCTGGACCACGTCCGCAAGGCCGAGATCGATCTCACCTTCAACCCTATGTGGAACGAAGAGATGATGAGCGAGGACGTGCGCTGGATCCTGGGCCGCTAGCTCCCGCTGCCCGATTCACTCCTGATGCGCCAGCCGGCAAGAATCCGGCGCCGGTCGCTCTTGGCCGTCGTGGCGCTCGCCCCCGCTAGCGCCGCCCTCGCCGCTTGCGGCTTTGCCGGCGTCAGCCGACGCGATCCCACCGGCGCGCCCTTCATGCACGGCCTCACCCTGGCCGGCCTGTCCCAGACCGACTTCGCCGAGCAACGAGCCGCGCGGCTGGTTCAGTCATCCGTGGCAACCGGCGCGGACTGGGTGTCGATTGCTCCCGGCTGGTACCAAGCATCCAGCGACGCATCCCGGATCCGCCCGGACTCCGTGCGAACACCCCCGGATGGCGACATCCGGCGGCTGATCGATCGGGCGCACGCCGCTGGCCTCCGCGTCATGCTCAAGCCATTCGTCGACAGCCACGGCGGGGTATGGCGCGGCGATATCCGGCCAGCCGACCCGTCCGCGTGGTTCGCCGACTACGCCGCGATGACCTACCGCTACGCTGAACTCGGGGAGAGTTCGGGCGCCGACCTTTTCTGCCTCGGTACCGACCTGGGGTTCTCCGAGGCCGCGCTGGCCGACGACTGGCGCCGGCTGATCGTGGGCGTCAGAGAGCGCTTCAGCGGGCCGCTGACCTACGCGGCCAGCCACGCGCCCTCGGCGGGTCTCGGTGGTTATGCCAACGTGCCCTTCTGGGATGACCTGGACTTTATCGGCATCAACGCCTACTTCCCGCTGGCCGACCGACTCATCAGCCATGCCCAGCTCGCCGACGCCTGGAACGTCTGGCTGGAGGAAATCGAGACCTGGCGCGCGGACCGGAGGCTTGACCGTCCGGTCATCTTCACAGAACTGGGCTACCGCAGCGCCGCCACCGCCGCCACCCAGCCGCGGGCGGCCGACCCGGTCAAGCCGCATGAGGTCGATCCCGATCTCCAGGCCAATCTCTACACGGCCTTTTTCGGTCTGCCCTACCGGCTCGAGTCGCTCCAGGGCGTCTTCTGGTGGCGCTGGAATCCCGAGGCAACCGGCACCCACGACTCCACCTTCGCCCCCAACGGCAAACCCGCCGAGTCCGTGCTCCGTCGCGCCTACACCGCGTCCGCCCGCCGGCCGTCCCACCCGGCGTCGAATCCATGACCAACGCCCGCGCAGACCATCGCCACGATCCGTCCCAGCCATGCGCCTGAGCTACACCAAGCTCTCCCTCTACGAGTTCTGTCCCTACGCCTACCGATTCCGCTATGTCGAACGTATCCCCATCCCGTTCTCACCCCGGCTCACCGTGGGCGCCATCGTTCATTCGGTCCTGCACCGGGCCTTCGCGCGTCTGCGCGACGGCGTCCGCCTCACCCGCGACGACCTGCACGAACTCCACGCCGCCTACTGGCGCGACGCCCCGCGCCTGAACCGCGAGCGCTTCCCCGACATCTGGGACCGCGGCCACGAACTCCTGGACGGCTTCTGGTCCGCCCGCGGCCACGCCCCCGGCCGTCCCGTCATGCTGGAACGCCGCTTTCGCCTCCGCCTGCGCCCGGACGACGCCCACACCGTCGAAGGCGTCATCGACCGGGTCGACGAGCGGCCCGACGGCCTCGAAGTCATCGACTACAAGAGCGGCAGCCGCCCGTCCGAGCTACCGGTCCGCCTGCGCACCCAGCTCCACACGTACGCGCTGGCTCTCGAGCGCGGTTTCAACAGTGCCGTCTCCAGGCTCACCGTCTACTACCTGACCGACAACCAGGGCATCTCCCAGGCCCCAGACCCCGCCACCGCGGACGACGTGCTCAACCGATACCAGGCACTGTCCGAGCGCATCGGCGCCGCCGACTTCACGCCGACCCCGGGCCAACACTGCCGCTACTGCGACTACAACGACCGCTGTCAGTACCGCTGGACCGACGACTCCGGCCGCAACGAACCGGCTGCAACGGCGTAACGAAGCAGTCCCAAAGAGACTTCGAGCTACCCGCTTCGCCTGCGAACCGAAGCCCGCGTCCCTCTTAGGCCAGCCGCCCGTTATTCGAGAACCGGCAGACGCCCGCTTCGCAGTGACGGTTGCGGATGTGCGCCTCAAACTCGTCGCGGAACGCCCGCACGGCCCCGCGCACCGGCTGGTGCGCAAACTGCCCCAGCCCGCAGAACGAGGCCATCATGCTCGCGCCCAGGTCTTCCAGCAGATCCAGGTCGTCCAGCGAACCCTGCCCGTACATGATCCGCTCGCAGATCTGCACCAGGTTCGGCGCGCCCTCGCGGCACGGAATGCAGAAGCCGCAACTCTCTTCCTCGAAGAAGAGCGCGTCGCGGTACGCCGCGTCCACCATGCAGACCGTGTCGTCGTAGACGACCACCCCGCCGGTGCCCATGATTGTGCCCAGCGCGGCCATGGAACCCGGTTCCAGCGCGGCGTCCAGGTGCTCCGGACCCAGCGCCGCCGATGACGCGCCGCCCGGCTTGAAGCCCTTCAGCGGCCGTCCGTCCAGCACCCCGCCGCCATAGTCGTAGATCAACTCGCGCGCGGTCGTGCCCAGCGGCAACTCGTGCACGCCCGGCTTGGCTACCCGGCCGGACAGGCAATACATCTTGGTGCCGGCCGCTTCGCCGTGGCCCAGGTTCTGGAACCACTCGGCCCCGTTCTCGATGATCGCCGGCGCCGCGGACAGCGTCTCCACGTTGTTGATCGCCGTCGGCAATCCCCACACGCCCACGTTGGTGGGGAACGGCGGCTTGTAGCGCGGGTTCCCGCGCTTGCCTTCCAGCGAGTTGAAAAGCGCGGTTTCCTCGCCCACGATGTAGGCCCCGGCCCCACGGCGGAACGTCACCTCGAAATCGAAGCCTTCCTTGCCCAGGATGTTCTGGCCCAGGTACCCGGCTTCGTACGCCTCGCGGATTGCCGCCTGCGTGCGCTCGTGCGCCAGCCCGTACTCGCCGCGGATGTAGACATAGCCCAGCGTGGCATGACAGGAGTAGGCCGCAATCAACATGCCTTCCAGCATCAGGTGCGGATCCAACTCCAGCGAGTAGCGGTTCACGTACGTGCCCGGCTCACTCTCGTCGCCGTTGATCACCACGTAGCGCGGCGTCTTGGGATCGGAGCGCACGAACTGCCACTTCAGCCCGGTGGGGAAGAACGCCCCGCCGCGCCCGCTCAGCCCAGACGCCTTCACCAACTCCGAGACGTCCTCCGGCGACATCTCGTTCAGGACCTTTGCCAGGGCCTGGTACCCGCCCGCCGCACGGTAGCCGTCCAGCGTCCACGACTCCGGGTTACCGAAATTCTTGGTGACGACGAGTTCCATCAGTCGCCTCGCGCCCGCAACTCGGCCAGCAGGCCGCGGGCCTTCTCCGCGTTCAGCGGACCGTGCTGCTCCAGGTTCACCATCGTGGCCGGCTGCAGGTCGCACAGCCCCAGGCAGGAGACCGACTCGGTTTCGAACAGCCCGTCCTCGGTCACCTCGCCCACGCGCGTGCCCAGCACCTCGTTGAAGGCCTGCAGCACCGCCGGGGCGCCCGAGATGTGGCAACTCAGGTCCCGGCACACCCGCAGCACGTACTTGGCCGAGGGCTTGCGGTGAAACATCGTGTAGAACGTCAGCACGCCGAAGACTTCGCTCTCCGGCAGGCTGAGTTCCTCGGCGATCATCGTCACGGCCTCGGGCGGCACGTACGAGAAGACGGCCTGCGCGGCATAAAGCGCTTCCAGCGTGGCGCCAGGCTCGTCCTTCAGGTCGGCCAGGCGCGCTCGCAGGTCGTCCAGCTTGGCGTGGTCCCGGGGCGCAAGCGTCGAGCGACGCGGCGCGCCAGTATGAATCGCCATTGGGCCTCCCGCGGCAAAGGGGCAAGCGGCGGCAACGCCTGTAACCTCTGGGCGCCGCACGCCGGCAACAGGAAGCGGAGTCTACCACCGGCCCATTTCCGCCACTGCCGCGTCCGACAAGCCGTCAGACGCGCTACGCTCGCCCACTTACCTCGCCGGAGAGCCGCCCATGGCGCTCACGCGGCCACAGGCCCGCGAACTCCGCAGCCTCATGCACGGTTGGACCCGGGCCTCAAACGACGTGGCCGAGCACCTGCGCGGCGTGTCGGTTAGCAGCGATGGCCTCGACATGAAGGCGCTGCGCGCGGCCGTGGACCGCCGCTCCGAAATGGAGGAACTCCTGATGTCCTTCTGGTCTCGAACTACGGCGGCCTGACATGTCAACCCGTGTAGACACAAACCTTCCGTTTTCGGTGGGCGTGGTCAACAGCGAGATCTCCTCTGACGTCGACGTCGGCGTGGCCGTCGCCTCCGACCTCGGTATGTCCCAGATTGAGATCGAGGACTTCTGGGGCCGCGCGGCCTACGAGTGCGACGACGCCATCGTCGAACGCACCCGTGCCGCTGTCGAGCGTGGCGGACTCTACGTTTCCGCCGTCGGCACGCAGGCCTTCAAGGTCCTCATCCTGCCGCCCGGCGACGTCGGCGACCTGGCCTCCATCGACGGCTGGGACCAGCACCGCATCGAACTGGAAGGCGGCATCCGCGTCGCCCAGGCCCTCGGGGCGCCTTACGTCCGGATCTTCTCCTGCCGGCGTGACGACATGGTCGGCATGGGCAATCCCAGCCCGCGCCTGCCCGACGGCGGACCCCTGCCCCACGACCGCCTGGCCGGAATCGTGGCTGTGCTGCGCGACGCCGGCGACCGCGCCGAATCCGCCAGCGTCACGCTCCTGGTCGAAAACGTCCGCAGCTGCTGGGGCAACACCGCCGTCAACACCGTGCGCATTCTGGAAGCCACCGACCACCCCCGAGTCAGGCTGAACTGGGACCCGTCCAACGGTTTCGTGTCCGGCGGCGACCCATTCCCGAGCGGCTATCAGCTCGCCCGCCCCTGGATCGATCACGTCCACATTAAGGATGCCCGCGTGGTCGATCACGCGACCGGCCTGATCGCCTGGGAGTGCGTGGGCCGAGGCGAGATGGACTTCGAGGGCCAGCTTCGTGCCCTGATCGACGATGGCTTCGCGGGGGCGGTGAACCTGGAAACCCACTGGCATCCCGAGCACCGCAGCCGGGAAGCCAACTCCCGCGAGTCTTTCGCCGGAATGCTCAAGGCCCTCGAACTCGCCCAACGCGCCGGTGCCTGAGGCGTCGGTCCTGGCCGGCGACGACGCGCCGGTCACCGATGACGAGATCGCCGCCGGCCACGCCGCCGTCGGCTACGTCAACGGCCTGATCCAGGGCGCCGCCGGCCCCACGACGCCGCGCACGCTCGAGCAGTCCATCCAGGCCGGTGAACGCCGCCTGGCCCGCTTCCGCCGTTTCCTCGACAGCCTCGGCAACCCGCAGGACGGTCTCCGCTGCGTCCACGTCGGCGGCACGTCCGGCAAAGGCTCCGTCGCCGCCAAGCTGGCGGCCGGACTGTCCGCCTCCGGTCTGCGCACTGGCCTGCATTGCACGCCCTACCTGCAGACTGCCCTGGAAAAGTTCGTCTGCGACGGCCAACTGGCCCGGCCCTCGGACCTGGTTGACCTGGTGGACTGGATCCGCCCGTATGTCGACCGCTTCGCCGCCACCGATCCCGACGGCCAGCCCACCTACGGCATGGTCTGGGTGGCGCTCACGTTGGAGTACTTCGTTCGTGCCAGGGTCGACATTGCCGTCATGGAAGTCGGCGCCGGTGGACGCTTCGACCTCTCCAACGTGATCAATCCCGACCTGGCGCTGATTACCAGCGTGGGCCGCGACCATCTCAAGAGCCTCGGCGGCACGCTCGAAACCGTGGCCTGGCACAAGGCCGGCATTTTCAAGCCCGATGCAATCGCGATGTGCGGCCCGCTCCGGCCAGAGGCCCAGCCACCCGTGCGCCATGCCGCCGCCGCCATCGGTCAGCCGCTGGTCGAGGTTCCGCTGGACGGCGCCGACTTTCGTTCGCGCAACACCCGCCTCGCCGAGGCCGCCCTTGAAGTTCTGGGCGCTTCGAGCTCCACGCTCTCGCCCGAGGTCAGGCAGGCGGTTGCCCGGGGCCGCCTGGCCGGCCGCTTCGAACGCATGCCCGGCCGAACCGCCGTCTACCTGGACGGCGCCCACAATCGCGACAAGGCCCGAGCCCTTGGCCAGGTGATCGACGGTGCCAACTTGCCCCGCCCCCGCGTCGGCCTTATCGGCATGGTCGGCTACCGTGCCGCCTCCGAGGTCCTGCCGCAGTTGCTGCCTCACCTCGACGTCTGGGTGGCCACCGAGCCGCGGGTCTACCGCAAGCCCGCGCTCCCCGTCAGCCAGCTTGCCGACGCCGGTGACAGGAGCGGACAAGCCCCCATCGCCCAGGCCTCAGATCCGCACGATGCCCTCCAGGCCGCGCTCGCGTTGGCCGGCAACCACGGTTCCGTCGTCGCCGGTGGCTCGGTCTACCTGGCCGGCAACCTGCGCGCCGCCTGGTATCCCACGCTGGCCGTCGTGCGCGAACGCACCATGTGGCCGGCGATCGGCGCTGCCGGGCCGCACGGCCGTGCCGCGCTGGCCGATACTTACCTACCGACCTGAGGCGAGGCCGCGACCCATGGACGAGCACGACGAGGAGGGCCTGACCTACACGCTGGAGGAAGCCACCGAACTCCTGCCCGAGCTCCGCCGCATCGTCGGCAGCCTGCAGCGCGTCTGGATGGAGGCCGGTTCCGAGCGACAGGCGTTCGAAGTCGCCCAAACCTCCAGTCGCCGCACCCCCGTTGAAGTGAGCTTGGCCCACCAGGCGCTCGTCGCCGCCCTCTGGGACGTCCAGCCGCTGGTCGCCTGGCTCAGGTCGCGCAACATCGTGCTGCGCGACCCCTCCACCGGGCTGATCGACTTTCCGTCGGAACTTGACGGCGACGAGGTATTCCTCTGCTGGCGTCTCGGCGAAGACTCGATCGACTACTGGCACGGCCGCGACGAAGGCTTCGACAACCGCAAACCCCTCCCACCCGACGCCTGAGCGAGCGACGGCCGGAAGCTGGACAACCCCCGGTGCCGGGCCTACCAATGATTGCGAAGGCTATTGGACGTGAGCTTCATGGCTGATCGGCAATTCATCCCCCGGATCGCATTGGGGTTGGCTTCACTCCTGGTGACTCTGGCCGTCGCCGTGGCCTGCGACTCGCCCACCTCCGCGCCCACCGATGCCTCCGCCGACGAACCACATCGCATCTTTGTCGTGCACTCGTACAGCGGCGAGTTCTCATGGACCAGGGAACTCCACCAGGGAATCATCCAGGGCCTGGCCCAAGAAGGTCTGGCCAGGGATCGCGACTACCAGTTGCAGACCTTCGAAATGGACACGCGGATCACCTTCACAGGCCCGCAACAGATCGAGCAGCGCGCCGACGAGGCTCTCGAGGCCCTGCGAGCCTTCGAGCCCGACCTCCTGTTTGTCACCGACGATGTCGCGCTCGAGCACGTGGCCGTCAGGTACACCGAGGAGAGCCCCGACGCTCCGATCCCCACCGTTTTCGCCGGTGTCAACATCGACCCGACGATCTACGCCCCCATCGCCAGTCTCGACAAGCCCGGCGGGACGATTACCGGGGCCTTGGAGCGCATCCCCCACACCGAGGCTTTCGCGACCGCGCGGCGGCTCTTTCCCGATGCGGCCAGGGTCGTCATCCTCGCCGATGCCGGCCCGGGCGCCGCGGCCGTTCGTACCGCCTTCCGGCGCGACGACCAGGCCGCCGCCGCCAGGCCATACGAGGTCCTTGACTTTCTGCTGTTAGAGACGTTCGAGGAGTGGAAGGGCGCCGTCATTGACTATCAGGACAAGGCCGACCTCATCGCCGTCGTGAACTTCCACCAGCTCCGCGATGCAAGCGGCGCCATCGTCCCTCCAGCCGACGTGATCGACTGGATGGTGGCGGAAAACAACCTGCCCGAGCTTGGCCTCGTGGCCGACTGGGCGCGTGACGGCATTCTGGTCGCGGTGGGCAACTCGGGGCTCAAGACCGGGGCCTACGTCGGCGCGCTGGGCGCGGACATTCTCAATGGAGCCGACCCCGCCACCATACCCATTGTCGATCCGAAACAGACCGACACGAACTTCAACCTGGCGCGGGCCCGCAGCCTCGGAATCGACTTCGCCCCCAGCGAACTGGCCGAGGCCGATGCTGTCTTCGAGACCATCGGCGGCCGATAGGCGCCGAAAACTCCGGCGGCCGACTGTGCACCTATCCTCGTCCCGGAGCCGAAGCTCCGGGGATCAAGGCGCCGCACCCGTGAGTGCGGGTGGTCTGGACTAGCCTCCCGCCACCGACGGCACGATTGACACTTCGACGCTCGGGCCGCTGTCACTTTCGCGGAAGTTGCGGTCCAGAGGGTTTTTCGTCAGGCGCGGTTGTGACATCCACGGCTGGGTTAAGCGTCTCCTCAAGGCGCACTTTTCGCTCTCGACGCCGACTGAAGTGTCCTACGACAAACACGCCGGCGAGCGAGGCGATGGCAACCATCGCGGTCGCAAAGCCAGAACGTGGTTTGCCCCAGCGCCGCGAGCGCTCCGGCGAGTGCAAACGCGGCCAGCGTGACCCCACCCCTGCGGCTAGTCCGGCCATTCCGCGCCGAACTTCATAGTTGACCACAGCAGTCTCGGTCGCCTGCCGATGCGCCTGCTGGCTCTCAGCCATTTTCAGAATCCGGTCCGCCGCCCCTGGCAGGGTGCGTTCGTAGTGAGCCAACGCTTCAGGTGGAGGAATCGGACCCGCGTACAGGGACGCATGCACTGCTTCTACGATCTGTGCCCGCGCGTCCGGGCGAGGGCGAGGCTGAGCCACATTCCCCGGCGCATCCCTCGAGTGATTGTGTTGCTTGGACTGCTCGTCCTCACTCACGACGACGCTGCTTCGCTACTGGAGAAGTCAACTCGTCGGAATCTGGTTTTCCGATTCGGTGCCTTCGTAGGCTCTGAGCGCTGCCCACATGTCGTCGCCCACCGCCAGCCAGTCGCTCCAAAGGGCCAGTACGTCGGCCTGCTCGGGCGAGTTTGCCGTGTTGTACTCGGTCAGCGTGTCGCCGAAATCAAGGATGCTGGCCATGCCCCCCAACGCCGACGGACGCGCGAATAGAAGGGCGGCACGCATCCTCCTATGCTCGGTCATCGGGGGATTACCCTCCTTCGCGACCCGTGAACAGTCGGTCGCGCCGCGCATCGTCCCCGAGTCGGTCATCGGGAAAGATCCCCGTGACTCGGACCAAATTATAGCGGAGGCGCCTTGGTCTCCGGTCTTCAGTCAAGCCACGGGGGTTCCGTAAGCGGCCGGTCGGGATGAGCGGTCTTCGGACTAGCCTCCCGCCACCGACGGCACGATCGACACCTCGTCGCTCGGGCCGACTTCAGTGTCGAATCCCTCGCGGTAGCGGATGTCCTCGCCGTCCACGTAGATGTTGACGAAGCGCCGCAATTCGCCGTCCTCGTCCAGGATCCGTTCGGAGAATCCGGGGTGGGCGGCGTTCAGCTTCTCCACCAGGTCGCCGACGTTCGTGGCGTCGATGTCCACGCTGTTCTTGCCGTCCGTCAGGTTGCGGAGCGGGGTTGGAATTCGGACATTGGGCATAAGTGCGTCTCCTGCGCGAATTAGGCTGGCGTCAGCACGCCGCGGTCGGCCAGCGTCTGCTCGAACGATGTGATGCTCGGTCGGATCTCATAACGGGCGTCCACTCGGCCGTCGATTGCCTCCTGCGTTTTCAGCCCGTTGCCGGTCACCAGCGCCACCGTCAGGTCGTCCCGAGCGATTACGCCGCGTTCGGCAAGCTTGGCCAATACCGCAATTGTCACGCCGCCGGCCGTCTCGGCAAAAATGCCTTCCGTGGAAGCCAGCAGGCGCATGGCGTCCACGATCTCGTCGTCGGTTACGGCTTCGATCACGCCATCCACTTCCTGCGCCAGCTTCAGCGAGTAGAACCCGTCGGCCGGGTTGCCGATGGCCAACGACTTCGCCACGGTATCGGGCTGGCGAACCGGTCGGTACGTGGTCTGTCCGCGCGCGAAGGCCTCGGCCACCGGCGCGCAGCCGTCCGCCTGGGCGCCGTGGATGCGGGTGGACTGGCTGTCCAGCAGCCCCACATCCACCAATTCCTTCATCGCCTTGCCCATCTTCGTATACAGCGAGCCTGAGGCGATCGGCGCCAAGATGTGATCCGGCGCCACCCAGCCCAGCTGTTCCACCGACTCGAAGGCCAGCGTCTTGGATCCCTCGGCGTAGTAGGGCCGGATGTTGATGTTGCAGAAGGCCCAGTTGTAGAGGTCGGCGATTTCGCTGCACAGTCGATTCAGTTCGTCGTAGGTGCCTTCCACCGCCACGATGCCCGCGCCATACACCGCCGCCCCGCGGATCTTGCCCACTTCCAGGTCGGCGGGCATGAACACGTAGGTAGGCATTCCGTGGCGCGCCCCGGCGGCCGACACCGCCCCGGCCAGGTTGCCGGTGGACGCGCAGGCGAAGGTCTCAAACCCGAACTCGCGGGCCTTGGTGATCGCCACCGCCACCACCCGGTCCTTGAAGGAGTAGGTGGGGTTCACGGTGTCGTTCTTGATGTGCAGGTTGGTCAGGCCTAACCGCTCGCCCAGGTTGTCCGCGCGTTGCAGCGGCGTGAACCCGACCGGCCAGGTCTCGTCCCAACCACCCTCCACCGGCAACAACTCGTGGTAGCGCCAGAGCGTGGGCGGCCGCGCGGCGATGGCGTCGCGCGAGATGGTCTTGCGGATGGCGGCGTAGTCGAACTGCGCTTCCAGCGGCCCGAAATCAAACTCGCAGATGTGCGTGGCCTGCAATGGGTAGGCGCGACCGCACTCGCGACAGCGAAGCGTCTGAGTCGTGGACATGCGGATGATCCTTGGCAGAGGCGCCGACGGAGAGGTCAGCGGATGGCGAAGTCCCGTATCGCCGGGTAACCCGGCCCGCCCGCGTCACGCGCGGGCACGGTCATCGCCATTGGCCGCCCAACAACTGGGGACGGTGGGCCGTTCACTCCGTCGCAAACCCCTTGGCGCCGTGCGCCCCGCCCTTGGGGCGCTGCCTCGCGCCGGTGACCCTCGCATCTTGCAGCTTCCGCTACCGGAATTGGCACCCTCTCGAGCGTTCGCCCGAAGGTTGCCCGGCTTCGTTGGGCCGACTCCCTCCACCAATCTTGATACGAGGTGTGTCACGTCAACCTTGGTGTTCGCGCATCCTAGCACCCGAAAAGGCGTCCAGGCGGCCAGCATGGGCCCGTCGAGCGGGAAGAACGCCTCGGACACCCCTCCCGGACGTGCTACGATGGGCGACTGCCTGAAAAGGCATCCGCGCAGTTCGGCGGCGCTTGATTCATCAGCCGCCCCGGTGGCGCACCGGCCATTACCGGCCGGTCGCGGGCGCGACGGCACCTTAACAGGGGAAGAGTGAGTGCGAGTACTCGCGTCATTCCAATGTGTCTGGCGCGACAGTAATCCACGTGATTCGAGGATGACTCGGTGGCTCAGGGCTCCGGTATACCCGGTGCCCTGAAGTAATTGCGATCTGTATCACGCCCGCCAGGGCGTGTGTTGAGATTGGATTGGCGAGTTTGATCCTGGCTCAGGATGAACGTTGGCGGCGTGCCTTACCAATGCGAGTCGAACGGTACGGGGAGGCTCTTCGGAGCGCCCACGACCGTGGCGTCCGGGTGCGTAACACGTAGCTAACCTACCGGTCGGTGGGGGAAAACTCCGGGAAACCGGAGGTAATCCCGCATATGGTCGCCTGGTAGACAGGTGGACGAAAGCTGTGGCAGGGGAACCTGTCATGGCGCCGGCTGAGGGGGCTGCGGCCGATTAGCTAGTTGGTGGGGTAATGGCTCACCAAGGCAGTGATCGGTAGCGGGTCTGAGAGGATGATCCGCCACACGGGGACTGAGATATGGTCCCGAGCCCTACGGGGTTTAGCATGGAGGAATCTTGCGCAATGGGCGAAAGCCTGACGCAGCGACGCCGCGTGGGGGATGAAGGCCTTCGGGTTGTAAACCCCTTTTCTGGGGGACGCAAATGACGGTACCCCAGGAATAAGCCACGGCTAACAGGGTGCCAGCAGCCGCGGTAATACCTTGGTGGCAAACGTTATCCGGAATCACTGGGCGTAAAGCGCTCGTAGGCGGCTTGGTAGGTGTTCGGTGAAAGCCCCCGGCTCACCCGGGGAGGGTCCGAGCAAACCGCCAGGCTGGAGGCAGGCAGAGGACCGTGGAACGTCCGGGGGAGTAGTGGAATGCGTAGATCCCGGACGGAACACCAGAGGCGAAGGCGGCGGTCTGGGCCTGACCTGACGCTGAGGGGCGAAAGCGCGGGGAGCAAACAGGATTAGATACCCTGGTAGTCCGCGCCGTAAACGATGGACGCTAGGTGTGTGGGGGGCTCAACCCCCCTGCGTGCCGGAGCTAACGCGGTAAGCGTCCCGCCTGGGGACTACGGTCGCAAGACTAAAACTCAAAGGAATTGACGGGTGCCCGCACAAGCAGCGGAGCGTGTGGTTCAATTCGAGGCTACGCGAAGAACCTTACCGGGGTTTGACATTACACGGCTATCCCGCGAAATCGGGAGTTCCTTCGGGACCGTGTAACAGGTGCTGCATGGCTGTCGTCAGCTCGTGCCGTGAGGTGTTGGGTTAAGTCCCGCAACGAGCGCAACCCTCGACGCTAGTTGTATGTGTCTAGCGTGACTGCCGCGGACAACGCGGAGGAAGGTGGGGATGATGTCAAGTCCGCATGGCCCTTATATCCCGGGCTACACACACGCTACAATGGCCGGTACAACGGGCAGCAACCTGGCGACAGGAAGCGAATCCCTTAAAGCCGGTCTCAGTTCGGATTGCAGGCTGCAACTCGCCTGCATGAAGTCGGAGTTGCTAGTAACCGCAGGTCAGCACACTGCGGTGAATACGTTCCCGGGCGTTGTACACACCGCCCGTCACGCCATGAAAGTCGGCAACACCTGAAGCCGGTGAGCTAACCCTTGGGAAGCAGCCGTCGAGGGTGGGGTTGGCGATTGGGGCGAAGTCGTAACAAGGTAGCCGTAGCGGAAGCTGCGGCTGGATCACCTCCT
>JAJEGF010000084.1 GCA_022820025.1 Chloroflexota bacterium
CGGCTGCGACGACGACACCACCTTGCACTCAAACCACGAAGTCGCCGCGTCCAGCACCGGCGTTCCAGTCTCGTGCGTCGACACCGGCTCGCCCTCCAGGCGACCTTCCCCGCTGGTCGACTTCGCCGTGAACTTCAGCGACAAATCCTTCGACCCCTCAGGCAGCACCGAGATGCTGAATACGCCCGTCTCGTCGATGTTCTTCCGCGTGTGCGCCGTGTCCTGGATCGCCACGGCAAAAATCCGCGGATCGAACGACACCTGCGACATCCAGTTCGCCGTCATCCCGTTCGGCTCGCCGTCGGCCGATACCGTGCCTACCACGGCCAGGCCATAAACCACGTCGCAGAGTGCGTCGGAAGCAGGGTCGCTCTCAGCCATCGTCAATCCTCGTCAATGTCGCCGGCGCCAGTCCGCCGGTGCCACGCCACCCGAGTCTCACACACCAGCCGAATCACGCGTGTACCAGCGCATCCGCAAGACTTCTGGCGCACGGCGCCTTAGCCGGAGATTCCTGACGGATAGCAGTGCGTGCCGGCCCGCCGCCAGTGCGAGCGGTCGTCACGAGAGTGGTCGGGGCGAGAGGATTTGAACCTCCGACCTCATCGTCCCGAACGATGCGCGCTACCAGACTGCGCCACGCCCCGAAGAAGCCCAGAGTATAGGCCACCCTGTCCACTCAGCCCGCCAGAATCTTGCGCCGACTCCGTGGCCCACTCCGTTCGTAGCCGCCGGCCACCCCCTGCCGGCAGCCGATCATCCAGACCCCATGCGTCCGAGGGGTCTCCAGCTTCGTCACAGGCGAACCCCGAGCCGTCGACGACAGAAAGTCAATCGAGACTCCCGGCCGTATCGCCGCCGGCTGCCAAAACTGGATGCAGCGTTTACGTATTCGTGTTTGGAGCCGGCGGCCGCAGGTCGATCCGCATCTCCGCGATCCGTTCCGGATCCCCGGCGACGCCGCGGCGTTGAAGCACGGCCAGCATGTCCTCCTGCCTGGGCTGACCGAAGGCCAGTCGATAGAGCGCCAGCGACTCTTGCAGCCGGTCCCATCGCTTCTCGTCGCGACTCAGGGGAAAGGCCATGATTCGCCGGTGGAGTTGGGCATCGCCGGGGTAAATCCAGTAGGGGGAGAGGTCGCCCAGCCCGTCGTCTCGTTCCGTCGCGGCGGCTTCAAAGGCCGCGGTCCAGGGATCGCCGACTCCCGGGGCCAGCGCGGCCGATCGGTGCGCGGCCGCCACGTTCTTGCGGATCGCGTGACCCTTGTAACGATCCACCCGGCCCTCGCGCTGCTCGAAATCGACCGGGTTGCCGGGGAGGTCCCAGTGGACCACCGAGTGGCACCACCAGTGAAAGTCGATTCCCTCCTGGCCAATGGATGTGGTCGCCAGCACGAACGGCCAGAACGGCGAGTTGAAAGCCGCCCTGACCTCCGGGAGCCTGGCTTCATCCTGGCTATAACGCGTGCTGCCGAAACGCATGGCGAACCGGCTCGGGAACGCGATGCCCTCGCCGTCAAAGTGATCGATGTCGGTTGCGCGGTTGACCGACTCCCGCACGGCAATTGCCCGCCGTGCGGTCACCGCAAGTGAGATCAGCCCCTCATCGGTCGTCGTGTCGGCTCCGGACTCGCCGGCCAGGTGGTGGATGTACTCGTCGAGGACCGCCTGGAGACCCCCGTCGATGCAATACCGTGCGACCCGGCGCCAATAGGCGCCTTCGTCCGCACGCGCGCTGCCTGGGGCTCCGTAGAGGCCGTCGAGGAGCAGCATCGCGTTGGGACGCGCGAAAAGACTCCGCAAGCCCGACCCCAGGATCGCCGCCGCGCGCCAGTGGCCCAACTCGGTTACCTGGTCGTCCGCTCGCCGCAGCCGCTTGAGCGCTCGCCACGCGATGTTCCCCGGCGCTCCCAAGCCGAGAAGCGCACTGGTCGTTACCAGGTCCGACGGCCGTTCCGACTCCGGCGCCCAATCCCCGATAGCCTCTTGCATGTGGCTGACGTGCGCGACGAGCGCCTCGCCCCGCTCCTCCTCGGACCAATGATCGGGCGAAGCTCCCCGCAGGGCGTCGGCAAGGTTGCGTCGCCACTCCCCGCTGAGCGCGGCTGCCAGCGCGCTGCCCCGATCGGCCTGCACCGGCGCGAACCAGTGCCAGGCGGCGCTAGCTGTTGCACTCGTGCCGCCATTCGGTCCGACGACTTCCTCGACGCGGCCGGACGCCCACTCGAGCAGACGCTCCACAGTCGGCAACTCGTCGTGGTCGCGGGCAGCGTCCAAAGGGTCCGTGCGGGCGGCAAGCGTCGGCTGCGGCCAGAACAACGCCAGCGTCGACATCGAAGCAGGCCGCCCATCGGCCATCCGATAGTCGAGACGCCGCGCGAGAGCTGCTCGGGCCGCCGGCGTGTTTGAGTGCTGCCCCGCTCGGGTGAAGATCTGTCGCTGGACCTCGTAGCTCAGGAGCGAAGCGATTGCTGCGGGCGCGGCCACCCAGCTCGAGAAAATGAGCTGCTTGGTGATCTCGGTTGAATCGACCGATTCATACGGGCCGCCAGGTTGGTGGTAGGGAAGCGATGGCGGCATCCAGAGCAAGCGCCACCAGCCCTTTTTCAGCGTCGCCCCGTACAGCGCGCGCATCCGCGCGTTCGCCCAGTCGAGCGGCTGGAATCCTTCCACGTCGGATTTGTCAATGCGCTGGGCGCCGCCAAACAGCGGGACCAGGCGAGACCGGAGTTCGGCGTCCTTCATCCAGTCCCGCACACGCTCTCCGACGCGATAGCCGCTCAGGAAGTTGAGGAAGTAGGGCGCGGACTTCCAGTACTCGACCCCAAGCGGCGCATTCACCTCTCCCGCTACGCGTCGCAGCGCCACGAAGCCGGCAAAGTCGTCCGATAGCACGAGAAACTGATTCGTCGCCGCATCGAGGGTCGTCGCACGCCGGTCGCCGGTGGGTCGCTCGGTCCGGGCAATCCACTTCCGCAGTTGCGCTTGTACCCGGTCTCGAATCGCCGCCGTCGGCTCGCCCGCCAGCGCCGCCTGTCGCATGGCGTCCAGATCGGCCTGCAGGGTTTCCACGGGCTCGTCCGTGTGCGCCAGGAACTCCAGGGTCTTCAGGAAGTCCGCGTAATGACCGCCGCCCTCGTCGGCTTCCTCCGCATACGTAAACGGCTTGTACGGCGTTGCCGAGAGCAGCAACACGTGCGCGTCGGACTGGTTGAAGAACTCGTGCGCCAGTTCGGCCGCTTCGCCGCCGGTCTTCACGTCGAGCAGGTCCCGAAAGCGCTGGAACTCGTCCAGGATCACCAGGTCCGGCTCCAGCGCCGAAACGGCGGCTCGCGCGAGCATCCGGCGCAGCCTGCCAACGATTTGTCGCGCCGACGCACGCTGGATATTGGTCAGGGTCCGCCGTCCTGCGACCTCTTCGACGAGGGCGACGAACGACCCTCGCTCGCTACTCCGATCGAACGCCTCGAGAAACTCCTTTTGGATGCTCGACTCGAACGGCCGCGAGCGCACGGGGGCGATGTACCAGTCGACGAATCTCTGCCGGTTCGACACGCCGCCCTGGAAGATCCGCTCTGCCGCGGTCGCTCGCGCGCCTCCGAGGCCCAGGTGGTCGCGCAGCAGCACGCAGAGCACGGCGCGCTCCTCCGCCTTGCCCAGTTGCCATCCGAATTGGAACGATGTCGCCGGCGTAAATGCGACAAACGTGGCCGGCTTGCCCGTGCCGCCCGGTGCGGGTTTCAGCACGTCCGGCTGCCTGATCAACAGGGTAAGCCGCGTCGCAAAGCTCGGACTCTCCGAGCCCGTAGCGTTCAGCTTGCGAATGTTCTGCGAAGCAATGTCCGCGTTGGAGCACACGTAGACGATGTCGATGCGACCCACGTGGTCCACCTGCTGGAGGTGCTCGATGGTCTGGGCGATGACTTTCTGCGCCACGTGCGTCTTGCCCAGTCCCGTCTCGTCCGCCACCAGGAAGCGTCGCGACGAGTCCTCATCCCGATACAGCCGCCGGAACGCGTGCTCCGCGGTCGCTCGCTGAAAGTCGCTGAGCACTGTGCCCCGATCTTCTCGGGTTGTCTGAGTCACGAAGCCTCCGCGCGCATCGCGCGTCGTGCCTCAAGCACCGGCAGCCACACGTCGTCCCAGCCCGGCGGAAGGACCTCCCGCCCAAGCGGCGACCGGCGCAAGTGCTCGATGATCTCGTCCAGGTGATCGATGGACTCCGGACTCTCGGCCAGCGCGCGCGCCAGCAGTTCCAGCACACCTTGCCCGGCGCCTCCCGCCCAGCGTCCCGACCCCTCGCCGTTCACTGCGATTTCAGTGACCGTCCCGGAGGCGAGCCCGATGAGCAGGGCCAGCAGCCGCAGGAACTTCTCCGGCGTGTCGATCTGCCGGGCAAAGATCTGCCGGAATCGGTCGTCGGGCGAACCCTCGAGCTGTGAGCAGACGACCGTGGACCGCTCCAGCAGTTTCCCCTTGACCGTCCGGCTCGCCGAGAGGCGAAGGAACGCCGTGATATCTGCGAGTTCGCAGGGTGGCAGTTCGACGTCTAAAGGCGCTGCGGGATCGAGCGGATGGGTCTCGTCCGGACGGTTGTGGGGAGCGATCGTGACGCAAGCCCCATCTGGGATGCGCCGCGGCGCCTCGTCGGCCGCTATGCGCGCGACCCATCCCTCGGATTCCTCGGTAACGGTTGTCCGGAAGCGGATCCCTCCCGCGATATCGATCAGCAGATTCTCGATCGCTCGGCCGTCCACGCTGGCCGGGTCGTCACGACACTCCGTACTGCGATCGTACGGCGTCAACATGGCCCGAAGCGGCGAGTCTTCGCCCACCAGCGCGTCGACCCCAAGCGTCCGTTTCGGGCCCTCGAGCTCACAGAGAAACTCCACGTTCTGACTCAGTCCCGCATCCGTCGCGTTGGCTGAACCAACGAAGAGATGCGCCCGCTTGTTGCGCTCGACCACAAAGACCTTGGCATGCAGCTGCGTAAAGAAGCTCCCGTCGGCCTCCCCGTCAGGGTCATCCCCAGCGAGGCTCGCCGTCGGATCGAGCTCATAGACGTCCACGTGCTCGAGCGCGTCCTCTGGCAGACCATCGAGTTCCGCGCCGCGCGAGATGAGCGCGTACCGACGGCCGGACCTTGGCGGAAAGATCCGCCGAATCGCGCCCTCGCGGACGAATGCTGAAATCACGAGCTTTCGGTAGCCGCTGAAGTGCTCCTCGACCGGAAACCGTCGCGCATACGGAAGTCCGATCGGATGAAATCGGACCTTGCGTACGCCGCTCGGCAACTCCCATTCGACCCGTCGCAACTCCTCGGCGAGCTCGGTCAGAACCTCGTGACGGTCCGGCGACACCGGTGTCGCGGCCAACTCGGGCAATGCGCGAATATATCGCGCGAGAGGCTCGCTGCTCTCGTTGATCCGTGCCGCACTCCGGCCATCCAGCCAGAGAATCGTGTCCCAACTGCGATCGGCCGTGAGATTCCGGGAGAGCACCAGCAGCCGATATGAAGTCTCCTGGGATTCGTTGCGGAATCGGAGCACCCAGGTCTTCGGATGGAAAATGTGCCCCGGCCGCGGTCGCTCCACCTCGTGGACGACGTCTTCCAGCAGCGCTACCAGGTCGGATGGCCACCGCCCGGCTCCAATCGCGCCGGCCTGGCAGAAGATGTCAATCCGGTCGCTCATCCCGCGCAGCGACTGCATGACCTCGATGGGATCCGGCTGCTCGTCCAATCGAAAACCGGCAAACGCAAGCGGCACGGTCAGCGCCGTCTCCAGGTCGAGCGTGAACGTTGTCGCCACGGCCCGGTCCAGCGAGCAACCCGCCGGCGGTCGCAGCGCGTCCAGCAGCAACTCTCGGCTGTCAGGCGCCAGCACCACCGTTCTCCCGTCCATCCACAATCTCGTTGAGAATCCGCCTGACGACCGGCCAGCGGAAATTGAGACGCCCGGATCCGGACGCCCCGCCCCACTGACCCATCAGCCGGTCATTGATCAGCCGCGCCTGGCCGCGCTTCTGCACGCGTTCCCGATTCCGAATCAGCTCCCGCGCCTCGCCGTCGTCCGCCACCTGTCCGCCGCTAGTTCGCGCCAGGTCAACCCATTCGGATACGAATGAACGCGTCGGCGCGGCGGCAGGCCTTCCTTGTGCGGCGACCAGCGCCCACAACCCATTCAGGTCCCAGGTCCCCGCGTCGATTGCTTGAAAATCGTTCCGCCAGGCGTCAAGCCGTCTCCTGTACCCGTCCCGGTGCCCCTCGTACCTTGAGAGACCCAGTTCATTCGCTCGTTCGGCCAGCAGCAGGTTGTAAAGCAGCGCGGCCCCGTGCATGGCGACCGAAAACCGCCGAGCCTCGTCCAGCGCCTCCCGGACCGGACCCTCCGCCGCAACGGCCTCCGGATCTTCCCAGGCGTATGCGTTGCTGTCCGAGTGGCGTTTCCGCTGCGACACCAGGAACTGGAGCAGGCTATCGGGCACCGCCGCGACGATCCGCTCCGCAAGCCACGTCGCCTCGTCGTGCGTCAGGCTGAAGTCGCAACAGGCAAGGTCAAAGAAGTCGTCAGGCGGCGATGGGATCGAGGGCGCCCACACCGCGTCCGACTGCTCCAGGAACTCCGTCGCTTCATCCTGCGGGTGTGCAACCTGTCGGAGACCCGCAACCTGGCCCTCCGTTCCCTCGCGCCGCAAGATGCCGAATCGTTGCAGGGTGTTCCAGTAGATGGTCGACGGCAGGATTCGCACCGCGGGCCCCACGACGCGCCCGATCAACCCCGCGTGGTCCCCGCCGGCACGCAGCGCGCCAATCAGCCGCCGTTCATGCCAGTCAACCCACGCCGAGAGCTTCTGCCCGCCGTGTCCCCGGCGCACCCCCTCGCGATACAGCCACGGCACAAACAGCAGGTACCGGGCCCTCGTCAGCAGAAACGAGGTTCCCGGAAACAGCGTGTCGCTCAGCGCGTCCCGAATCCGGCCCAGCCCCAGCTCGTCGCGGCTTTCGGGCTGCAGGAACATCGAAACGATCTCCCGGGCCCGGCGCTGATCGGACTCCGAATAGTCAAGCCACGCCAGACCCGCCGGCGACATGAATATTCCCTCACGCGCGCATCCGCCCGTGGAATTACAGCGCGCGCCGGCCCCTGCCGCAAGTCAGAAGCCGCACCAGGCCGCACGTCGCCCACTCGCCCGGCCCCGCCCGCGCGCCATGAACGAATCCACACCCCGCCACCTTCAGCCCCGCGCCCACCAACACGTCAGGCCCTGCTCTCTAGACAAACACCCCATCCGGATCCAACGCCCCCCGCACCACCGCAACCGCCCCAGACCCCACCTGCCCCCCACCTTCTCCCTCGTCAAGTTGGATAGCCCCCTCCGCTCTTACTCCCTCTCCTGAGACCGTTGCGTAACCCGATGGACGGGTGTGCGATGTCAATCCCTTCGAGGAGCCGCCGTTCTTTCCCTCTCCAAGGGGAGAGGCAGATTCGGGCGTCTTCGGCCGAAATCGGTGAGGGGTCTTCCGCGCAACCAACCCTGGGTTATGCAAAGGACTCTCTCCTGGGGGAGACGGCTGGCGTGAGGGGTCTTCCGCGCACCCAGCGAGGGGTGTCGCAGAAGTCTCCCCTGGGCGAGGTCCATCCATTCCTTCTCCCTCTCCCCGTGGGAGAGGGCTGGGGTGAGGGTCTTCCGCGCAACCGGCCTCGGGCCGCACACCCCCGTCAGTCTCGCCCCCCTCAACCCACGCCCTAATCCCTTGCGCCCTCAACTCCGCCACATCAACTTCAGCCGCCCCCCACTCCCCATAAACCCCAACCGCCCGCAACCCGTCCGACGACCCAACCGCTCGCACAGCCCCCGCCATTCCATCCAGTGCCTGCCTTGCCGTCCCCGGCGCCAGGTCCTCGCACCGCACCAGCGCCGCCGCCCCATCCAGCTCGGCGCGGTCCAGCGTCTCCTCCGGCGCGTCGTCCCCTTCCCGCCGCCCCCGCACCCGCAGCGTCAACTCCACCATCGCCCCCAGCCGACCCTCGCAGCCCCACAGCGCGTACGTCACCCCGTACCCCACCGAATTCTTCACCGTCGCGCCGCCCACCGTCAGCACCTCGCCGGTCCCATCCACCAGCCACGCCCCCAGCACCCACCGCCGCGCCGGCCCGTCCTGCGCCTCAATCGTCGTGCCTCTACCCGATGCAATCAGACCCCCCACCGTCCCCGGCGCCTCCACCCGCCGCACCGGCCACACCAACCCCAGCCGCGCCAACGCCTCGTCCAGCTCCGCCAACAACACCCCCGCCCCCACCCGAACCGTGAAATCCCGCGCCGCCACCTCCATCCACTCGAGGCGCTCGGTTGAGATCAGCCCCCAAAAGTCAGCCTGCGGCTGCCGTGCAAACCGCTCCAGGCTCCGCGACCCCACTACCCGCAATCGCCGCCCAGCCCCCTGCGCCGCCCGCACCGCGTCCTGAACCTCTGCAACGCTCGCCACGTCCAGAACCGACTCGCCGTCCATCCCCGCCCCTGCACCCGTCCCAACCAACCCCCGACCTTATCGCGCCGCCACCCCGCCCGTCCCAACGCGGATCTCCGCGGCGCTAAACACCCACCCATCAGCCAGACCTGCTCCGGCCCGACCCATTACATTGGAGGCTGGCGACCGCACAGGAGCGACCCCGTGAAAATCACCGACGTCCAAACCACCCTCCTCGTCGTCCCCCGCGACCCGCCCATCTCCGACGCCACCGCCCTCCAGATGACCGCCGGCGGCTACTGCTTCGTCCACCTCCGCACCGATGAAGGCATCGAAGGCCTCGGAATGTCCGCGCCCTCGCGAGCCCTGCGGGCCGTCGTCGAGCACGACCTCAAGGACACCCTGCTCGGCGCCGATCCCTTCGACATCGAGGGCCTCTGGCAGGACATGTTCTGGCGCGTCCGCGGCTTCGGCCGCAAGGGCCTCGCCTTCCAGGCCATCTCGGCCGTCGACATCGCCCTCTGGGACCTCAAGGCCAAGGCCCTGGGCCTCCCCCTCTACAAGCTGCTCGGCCCCTGCCGCGCTTCGACCCCTATCTACGGCAGCGGCGGTTGGACCTCCTACACCGACAGCCAACTCATCGACGAGCAACTCTCCTACGTCCAGCGCGGCATGACCCGCGTCAAGATGAAAGTCGGCATGGACTTCGGCACCCAACCCGAAGCCGACCTCCGCCGCGTCGCCGCCGTCCGCCGCGAACTCGGCGACGACGTCGAGCTCTACGTCGACGCCAACAACGGCTACACCGCCAAGCAGGCCATCGGCCTCGGCCGCCGCTTCGAGGAATACGGCATCGGCTGGTACGAGGAGCCCGTCCTCGCCGACGACATCGACGGCCTCGCCCGCATCGCCGCCGCCCTCACCGTCCCCATCGCCACCGGCGAACACGAATACACCAAACACGGATTCAAAGACCTGCTCAGCCGCGGAGCCGCCGACATCGCCCAGCCCGACGTCGGCCGCGTCGGCGGTGTCACCGAGTGGATGAAAGTCGCCCACCTCGCCGACGCCTTCAACATCCCCGTCGCCTCCCACGCCTACCAGCTCGTCCACCTCCACCTCGCCCTGGCCACCCCCAACATGCAAGTCGTCGAATGCCTCGGCACCGTCGAAGCCGCCGACCGCATCATCTTCACCGAATTCCCCGAACCCGCAGGCCCCGACTGGACCCCCAACCCCGCCAAACCCGGCCTCGGCCTCCACCTCGACCCCCTCGCCCTATCCACCTACGCCGTCGACTAACCCCCAGACCTCCG
>JAJEGF010000092.1 GCA_022820025.1 Chloroflexota bacterium
AGGAACGTAGAGGCCATGGTGAATTCAGAATTGAAGAGCTTCAGCAATAGTGCAACTCGCCTATCGATACTTCTGGTCACGACAACTAGGCCCTCGCTACCGTGGTGTGAGCGTCCTGCCAACGCCAAAGTCGCCAAAGCATGGGTCTTGGGCTACCTCGTTGACTCCGGGCCGGACGACCCGCGATCACCCCGAAACTTGCCCTGACGCCACCAGTCCATCACACTACCGGCCAGAATGAGCGATCCCATCCCCACCACGGTCGCGGACCAGCCGCCCCTCGACAATCAAGGCCCGGCTACCCCGTCACCCGGCGCGAATCGCAGCGGTGCGGTTCGCCAGCAGCATCTGATTCCGCCCTGCCCCTATCGTCGGCTCTCGGACTCCGCTTCTCGCGTTTCCGCAATCGTCGATCCCCTGCTGATCTGCGGGGACGCTGGGCGAGCGCTTCGCCTGCTGCCGTCAGAATCCATCCAGACCGTCGTGACTTCGCCGCCGTACTGGTCGCTGAGGGACTACCAAGTGCCCGATCAGATTGGCTGCGACGACAGTTTGGGCTCGTACATAAGCAGCCTCGTCAGCGCCTTTGACGAACTGCGGCGCGTGCTGCGCCCGGACGGCACTGTTTGGCTCAACGTCGGCGATTCGTACACTTCGGGTAACAGGCGCTATCGAGCTCCGGATCGCAAGAATCGAGCGCGCGCCATGCAAGTCAGACCGCGAACGCCCAAGGGTCTCAAACCCAAGGATCTGATCGGGGTCCCGTGGCGGCTCGCGTTCGCGCTGCAGGATGCTGGCTGGTGGGTTCGCAGCGAGGTCATTTGGCACAAGCCCAATGCGCACCCCGAGTCCGTGCGAGACCGGCCCACTAAGGCGCATGAGACCGTATTCCTGCTTTCGAAGGAGCAGGACTACTACTACGACGTCGCCGCCGTGACTGGCCCCAACGGTCGGCGGTTGCGAAACGTATGGGACATTCCGACTGAGCCGCTGAAGCGGGCGAACGGTCAAGACGACGACCATCCCGCCATGATGCCCCTGTCGCTCGCCCGGCGGTGCGTTGCGGTCACCAGCAGGACGAATGATGTCGTGCTCGATCCGTATGCTGGCTCCGGCACGACGCTGCTCGCCGCTCAAGGGCTCGGTCGCCGGTGGGTCGGCATCGAACTCAACCCATCTTTCGTGGAACTCATTGAGCGACGGCTTGGCCTGTGACGCTTGAGGAACTCAAGGCGAGGCTCGATTCGTTCTCCCCGGCCAAAATCGCCTTTGTCGCGACCGTCGTCGAGTCGCTGTCCAACCCGTCCCAAGCCAACATCCGCTCCCAAGGCACTTGGCTCACTGGGGTCCCTGAGTGGATCGAGTACTTCGGACTCGCACTTTCGGTCCATCATGCAGCGACCACAGTTCCCCTTGGATTGACTTCGTTCGAGGCCGTCTTCCGCAATGCGTGCTCCCATGTTGGATGGCCCGTGACGCCGCCCAGTTCGGCCACCCAGCGCTTTGTGGACCTCTCCGTGCGCGCCGGGTCCGGCCGTGCGAGGCACCTTTCGTTGAAGTCCACCGCTGCCAAGGGGCTTTCTCCAACGACCGTTCACATTTCGAAGCTCACCGAGGCGGCTTGGATTCAGGACACTCGCACGCCCGCGGCTCGGCGGCAGGCCACGCTTGAGCTCTTCGCCGCCTACCAAGATGTCGTGACGTCCATTCTCATGCTCCGCGCCTTCCGCGCGGAAGACGATGACCAAGCTCCGCGGCTCTACCAGCTCGTCGAGATACCCGGAGGGTTGTTCGATTCGATCCAGCACGAGCCGCTCGCCGCCTTCCAGAGCGATGCACCCGTCATTCCGTGTAGGGATGCCGACGGGCAGACAATCGCCCGCGTCGCGTTGGACCGTTCCGATGCGAAGATCACGGTGCGCAGCATCCAACTTGATGCCTGCACGGTGCACGCCGAGTGGGCTCGGGACTAGCGCAAAGCCATCGACATGGGCAGCTACTGCGCCCTCTCGGCTACAGCGCTCCCGAGAGCGCCCGTTCCCCGTCCTCGCCGATGAAATCCAACAGCGCGGCAAGGCACCGCTCCGGCTCCTCGAGCTGCAGGAAGTGCGTTGTGTCGGGCACAAAGTCGTAGTTCAACGCGACGATCTCGTCCATCGCCACGGTTGGCAGGAACGAGTGCGGTGCCACGGGGTCGCTCCCGATCACCTTGACGGGGCAGGAGATGGCATCGACGTCCACGGTCGAGGCGTGCTGGTAGCCCTGTTCGTAGATGCGCGCTTCGTACTCCCGCGGGCACCTCAGGACGAACTCCGATCCGCCGTTCACGGCACGCAGCGTGGTCTGCGCCAGCAGGTCCGCGACCCCGTGACGGAGAAGCTGGAACGCCGGCGTGTTGCGCAGCCGCTGTGCGAACGCCGCTTCGCTGTCGAACGATCCGCGGCGATGCCGGGCCCCTTCGACCATCCGCCCCATGGTCGTGCGCAAACGTTCCCGGTGACCGGAGTGACATCCGCGCGGGCAGATGAACGGGTCGAACAGCACCAGCGCGGCGAACGATCCCGCGCCCGAGCATGCCTCGATGGCCGCCGCCTGCCCGGACAGCGAGTGGAACACGCCGACCGCGGGCTTGGGCCCAAAGTGCGCTTCGATGGCCTGGGCCACAGCCGCCATGTCGCGCACGAAGGTCGCAATGGCGTGGGTCTCTAGCGCCCCGACCGGGTTCCAGCCGTGATTGCGCAGGTCGAAGACCACCACATCGAACCGATCCATGAGCAGCGACCAGAACGGATAGTACGCATCCACGGCGAAGCCGTTGGCATGGCTGAGCACGATGCGCGGCCCGGCGGGATTGCCGTGCCGGCGCACTAGGATTGCGGTTTCGTCGTCCATCCGCGCTTCGCCCACCGCCAGGGGCGCGGGGACCGTCCATCGCGGATCGCTCATTCGCCCACGCACGCCTGCTCGCCGAGCGAAACGACCAGGTCCAGCGTCTTGCGTACGTCCTCCCACGTCGTGGTGTGATTCAAGATGCACAGCCGCAGTGCGAAGACGCCCTTCAACGAGGTTGACGAGAGAAACGCCAACTCGTCCCAGAACACCTGTGCCAGCACCTTGCGGTTGGCCCGCTCCAAAGCTGCTTCATCGTGGCCGCCGGGATTGACGCGGAAGCACAGGATCCCCAGCGACACCGGCGCCATTGGCTCGAGCATCGGGGAGGACGCGACATACGCCTCGGCGCGGTGTGCGAGATCGAGCCCGTTTTGCACTGCGGCGCGAAACGCTGCCATGCCGAAGGTTTGCACGGACATCCAGATCTTGAGGGCGCGCGCCGTCCTGCTGAGCTGAAGCCCGCGGTCGGCGAAGTTCGGATGGTTGGCGCCCCAAACGGTGTCCTGGAGAACGTCGTTGCCGATGGTGAAGGCGGCTTCGAGGTGCTTGGCATTCCTCACCATCAGCGCGCCCACTTCGTAGGGCTGAAAGAACCACTTGTGGGCGTCCAGCCCCACGGAGTCCGCCCTGTCGATGCCGGCAAGCCGTTCCCTGCCGGCCTCCGTCACCAGCGAGAACCCGCCGTACGCCGCGTCCACGTGCAGCCAGATGCCTTCGCGTGCGCAGAGTTCCGCCATGTCCGCTAGAGGGTCGATGGCGCCCGTGCTGGACGTCCCCGCACTGGCGCACACCGCTACCGGCACCAGCCCGCTGGCTCGGTCCTTGCGAATCAGGCGCAGCAACTCGGCGAGGTCAATGCGGAAGTCGTCGCCGGAGGGAATCAAACGAATGTGCTCCCGCCGCACGCCGACGACTAAGGCCGCCCGCTTCAAAGCGCCATGGGACTGGTCGCTCATGTAAATGGTCGGACTCTGCGGATGTCCGGCCGCCTCCCGTGCTGCCACCAGCGCTTCGACGCTGGCCGCGGAGCCGCCGCTGGTCAGCAGCCCCCCGGCAGTCTTCGGGTAGCCGAGCCAGCCGCGCATCCAATCCACAACGATCAGCTCCAGTTGGCTGGTGCCGCTGGACACCAGCCAAGTGCAGGAGTTGATGTTGAATCCGGCGGCCAGGAAGTCCGCCACAACGCCGGGCCAGGTGGGGGAGGATGGCACGAAGCCGAAGAACCGGGGATGATCGAGCCGAGCCGCGAACGGCAGCACGTCGCGCGCTACCTGGTTCAACACCTCCTCCGCTGGCCGGCCGTTTTCCGGCGGCGCCAACGGCAGACGGTCCTGCAGCGCTTGGCGGAACTCACCGTCCCAGGCATGGGCGTCGCCCAGGCCACTGATTCTCTCAATGAGCAGATCCATTGCGGCGGCGCCCAACTGCCGCATCGACTGCGGCGTCATCGTCAGTTCACCCCCAGCCCTGCCCCTAGCCACTTGCCTTTTCCGCTCCATTCATTGCTTGTTGAGCGACTCCTGAGTGGCCGCGCCGTTGTTGACCGGTTCCCTGCCCTGCGCCGTCGGAGAGGGTTGCAGCCTCCCGGGTCGTTGTCAACTCAAAGTCTTATCCAACGAGAAGTGAGCCTGAACGGGAGCCGGGTTTCCAACGGGAAGTGAGCCTGAAGGGTCGGTTTTTGGGATCATCGGAGGATGATCGTGACACTTCAGACCGAGCGGATCAGGACGTTGGAGGAGGTTC
>JAJEGF010000015.1 GCA_022820025.1 Chloroflexota bacterium
CACGACCAACGAAGGCGCGGCCAACCAGACCGTGACCGTCACGGCGACCGCGCCGGCGGCGCCCGCGCGGCCGACGGCGCCGAATCCGAAGCCGCGGGAGTTCACGGCGCAGTGGCGGGCGCCGGGGACCACCGGCGGCGCGGCGCTGACGGGCTACCACGTGCTCATGCGCGCCAACGGCGCCGCCTGGCCGCCGGATAGCCAGGCGAAGAAGGTCGGCGCGACGACCCGCAGCTATACGTTCAGCGGGTTGTCACCCAACCGGATTTACTGGTTCAAGGTCAAGGCCTGCAACGGCGCCAATCAGACCCGCTGCTCGGGCTGGTCCAGCCAGGCCTCGGTGACGTTGCCGATCGACAATCCGGGCACGCCGCGCTGGGGCTCGTTCAGCGCGGACGCCACGCAGATCCGGGTGACCTGGAGCGCGCCGAGCTACACCGGCGGGGTGGGCCTGACGGGCTATGGGCTGCGGCACTGGCGGGTGGGCGCGTCCGAGCCGTCGAGCGCGCAAGTCACGGTCAACGCCCAGACCACGAGCCGCACGTTCAGCGGGCTGGCATCGGACACGTCCTATCGGTTCAGCATCCAGGCCTGCAACGGGCCCAACCGCTGCAGCGGCTGGACCAACAAGGACGGCCGCACCGACTCGGCGCCGGAACCCGACCCGCCGGCCCGGGTGGGGCGGCCGACGTTCAGCAAGATTGGGCAGACCGAGTTCACGGCGAACTGGACGGCGCCGAACGACCACGGGACGGCGATCCGGGGGTACGGCCTCCAGTGGCGCCAGAGCGGGTCGGGCTGGCCGAGCACGACGACCTGGCTGGGCGCCAGTGCGCGGAACCGGCGCGTCGACGGCCGGGCCGCGGGCACGACCTACGTGGTGCGCGTAAAGGCCTGTAACGGCAGCGGGGCCAACGGCCGTGATCGCTGCGGGGCCTGGTCCAGCGACGGGCGGGTGACGACGCTGGCCGAGACGGCCGTGCCGCAGAACCTGGACATCGTGCCGAGGGCCGGGCGCGAGGCGGTGCTGACGTGGGGTCCCCTGTCCGGGACCACGGAGTACCAGGTCCGGGCCCAGATCCTGGGACAGGCGGACTGGCATGACGCGAGATGCGAAGGGGTGACGGGTGGACGGCCGACCGAACCCAAGTGCGTCATCGACCTTGAGTACATCACCAAACCAGGCGGCACTGCCGTTGGCCTGCAGAGTTACAAGGCCTATGCGCTGAGAGTTCAGGCGGTAAGCCCGCAGGCAAGCGAGTTCAGTGCGCCGATAGTGATCATCGACACGCCGATCTTCCGCGCCAAGGGCGCCAGTGGCAGCGTGGATGTGACCTGGACGCCGGTCGATTCCATTCACGGTGATATCACCGCCGGCGGGTCGTACCAGGTCAGGTACCGGAAGTTCAAGGGCGATCACACGTCGGTTGCCTGGGACGCCGCAGCCGAAGCGTTTGATCCGACCACACCCACGCCAGTTCTGCCTTCCGGAACCACGTCCTATTCGATCGGCAGCCTCGACAACTATGGGCTCTATGCCATCCAGCTCCGGTATGACGCTCCTCGACCCAACGCCCCGGCCATCACAGTCTTCGCGGCCCGCGACGCGTACGCCTGGCCGTCGGATCGGGCGGCAAGCGGCGGTGAGCGGGTTGGGACTTTTCCGCTAAGTAAGCCGGTCAGTAACCGGACCTACGCGTACTACATCTGCAGCGATACGTTTCCGCGCGACATGGAACCGGATGAGCCCGACGATCCCGACCCGCCAGATGGGATCCGAGCCAAGTCACGGGCCTTCATCCGGGATGCGTTTTCCCAGTGGGCAACCGCCACGACGACGGAGAGAGGTACGAGTCTAATTGCGATGACGTACATGGGCACGACGTACGCCGACTATCGGCCGCTTATTGAACCTATTGTGAATACGATTAACAGCAGCGTCGCAGATGGAGATCCTCCAGCGACGATTAGAATGCATGTGGAAGACGTGATACGGCAACTCGGCGATCTCGCTGGGATCCTCGATCAAGATAAGGAGCGCAGCGAGGTTATTTTCGTTGATGTTCCAGTCGAGGAAGGTATCGGATCAAGAAGGACCAAGCGATATGTATACTTTAGTGAAGTGTCGCAGACAATTGGTCTTAACGCATGCGTGTTCACGGCACTAGCATGTGCAGCAGATGAAGAGAAGGACGGCCAATTGAGAACTGACATACTTTTCAACGGAAAGTCGTTCGAGAATAACGAGTACTTTAATTGGGACATTCCGAGCGTAACCTTCAATCAGTGTACTTCGGTTAGCGGATCGGATATCGACACTGCAAGGAGTCTGTATTCGACCACAGTCCATGAAGCCGGGCACGCCCTTGGGATACGCGGGACCAGCAGATCTGGTGGGACCAGGAGACAGGTCCACCATTCGCTCGTTGACGATCAGTCGATCATGAATTGGAAGAGCACTCTGTGCTCGCCAACGCCGTTCGATGTCATGGCGATTTATGCCTTGTATCAAGCCGAAGATTGAGTTGGTGTTGACGATGACGCTGGTGAGAGCGACGCCGACGCTACAACGCGTGGTGGTGGGACTCATACTGGCGATGCTGACGCTGGTTGGGTGCGAGCCGGCGTCGAGCGCCGGGCCGCCAGCCAAGGACGGCAACGCCCTAGTCTCAGTTTCTGAAGCAACAGCCTCAGCCTCTGCCGATGTGATCTCGGATTCGGCCGTGTCTCCCGCGGCCAGCGCTCGTGTGGCCAAAGGCGGGGCGGCGACTACCGACGGGCTGCCAATTGCCTCGGGCCACAGCCCGAGGCCCAGCCGAACGACGATCGTCTCGGAAGCACGTGCAACACATCCGCTCGCCCCGACACCAACGCTTACACCGGACCCCGACGAACGTCGCATCCCGCCGCCAATCTCCTACGACGGCTATCCGTGCGATCCGTACGTCATCGATGCTCTTGAGCGGTGGTTCTGGGAGAACACGGTGCGCTGGGCGGCGGACGGCTCGGCGGTGTTCTTCAGCCAGGGGCCGGCTGTGTACGGGGCGGCGGTCGACGGCGCCTGGGCGCGGGCGGTGGCGGATGCCTCCGGATGGGTCAACCCGCGCCTGGCCTGGCATCCAAGAGTCGAGACGGATGTCGTCGTGGGTCCGATGACGTACTTCGACATCTCCCCCGAAGGTGACCGGCTGGTGTATGCCACCTGCGCGTACCGGGAAGAAGCCGTCACGGGCACGGAACAGGCCAGCGCGGAGATTGACCGGCAGTTCCTCTTGAGCCTGGGCTATCGCCCGCAATACACGGGGCCGTTCCACCCCGGCTACGAGTTGGCGGTGGTGGGGTTGGACGGGGGGGCGGTTGAGCGGCTGACGACGAACATGCGCTTTGACAACTATCCGGCCTGGTCGCCCGATGGGACGCAAATTGTCTACTTAGCAGGTAGCAGCGTCCGGCTCGCGGGTCTCGTCGCCATGACGGCAAAGGGCGACTACCTAAGGATGATCTTCACCGGCGAGCACATCCTCGGCCTGCATCCGCCGCAGTGGTCGCCGGACGGCACGCGGTTGGCGGTGGTGGGCAGCGACGACTCCAAGTTGCGGCAGGCCGTGCTGACCGTGAACGCCAACGGCGGGGACCTGCGGCGGCTGGGGCGCACGATCAGCGGGCCGAGCTGGTCGCCGGACGGGCGGCGGCTGGCCTTTGTGGGCGCCACGGACGACGAGGGTGACGCGTGGGGCCTGCTGACGATGGCCGCGGACGGGACGGACGTGCGTGAGATACCGCTTCCGCCGGACTGGGAACCCCACTATGCGGGCGGTCACGACATCCTCAGTTCCATGGCCGAGTTCGGCGATGGGTGGATCCCCACGCTGGCGTGGTCGCCGGCGGGCGACCAGCTGCTGTACACCTGCGGCCAACGGATCTGCGTGGTGGGGCTGGATGGGACGCCGGTGGGCCGGTCGCCGCTCACGTGGCGAGCGGATAAGTGGGATGCGTCAGGGAGCGTGGCGGCCTGGTCGCCGGACGGGACGCGCATTGCCGTGGCCCGGAGCGTGGTATGGGCTGACTACCAGTCCCATGGACCGTTGCCGCTGGAGGCCGCGGTGTACACGATGGCGCCGAATGGATCCGACCCGCGGGTGCTGGCCGCCTACGACGACTACCTTGAGGTGCGCCCGCTCAGCCGGCGGCATGCGGACGTTCGCGTGGACGTCACGGGGTGCGCGGCCGGGATGGCGGTGCCCGAGCCGGCGGCCAACCCCGGCCTGGTGCGGGACTGCGAGACGCTGCTGCGGGCGCAGGCCGCGTGGGGGCGCGAGCCTGGCTGGAGCGTCGAGGTTCCGATCCAGGAATGGGCCGGGGTTGGCCTGGGCGGCTCGCCCCCACGCGTGCGACATGTCGAGATTCACCGGCAGGTGCTCGGTCCGATCCCGGCGGTCCTGAGCGCCCTGGAGCAACTGGAGGTCCTGGACCTCAGCGAGAACGTCCTGGGCGGGACGATTCCCCCGGAGTTGGGGCAGCTCAGCCGGTTGCGGGTCCTGGACCTGAGCCGGGGCGTCCTGAGCGGGACGATTCCCCACGAACTCGGTCAGCTGATTCAGCTGGACCGGCTGGACCTGGCCTACAACAACCTGGGCGGCTCAATCCCGTCGGACCTGGGCGCGATCGCCACGCTGCGGACGCTCGATCTCGAGAACAACGACCTGACGGGCACGATCCCCTCCGAACTCGGCCAACTGCCCGATCTGGATGAAGTTCGCCTGGGCGGCAACCAGTTGACCGGCTGTCTGCCCGCCGGCCTCAGGTCGACTGAAAACTACGCGCACTGGGACCAGGGGCTGCCACGCTGCGAGGCGGCGGCGTGAGACGAGTCCCATACGTCGCACGTCAGAACTCTGCCGTGGCCGCAGCCATGGACCGTCCGTGGCGGTGGGTCGTGACCTTGCTGACACTGCTGCTCGTGGCGATCGGCGGGGGGTGCGGAGCGTTTGATACCGCTGCCCAAGGATCATCCGGTACGGAGCGAGTCGGAGCGGCGGGCGCCCAAGGGGCGCCGGTGGCCGACGGGCTGTCAGTCGGGCTAGGTACAGTGCCAGCCGAGGCGCCCGGCGATATGGCCGTTGCCGATGCGTCGGACGGGCAGATGGCGGCGGCAGTGCCGGCGGCGTTGGACCGCAGCGGCGTTCGGCCGCCAGAAGCCCCTGGATCCGCCGCGGCGGCCTTCGCGACGGGCGAGACGGCCACGGTGGAGGCGTTGCTGGCCGATGGCCTGCATCTGGCCGGCGCCTCGCCGGTGCACCTGGCGATCCGGGGCACGCCGACGGCCAGTTCGGTGCGCTGTGAATGGCGGGGGATCGCGCGGACGGCCGCGCAGCGTGAAGATGCCATTCGCTTCTGGCTTCGGCTTGGGGCTGACGCGACGATTCCGGATACAGCCTACTTGGAGACACTCTTTTCGGTCGTATTGGACACGCTGGCCGCAGATTTTCGCGAAACGGCGAAGGCCAACTTCCGGGCGATTGCGCGGGGCGGGGAGTCGATGGAGTATCTGTTCCTGACCTGTTTCGCGGACTACGCGGTGACCGGGTTCCTGCTGGGCAGCGGCACCACGCCCACCTCGGTGACGGTGGCGTACGACCGGCGGGGCGAGGCGGCGGCGTACGAGTTGTACGTGCGGGAGCACGAGGCGGGCACCTTCGGGACAAGCCCGCGACAGACCCGGGGCGCCTACGAGGCGGGGTTGCAGGCGCAGGTGGTGGCGGCGGAGGCGGCGTTGAGCGCCGAGATCGGCGGGCGCGAGGCCGTCGTCTTCCTGGCGCCGATGGGGGCGCATAACGCCATCGGCTTCGAAGCCTGGCAGGCGGTGGCCTCGTGGGCGGTGGTGACAGACGACGCGGGGGTCGTGCAGGCCATCCGCGACGACACGCCGGCGGGTGACCCGGAGCACACCCAGACGCTGGCCAACCTGTCCAGCCGCGTTACCACGGCGGCGGCCGCCGACGGCCAGGCGGCCAATCGGGCCACCACCGTGGGCGGTCTGCAGCCCTACTACCGCGACACGCTGAAGGCCTACGCCGACATCACCCCCGGCGACGGGCAGACGACGACCTTCACCCCGGCCCAGCCGCCGGCGGCGCCCACCTGCACCAACGGCACGGTGATCCCCAGCCCCGCCGACAACCGCGAGTTGGTCAAGGACTGCGAGACGTTGCTGGCGGCCAGGGACACGCTGCGGGGAACGACCGCGCTGAACTGGGCCACGGTCACGGCGCTGACCGGCTGGACCGGCGTGACGACCGGCGGCACGCCGACGCGGGTGACGGGCCTCAGCCTGGCCAGCCAGTCCCTCAGCGGCACGATCCCACCCGCGCTCGGCCAGCTGTTCGCCCTGACGACGCTCAACCTCAGCAGCAACAGCCTGACGGGCGCCTGGACCACCGACAGCGACACGATCACGGGCGCCACCCACACGGTGGACGAACTGATCTGCGCCACGGCCTATGAGGTGCGGGTGCGGGCCCGCGGCAGCGGCACGACCTACGCCGCCACCTGGAGCGCGCCCTCAGCCACGCTGACGGTGACGACCGGCGCGTGTCCGCCGCCGGCGTTCGGGGAGACGGCCTATGCCTTCAGCGTGGCCGAGGACAGCGCGACGGGCACGGCGGTGGGGACGGTCACGGCTACCATCACCGGCGCAGGACCGGTGACCTACGCGCTGACGGCGGGCAACGACACGGGGGCCTTCGCCCTGGATGCGAGCCGCGGGGCCCTGACGGTGGCGGGAGCGCTGGATTACGAGACGACCGCCAGCTACGGCCTCACCGTGACGGCCCGCGACCCCGCGGGTGGGTCCTCGACGGCGGCGGTGACGGTCACCGTGACGGACGTGGACGAGCCGCCGGCGTTCGGGGCCGCCGACTATGCCTTCACGATGGCGGAAGACGCGGCGGTGGGGGCGGCCGTGGGCACGGTGCCCGCGACCGATCCTGAGGGCGGCGCGGTGACGTACGCGATCACGGCCGGCAACGAGGCCGGGGCCTTCGCCATCGACGCCGGCAGCGGCGCGCTGAGGGTGGCCGCGGCCCTGGATTACGAGACCGCGGACGACTACAACCTGACCGTCACCGCCAGCGACGCCCAGGGCACCACAGCCACGGCGGACGTGGCGGTCACGGTGACGGACGAGGCCTACCCGCCCGGGTTCGGGGCCGAGAGCTATGCCTGGTCGGTGGCCGAGGACTCGGCCGTGGGGGCGGCCCTGGGCACGGTGTCGGCCACGGATCCAGAGGGCGGGGCGGTGAGCTATGCGATCACGGCCGGCAACGACGCGGGGGCCGTGGCGATCGACGCCAGCAGCGGGGCGCTGACGGTGGCGGCGGCGCTGGACTACGAGACCGCGCCCAGCTACGGCCTGACCGTCACCGCCGGCAGCAGCGACGGGGCCGCCACGGCCACGGTCCCGGTGACCGTGACGGTCACGAACGTCAACGAGGCGCCGGTGTTCGGGGCCACGAGCTATGCGTTCAGCGTGGCCGAGGACGCCCAACTCGCCACGACGATCGGCGCCGTCCAGGCGAGCGATCCGGAAGGCGGCACGGTGGTGTACGACATCACGGCGGGGGATGCGGCCCAGGCCTGGGCCGTCCATGCGCTGACGGGCGGGGTGGTGACCGGGGCCAGGCTCAACGCGGCCACGACGCCCAGCTACACGCTGACAATCCGGGCCGCCGTGCTGGAGGGCGGCCCGTCGGCCACGACGACGGTGACCGTGACGGTGACCAGCGCGGATTGAGGAAGGAGTGAGCGGAGAGAAGTGAGAATTGAGAGAAAGAGGCGGAGGTTGGGAGGGTTTGGACGGGGTTGGGTGCCAGGGGTGGCTTGGGAGGGCTGAGGATGACCATGGTGCTGGGTCCCGGCCGGGGACGCCGGGATGGCGGAGGGGTGGTTCGACACGGTCCTCCGACGGACTCCAGACCGGCTCACCACGAACGGGTGGGTTGGGCGCCCGGAAGAGGCCGGTTACAAACCGGCCCCTACATGAGAGGGCTCAGCACGAATGGGGGCGGGGTGCTTAGTCCGAGACGAGGCTGACCTGGGGTAGGGTGGCCATTTGGCGGTCGAGGGTGAGGGTGTCAATGCCGGCACGGGCGTAGTCGTTGGCGATGAGACGGTCGAGGAGGCCGGGGCCGCGAGGCGCGGTGAGGGTTTCGAGTACGGCTTGTCCGTTCAGCGGGGCGACGAGGCCGCTGGTGAGGGTGGTGTGGAGGCCGGCGCGGGCGTCGGCCTTTGAGACGCCGTAGTGATGTTGGAGCGTGACGTACGCCTCGCCGATTACCTGGTTGGACGCCACGATCTCGACGTCCGCGGCACAGAGGTCGCTGAGCCGTTCGACGCAGAGGGTGTGCAGGTGCGGGGGCTGGCCGGTGACCAGCCGCACGAGAACCGAGGTGTCAATCCCGATATTTGTACGGGTCATACACCTCGTCCCGGAATTTGCGGATGTCGAACGGGGGGGTGCCGGGCTTGATCTTGTCGGCGAGGGTTCCGAGCTTGGAGTAGTCGATGCGCCTGGGGCGCAGGGTGTAGCCGTCGGGACCTTCCAGCAGCTCGAGCCGGTCGCCTGGACCAACGCCCAGTTCGTCCAGCACGTGCTTGGGGAAGGTGACCTGACGCTTGGAGGTGATTTTGACGATCATGCGGGATCTCCTTACTTGAATGGTACTTCGAGTAAGGCAGGGTGGGGAAGGGGAGAGGAAGGAGTGAGGGAAGAGAAGTGAGGAGTGAGAGGCGGAGGAGGAGGTTTGGAGCCGTTGGACTGGCTGAGTTGCCAGGGGTGGCTTGGGTGCGGTCGCGTTGACCATGGTGCTGGGTCCCGGCCGCGGACGCCGGGATGGCGGAGGGAGGTGCCGGGGCTTGGGTGGTTCGACACGGGCCGGTGGGTACACCGGCCCGGCTCACCACGAACGGGGGTGAGGAAGGAGTGAGCTGAGAGAAGTGAGCGTTCAGAGAAGAAGGACGGGGTGGAGATGGATCGAGGGCCGAATCTGCTAAGGAGAACGAGGTGGCTGGGGTGCGCGGAAGACGGGCGGGTCAGAGACCCGCCCCTACGAAAGATTGGGCGGGGGTGGGCGGAAGAGAAGGCGGGATTCCTCACTTCGCTGCACTGCGTTCGGAATGACAGCTGGCATGGGCACTAGAATTGGGTGCGCCGGCGTATGGCCACGCCGGGTGTCAGGGGAGCGTCAGCCGTTATGCCGGAGATTGAGTCGACGCCGGAACTGATCGAGGGCATTTATGCCGCCATGCGGGAGCGGCTGGCGGTGGTGCGGGAGCGGCTGGGGCGGCCGCTGACGTTGACGGAGAAGGTGCTGTACGGGCACCTGGACGATCCGGCGGGGCAGGAACTGGTGGCGGGCGAGAGTTACCTGCAACTGCGGCCGGACCGGGTGGCGATGCAGGACGCGACGGCGCAGATGGCGCTGTTGCAGTTCATGCTGGCGGAGCGGGACAGCGCGGCGGTGCCCTCGACGGTGCATTGCGATCACCTGATCCGCGCCTACAGCGGGGCGGACCCCGACCTGCAGCAGGCGCTGCTGGAAAACAACGAGGTGTACGCGTTCCTGAAGAGCGTCTCGGCCAAGTACGGAATCGGGTTCTGGGCGCCGGGGTCGGGAATCATTCACCAAGTGGTGCTGGAGAACTACGCGTTTCCGGGCGGGCTGATGATCGGCACGGATTCGCACACGCCGAACGCGGGCGGGCTGGGGATGCTGGCCTGCGGGGTGGGCGGGGCGGACGCGGTGGACGTGATGGTGGATTTCCCGTGGGAGGTCCTGCATCCCAAGGGCATCGGCGTGCACCTGACCGGGGAGCTCTCGGGCTGGACAGCGCCGAAAGACGTGATCCTGAAGGTGGCGGGGCTGCTGACCACGAGCGGCGGGACGAACCGGATCGTGGAGTATTTCGGCGAGGGCGCGGCGTCGCTGGCCTGCACGGGCAAGGCGACGATTACGAACATGGGCGCGGAACTGGGCGCCACGACCTCGGTGTTCGGGTACGACGAGCGGATGTCGGCGTACCTGCGGGCGACGGAGCGCGACGAGCTGGCCGGGCTGGCGGATGCGAACCGGGACTTGCTGGCGGCGGACGCGGAGGTGCTGGCGGAGCCGGAGCGGTATTTCGAGCAGGTGATCGAGATCGACCTTTCGGAGCTGGAGCCGCACGTGGTGGGTCCACACCGGCCGGACCTGGCGCGACCGATTTCGGAGTTGGCGCAAGCGGCGGCGGACGAGGGATACCCGGCGGATATTTCGGCGGCGCTGGTGGGGAGTTGTACGAACTCCTCGTACGAGGACATTTCACGGGCGGCGGACCTGGCGCGGCAGGCGGCGGCGCGGGGGGCGAAGGCGCGGATTCCGTTCCTGGTGACGCCGGGGTCGGAGATGGTGCGGGCGACGATCGAACGGGACGGGCAGCTGCAGGACCTGGAGTCGATCGGGGCGGTGGTGCTGGCGAATGCGTGCGGTCCGTGCATCGGGCAGTGGCGGCGGGACGACATCACGCCGGCGCGCGAGGGCGACCCGCCGAAGCGGAATTCGATTGTCTCGTCGTTCAACCGGAACTTTCCGCGGCGGAATGACGGGAGTCCGAATACGTTCTCGTTCCTGACGAGTCCGGAAGTGGCGGTGGCGTTTGCGCTGGGCGGGCGGCTTTCGGCCGACCCGACGGCTTCGCCGGTTGGCGGGGACAACGGGGATGCCTTTGTACTGGAGCCGCCGGGGCCGGCGGCGGACATCCCGTCGGACGGGTTTATCGGGCAGCGGTACGGCTATGAGCCGCCGGCCGAGCATCCCGACGAGGTGACGGTGGCGATCGATCCGGATAGCGAGCGGCTGGAGGCGCTGGCGCCGTTTCCCAAGCGGACGGCGGAGCAGTTCCGTGGCATGCCGGTGCTACTGAAAGCGACGGGGCAGTGCACGACGGACGCGATTTCGCCGGCGGGCCGCTGGCTCCGGTACCGGGGGCACCTGACGAACATCAGCGACAACATGTTTATCGGGGCCAACAACGCGTTCGGGGACGAGGCGGGCACGGGCTACAACACGGAGACGGGCGAGGACGACGAGCCGCTGGCGGATATCGCCACGTATTACCAACGGCAGGGGATCACCTGGGTGGCGGTGGGCGACCAGAATTACGGCGAGGGCAGCAGCCGGGAACACGCGGCGATGTCACCGCGGCATACGGGCGGCGGGGCGATCATCGTGCGGAGCTTTGCGCGGATCCACGAGGCGAATCTGAAAAAGCAGGGTTTGCTGCCGCTGACGTTCGAGGATCCGGATGATTTCGAGCGGATCGAGATCGATGACCGGATCACGTTGAATGACCTGGGCGAGTTGGCGCCCGGAAGGCCGGTGACGGCGACGCTGGAGCATTCGGATGGGTCGACGGCGACGATCCGGCTTAACCACACGTTGAACGACGAGCAGATCCGGTGGTTTTGGGCGGGGTCGGCGCTTAATCTGATTCGCGCGGGGAGCGATACGGGGTGACTTTGATGCGTGAGCGGCGAAGGCACTCACCCCGACACCCGGTTTCAAAGCAACATAGACTCAGGCTCGCGCCTCGACCGGAAGACCCTCACCCCAGCCCACTCCCACGGGGAGAGGGGGAAAGAGTTGCCCTGGACTAGATGAGAGAGCCCGAGAACTACGACATCGTCATTATCGGGACGGGTCCGGCCGGGCGGCGGGCGGCGATTCAGGCCGCCAAGGCGGGGCGACGGGTGGTATGCATCGACCGCCAGCGCTACGTGGGCGGACAGGCCGTGCACCGAGGGACGATTCCCTCCAAGACGCTGCGCGAAGCGGTGATTCACGTGACCGGGGTGGGGCAGCGGGCGTTCTACGGGGCGTCGTACCGGGTGATGACCAACGTGACGATGGACGACCTGCTGCGCCGGACGGCGCAGGTGGTGCAGTCCGAGGTGGACGTGGTGCGGGATGGGTTCCTGCGCAACGACGTGGACATGCTGAACGGCATCGCACACTTCGAGGATCCGAACACGGTTGCGGTGCACACCGAGAACTCCATCCTGGAGCTCCGCACCGAAAAAGTGATCCTGGCGACGGGGTCGCGGCCGGCGCGGCCGGCGCACATTCCGTTTGACAATGAGCGGGTGGTGGACAGCGACGGGATCCTGGACCTTCGCACGATTCCGAAGTCGATGACCGTGGTTGGGGCCGGGGTGATCGGCACGGAGTACGCGAGCATTTTCGCGACGCTGGGCGTGGCGGTGACGCTGATCGACGGCCGACGCGATCTGCTGGAGATGGTGGACGAGGAGATTGGCGAGGCGCTGAAGTACCGGATGCGCGAGGACGGGATCACGCTGCGACTGGGTCACAACGTATCGAGTGTCGAGTTCGACCCGCGGGGCCGGCCGGTGACCGTGCTGGAGACGGGCGCGAAGGTTGTGAGCGACGTGGTGATGTATTCGATCGGGCGGCACGGCGCGACGGGCCTGCTGAACCTGGACGCGGCGGGACTGAAGGCCGACGCGCGCGGACGCCTGAAGGTGAACAGCTTCTTCCAAACCGACGTGGAGCACATTTACGCGGTGGGGGATGTGATCGGACAGCCGGCGCTGGCTTCAACGTCAGCCGAGCAGGGACGGATGGCGGCGCTTCACGCGCTGGGGATGGAATGCCCCGAGATCGACGACGACGAGTTGCCGATCGGGATTTATACGATTCCGGAGATCGCGCTGATCGGCAAGACGGAAGAGCAACTGACGGCGGCCGGGATGGCGTACGAGAGCGGGGTGGCGCGGTACAAGGAGATTGCGCGCGGGGCGATCATCGGGGACGACTTCGGAATCCTGAAGCTGCTGTTCGACCCGGACACGCGCAGGGTGCTGGGGGTGCACATCTTCGGCAGCCAGGCGAGCGAGTTGCTGCACATCGGGCAGGCGGTGATGGAGCTGGGCGGGACGATTGACTATTTCGTGGAGACGATTTTCAACTATCCGACGTTCGCCGAGGCGTACAAGGTGGCGGGGCTGAACGGGGTGAACAAGCTGCTGCGGTGAGGCGAGGCGGCTTCAGCGGTGAGCCTGCTTGCTGAGACATGAGGATTACCTCGTAGCCTCCTGCTGGAGGATTTAGGAGCACCTCTCTAATGCGCTGCGGACTGCCGTCCTCCGGCCTTGGCAGGTGGGGTAGGCAGCCACCCTCACCCCGGCCCTCTCCCTCAAGGGAGAGGGAGAAGGAGCGGGGTGCCCAGGCATCCGCAGGCGACGCGCACGGCTGCTCCCTGGCTCGCTCTTGCCTACGGGATGCAAGCACAGACCGAAGGCGCTGACCGGGTACCACGAGGGTGGGCTGACACGGGAATTCCGGACCTGTCGGCGGACGGTGGCAGTATGGGCGGGTTGCGGGTTCAGGCGAGGTCATTTGATATGTCGGAGATGGACGACGCGCCGGATGGTGCACGCGGCCGCATCCTGACGGGGTTGCGGCCTTCGGGGCCCTCGCACGTGGGGCATTACGCGGGCGCGTTTTCACAGTGGCTGGAGCTGCAGGAGGAGTACGAGTCGTTCTTCCTGCTGGCCGATTACCAGGTCTCCGACTACGCCGACAACCTGCCGTGGATCCGCTGGGGCCTCTGGGAAGTGACGCTGGACTGGCTGGGGGTGGGGCTGGACCCAGACATCTCGCACTTCGTGATCGAGAGCGGGGTGCCGGAGTTCGCGGAGCTGACGCTGCACCTGAGCTGGTTCCTGGGGCTGGGTCACCTGCAACGGAATCCGACGCTGAAGGCCGAACTGGCCGACCTGGAGTCGACCAACAAGTCGGTGCCGGTGGCGTTTTTCAATTACCCGGTGATGCAGATCTCCAACATCCTGCTGCCGCTGGCGCACCTGGTGCCGGTGGGGGAGGACCAGTTGCCGCACATCGAGATGACGCGGGACGTGGCGATCCGGTTCAACCGGCGGTTCGGGGAGACGTTTGTGGTTCCCCGGGGACGGGTGGGCGAGGTGCCGCGGCTGGTGGGGATCGACGGCAAGGGGAAGATGGGGACCTCAGCGGGGAACGCGATTTTCCTGAAGGACTCCGAGGACACGCTGCGGGCGAAGGTGCGGAGCATGTTCACGGACCCGAAGCGGCTGCGGGCGACCGATCCGGGCACCGTGGAAGGCAACCCGGTGTTCATGTATCACGACGCGTTCAATCCCGACACCGATGAAGTGGACGACCTGAAGGCGCGGTACCGGAAGGGCAAGGTCGGCGACGTGGAGGTGAAGGACCGGCTGTTCAACGCGATGAACGCGTTCCTGGGACCGATCCGGGAGCGTCGGGCCGACTGGGAAGCGCGGCCGGACGACGTGCGGGATGTGCTGGCGGCAGGGACGGCGGAGACCAAGCGCCGGGCGGAGCCGCTGATGGAGCAGGTGCGGAGCGCGCTGGACCTGGACTATCTGAAGGACGGGCCGCCGCCGGCGCCGGAGGGCGCGCCGTAGCGCGGGCCGGCATTCGTTTCGTTCGGGCAGGAAGGTCGAGTTGACGCCGCAGGACGATGGCGCGTTGCCGTGGATCCGGCCGCTGGCGCTGGCGGTGTTTCGGGACGGGCCGCGCATCCTGGTGGAGGACAACGCGGCGTGGGACCGGCGCGACTGGTTTTATCGTCCGCCGGGCGGGGGCGTTGAGTTTGGCGAACGGGCGATTGACGCGGTTCGGCGTGAGATGCGGGAAGAGTTCGAGGCCGAAATCAGGGACGTGCGGCAGTTGGGGACGCTGGAGAACATCTTCGACTATCACGGCCGGCCAGGGCATGAGGTCGTGTTCGTGTTCGAGGCGCGGTTTGCGGACGCTTCGTACTACGAGGCCGAGCGAATTGTGGGCACGGAGGGCGGCGGCACGCGGATCGAGGCGGTTTGGATTGATGTGACGGAACCGCTGGACCGGCCGTTGTATCCGAACGGGTTGCTGGAGCTGTTGAGGCGGTCCGGTGGCTAGGTTCATCGTGCGCCTGCCGTCAGACGGCAGACTTACCGAACATCTGCCGTACACTATGTGACCGTGCCAAGTCGAATGTCAGCCTCTTCCGCAGGCCGCACGCATGAGAGCGTGATCAACGCAGCGCTTGCGGAGCTATTTCAAGGCCGGGCCGGGCTGCGGGCCGAGGCGGAAGTGACACAGGCGGGCGGCGCGCGGCCGGACGTGGTGGTGTGGGCCGACAACGGGCCCGTGATCGTGGAGACCGAATACGCGCCCGCCCGAAGCCGGCACGCCGACGCGCTGGCCCGGCTGGGGATGCGGATCGACGGCGAGCGCGTGAGCGTAGCGTTTGCCGTATCCATCCCCGCCAACCTGCGCGCAGCGCCCCAGGCCCATCTCGCCGACCAGCTGGCCCTGGCAACCCTGGAGTGGCAAGAGTGGCGGGCCGACGGGACCTCAGGACCCCAGGTTCGCGGGACGGTCGACGAACTGGCGCAGGCCGTTCGCAGCGCGGAAGCGCCGGTGGACGACCTGGACCAAGCGGTGGAGATGTTGGAGCAGGGCGCGCAGCGGGCCGGCGCGCGGCTCTTTCGCGCGCCCGCCACGCTGCAGCACGTGGCCGGTGTTTTTGGGACCACGCCCGGCGACGAGGTGGCCAACATGGCCGCGCTGGTCATCATCAACGCCATGATGTTCCACGAGCGCCTGACCGAGGACATGCCGGGCATCCTCAAGGTCAGCAACCTTCGCTTCGGTCGTCACCTGATGGCTAGTCGTGTGCTCGACGAGTGGGACAAGATCCTGGCGATCGACTACTACCCGATATTCCGGATGGCGCGGGATGTGGTTGACCAATTCCCGTATAGCGTGGCACCGGAGGTGCTGGACCGCTGCCACTGGACCGCCGAGCGCCTGCTGTCCATGGCCGCCACGCGTCGCCACGACCTGGCCGGCCGCATCTTCAACCGGCTGATCGCCGACCGGAAGTTCCTGGCCGCCTTCTACACGAAGATTCCGACGTCCACGCTGCTGGCGGGCCTGGCGCTGGACCCCTCGCGGTGGCCGGACGTGGACTGGAGCAATCCGGAGGCCGTGCGGCGCCTTACCGTGATCGATCCCTCCTGCGGCACGGGAACGCTGCTGATGGCCTGCTATCAGCAACTGGCGGACAACGCGCGCCGGGGGCGGCTGGCCGACGGTGATGCCAGCGCCCAGACGGACGCGGAGCTTCACCGCCTGCTGATCGAAGACGTGATCCAGGGCACGGACGTGGTCCAGGCCGCCATCCACCTGACGGCGGCCACGCTTGCCGCGGCTTCGCCCTCCATCACGTTTCGACGCATGAACCTGCATACGCTGCCGCTGGGCGCGGACGGGGTGAACGGCGCGCGGTTGGGGTCGCTCGACTGGCTGACGCACGAGCGACTGGGATCCCTGTTCTCGGGCGCGGTGGAGCAGGTGAGCGGGCAGGGGCAAGACACGGAGCGCGAGGCGCCAATAGCGCAGCGGCCGTGCGCCGACCTGGTGATCATGAATCCGCCGTATACCCGTCACGAAGGACCAGGCGACGGCTCCGATACGTACACGACGGTGTTCGGTTCGTTCCGCGATCCCGAGGTCGAGCGACAGATGTCGCGGGCGCTCGTTCGCGCCCTGCGGGGAACGCCGGCCAACCAGCGAGTCGGCCTGGCGTCGGCCTTCGTCGTGCTTGCCGACCGGCTGGTGCGTGAAGGCGGGCGGATCGCCTTCGTCCTGCCCGTCTCGGCGGTGGCCGGGGCCGCCTGGGCCGGGGTGCGCGAACTGTGGGCCGAGCGCTACGACGTTGAACACGTGCTTACGGTGCACGATCCGGAGCACCGTTCCCTGTCCGAAGACACCGGCATTGCCGAGGTGCTGCTGGTCGCGCGGCGGCTCAGGCCCGACGAGTCTCCGACGGGCCGGGTGACTTGCGTGAACCTGCGGCAGGCCCCGGCCCAGGTGACCGACGCCCTGGCCGTGTTGAACGCGGTACGGGCGGTACCCGCCGTGCAGCGAGTGGACGGGCCGCCGGTCGGCGGCAGTCCGCTGATGATCGGCGGCGAGCAGTGGGGCGAGCTTGTGGATTCGCCGATAGCCGGACCACCTTTGCCCGGCGCGCGCTGGCGTTCAGCCGAGGTGGGGCAGCGCGCGCTGGCGCTGGCGGACGGCGTGGTCTGGTCGGCGGATGGCACGCGGGCGCTCGCCTCGATTCCAATCGCCCAGGTTGAGTCAATCGCTTCTGTCAGCCCGCACGACGGACAGATCCATAAGGACTCGATCGGTGTGTTCGACGCCTTTGACGGATTCGACGGGTTGGCACAGTTCCCAGCCATTTGGAGGCATCGCCAAGCGTTGCATCGCACTGCTCAAGCCGAGCCAAACGCCCGGCTCTCGCCTAAGCCAAGCCGTGACCACGCGAGGATCTGGGCTACGGCGGGTCACTTACACCTCACACGGGACATTCGATACAACTCACAGCGGGTAGCGACGGTGCGAACTCTCCAGCGCACCCTGGGCGTGCGTGCCTGGTACACGCTCAAGCTGAAGGACTGCACGCAAGGACAGCAGGAGAGAATGGAGGCTGCGCTGGCGCTCTGGTGCAACTCGACGTTCGGGCTGCTGTGCCACTCCAACCGCGCCAACCCGTCGCAATTGGGACGCGGCCAAGGAAGTCGAACGCTGGTACGGGAATTGCCGACACTGAACGTCCTGGAACTCGAACCCTGGCAGCTGGCTGCGGCAGCCGACACTTGGCGCGAGTTGGCGCAGGTGGAGTTCCAGTCGTTTCACCGGTGTGCGGTCGACCCGGCGCGAATTGAACTGGACCGCCTGCTGGTGCAGAACATCCTGGGGCTGGGCAGCGACGGTGAAGAGACGGCCCAGCGACTTCGCCAAATCCTGGCCGCGGAGCCGTCCATATACGGATCGAAAGATCCAGCGCTGGGCTAACGACGGCAGATCTGGCTAGGCGGGATCTCGGTCGGTTAGCAGGGTGTCGATGGTGGTGTCGAGGGCGGCGGCGAGCCTGGCGTGGGTGGCGGCGGAGCCGGGTTTGCGGCGGCGTTCGATTTCGGAGAGGTAGCTGGGGGAGATGCCGGCCTGGCGGGCAAGCTCGCGCAGCGTCAAACCGCAGTGGGTGCGGAAGGCAACGAGCGGAGATTCGCCGCGGATGATGGCGAGTGCGACGGGGTGGGGGATGCGGCTGCCGTCGTCGGCTTCGAGGGCGGCGAGGTGGTCCTCCAGATTCTCGATGCGCGTGAGCATCGCCTGATAGGCGGTTTGGGTCAGTTGGACGGTTGCTTCACCAGCCATAAGGCTCCCTCGCGTGCCGCCCACGAACGATGATTGTGACGGCGAACGGCTGTGATCAATTCATCAGTCGGTCCGACGGCCGCCAGCACCCAGCCTAGCGTCACAGCGGGCCAGTTAAGCAAAGGCCGCTGATTCGGTAGGCTTACCGGGCGGTCGGGCGGTGCTGCGTGTGAGCGCGCCCCGGCCTCCAGGTGGATATACGAAGCGGCAGCCGCATGGGTGCGGCGATAAGGACGGCACAGGGACCGAAAGTCACGCCGCCACCCAGGCCAGACGAGGAGCAACCCAGGGATGACAAGCCAAAACGGTAGCGCCGTGGCGACACTGCGACGGGCCGCGGCCCAACAGGTAGCCACCGAGCACAGCGTCGAGATTCCCGACTACGACCGGGACCGACTGGAAGACGTTGGGTTCATAACCGCCATGACGCTGGTTCTGTTGGGCAACTACGCCCAGACGGGGCACTTCGGCGGGCCGCTGGCCTATACGCCGTACAACGTGGCGCTGCACCTGGGCGGCCCGGAGAACGGGGCGCTGCGGTACGACTACCGACGGCCAAAGCACCCGTACTGCGACCGCTTCATGCTGGCGGGCGGGCACAACATCCCGACGGCATACGCGCTGTGGATGATCATGGGCGAGGCGATGGCGCGGAAGCACGCGGCGACGGGCGACGCGCAGTACGCCGTGGACCCGAACATCGGGATGCTGGCGATCGACGCGCTGGGTTTCCGGCGGGGTCGCGAGGCGCTGGACACGCTGCTGGAAGACAACGGGCTGGCCGATGACCCGCTGTTCGCGCAGGCGAAGATTCGCGGCATCCGCTCGCTGGCGGGACACGCGGAGACGACGGACCTGACGAATGACGTCAACGGCGGTCCGTCGGGCATCGGGGTTGCCACGGCGGCCGGCAAGGCGGCGTTCTGGGACTTCGTGGGGGCGGACGACTCGCTGAAGGTGATCGCGCTGGAAGGCGAGTTCGCGATGACCGAGGGTCACGCGCAGGAACTGAAGACGCAGGCGCTGGCGCAGAAGGTCGGGAAGCGGCTGCGAATCCTGCTGTCGTACAACAACGCCGGGATCGACGACTCGCTGGTCGGCGGCGTGATCGGCGAGGACGTGGCCGAGGGCTACGTGATGGAGGACCAGTGGACCTCCTACGGCTGGAACGTGTTGTCACTGGACGACGGGAACGACTACGACCAGGTGATGGCCGCGCTGAAGATGATGGAGGACTGGGACCCGGACGACCGCCGGCCGCTGATCGTGGTCGGGAAGACGACCAAGGGCTGGTGGCCGAGCGCCCAGGACGGCCAGATCGCCGGCTTCGGCGAGCAGTTGGTGGGCTATCACAGCCATCCGTACGAGATGAAGATGAATGAGCCGTACTTCGTGGCGCTGGCCGAGAGCTTCGAGCAGCGCTATGGCGTGCAGTTCGAGGGCATCCGGGAAGGCGCGGTCGGCGACGAGCGCGAGCGGCTGATCCAATTCAAGACGAACATCGACGTGGCGATGTCGGTGCTGAACCAGAACGGCCTGGGCGACTGGCTGGCGGACAAGCTGGTGGAGATTGGCGACTCGCTGAACGACGAGCTGCCGTTGCGGATCGACACGAGTTCGGATCCGTTCCAGGACGAGCGGCTGCAGCCGCAGAACATCCCGCAAGAGCCGCAGTCGCTGGAGGTCATCAACGAGTTCTCGGGCGAGACCTCGACGGTTGACATCGAGCTGTTCAAGAAGGCCGGCGACGTGGCAGGTACGCGGCGGGCGATCTCCGAGATCATCAAGTGGACCAACTACGTGACGGACAACCGATTCATCACGCTGGCGGCCGACTTGTCGAGCTCGATCAACGTTGAGAACGGCGCCCTGTGGGGGCACTACGACCCGATTGGCAACCCGTTGGGCACTCGCATCAAGGCGCCGATCGAGGAAGCCGGGAATGCATCGTCAGCGATCGGGTTCGTGAGCCAGTCGGCGTCGATGGACCCGGACGTACACGCGGGCGTGTGGGCGCTGAGCGGTACGTACGGCGCGTTCACGCCGCTGATGTACCTGCCGGCGCGGGTGTGGAGCCAGCAGAACCAGGACAGCCCGTTCCGGGTGGGCGTGCTGCACATCCTGGCGGGGCACTCGGGGCCGGAGACGGCAGCAGACGCGCGGACGCACTTCGGCATTTTTGCGCCGCAGGTGTGGAAGCTGTTCCCGCGGGGCCAGGCGATCAACCTGAGCTTCTGGGACTACAACGACGTGGCGCCGGGGTACTTCGCAGCCGCTTCGCTGGCAGCGCAGGACCCGAACGTGGGCGTGATCATCATCGAGGTGGCGCGGCCGGACTTCCCGGTGGCGGACCGGAACACGTTTGCCGACTCGGACCCGCTGGCGGCGGCCAAGGGCCTGTACCTGATCCGCGACTGGGATCCGGACCAGCCGGCGCAGGGCACGGTGTTCGTGCAGGGCTCGAACTCAACCGTAAACCTGGTGAACGTGCTGCCGCGGCTGGACGAGGCCGGGGTGAACGTGCGGGTGGTGGCCGTGGTGAGCGAGGAGCTGTTCGCTCGCCAGCCGGCGTCCTACCGCGAGTCGATCGTGTCGGACGCCAGCCGGTATGACGCGATGGTGGTTTCGACCGGCACGCGGCGATTCCCGCCGGTGAGCGGTCTTGGACCGCTGACGGACGAGTACTCGCTGTGGTCGGACTGGGACGACCAGTGGCTGACCGGCGGGACGGAGCCGGACGTGATCGCGGAAGCGCATTTGGACGCGGACTCGATCTATGCCGGTATCAAGCGGTTTGCCGAGGACCACGACTCGCGGCTGGCGAGGCAGCAGGCGGCGGTTGGGTTGTAGCCGACGGTGAGCTGCGGGCCTCACCTACCGTTCGCTCGAAACCACTCTCATAGGAGACCTTTGTGAAACCCAGGGTTGGGTGCGCGGAAGACCCCTCACCGGTTTCGGCCGAAGACGGCCGAACCTGCCTCTCCCCTTGGAGAGGGTGAAGAACCGCGGCCTCCAACTGTCTTCGTCCCTGGTGAGTTGGGTGCAGGGAAGCCCCCTCGCCCTGACCCTCTTCCCTGGAGCGAGATTGAGACGGGCGGACACCTGAGGACAAGGGGCTTTACGCAAAGGTCTGCAAGAGCGGGTGCATCTGCGAGGTCGAGTGGCATTTGCAAGGGTCTCCACGGGGAGCGGGAGAAAGGGCGTCGCTTGGGTTGTAGGTAGCCCGACGTAAGTTCGCGCGTCAGTCGGAGACGGGGATTTCGAGGAAGTCCTCGCCGAGGGTGATGTGGCCGGTGAAGTTGGCGCGGGCTTCGGCGAGCATGGCGGCCTGGCGGTCCGGGTGATCGGCGGTGGTGTCCAGGTGGACGAGGACGAGGCGCTTGGCGTTGGCCTGGGCGGCGATGCGGGCGGCGCCGGCGGCGCCGGTGCAGCTGGTGGCGATTTCGGGCCAGCGGTCGATTTCGTCCTGAAGGTCCATGGCCATGTGGACGAGGACGTCGGCGTCGCGGGCGAACTCGACCAGCGCCGGAAGGGGCCGGGTGTCGCCCGAGATGACCACGGAGGCGGAGGGTGTTTCCAGGCGATATGACAGCGAGGTGAGGTAGGGCTGGACGTGGCGGGCGGGGCCGGTGGTGACGGTCCAGTGGTCGCCGACGACAGCTTCGTCCTCGTCCAGTTCGTGGACGACCAGCGTGGGGAGCGTGCGGGGCATGGGGCCGCCGCGAAGCTGGTGGATGCGCTGGCTGAGGGGGTGGCGGGTGCGGGCCTGGAGGTCGGGGCCGTAGACGCCTTCGGGGCCGAAGAGCAGATCGGCGATGCGGCGGAGCGGCGGGGGGCCGTAGACGGTGAGGGCATCGCCGGCGCCAGCGCCCTGGTCCCAGCGGGCCATGACGAAGTGGCCGAAGTCGGCCATGTGGTCGAAGTGGTGGTGGGTGAAGAAGAGCTGGTCGATGGCCAGGGGGTCGATGGACGAAGTGAAGAGGTTCATGGCGGAGCCGGGGCCGAGGTCGAAGATGGCGCCGGCTTCGTCCGATAGAACGGCGATGGACTGGCCGGCGCGGTGGGCGCGGGGGGTGGGATTGCCGGTGCCGAGGAGGACGAGGCGGAGGTTGGTGCTCATGTCGCGTTGGAATCGGGGAAGCGGAGGCCGAAGTCGCGGGCGGAGTCTTTGAGCCAGGCGGCGACGTAGGGGGCGAAGCTGCGGCGGACGATGATGTCGAAGGTGGGCGTGTCGTCGACGGCGATCAGCAGGGCCTGGGCTCGGGCGAGCATGGTCTGGGCACAAGCGCCGGGTGGGAAGACGGAGGGATGGAGATCGAGGGCGCAGCCGCGGGCGAGGACGTCGAGCGCGGAGGGGCCGGACAGGCGAATGACCGTTTGGCCGGCGCTCGTGTCGACGACGGAGGCGAAGCGGGCAGTCAGGGCGGCTTGGAGATCCGTGACCAGGGAGTCGGGATGGTGGTGCTCGGTTAGCAGGAGCCATTCGTCCGGTCCGAGCCAGGCGGCTAGCAGTTCTTGGCCGGCGGCTGTGGTGTTGGGGGTGAGCGGGAGTCGGACGCCGAGCACTTGTTGGATCGCAGCGAGGGCTTCCGAGTCGGCGGGATCCAATCGCAGATTGACGTGCGTGAGGAAGGGGCGTTCGAAGAGCTGGCCTTCATGAGGAAGAGGCTGCGTGGGTTCGATTGCGCCGAGCGGTGAGCGGCGGGGTATTGGGTTAGACATGCTGGCGGGCGCCCTGAGGGTCGTAGAAGACGGGGTGGCAGCTGCGGGCGGGGAGCCAGCGGTCGTCGTCGAGGGTGGCTACGTAGAGGCGTTCGCCAAGGGCGGCGCGGCCGCCGGCGACCATGGCGAGGGCGATGGAGCGGCCAAGGACGGGGCTGAAGTAGCTGGAGGTGACGTGGCCGCGCATGGGCAGGGGGCGCCGGCGGCCGGGCGCGTCCACGACGTGGCCGCCTTCGGGCAGGACCTGGGCGGGATCGTCGGTTAGCAGGCCGACGAGCTGTTTACGATCGGGGCGAACGGAATCGGGGCGGCTGAGAGAGCGCTTGCCTAGGAAGTCCTTGCGGCGGGAGAGCAAGCGGCCGAGGCCGACGTCTTCGGGTGTGACCGAACCGTCGGTTTCCTGGCCGACGATGATGAAGCCCTTTTCGGCGCGGAGGACGTGCATGGTCTCGGTGCCGTAGGGGGTGATGCCGAAGGAGCGGCCGGCGTCGAACAGGGCTTCCCAGACATGGCGGGCGCGGTCGGCGGGGACGTTGATTTCGTAGGAGAGTTCGCCGCTGAAGCTGATGCGGAAGACGCGCGCGGGGACGCCGGCGACAGTGCCTTCGCGGAAGGTCATGAAGGGGAAGTCCTCGCGGGCTAAGGGGATGTCGGTACCGGCGGCGGCCAGCACTTCGCGGCTGCGGGGGCCGGCGAGGGCGATGTTGGACCAGTGCTCGGAGACGGAGGTGAGGTAGACGCGGAGGTCGGTCCACTCGGTTTGCAGCCACTGTTCGAGCCAGGCGAGTACCGGGGCGGCGTTGGCGGTGCTGGTGAACATGAGGTAGCGCTGGTGGTCGAGGCGGGCGGTGACGCCGTCGTCGAAGATCATGCCGTCTTTGCCGAGCATGAGACCGTAGCGGCAGCGGCCGGGGCGGAGACGTTTCCAGGCGTTGGTGTAGACGCGGTCGAGGAACTCGCCGGCGTCGGGGCCGGTGACTTCGATCTTGCCGAGGGTGGAGTAGTCGAGGATGCCGACGCGGTGGCGGACGGCGAGGCACTCGCGGGCGACGGCTTCGTGCATGGATTCGCCGGGGTGGGGGTAGTACCAGGCGCGGCGCCATTGGCCGACGTTTTCGAAGCGGGTGCCGGCGGATTCGTGCCAGTCCTGCATCGGGGTGACGCGGACGGGGTCGGCCAATTCGCCGATATGGCGGCCGGCGATGGCGCCGAGGCTGACGGGGGAGTAGGCGGGGCGATGGCGGGGGGTGCCGACGGAGGCGGGATCGCGACCAAGCAGTTCGGCGATGACGCCGGTGGCGAGGGGGTTGGCGAGCTTGCCCTGGTCGGGTCCCATACCAAGGGTGGTGTAGCGCTTGACGTGCTCGATGGATTCGAAGCCCTCGCGGAGGGAGAGACGGAGGTCGTCGAGGGTGACGTCTTCGTGGACGTCGACGAACTGGGGTTTGGTGCGAGCGAGGTCGCCGGGGGGTAGCCAGTAGGGCTTGAGATCCGAGGTGGGAGTCTCGGCGGCCTGGGGGGCTGCCGGAGTGTGGCCGTTGGAGCAGCCGGCTGCCGCGGCGGCAGCGGCGCCCGCGGCCGTGCCCTGGCGGAGGGCGGAGGCCAGGTCCAGTTGGCCGGTAACCGCGCCGGCGGGGTGGATGTCGTGCGAGGGCTGGGGGGCGAAGGCGGCGATTTGGGGGTTCCAAGTCATGGGCGCACCGGCCTGGGCGTGGAGGTGGAGGGCGGGGGCGAAGCCGCCGGAGACGCCGAGGAGGTCGCATTCGACGGTGCCGAGCGGGGCGCCGTCCAGGGAGCAGAGCTCGGCGGCGGCGAGGCGACCGCGGCCGTGGGCCTGAACGACGACTGCGCCGGTGTGGATTGGAATGCCTTGCGCGCGGGTCTGGGCTGGGAGGATGCCGTCGGGATCAACTCGAACATCGGCGATGGCGGCGACGGGGACTTCCGCTTCGACGAGGTCAAGGGCGGTGCGGTAGGCGGAGTCGTTGTTGGTGAAGAGGACGGCGCGCGAGCCGGTGACCACGGCGTAGCGGTTCACATAGGTGGAGATCGCGCCGGCGAGCATGACGCCGGGGCGGTCGTTGTTGGCGAAAAGCAGGGGGCGTTCGTGGGCGCCGGTGGCGAGGACGATCTGCCTGGGCAGGACGCGCCAGACACGGGCGCCGCTTTCGGCACCGGCGTTGTCGGGTTGGTCGGTGTGCAGGCGCTCGGCGAGCAGGACGAGATTGCTTTCGTAGAGGCCGAAGGCGGTGGTGTTGGGAAGGAGCGTGACGTCGGAGGCTGATGAGAGTTGGGCGGTGGCCGCGTCGGCCCATTGGGGTGCGGGGAGGCCGTCGACGCGCTCGGAGGTGGAAAGCAGGCCGCCGCCGAACTTGGCCTGTTCGTCGGCGACGATCACGCGGGCGCCAGTCTGAGCGGCGGCGCGGGCGGCGGCGAGGCCGGCCGCGCCGGCGCCGACTACCAGGACGTCGCAATGGGCGTGGACGTGGTCGTAGCGATCGGGATCGGGGGCGTCGGGCGCGTGGCCGAGGCCGGCGGCGTGGCGCAGGAAATGCTCGTAGAGCGGCCAGAAGCGTCGCGGCCACATGAGGGTCTTGTAGTAGAAGCCGGCGGGGATGAACGGAGCGGCGAGACCGAAGGCGGACATGAGGTCGAAGTCCAGGCTGGGCCAGGCGTTGACGTGGCGGACTTCGAGCCCGGGCGTGGCGGGGGTGACGGTGGCCAGCCGATTGGGGAGGGTGCGGGCGCCGCGGCCGAGTTGGACGAAGGCGTTGGGGTCTTCGGCGCCGGCGGAGACGATGCCGCGGGGGCGGTGGTACTTGAAGCTGCGGCCGACGAGGGTGACGCCGTTGGCGAGGAGGGCGGAGGCGACGGTGTCTCCGCGGAAGGCATCGATGGGGCGTCCGTCGAAGGTGAATTGGAGGGGCTCGTCGCGGTGGATGCGGCCGCCTTGGGTGAGGCGGAAGGGCTGGCTCACGAGGAGTTTCCGTAGGTGCTGGCGCCGAGGATTTCGTTTGTGACGGTGTCGCGTTCGACGATGAACCAGCGGCGGCAGCCAGCGGTGTGGCACCACTGTTCGCGGTGGCGGCCGCGTCGGTTGTCGCGCATGAAGAGGTAGTCGGCCCACTGCTCGTCGGTTAGCGCGTCGGGGTCGGCGGGGCGGGGGATGTCGGCCTCGCCGCCGAAGGTGAACTCGTCGTCCTCGCGGGGTCCGCACCAGGGGCAGGGGATGAGGAGCATGGCGGATCAGTGGGCCACGGCGGCGGCGCCGTGCTCGTCGATCAGGGCGCCGGTGGTGAAGCGGTCGAGGGAGAAGGGTTCGTTGAGGGGGTGGGGTTCCTGGTGGGCGAGGGTGTGGGCGAAGACCCAGCCGGAGCCGGGGGTGGCCTTGAAGCCGCCGGTGCCCCAGCCGCAGTTCATGAAGAGGCCCTTGATCGGGGTGCCGGAGATGATGGGGCTGGCGTCGGGACAGACATCCACGGTGCCGGCCCACTGCCGAAGCATGCGGACGCGGCTGAAGATCGGGAAAAGCTCGCAGACGGCGGCGAGGACGTGCTCGATGATGCGGAAGTTGCCGTTCAGGTCGTAGCTGACGGGGGCGTCGATGCCGGCGCCGAGGACCAGTTCGCCGCGGTCGGTCTGGTGGATGTAGACGTGGACGGCGGACGACATGACGACGGGGTCGAAGACGGGCTTGAGCGGTTCGGTGACGAGCGCTTGCAACGGATGCGACTGGATGGGGAGGCGGATGCCGGCCATGGAGGCGAGCACGCTGGCGTTGCCGGCGACGACGAGGCCGACGGCGCCGGCGCGGATCTCGCCGCGGGTGGTTTCGAGCGAGGTGACGCGGCCGTTGGCTGTGCGGATGCCGGTGACTTCGCAGTTTTCGACGATGTCGACCCCGAGCGCGTCGGCGGCGCGGGCGTAGCCCCAGGCGACGGCGTCGTGGCGGGCCACGCCGCCGCGGCGTTGCAGGGTTCCGCCGAGGACGGGATAGCGGGTGTGGGGCGAAGTGTTGAGGATGGGGACGAGCTTGGAGACCTCATGGGTGGATAGGAGTTCGGCGTCGATGCCGTTGAGCTGGTTGGCGCCGACGCGGCGGGCGAGGTCGCGCATTTCCTGTTCGGAGTGGCCGATGTTCAGCAGTCCGCGCTGGCTGAACATGACGTTGTAGTTGAGCTCCTGGCTCAGGCCTTCCCAGAGCTTGAGGGAGAATTCGTAGATGTGGGCGCTGGCATCCCAGAGGTAGTTGGAACGGACGATGGCGGTGTTGCGACCGATGTTGCCGCCGCCCAGCCAGCCGCGCTCGAGCACGGCGACGTTGGTGACGCCGTGGAGCTTCGCGAGGTAGTAGGCGGTGGCCAGGCCGTGGCCGCCTGCGCCGACGATTACAACGTCGTAGGACGGCTTCGGTTCAGCCTTGCGCCAAGCGGGGGTCCAGTCGCGGTGGCCGCGCAGGCCGCGACGGATGAGGTTGGGGAGCGAGTAGAACTGCATGCGCGGCTCGGGTGCCCAGGGGCGAGGGCAGGGTAGCGCGGTTCAGGACGTCAGGGCGTGGTGGGGCTCAGGAAAGCAGGCAAGTTCGATAGAGAACTCGCTACGTGCGTGGCTGCGACGGCTGGATGCTTAGCGACGCTTGATGCCCAGAGCCCATGCCCGAGTTTCGCCGTGCTGCGCCGTTAGCCGGCCAGCCGATCGACGGCAATCACGACACCGGCGGCCGCGGCAGCCGCGGCCAGGACAAGTCCGGCCAGCCAGCGGGTTTGCGAGGCCATGGCGGCGGTGATGCGGGTTTCGAGGGCAGCGAGATCGGCCTTGGTCGCGTAGTGACGCAGGGTGCGGTCCAATTCCTCGCGCAATTCAGAGCGAGTGAGCGGGGCTTCGTCAATTGCCATCAAGCTTGCGCCTCCACCGCCCATGCACCGATCCAAGATCCTGAATTGATGGTTGCATGCCGATGTTGTTGCGGCAAGCCTCGATTAGATTGAGCCAACCCCGGGGCCGCCAGAGTCCGACCGACAGGCACCTTCAGGCAGCCAGGCGCTCGACGACGATTACGACACTGGTGGCCACCGCTGCCGCGGCCAGGACGAGCCCGGCCAGCCAGCGGGTTTGCGAGGCCATGGCGGCCGTGAGATCGGCAATCACGGACGAATGGGCGGCGGCCTGGTCGGCCAAAGCGGAGGTGTGCGCGGCAGCCTGGTCGGCCAAAGCGGAAGTGTGTGCGGCCGACTGCTCGGCCATGGCGGAACTATAGGCGGCTGTCTGCGCGGCCATGGCCTGCGTGATGCGGGTTTCGAGGGCGGCGAGGTCGGCCTTGGTCGCGCAGTGGCGCAGGGTGCGATCCAACTCGCTGCGCAACTCCTCACGCAAGTCGTCGCGGGTAAGCGGGGAAGTCTCCACTGCCATCACGCCTGTGCCTCCACCGCCCCTGAACCGATCCGATTACCTGAAATGATGGTTGCAATTCGATACTGTTCGGTCAAGACGCGGGTAGGTCCGGGCCGCGGTGTCAGCCGGCCAGGCGATCGACGACGATTACGACGCTGGTGGCCACTGCCGCCGCTGCCAGGACGAGCCCGGCCAGCCACCGCGTTTGCGAGGCCATCGCGGCCGTGAGATCGGCAATGGCGGACGTGTGAGCGGCAGCCTGCTCGGCCAAGGCGGACGTGTGCGCCGCCGTGAGATCGGCCATGGCAGCGGTGAGGCGGGTTTCGAGGGCGGCCAAGTCCGCCTTCGTCGCGTAGTGGCGCAAGGTGCGGTCCAATTCCTCGCGCAGTTCGGCGCGGGTCAGCGGGGCTTCGTCAATTGCCATCAAGCCTGAGCCTCCACCGCCCGAGGTTGGAATCGAACTCTTGGTCTGATTGTTGCACCGCACCTGTGCTCCGGCAATGCGCGAGAAAGCTCAAACGTAGGCGGGCCGCTAAGTGCCCGAGCTAGAGGGGCCAGACGAGGGGGACGACGATGAGGGAGACGATGAGGACGACGAGGGTGAGCGGGCCGCCGACCTTGATGAAGTCGATGAAGCGGAAGGCGCCGGTGTTGTAGATGAGCACGTTGGACTGGTGGCCGATGGGGGTCATGAAGGCTGTGGATCCGGCGATGGCGACCATCATCAGGACAGCATGGGAGGCGATGCCGAAGCTGGCGGCGATGCCGAGGCCAATGGGCGCGACGAGCACGACGGCGGCGGCGTTGGACATGAGCTGGGTGAGCAGGGACGTGAAGATGAAGATGCCGGCCAGGACAGCGATCGGGCCGAGGGGGCGCAGCGTATCGGTGACCGCCTGGGCGAGGTTTTCGGCCAGGCCGGTGGTCTGCATGGCAGTGCCGAGGGGGAGCAGGGCGGCGATGAGCACGAGCGTGCGCCACTCGACGACGGCATAGACGCGGTTGTAGGGGAGCACGCGGGTTACGACGATGAGCGTCGCGCCCAGGACGCCGGTCACGGCGATGTGGGCGACATTCGCAGCTGCCAGCCCAATCGCCAGAGCCAGGATGGCCAGCGGCACGAGCATGCGCGGTCGGGGAAGCACGACCCGGGCGCGCTGGGAGAGGACGATGAAGTCGGTGGACTCTTCGAGGTCGGCCACCCGAGCGCTGGGCATGCGGACCATGAGTACATCGCCGGTCTCGATTCGCTGATCGCGGAGCCGGGTCCGCAGGCGCGTGCCCTGACGCCAGATGCCAAGGACGAGACCTCCGAAGCGGTTGCGAAAGCGCATGGCCGCAATCGAGAGGCCACGGCTAGAGAATGTGGGGCCAGCGACCAGTTCCAGCACGGTGGCCTGCTCGTCTTCGGTTTGCAAGCGGCCGGGTTCGAAATCTCGCTCGGATGTGAACTCGACACCCTCGGACTGGGTCAGGCGGAGGACGTCGTCAGGCTCGCCCTCGACCAGGACCACGTCGCCTACGTAAAGCACCTCTTCGGCGGTGGGGAAACGAAGGCGGCGTCCGTCGCGAAAGATCTCCATGACCGAGATGTCAAAGCGCGGCCGCCAGCGCAGTTCGCGGAGGTTCTTGCCCACGATTGAGGCGCCGGCCGGGACGCGGACTTCGGCCAGGTAGTCCCGAGTCTGGGCTATGCCTTCGTCAAAGTCGGGGCCTTGCCGATCGGGCACGAGGCGGCGGCCGACGGTTACGAGATATAGCAGGCCGGCACCGAGGATGGCGGCGCCGGTGGGGGCGAAGTCGAACATGCCGAAGGGGCGGTGGCCGGCCGCGGCCAGGGCGTCGCTGACCAGCAAGTTGGGCGGGGTGCCGATCTGAGTCATCAGCCCGCCCAGCATGGAGCCGAAGGCGAGGGGCATGAGCAGACGCGAGGCGGAGGCGTTGGCGGCGCGGGCGAGGGTGACGGCGGCGGGCATGAGGATGACGGTGGCCGCAATGTTGTTGATGAAGGCGGACATGCCGCCCACGACCAATACGAGCAGGACGGTGAGGACGGCGATGCGGGTTCCGCCGTAGCGGACGATGGCCGAGGCGAGCGCGGCGGGCGCTCCGGCTTCCACCAGGCCGGCGCTGAGGATGAACATAGCGGCGACGGTGATGACGGCCGGGCTGGCGAAACCCGCGAAGGCGGTGGGGGCGTCCACGGTGCCCGTGAGCCCGAGGACAAGGAGGACGAGAACACCCACACCTTCGGGAGGGAGCCGCTCGGTGGCGAACAGCACGAGCGCGCCGATGACGCACCCGATAACGATCCAAGCTTCAGGCGTCATTGCGCCCTACTGACGGCCAGGCAGCTCACGCCTTAGGATACGCTTCGATCAACGCGTCCGTCCCGACCGGGCCGATCGGAGCGAAGCCATGGCTGAGACCGGCATTGCCGCCACCTATCACGGAACCAACATTCCGTTCGACCTTCGGGAATACCCTGTGCCCGACCCCGAGCCCGGGGCGGCCGTGCTGGCGATGACGATGGCGAATGTGTGCGGATCGGACCTGCACTACTGGCGGGGCGACATCGACGTGGTGAAGATGGGCCGGCCGACGCCGATGGCGCTGGGGCACGAAGGCACCGGCAAGATCCACAAGCTGGGCGAGGGCGTGACGACGGACACGCTTGGCGAACCGCTGACCGAGGGCGACCGGGTGGTGTTCCAGTACTTCTACCCGTGCATGCAGTGCCCGACCTGCCTGAAGGGCCATACCTACGCCTGCCCGACGCGGCAGTTCGACCGGACGCAAAGCGCGGACGTGTGGCCGCACTTCCGGGGCACGTTTGCCGAGTACTACTACCTGCACCCGAAGCACGCGATGTTCAAGGTGCCGGACTCGTTGTCGGACTTGGAGATCGCAGGGATTAACTGCGCGCTGTCGCAGGTGGTCTCCGGGTTGGATCGCGCAGGATTGACCTTTGGCGAGACGGTCGCGATCCAGGGGGCCGGCGGACTGGGCGTGTACGCGGCCGGAATCGCCAAGGCCCGAGGGGCAGCGAAGATCATCGCGATTGACGGCGTGGACGAACGGCTGGACCTGATCCGTGAGTTTGGCGCGACCGACGTGGTCGATATCCGGGAGTACGAGACGCCGGAAGAACGGGCGGACGCGGTGCGCGACCTGACCGGCGGCCTGGGCACGGACGTGACGCTGGAACTGGTTGGTCATCCCGGCGTGGTGCGTGAAGGGCTGGACATGACAGCTCACGGCGGACGTTACCTGGAGATCGGCAACATCAACGTGGGCTGGGACACGGAGTTCGACCCGTCGGTGATCGTCTTCAAGAGCATCTCGGTCATCGGGGTCGCGCATTACAAGGCGGAGGATCTGCGGAACTCGCTGAACTTCCTGGTCGATTACAAGGACAAGCTGCCGTTCGACCGGATCCTGTCGCACACGTTCCCGCTGTCGCAGATCGATCACGCGATGGAGCAGCAGGACAAGGGGTACATCACGCGGTCGGCGCTGATTCCGGGGAGTTAGCGATCGGATGCACGATTCGTGATTGCGGCCGGGGAATCGAGCTGCGAGTGATCGTCAGGCTGGGTTCTCGAGTCTGTGGGCCGAGCGGCGGGGGTAGCTGATGGAGATATGGGCGGCGGTATGGGACGCGTTCAACGCGCCGCTATTCAGCCTTGGCGCAGACCCAGTAACGCCGCTGAGCCTGATCGTACTGGTCCTAATCTTCGGGGTGAGCTGGTTCGTGGCCGGGCGCGTGCGCTGGGCGCTGGAAGACCAGATCGCCAACCGCGTGGAGGAGATCCCGGAGGGGCTCCTGCACGTCATCGGGAACCTGGCGCGGTACACCATCATCTTCATGGGGTGGTTCATCGGCCTGCGGTCGGTGGGCTTCCAGTTGGACGCCGTGCTGGTGGTGTTCGGGGCGCTGGGCGTGGGGATGGGCTTCGGCCTGCAGAACATCGCCAACAACTTCGTTTCCGGCGTGATTCTGCTGGTGGAGCGCCCGATCAAGGTGGGGGACGTGGTAAGCGTGGCCGGCGAGCTTGGGACGGTTGAGCGGATTGGAATCCGGGCGACGACGCTTCGCAAGTTTGACCAGACCCAGGCCATCGTGCCGAACGGCGAGTTGATTTCCACGGTGGTGAACAACTGGACGCTGGACGACCGGCGGGTGCGGGTGGACTTTGTGGTTGGCGTGGCCTACGGCTCGGACACGCGGCTGGTGGAGCGTCTCATCCGGGAGGCTGTGACAGAACATGAGCTGGTGCTGGGCGATCCCGAGCCGCGGATCTTTTTCTTCGAGTTCGGGGATTCGTCGTTGAATTTCCGGGTACTGGCGTACGTGGCCGACATCAGCGAGCGATTCTCGACGCTGAGCGACCTGCACTTCACGATCGACGAGAGTTTCCGGGAACACGACGTGGAGATTCCGTTCCCGCAGCGGGACCTGCATTTGCGGTCAGTCGACTCGGACGTTTCGTTGCGGCATACGCCGACGGATCCGAGCTAGCGGTCGGGCGGGCCTGAAGAGTCGATGCCGGGCAGGCAGCTGGCGTTAGTCTGTGCGAAAGTTCGGGTTAGCATAGGCTAATCCCGAAGACATACGCCCGATTCCACCCGTGAGTTGTGAGTGACCGACGGTCTGTGGCGCGCAGGGACGCGCCCATGAGCCTGGCGTTGCGCTGCAGCAATCTAACCAGGCGGTTCGCTGGCGTGACGGCTGTGAACGGCGCGTCGCTCGAGGTTGCGACCGGCACGTTGCTGGCGTTGCTGGGACCGAGCGGCTGTGGGAAGACCACGCTGCTGCGCCTGATTGCGGGTCTCGACCGACCACACGCCGGGACTATTGAAGTCGATGGCCGCGTGGTGGAGTCGACTGCGGAGCACGTGCCGCCGGAGCGACGAGAGGTTGGGCTGGTATTCCAGGAATATGCGCTGTTTCCGCACCTGAGCGTTGCGGACAACGTGGCGTTCGGGCTGTCGCGCGGACCGGATCAAGCGGTGCGAGTGGCGGAGATGCTGGGCCAGGTGGGGCTGGAGGGCCTGGGAACGCGCATGCCGCACGAGCTATCGGGCGGGCAGCAGCAGCGGGTGGCGCTGGCGCGGGCGCTGGCGCCCGGCCCGCGCCTGATCATGCTGGACGAGCCGTTTTCGAACCTGGATCCGGCCCTGCGGGAGGGGGTGCGGCGCGAAGTGCGGCGGGTGCTGCGGGCGGCTCACGCGACGGCCATCATCGTTACGCACGACCAGGAAGAAGCCATGAGCCTGGCCGATGAGGTGGCGGTGATGATGGACGGCCGCATCCTGCAGCAGGTTGCCCCGACCGAGCTGTACCGGCGTCCGGCTTCACGGCAGGTCGCGGAGTTTGTGGGCGACATTAACGTGATTAATGGACGGGCCATCGGACGGGCGGTGGTCTGTGATCTGGGCACCATTTCGTTGCTGGACGACCTGTATGGGCCGGCCGACGTGCTGATCCGACCGGAAGCGCTGCAGTTGACCGAGGATCAAGGCGGGCAGGCGATACAGGTTGGCCGGAGCTTTTACGGGCACGATCAGATGATCAATCTACGGTTCGACTCGGGTCTGCGACTGTCCTCACGAGTGGGTCCGACGTTCGTGTTTCGGCCCGGAACGCGGGTTCGAGTGCAGCTAAGCGGAGACGTGCTGGCCTTTCCACGCGCGGGCGAGTAGCGACGCCCGGTGCCGGGAGCCCACGCGTCCGTGGCAGAATTGCATCCAATGCCGCTCACCAGTACGACCGAGGATTACCTCCTCGCCATTTACGGAATGCGGGCCGAGGCGGAGCCGGTGATCAACGCCCGGCTGGCCGAGCGGCTCCACGTCGCCGCGCCTACCGTATCGGCGACGCTGGACCGCCTGGCGCGCGACGGACACATCTGGATCGACGAGCGGCGTCAGATTTACCTGACGCTGGGCGGCGAGCGGGTGGCGGAGCGGCTGGCCCGGCGGCATCGCCTGATCGAACACTGGCTGATCCGCACGCTGGGCATGGGCTGGGCCGAGGTGCACGAAGAAGCCGATCGGCTGGAGCACTCGGTGTCCGAGGAGTTAACGGAACGCATTTCGGCATCGCTCGGTCATCCGGCAACCTGCCCGCATGGATTGCCGATTCCCGGCAACTATCCAGAAACCGATGTGGGACAGTTCTTTAGCCTTGGCCGGGCCGAACCCGGCCAAGTGGTGCGGATTGTGCGCCTGTCCGAGCCGGCTGAGGACGACGGCGACTTGCTGCGGTATTTCGAAGAGAAGCAATTGGTGCCCGGTCACATCATGACGGTTCGGGAGATCACGCCTTCGGGGAGCCTCGTCCTGGAACTGGATGGCGAGACGGTTGTGGTTGATGAGCGCGTCGCCGCCAACCTATGGGTCATGGCGGCGTAGGACGTCCTCATCCGACGGCTGACCAGCGAGACCGGACAGCATTGATGCCGCACGTACAGCCCAACCACGTCATCACCGTGCGCCCAGCCATTCCCGACGAGTTGCGGGGATTGCGGGATTTGGCCTACGACCTCTGGTGGGCCTGGAATCCTGACGCCCAGGACATATTTCGGCGCATCGACCCGGATGCGTGGCAGGCAACACAACACAACCCGGTGGCGCTGCTCGGTCGCGTCACGACAGATCAACTGGCAGCGCGTGCTGCCGACTCCGCGTTCGTTCACGATCTGGAGCGCGTGGTGGAGCGCCGCCGCCGGTACCTGGAGACACGCAGCTGGTTCTCGACCGCACTGCCGGAGGCGGGTGATCTAGCCGTCGCGTATTTTTCCATGGAATACGGGATCACCGAGTCAGTCCCGCTGTATTCGGGGGGGTTGGGCGTCCTGGCCGGGGACCATGTCAAGGCCGCCAGCGACCTGGGCGTTCCGCTGGTCTCGGTGGGGATGTTGTACCGCCAGGGGTACTTCCGTCAGACCATCGATCCATCCGGCAGTCAACAGGAACTGCATCCCGAGACGGACTTTTACAGCCAGCCGGTCACCATGCTGACCACTTCGGACGGGGCGCCGCTGACGGTAGGCGTTCCGATTACCGACCGTTGGGTGGAGGCGCGCGTTTGGCGAATGAACGTCGGGCGATGTCCGGTATTGCTTCTGGACGCCAACGTGCCACGCAATGCGCCGGAGGATCGCGAACTTACCGCCAAGCTCTACCAGGGCGACTCCGACGTGCGCATTCGGCAGGAGATCCTGCTGGGGATCGGCGGGATGCGCGCGTTGCGGGCGACGGGGATGAACCCGACGGTGATGCACCTGAACGAGGGGCATAGCGCCTTTGCGTTGATCGAGCGTCTCCGGGAGTTGCGCGAGGGGACAGGACTGTCATTTGAAGCGGCTCTGGAAGTCGTGCGGGCCGGGGCGGTGTTCACGACCCATACGCCAGTTCCCGCCGGTCACGATGAGTTTCACCCGCACCAGGTCGCTCATCATCTTGGCGCCTACCTGGGTGAGTCCGGCATCGATACCGACCGGATTACGGAGATTGGCCAGTATCCGGACGGGCGAGAGCCGTCGCCGTTCTGTATGACGATCCTGGCGCTGCGCGGGGCCGCGTGGCGCAACGGGGTATCGCAGCTGCACGGCGAAGTCACGCGGCGAATGTGGCAGTCGCTCTGGCACGACGTTCCCTGGTCGGAAGTGCCCATTCAACACGTGACGAACGGTGTGCATCTGCCGACCTGGGTGTCCCGCGAGCTGGCGGATCTCCTGGGGCGGTATCTCGGCCCGGAGTGGGCCCTGCTTTCCGATCGGGACGTGATTCGCGAGGGATTGGACGCGATACCGGACGACGAATTCTGGCGTGTGCATACGCGGCGGCGCGAGCGGTTGGTGGCCAATGTTCGACGTCGCCTGCGGGCGGTGGTGGAGCGTCGCTGGGGCTCGGGCGCGGAACTGGCCGACGCCAGCGCGGCACTTCAGCCGAACGCCCTGACGGTGGGATTCGCCCGGCGCATTGCGCTGTACAAGCGCCCGACGCTGCTCCTTCACGACCTCGAACGCTTGCGCGCCTTGCTGACCGACGCACGGCGCCCTGTCCAGATCATCTTTGCGGGCAAGGCCCATCCGGACGACGTGATGGCCAAGGACCTGGTCCGCGAGATTCACGAATTGAGCCGCGACCCGAGCTTCGCGGGCCGCGTGGTGTTCGTAGAGGACTACGACATGGACCTGGCGCGGGACCTTGTTCAGGGCTGCGACGTGTGGTTGAACCAGCCGGTGCGGCCACAGGAGGCCAGTGGAACCAGCGGCATGAAGGCGGCAGCCAACGGGGTGCTGAACGTCAGCGTGCTGGACGGCTGGTGGGCCGAGGCGTACGCGCCTCATATCGGCTGGGCTATTGGGCGCGCGGATGACGACGTTGACGATCCGCAGCGCGATTCGAACGACGCCGCCGCGGTCTACCGGTTGCTGGAGCGGTCGGTGGCGCCCCTGTTTTATGACCTAGGCCTTGACGGGACACCGACACGCTGGATCGAGCGCGCCAAGGCGTCAATCGTCATGGCCCTGACGGATTTCGGCGCGCACCGCATGATGCGCGAATACACCAGTGAGTTTTATCAGCGAGCCGATGCGCTGCAGCGCACGCTTGTCGGTACTGACTACGCACCGGCGCGGTCGCTGGCCGACTGGCTCGTCCGCGTTCGGGAGCAGTGGGACTCCGTACAGATTCTGGACGTGAATCTGACCGGTGGACCTGAAGTAAGCGTTGGGTCCGCGCTGCCGGTGCAAGCGCGAGTGTCGCTGAACGGCTTGCGAGCGGATGAGTTGACGGTGCAGATTTATGTGGGCCGGATCGGCAGCGACGGCGCCGTTGACGGCGGTCTGACATTCGAGGCGCGGCCGGTGGGGCCTGACGGCGAAGGCACTCAGTGGTTCGAATCAACAGTGCCCCTGAGCCAGAGCGGCCGGATGGGCGTGGCCGTGCGCGTGGTGCCTCGGCATCCGCACCTGACGGACCCGGTGGAACACGGGCTGGTCCGATGGAGCCTGCCTGCGGCCAGCGGCTGATGTCGTGCCACGGCTTTGCGGGCTCTTGCAGACGCGATAGGATTTGAGAGCCGGAGCCGTGCTTAGCTCTGGCTTCTTTGTGCACTCGCTGCCGTCCCACCAGGGGGAGTCTTCGTCGATGACGTATGTGATCTGCGAGCCGTGCATTGGCACCAAGGACGCTTCGTGCGTGGACGTGTGCCCCGTGGACTGTATCCATACCACCGACGAAGCCGAGATGTACTACATCGATCCCGAGGAGTGCATCGACTGCGGCGCCTGTGAGCCCGTGTGCCCGGTGACGGCGATCTTCCCGGACTTTGACGTGCCGGACGAATGGGAAGAGTGGACGAAGGTCAACGCCGACTTTTTCCAGTAGGCCGGGACGTGCGCTGACCCGGGACGGTTGGACCGGACGTTAGCGATCGGCTTCGGGAAGCTACGCGAGGGTCGGTCGGGTTGTCGCGCCTTTCGTCATCTCCTTCAGCGCGGTGTAGGCGGGGCGGGGCGATCCGTCCGGGCGGAGGAGACCAAAGGCGAATTTCTCGTCCTCCGGGCCAACGACAGCCTGGAAGTTGAGGTTCCAGACAAACGCGTGGGTGATGTAGGGCGCCGAGTCCCTGATGAGCTGGAACGCATCAACCAGAAATTGGGCCTGATCTTCCTCTGAATTGTCCGCCCCGAACCCGTAGGCCGGGTCGGCGTTCGCCGTTGACCACCCCATCTCGGTGAGCCAGATGGGCTTATCGGCGTCACCGTTGGCCTCCATGATTGCGCGATGCTGGGTGTAGCGCTGGAAGTAGAAGCTGCCGTGGCCGTTCCAGCCGGACCCGCGCTCGGTGCCGATTGCCTGGGTGGGGGCGTTGTTGAAGCCCCCGGGATGCATACCCCAGGCGTCGAAGGCCTGGCGTGCGATGCCATCGCGATACGCGTAGATCTGCTCGAGAAAACGGACGTCATCAATGGCCTGGACCTGCTGGTCGGGGATATCCACGTCACCGGCGGGCGTTAGGGCGCCACCGACGGTGATCGCGTCCGGGTCACCGGCCTTGACGCCTTCGTTTCCCGCCAACATCAACTCGACAAACTCGCCGGCGTCAATCTGCCCGTAGCCCCATTCGCGCGCGAGGTTGGCTTCGTTCCACAACTCGTAGGCATGGACATGGCCGCGATAGCGTCCGGCCAAGGCCTGCATGAAGTCGCGGAAGTCCAGCGGATCGCCCGGCGGCCCGTGGGAACGGTCGGCCAGGGCCCAGGTCGGCGCCCGGACGACGCTGAGGAGCAGCTTGATTCCGGCGCTGCTGACGGCGGCGACAACCTTGTCGAGCTCGCGCCAGTCAAAGCCGCCCTTTTCGATCGGTTCCGTCTGACTCCACTCGACCTGCTGTTTGAGCCAGTCGAAGCCGGCCTCAAGCGTGCGATCCACGATCAGGCCACGGTCCTGGTTGTAGAGGTGAGCCTGGAACCCGTAACCGGCAAGGCGGCGCAGTCCGTCGTCAACCTGCGGCGGCGGGGTGGCGGGTTGGGGAGCGGGCGTGGTTCGGGGCGCGACCACCACGGACCCGGTTGTGTCGGTCGGCGTGCCGGTTGCCGCCGGCGTCGCGGGGGGCGCGTCCGGTTCGCCACAAGCCGCCAGCGCTGCCGATACGCCTGCCAGCGCCAACAGGCGCCGGCGCGAGAGCGAATGCCGGGCTATCACACGGAATCTCCGTTCCCAGCGCGGCTGAATGCGGCGGGTCGGTACCGAACATCCTTGTATCCGCGCGGCATGGATGGTATCAACGGAGTAAGAAAGATGTCGGAATCACCGACCCGGTTCGGGCGAGCAGCCGCGCAGCGGCGCCCCGCACCAGAGGGGACCACTGTTGATGGGCACAAATAGATACGGAAACACCGCCGTGGGCACGATTGTGATCGTGATTGCCGCGGTCATCGTGATGGGGCTGTTCAGCGTGCGGTTTGTAAACGTCGGTGAAGTCGGCGTGCTGCACACGTTTGGGGTGGTTGACCAGACGCCACGACCCGAAGGCCTTCTGGTCAAGGCTCCCTGGGCCAGCCTGGAGACGCTGAGCGTACGGACCCAGCAGTTGACGATGAGTTCGCGGGCTGAAGACGCCAGCCCAAGCGCGACGGACCAGACGGTGCGCACGCTGACCTCCGAGGGTCTGTCGGTTGGGTTGGACATCACGACGCTGTACCGCCTGAAATTCGCGGATGCGCCCATGGTGTTTCAGCAGATTGGCCCCAATTACGTCGAGATTGTGGTCCGACCGGCAATCCGGGACGCGATCCGTGACGTGGTTGGCGAGTTCCAGGCCGAGGCTCTGTATACAACCGCACGCACCGAGGTTGCCGAGAAAATCGAGGCGCAGCTGCAGAGCATCCTGTCGGAGCGAGGCGTTCTGGTAGAGAACGTGTTGCTGCGCGACGTGTCGCTGCCACAGCAGATCACCACGGCGATCGAGCGGAAGCTGGCGGCCGAGCAGGCCATTGAAGAGCGGGCATTCCGGGTTCAGGAAGCCGAGCAGGAGGCTCAGCGACGGGTGGAGGAAGCCACCGGTATCGCGGAGGCCAACAACCTGATTAACGAATCGCTGACGGCGGCCGTGCTCCAGGACAAGTACATAACGGCGCTGCGTGAGATCGACTCCGGCAGCGTGGTGTATGTCCCGACCAATCCGGACACCGGACTGCCGGTGATCCTGGGGACGCCGGCGATCGGCTCGGGCGGCGGCGGATCGCCGTAGCCGGGCGGCACGGGCGCGGGCCAGGACCCTGGCGGCAGCGGTTGTTGGGGTAGGATGCCGCGCGCCCGGGTCGCGGGGCCTGCCGACGGGCGGTTAGCTCAGCTGGCAGAGCGCTACGTTTACACCGTAGAGGTCGCAGGTTCGAGCCCTGCACCGCCCACCTGGCCCGGATTGCCGCAGGCCCCGGCGAGGTAGCTCAGTCGGTAGAGCAGTGGACTGAAAATCCATGTGTCGGCGGTTCGATTCCGCCCCTCGCCACCAAACGGTCCAGTGACGGCCTTGCGTTTGCGCGGCGCAGTGCCTGAATCGCAGGGGCGAGAGACGGCACTTTGTCAAGAGCACGTGGACCGCGAGCAAAGCGTGTACCGTCAGCGCTGACCGACGGGCCGATTACGGCGGATCTGAGCGTGGGGGACGTCCATGGACCCACTGAATATCGTCGTCATCTGTCTCGACACATTTCGAGCCGATATCGTCGGGCCCGATCAGAAGTTCAGCAGTATTGCGACTCCCGCACTGGACGCACTGGCGGCCGAGTCGGTGCGCTTCAACCGCTGCTTTACCGAGCCCGGGCAAACGATCCAAGTGCGCAACGGCTGCTTCACGGGCCGCCGCGGATTCCCTTACGCGCATGGGTACTACGGCTGGCATGAGATTCCCGACGAGTACCCGACGATAGCCGAGATCCTGTTGGAGGAGGGCTACGCCACTGGCCTGATCGCCGACACGCCGCACCTGTTCAAGCCCAACATGAACCAGCACCGGGGATTCATGACGTGGGAGCACATTCGCGGCGCGGGCGGCGACGGCTGGCGGACGGGCTCGTGGGACCTGATCCGCGACCTGTTCAAGGACTACTTTGGCGCCTACGAGCCGGCGGTGCCCGAGGCCTCGGCCCAGTCCCTGAGCGGCGAGAGCGCCTTTCTGCAGCACCTGCACAACGTCCGCGACCGCCGCGAGGAGGCCGATTGGCCGGGCGCCCAGGTCTTTGCCTCGGCGCGACGCTGGGTGCGAGACAACGCCGGGAATGCCCCGTTCTTCCTCTGGATCGATTGTTTCGAGCCGCACGAGGTGTTCGATCCGCCGCTGGGCTACGTGCGGCGCTACAACGACTCCTGGCAAGGGCCGATCTACCAACAGCCCCGGCACATCCTGCACCCGTCGTTCTCGTCGGACATGCAGGGCGCGGATCTTGACGTGACGTCGGCGGACTTCATCGACTACTACACGTCTTGCTACAAGGGTGAGGTCACATTCACGGATGCGCAGATCGGCGCGCTGCTGGACGAGCTGGATCAGATGAAGCTGCGGGATGACACCGCGGTGATCTTCTTCACCGACCACGGCACGGAACTGGCCGACCACACCGGCTGGGGTAAGCGGAACACCGAACTGCATCCGTTCAATACGCAGCAGAACCTGACGATCCGGCATCCCGACGCGCGTTATCGCGACCTGGACGTGGATGCCTGGGTTCAGAACTATGACCTGGGCCCGACCATCCTGGATCTGGCGGGATTGTCGGAAGCGCCATCGACCATGAATGGGCATAGCGTCTGGTCGCTGGCGACCGGGGAGCGAGATTCGCTGCGGTCGTACGTGACCACGGCGTGGGCCGGCCGCGTGTCAGTGCGTGACGAGCGCTGGGTTTATGCCACGGGCTGGGACTTCGAAGATTCGAAGCCGGAACTGTATGACTTGCGCGCAGACCCCGATGAACTGCACAACGTTCACGATTCGCACCCGGAGATCGTAGGCGACCGGCGGTCGCGAATTGAAGAACTCCTGGGTACGCCCATTCCACAGCCGTATAGCCAGGATCGCTTCGGCCCAACGGTGGGCGGCCTGCGCAAACCGCTCTACGCCACCTCGTACGCACCAGTTTTCTACGGTGCGCGTCAGGCCTGGGATAACCCACGAGCTCTACCAGGACAAGGCGCGGCAGGCGCGAAGTAGTCGAGGAGCGTCACGCGACGGCCTGCGCGGCTCCCGACGCCGATGACGCGTGTCAGAGGAGCGTGTTGGGAATTTCTAGGTCAAGGAACCCGGACTCCGCGTTACCTGATTAAGTTCGCGGAGTTCTTCGGCACTCAGGCTCCAGGACAGGGCGTTGAGGTTGGCGTCGACCTGATCGGGCGTGTCGACGCCCATGAGGGTCACCGACACTTCCGGATGGGACCGGACCCAGTTGAGCGCCACGTGGGCCGGGGCGCAGGCGCGGGCGGCGGCGATGCGTTCGACGGCGGCGAGAACCCGGAAAGCTCGCCCGCGAAACGTCTGGTCGTACTCGGAGCGCCTGCGGGGCGCCGCCATCACTGAGCCAGGCGGGGGCGGACGATTGGGTCGGTAGAAGCCGGTGAGGAGGCCGACGGCCAGGGGGCTGTAGGCGAAGAACCCGACCTGTTCCGCGCGGCAGAACGGAAGCAGTTCAAGCTCGGGCGTGCGGTCGAGCAGGTTGTAGGGGTGCATGATCATGGCGGGACGAGGGCCGCCGAGGCGCTCGGCAATCATGGCGGCCTTGCAGGACTCCCAAGCGGAAAAGCCGGACATGCCCCAGGCGCGGGCCTTGCCCTGGCGAATCACGTCCAGCATGGCGCTGACCGTCTCTTCGAGCGCGGTGTCGGGATCTCGCCAGTGGACGATGTAGATGTCGACGTGGTCGGTTTGGAGGCGACGCAGGCTGCGATCGATCTCGCGATTGATGTGCATGCGCGATCCGCCGAGATCGTTTGGGCCCGGTCCGATGGGGCAGCCGACCTTGGAGGTGATGACCACGTCGTCGCGGCAGCCGGCTATGGCGCGTCCGAGCGCGATTTCGGAGGCGCCGCCGTAGGGTGTGGCCGGCGTCTTGCCGTAGAAATTGGAGCAGTCGAGGAGGGTTACGCCGCGTTCGATCGCGCGCCTGATGGCGGTTTCCATGATGCGAAGGTCAGTCTGGTTGCGGAATCCGCAACCCAGGCCCACGCGCGAGACCCGGATGCCGCCGGATCCGAGCAGTGCGAATTCCATGATTGAGTCGATTCGGCGCTAGACGCAGCCGGGGAAGGACCGGCCGCGCACCTGGATGAACGGGGGGACCTTGGGGGCGTCGGTCACGGTTTCGTCCTTGATCGTGGCGGCGCGCATGTAGTGGACGGCGGAGCCGCGACGGCGATGGGGCGTGGTGTTGGGGCGGCTGGAGTGGAAGACGAGGCTGTGGTGGAAGCTGACGCCGCCGGCCGGGATCTCCACGGGCACCGGTTCGAACTGGCCGACGAAGGAGTCTTGAAGACTCGCCTGCACGGTCCTTGGAATCATGCCCCAGCGGTGGGTGCCGGGCGCCATCCAAAGGCAGCCGTTGGCGATGGTGGCGTCGTCCAGCGCGCACCAGGCGGTGACGAGGTCCATGGGAAACAGGTCGCGCCAGGACCCGGAGTCCTGATGCCAAGCCTGGGCCGATCCGTGGTACGCGGGCTTCATGAGGATCTGGTCGAGATAGAGCTTGATGTCGTCGCTGCCCAGCAGGTCGGCGATCACGTCAACCAGCTTGGGGTTGCGCACGTGGGCCAGCATGACATCGTCGTAATGAGCAACCTTGTAGATCTTGCGAACGGCGAGGGCCCGGTCTTCGGGGAGTGGGCCGTCGCGCAGGCCGGGCTCGACCTGGACGCAGTCGTCGGGGACGTGGGGCGCGCGACCGCCGGCAATTTCGTCGGCTCGGTCCCTCACGGCCGCCATGTCGGACTCAGACAGGAGATTCTCGACGACGAGGAATCCGTCGCGTCGGAACTGTTCGACCTGGGCAAGTGACAGCGTGTGGAATCCGTTGGCGTTCATTGGCGCTCTCCCGAATCGAGCGGGGTGTCGGCGCTGCCGCCCCAGCATATCGGGAGCGTAGGTTTAAGGGATGAGTAACGCGCGCGTTCACATCTTTGGCCAGGGCGATCCGCGGGCCGTGGCGCAACTGAACCGTTGTCTGCGGCAGGCGACCTACGGTGTGCTGTGCGCGGATCACCACGTGGGGTATTCGGCGCCGATCGGCGCGGCGATTGCCTATCCGCGGCATGTCTCGCCGTCAGGCGTGGGGTACGACATTGGCTGCGGGAACCTGGCGGTGCGGACGCCGCTGCAGGCTTCGACCGTCGACACCGCAGGGGTGATGGACGAGATCGTGCAGACGATCAGCTTTGGGCTGGGGCGCAAGAACCGGGAGTCGGCGGACGATCCGGTGCTGGAGCGCATACGCACCGCCGAGTTCGCGCCGCAGCGGCGGCTGCTGAAGCTGGCCGAGGAGCAACTGGGCACGGTTGGCGCGGGGAACCATTACGTGGACCTGTTTGCCGATCAGCAGGACCGCCTGTGGATCGGGGTGCACTTTGGCAGCCGTGGCTTTGGGCATCGCACGGCCACGGGATTCCTGGCGATGGGCGAGGGCAGGAAGTTCACGGACCGACCGCGCACGAACAACATGGACGCGCCGCCGGTGCTGTTCGAGGTGCGGTCGGAATTGGGCCAGGCCTACATAGCCGCGATGCGGCTGGCGGGCGCCTATGCGCACGCGGGCCGCCGGTGGGTGGTGGAGCGAATCCTGAAGCTAATGGGGACGCAGGCGGACCTGACAGTGCACAACCATCACAACTTTGCCTGGGAGGAGAAGCATTTCGGACGGACGTTCTGGGTGGTGCGGAAGGGGGCGACGCCGGCGTTTCCGGGTCAGCAGGGGTTCGTGGGCGCGACGATGGGTGGTACGTCGGTGATCCTGGAGGGCCTTGACTCGCCCGCTTCAAAGCAGGCGCTGTACAGCACGGTGCACGGGGCCGGGCGGGTGATGTCGCGGCGCCAGGCGGCGGGCCGGCGGCGGTACAACCGGAAGCGGAAGCAATGGGTGCAGACGGCGCCCGGCGTGGTGGATTGGCCGAAGGTGCGGCGCTCGATACGCCGGCAAGGCATTGAGCTACGGGGTGGCGGAGCCGATGAGGCGCCGGAGGCTTACAAAAACCTGGACCAGGTGCTGGCCGAGCATTCGGGGACCGTGCGGGTGACGCACCGGTTGCGGCCAATCGGGGTGGCCATGGCAGGGGCGAATACGTTTGATCCGTTCAGGGACTGACGCACGGGGCTGCGCCCGTTCCGAGCGCTCGGTGAGATTGGGCTAGTAACGAGCGCGTAGCGGTCGGTCGACTGCGTAGCGTGTGTCGTAACGCCCGGGGAACTCGACGGGGAGTTCGCCCGAACCGATTGCCTGGATGAGCGGAGATCCCATTGTGCGCAGCGGCAATCGCACGAGGGTGTGGGTGCGGGCGGATTCGTACATGGCCATCATGACTACCTGGTTCCTGATGGCCAGATGCGCGTCGTTGCGGTTGTCGTTCGCGTCGCCGCGCGCCCAGCGGGCCAGGCCGTCCAATTCGCGCAGGAACACGTTGTCCAGGGTCTGCGTTGGCGCCGGCGTCTGCGTCACCCCGTGGCCCCGGCGCACGAGGCGAACGGCGAAGTCCGGCGCCAGAAACGCGCCGGGCCACATAAGCACGCCGTCGGTTCCGGTCACCGTCTGGTACTGCCAGTCGTAGGCCGGATTGGGCGGAATGTCGCCTTCGAACGAGACGCGAATGTCGCCGGCGAAGGAGATCAGGCCACCGGACAACTCTTCGGAAGGCCAGCCGCGTTCGTAGCGGTCGCTGCGGCGCTGGACGTTGGCAATGACCCACTCGGGCTCGGGATCACCCAGCACGTATTGCATGTAGCTGAGGACGTGGGTGCCGTTGTTCATCAGGCCGCCCTCTTCGAGGCAGACGGTGGCGGTGAGCGGCGTGCCGATGGCGCCCTCGGCCACGAGCGCCCGGGCCTGCTCATGCACGGTGTACCAGCGCATCATGTGGCCGATGGCGAGCTTGACGCCGTTCCGCTCGCAGGCCGCCAGCATGGCCCGGGCCTCGCCCAGGCTGCCGGCCATGGGTTTCTCGCAGAGGATGGCGCGCGGCGGATAGCGGGTGGCGGCCAGAATCGTCTGCGGGGCATGCCAGCGGGCCGGCGTGGCGATGCTGAGGAGGTCGGGGCGCTGCTCGTCCAGCATTCGCTCGAGGTCGCGGTAGCGGCGCAGGGTCGGAAACTGGCGGCTGGCGCGGTCAAGCGGGACCGGGTCGAGGTCGCAGACGGCGGTTAGCTCGACGCCCGGGACCTGAAGGTAGGTGCTGGCGTGCTGGCGGCCGGCCCAGTTGAGGCCGACGACGGCAGCGCGCAGGGGTTCGACCGACATCAGCAACTCTCCGAACGCGCTACACCAGACATGGTGCTTACCATGACCATGCGGACACTATGGCGCGTTGGCCCGAACCTTTCCAGGCCCGAGAGCGACGCGTGGGCGTTGGTGGCGACCCACGGCACTTCGGCAGGGACACATGGCAGGCGTGACTGGAGCGTGCAAGCGGAGGATTCGTCTGACGAAATGGGTTGCGGTCCTGGCCAGCGACGACCGTATTGATATCGACCAATTGTGTCGGACCTGGGCGCGAAGTCTCAGCGGATGAGGCGTCGCCTGCCCTGGCCGCGGGGCCTAATCCGACGTCGTGTGCTGGCCACGCTGGCCGGTCTCGCAAGTCTGGCGGCAATTGCAGTAATTGTCGTGGCGGCCACCAGACCCGGTCCGGAACTCCCAGCCTGCGAAACCGCCACATTCACGCCGCCGGACTTTCAATCGCCGCCGTTCGCGTTCGATCCAGAGGCACGGGCTTCGGCGTTAGGCCAAGCCATGGTGAACAGGGATTACCACCGCGCCTACGGAATGATGGCGCTGGAGGCACTACCTCTCGACTCATTCTGCGATTTCACGCTGAAATACCGCTGGTTTCCGACCAGTGACGACAGCCGAACGTTCGACGAAATAGACCACGTTCGGATCCTGGGTTTCGATCCTTACTCGGATTCGCTAGACGTCCAACTGCGCCTGGTTGAGCGCACCCAGACAGACGAAGGGACGCCGGCCGCTGCCGGATACGTCACCGTGAGGCTCCTGCGCGACGGGCGCTTCACGTTTCTCGACGTCGACGAGGCCATGACCGACGAGGGTCCGGTAACGGATTTTCCGCCGCCGCCGTACGCGAACTTGTCGGCCTTTGAGGAAACCGAAGTCGTGGTGGGACGGGCGCCCTGGGAACTGGACGGCACACTCACGGTGCCTCGAGGGCCAGGGCCCTTCCCCGCCGTGGTGCTGGTGCATGGGAGCCGCTATTCCGATCGCGACGGTACTGCGGACGCGACCAAGGCGTTTCGGGACCTGGCGTGGGGTCTGTCCAGCCAGGGTGTGGCCGTGCTTCGCTACGACAAGCGCACGCTGACGCACGCGCTGGCATTTGCGCGCCAGTCGGACTTCACCCTGGACGACGAACTGGTGAACGACGCGCTGGCGGCGCTGGCGCTGCTGCGTGAGACGCCACGAATCGATCCGGCGCGAATATTTGTACTGGGTGCAAGTCTGGGAGGATTCGCCGCACCGCGCATCGCTCAACGCGATCCCGGGCTTGCTGGCCTGATCATGGTCTCTGCGCCGAGTGGAACGCGGCTGGAGGCGCTCATCCGAAATGCTGAACGGAGGTCCGAACCTGACGCACACCTTGACGAAGCATTCTTGCGCCGCTTCCAAACGAGGCTGAGGGCCCGCGCCATGGCACGGGCGGCGCTGGCCGCCGGCGTGGCGCCGTCCCTCGACCTGCGCGCGCGCGCCGCCTACCACCTGGATATTGCCGATTACCGGCCGGAGTTGGTGGCTCGCGACCTCCCCGTGCCCTTACTAATCCTGCACGGTGGGCTCGATGGGCAGCTGGATACCGAAGAAGCCATGGGCTGGATTCGCAGTCTCCGTGGCCGGGACGACGTTACGTTTCGTATGTACCCCTATCACGGCCACATTCTGTACGACTCGATCGAGGAGGCGGCATGGCAGGAGCTGTACGGACCGGACCCGCGGCCCCGCGTCCACGTGAGCCCGGCGGCTGTCGGAGATATTGCGGGGTGGATTCAAGGCAAGCGGGTACGACTGGCCTGCGTGGACTGGCGAGCGTGGTTTGCAACCTGTCACGGCGGTCCGACCGCCTGGTTTCGAGGGACAGCCTTTAACCCGTGAGGCTCAAGCCGGTGGGACGCGCATGGACGGCGCCGGGTTGGTCACGTTTGACGGCTGCGGCGGCGGCGTACGCTACAAAGGGCGGTAAGGCGCGACGGAGCTTAGATGAGGGGCTGGAGCCATCCGGCTGCCACCGGGTGCTTCCAGACTCCGAGTGACCTGGCGGACGCCTGCCGGCCTTGCCCTGGCCGCTGGGTTGTTCGGCAGTGGGTTGGCTGCGCTGGTGGTTGTGGCATTCGTCATCATCAGCAGGTCGGGCCCTGCCTGTGAGGCAGCGACACCGGCGCCGCCGGACTTTGCGGCGGCGCCGTTCGCCTACGACCCGGAAGCGCGCGCCCTGGCCTTTGGACAGGCGCTCGTCGACCAGGACTACCAGCGCGCGTACGCGATGCTGTCCCCGGAGCAGTTTCCCGTCGGCTCGATCTGCGAGCTCGACCTGGAGAGCTTTCGGTCGCTGACCGGCGATGGGGCGAGCGTTTCCCTGGTGACTCCGCAAGGGATTCCATTGGATGAGGCACCCGGCGGGCGCAATGACTCGCCGCCAACCTCGGCCATGGGTTTCGTGGCTGCCTACGACAGCATCGAGGTGTTCATCCGGCTGTCACCGCGCCAGCCGTCGGCGACGACGGTGACCTACCTCCGGCTCACGCTGCTGCGAGACGGTCGTGTAGCTCAGGGCACACCCCTCGAGCCGCTGATCAAGCTGCGTCCGGTTAGGGAGTTTCCGTCCCCGCCGTACGCAGACCTGGAGGCATTCGAAGAGATCGATGTCGTGGTGGGGCAGGCGCCCTGGGCCCTTGGCGGCACCCTGACGATGCCACGCGGGCCCGGGCCCTTTCCCGCTGTTGTGCTCGTGCCGGGGAGCGGGTATCCCGATCTCGACAGCACGGGCGGCGCAGTCAAGCCGAGCCGCGATCTTGCCTGGGGACTGGCAAGTCAAGGCATAGCCGTGCTGCGCTACGACAAGCGCACGCTGACGCACGCGCTGGCTTTGGCGCGCCAGCCCGACTTCACGCTTGACGATGAGCTGGTGGACGACGCCCTGGCCGCCGTGGCTTTGCTTCGCCAGACGGCGCGACTCGATCCCGCGCGCATTTTTGTGCTCGGGAGCAGTTTGGGCGGCTTCGCCGCTCCGCGAATCGCGCAGCGCGATCCTTCGCTTGCCGGCCTCATCATCGAGTCCGCGCCGAGCGGGCGCTTATGGGGTGGATATGTGGGACACGCGCTACGGATCGCCCAAGCAGACGGAAGTATTTCGGAGATGGAGCAGCGTCGGATCGACAGAGTCAGGGCGCGTGTGGGAACGATCGAGGCGCTGATTGACGATGGAGCCACGCTCCCCAACATGACCGTGCGCTCGGCCTACTTCCGGGATCTTGCCGGATACCGGCCGGAAACCGTGGCGCGCGACGTGATAGTTCCGATGCTGGTGTTGCACGGCAACCTTGACGGGGTCCTGAGCCAGGCCGATCTCGCAGGCTGGACTCAGAGCCTCCGTGGGCGCCGGGATGTTGTATTCCACCTCTATCTCGAGCATATGCACGGCCTCTTCGATCGGCGCACGGTGAGCGGACCCGACATTCGTCCCGCCGGTCACGTCAGCGAGGAGGTCGTGGACGACATAGCCCGCTGGATTGCCGGCGAGCGGCCGGAACACCAATGCGTGGACATTCAGGCTTGGAATGTCGGCTGCCGTGGTGGACCTGCGGCATCGTTCGATGGGGTGGCTCGCGCCTCGTGAGACTCATGCCGGCCGTGGGGATACGGGTGACGCCGCAACTGCGTTACAGATACGGAATGTGCCTGAGATGGGCACGTGCCCACTCCGAGCGCTTGATACCGTGGCCAGTTTGTGTGCAATAAGGGCCAAGGCCGCTGTGGAATTCGCAACGACCCGCGCGAATGACCAGTCGTTCGCCCGCGTCTCTGAGGCTCCCATGTGAAGGCGGAGAACGCACCGTTGCTGCGGACGACTCGGGTGCTGCAAGGCACGTGGCGGCGTAGGCTGCCAATCGACGAAAGGCGCGACGGGGCACAACGGGAGACCGGGACATGCGGCTGCGACTGGGAAACCGGCGTCTGCGGGTGTCCTGGTGGCCACACGTCAGTGTGGCGCTGGCGTTCGGGCTGTTGAGCAGCGGATTGGCCGCGCTTGTTTCGCTAACGCTCTTGGTTGACCGCGACACGGTCCCGGCGTGCGAGGCGGTGACGCCGACGGAGCCGGACTTTGAGGTGGCGCCGTTTGCCTATGACCCGGAGGCGCGCGCCCTGAGCTTTGCGCAGGCTCTCTTGGATGAGGATTACCGCAGCGCGTACGCGATGTTGGCGGTCGAGCTGCAGCCCGCGGCATGGCTCTGCACGTACCCGCTTGAGGATCACCTGGGGTCGATGGCCGAGGACTTTGGGAGCGTGGCGCTGGACGCGACCGTCGGAGGGCGGGCTCACGCCGCTGGCACCGTGAGTGGCAACGACGAGCACAGGGCGGCGTATGGTTTTCTTCCGTTTTCGGATGAGTTGGAGGTCTGGCTCAAGTTCACGCGTCGTCAGCCCACGACCCTGCCGCCGGTGATCGCGAAAGTGGTGCTCGTGCGCGATGGGCGGGTGTCCAGATTCTGGTTTCATCAGGTCCTGAGCACAGTCGGCCAACTGCCGGACTTCCAGGCACCGCCGTACGCCGACCGAACTACTTTCAATGAGATCCCGGTAGTGATTGGCCACGCGCCGTGGGAACTTGGCGGAACACTGACTCTGCCGGACGGGCCCGGTCCTTTTCCAGCTGTGGTCCTTGTACCAGGCGGCGGGTATGCGGATCGCGATTCCACCGGGCTAGCCGCCAAAGCCTTCCGCGACCTTGCGTGGGGACTGGCGAGCCAGGGCGTGGCAGTCCTGCGCTATGACAAGCGCACGCTGACGCACGCGTTGGCCTTTGCGCGCCAGCCCGAATTCACCCTTGACGACGAGCTCGTGGACGACGCGCTGGCGGCGGTGGCGCTGCTCCGTCAAGAGCCGCGAATCGATCCAGCGCGCGTTTTCGTTCTGGGAAGCAGTCAGGGCGGCTTCGTGGCGCCGCGCATCGCGCAGCGCGACACGGCCATTGCCGGCCTCATTCTCTATTCGGCACCGGCGGAGTCCAGACGCGAGCAGCAACTGCGTGACCTTCAGCAACGCATACGCGACGTCAGCCGCGTCGCCGCCTCATCCGTGGAAGGACGATGGCTTGACCTCAGGCGGGACTACGCCGCAGCGGTGGCTGGGAGTGAAGGAGCGCCACCGCACATCAAGGTGCGTCCCGGCTACCCGTTTGAACGGGATGGGTATCGGCCGGACCTAGCCGCCCAGGATGTGCGCAGGCCGTTCCTGATCCTGCACGGAGCCCTGGATCCAGTGGTGACACGCGAGACCATGATCGGATGGGCCCAAAGTCTGCGCGGACGTGACGACGTTGTGTTTCGCCTGTACGCCAATCATGACCACGGCCTGTTCGACTGGCGCGATCTGCGCGGTCCCGGTACTCGTCCGACCGGTCACGTCAGCGAGGAGGTCGTGGACGACATTGCGCGTTGGATTGCGGGCGAGCGGCCGGAAAATCAATGCTTGGACATTCATGCTTGGCAGGCGGGTTGCCGCGGCGGACCCGATGCGGCGTTCCGTGGGGTTGTTCGCGACCCATGAGACACGACCCGTTGGAACTGACGTGCGCCGCATCCCAATTGCCGTCACGCCGTGGATTGTCACTGAGGTTGGCGAAGCCTGGATTGGACTGCTTCATCCAGACCTGAGGATTGAGTCAGAGGACGAGTCCGCGTGGGCGTCGACCGGGCGGCTGAGCGCGGGCGGGCTGCCTTTCATGGGTTTTCTCGCAGAGGACGGCGGCCTTCGAGCTACGGCCAAGATGCTCCGCGGGGCGTGCCAGCGCTGTGTCGTGGAAGTGCTCTGGTGCGCGCCGGATATTCGCAAGCAAGGTCAGAGGCCGCAGCAATGCGCTTGATACCGCCTTGCACATGAACTCACTATGGAGGCCTGAGCCAGGGGCACTCGGCCAGGAGTGGGCGCGGCATGCGGATTCGGCCAGGGACGTGGCGGTTACGCGCGGCCTGGTTTACACACGCCGGCCTGGCTGCCGTGGTTGGACTGGCTGGCAGCGGCCTGGTCGTGCTCGTCGGTCTGACGCTCCTGGTCGACAGACTTGCGGTCCCGGCTTGTGAGGCCGCTTCGCCGACGCCGCCGAATCAAGAGGCGGCACCCTTTGCGTTCGATCCGGAGGCGCGCGCGCAGGCGTTTGTGCAGGCAATGGCCAGCAACGACTTTCAGACCGCGTACGGGATGGTGGCTCTTGAAGAGTTTGGCAGCGCCTCGCTCTGCGAGCTGAACCTCGAGCACTTCTGGCGAGCGGTCGCCAACGGCCACACGACCTTGCTGTCGGTGGAACGATTCTCTCCACTGGTCTACGCGGCCGTGTACGACTACCTGTCAATCCGGCTGCGCCTCACGTTTGGCGCGGACGGGGAGCCAGAGCAGCCGGCGCGCGAAGCCTATATCGAGGTGTTGCTTACCCCGGATGGCCGGACTGCCTCTTACGGCTACTTCTCCGTTCTGACCCAACTTGGGCCTCCACCGGAATCACCGCCTCCGCCGTATGCGGCTGCAGATTCCTTCGCGGAGAGCCAGGTCACCGTGGGCACGGCGCCATGGGAGCTTGGCGGCACGCTGGCGATGCCGCGAGGCGCCGGGCCGTTTCCCGCCATCGTCATCCTGGGCACCGGCGGTGGACGTGACGGAGTGGAAGGCGCGAACAAGCGGGATCGTGATTTCGCCCAAGGGTTGGCGGCGCATGGCGTGGCGGCGCTGCGTTACGACAGCCGTCCGTGGGCCTACGGATTGGAAGCTGCACGGCAGCCGGAGTTCACGATGGCCGACGAAACCGTCGACGATGCCCTGGCAGCCGTAGCTTTGTTGCGGCAGATGCCGCGAATCGATCCGGAGAGGATCTACGTGCTCGGCATCGGTTTCGCCAGCTTTGCGTCTGTGCGCGTCGCACATCTTGACTCTGAACTTGCCGGATTGATCCTGATCTCACCGTCAGCCGGTCTGATCTGGGATTGGGCCTGGCGGGCACACCAGGAGCGCGCCGATGTTGACGAATTCGTGACGGAGCAGGAGGCACGCGACGTCAAGATGCTCAAGGCGCGGGCGGCAACGATTGCGGCCGTTGCCGCCGGAACGGCGCCACCGCCCGACCTTGGCGTTCGCATCGACTATCACCTCAACCTGGTTACGTACCGACCTGAGCGAGCCTCACGCACCTTGAAAACCCCCATTCTGGCTCTGTTTGGCGACCGCGACGGCGTTGTACCGATCGAGGACCCCGAAGCTTGGATCTCCAACCTCCTGGGGCGTGCGGATGCCGCAATTCGCGTATATGAGGGGCACAGTCACGGCATGTTCGATGTTCTGAAGATGAGCGGGCCTGAAACTCGCGGGCAAGGCCACGTGGACGAGGAAGTGATCGTTGACATCGTCGCCTGGATCAAAGGCGACTGGCCCAGGCAGACCTGCCAGGGCCTTGAAGCCTGGTATGCCGGCTGCCGCACTGGCTGATTCGCACTCGCCAACCCGAATAACACGCCAGTCGTTGCTCCGAGCATCACAGCCCGCTGTTGAGGTATTCGACCATTGCTTGACGACGCGAGCGCTACAGTGGGTCGCCATCGTTTGCCGCCTGACTACGACGACTCAGGGGAGTGGCACCAATCCGAATAACCAATATCCGCTTGACGGAACTGCACGGCCTCTTTGAGTCGGACGGTGAGTTCTGGGAAGAGCGGCTGGTGCGGCCGCTGGATGTGTATCCGGAACACAAACGGGATCCGGACCAGCACATTCCCAAAGCGCGAGAGGTCGACGGCGCCCACGATCTTTCGTGGGTCTTCGTGACGATCGAGACCGATCAGGGCGTGAGCGGGATGGCCGGGCCGATCGACGTGCCTGATGCCTATGTCATCGACACGCAGATCACGCCGTTCATCCTGGGCGCGGATCCGCTGGCCAGCGAGCGAATCTGGGATCAGTTGTACCGGCTGATGATTCACGGCCGCAAGGGATCGCCGATGTTTGCGTTGAGCGCCATCGACACGGCGCTGTGGGACCTGAAAGGCAAGTGGCTGGGGCAGCCGCTGTACCGGCTGCTGGGCGGGCCGGTGCGGACGTCGATTCCGGCCTACGCCAGTGCGCTGGGTTTCTCCATCGAGCCCGAGCGGGCAGCGGAACGCGCGCGGCAGTTCGTGGCCGAGGGATACACGGCGACCAAGTGGTTCGTGCGCTACGCCCCTGACGACGGCGAGGCGGGCGCCCGGCGCAATGTTGAATTGATGTGCGTGCTGCGCGAGGCCGTGGGCGACGACGTGGACGTGATGATCGACGCCTGGAGCAGCTGGAACGTGCGCTACACGCTGGACATGGCGCGGCGGATGGCCGAGTACCGACCGTATTGGATCGAGGAGCCGGTCAAGTCCGACGACATCGCCAACTATGCGCGGATTCGGGCGGCGTCACCGGTCCCCATTTCCGGCGGCGAGCACGAGTACACGCGCTGGGGCACGCGCGATTACATGAAGGCCGGCGCGGTGGACATCTACCAGGCCGACACCATGTGGGCGGGCGGCGTGAGCGAAATGCTGAAGATCGCGACGATCTGCTCGGTCTACGACGTGCCGCTGATTCCGCACGGGGCGTCGGTTCCGGTCAACGCGCATCTCAGCGCGGCCTGGCCGCCGCCGCTCTGTCCCTACGTGGAGTACCTGGTGAAGTGGAACGAGCTGCGGCAGTTCTTCTTCAAGAATCCCGTCGTGCCGGCCAACGGCATGATCAGCCCGCCGGATGGGCCCGGCGTCGGCGTGGAGATCGACGAGTCCAAGGTGACCGCCGAGCGTGAACTGAACTGGCGAGAGGCCTGACGGTTCGACGGACCGGCTGAGGCGCGGAGCTACCCGGACGTCTGCCCGCGGATGACGGCAATTTCCTCGGCGCTCAGGTACGGCGGATCGCCGACGGGGGTGTTGGCCGCGATGTCGTCGGCGTTGGAGAGTCCGACGATGCATGTCGACGCGGCTTCATGGCCCAGGACGAATCGCATCGCCGTCTCATACGGCAATTCGTCGCGCAGGTCGGCGATGTCCTGGATGCGTTCGCGCGGACCGGCGGCGTCGGCCAGGCGCTCGCGGAACATCTCGGACTGACGCCAGTCGCTGGCCGGCAGCGCGGCTAGCTCCGCCTCACTCAGGAGGATCAGGCCGTTGGCGAACGGCGAGCGCGCGAAGACGCCGGTTCCGTGCTCGGCTGCCAGCGGCAGCAACTCGTCGCCGGCCCCATCATCGACGGCGTTGTAGGGAGTCTCGACCACCGGCGCGCCCCAGCGTCGGATGGCTTCGACGGCGGTCTCTGGCTCACCGGTCCTGGCGGAGATGCCCCACCAGCGGATCTTGCCGGCGGCCTGAAGCTCCTGCAGCACAGCGAAGGGCTCTTCGTGCTTGACGATGTGCAGCGGCGGGTCGTGCAGGAGATAAGCGTCGATGTATTCGGTGCGAAGGCGGCGCAGGGCCAGATCGCAGGCGTCGCGAATGCGCTTGGGCGAGTAGTCGCGCGGCTGCTTGGCGCCCTGAATGGACTGCGCGCCGTCGGTGCCGGGCAGGTAGCCGACCTTGCTGATGATGAAGGCGTCGTCGCGACGGCCGTAGAGCGCCTCGCCCAGCAGGACTTCGCTGCGGCCGTTGCCGTAGACCTCGGCGGTGTCAAAGGTGGTGATGCCGGCGTCGAAGGCCTGCTGCACCAGGCGAACGCCGTCCCAGGCCGGGAAGTCGCCCCAGGCCTGGCCGCCGATTTCCCAACAGCCCATGCAGAGGGCACTGACGCGCTCGCCGGTGGCCCCAAGACTCCGCATTTCCATGGCTGATCTCCCGAGTGTTCCGCCAGTGCCCGCCGTGGCGGGGTTTTGGCACGTGGCATGCCTGGACGCGAGTCCGCGACGCATCGCACGCCCGCGGCGCTGGTCTGCGAGCATAGACAATTGGCAGAGTTGAGGGCGCACGAACGACGACAATCCCGCATGGCCATTTCCGCTCGCCGTGTGCACGGCCAACCGGCAGCGCTTCCAGCTTGATGCTTGTGTGCGTGCCGGCAGTGGCGCGACGTGACGTGAGACGTCGCATCGTCCGAGCGCCAGTTTGGGAGCCGTGGCGGCTCGGGGAACCGGAGAGCTTGTGAAGTTTCGGTGGACGGCGCGGCAATTGAACGCGGCGTTGGGTATCGCCGGAGTGGTCGGGGCTGTGGTGTTGGCCGCTAGCTTTACGCTGTTTGTGAGGCACGACGCCCAAGAAAAGGCCGTGATCCGCGAGGATCCTTACTGCTGGTCGGCGCAGCCAGCCGCGCCGGACTTCGAGGCCGCGCCATTTGACTTCGACCCAGGCGCGCGGGCGCAGGCCTTCGCAACGGTGCTCATGGAGAATGACTCACGAGCCGGCTACAGCATGCTGGCGCCCGAGTTTCTTCCGTCCGACACGCTCTGCGAGTACCCCCTGGAGGCGCTCTGGCGCCAGCAGGTGTACGGGCTGGACCCCAGCGACTATCTCTTCGATGCAAGCGTGCAGATCGATAGCAGCGCGTCGATCGTATTCTCACCGCTCAACGACGAACTGAGCCATTGGTTGCGCGTGATTCCCTCACCCTGGGATGACCGCCCCTGGGAAGCCGCCCCGGTGCGCGTCTCGCTATTGCGTGACGGACGGGTCGTTCGATTCGAACCGGACCACGCAGAACGAGAACTTGGACCGTTGCCGAGGCTTCTGCCTCCACCGTACGCGGATCTCACCGCATTCGAGGAGATTGAGGTCACGCTGGGAGAGGCTCCGTGGCAGGTGGGCGGCACGTTGACTGTGTCGAAAGGTCCGGGGCCGTATCCGGCCGTAGTTCTCGTCCAGGGACAAAGTCTGCGTCCTGACCGTGACGGGACATTCGCCGCCACCAAGAAGAACCGCGACCTGGCCTGGGGGCTGGCGAGCCGGGGGATTGCCACGTTGCGGTACGACCAACGCACGTGGACACACGCGCTGGCCTTTGCGCGGCAAGACGAGTTCACCATCGACGACGAGTACGTGCTGGACGCGCTGGCCGCAATCGAAGCCTTGCGCCAGACGTCGCGAATCGACCCGGCCCGAATTTATGTCCTCGGCCTGAGCCTTGGAGGCTTCGTGGCGCCGCGAATCGCCCGGCAGGCACCTGACCTGGCTGGTGTCATTGTCGCCTCAGCGCCCAGTGGCGGGTTTCGGCAGAGCAGGGTTCGAGCCCTTGAGCGGGAGCTAAGCACCATCAGGACCAAGGATTCGGAAGATCCATCGGCAGCCTTCCTGCAACGCATCATCGACCGGACCCGGGCGCAGGTTGCGGACGTTGAGGCCCTGGCGGCCGGCGAAGCCATGATGCCGGACATATCCGTGCGACCGTCGTACCACCTTGACCTGGCGGCGTACCGTCCCGAGGAGACCGCGCGCGATCTGACAGTGCCGCTGCTGATCCTTCACAGCAACGCCGACACGCGCCTGACGCAAGTCGATGCGATGGGCTGGATCCGCGGGCTACAGGGACACGAGGACGTGGTCTTTCGTCTCTACGCCGACCTCAGTCACGGGTTGGTGGACTTCACGGCGGGGACCGGGCCGGACTTGCGGCCGCATGGCTATGTTGGCGCTGAGGTGATCGGGGACATCGCGGCCTGGATCGGCGGTGCGCGGCCTGAGCTGCCGTGTATCGGCACGCCAGGCTGGCGGGCCGGGTGCCGCGGAGGCATGGCCCCCAGTGGCGCCTTTGGCCGTGACGTGATGCAACCAAGACGAGCCAGGCCGAAAGTGCTGTCCTCCAGGCAGCCGCGCCGCCTCCCGTTGCGGTAGACCTCGACCGTTTGGATCGTGGTGATGCCGCCATCGAGAGCCTGCCGGACCGGTCGAATGCCGCCGATTTCCTAACAGCCCACGCACAGGGCGCTGACGCGCTCGCCCATTGCCCGCGGACGCCGCATTTTCATGGCCGATCACTCGAGGCCAGACGTCGAGCCGCTCGCAGGTTGCGCTGACCTTGGGCCAGAATCCGGCGCCGTCGGACAGGACACCAGGTTGACAGTGCGGCTGAGGCCCACGAATTGGCTGCATCTTGCCGCGTGGTGGACGCACGTTGTGGTGGCGGTGGGATTAGGGCTATTCGGCGTCGCGATCACCGTGTTGGTGAGCATCGTCCTGATCTTCGATGCCGTCACCACGACGGCTTGCGAGGCGGCGACGCCCGCGCCACCCAACTTCACGGTGGATCCGTTTGCGTTTGACCCGGAGGCACGCGCGCGGAAGTTCGTGGAGTCAATGGCGAATGATGAGTTCCAGACCGCATACGAGATGCTGGCGCAGGAGGCGTGGGGCACGGAGTCCTATTGCGCGGTCAGCCTCGAGAGGTTTTGGAACCAGGCTGCTGAGTTAGATGGCGCCAAACTTGTGGCTGTGAATCAACCTGACTCGGGCTCTTTTGCCCCAGTCTTCAATCGCCTGGAAATCCCTCTGCGGTTGACCGTTGAGTCGGGCGGGGACCTGCGGGACGTGTATCTAGATGTGTCGTTTCTCGCAGACGGTCGAATTGCCGGCGTCGAGTTCGACTCGCTGATGACTGACGTGGGAAGGGACCAGTTCTTCCCTCCGCCGCCTTACGCAGACCCGGATCGTCTTCAGGAAACTGACGTCACACTCGGCGAGGCACCGTGGGACTTGACGGGAACCCTCACCCTCCCCACAGGCTCCGGACCGTTTCCTGCGGTCGTACTCGTCGGTGGCAGAGACCGCGATGGCACTGGGCCCACAACTAAGCTGACCCGGGATCGGGCCTGGGGTTTGGCGGCTCACGGAGTTGCCAGTTTGCGCGTCGATCGGCGGACGCATGCACACGCATTGGCGACCGCGCGTCTCAAGGAGTTCACGATTGACGACGAGCTGGTCGATGACATGCTCGCAGCCGTTGAATTGCTGCGGCGGACGCCTCGGATTGATCCTGGTCGAATCTACGTGATGGGCGGGAGTCTTGCTGGCTTCGCGACGCCAATGGTCGGTCTGCGCGACCCGACAATAGCCGGAGTGATTATCGCGGTGGCGCCAAGCGGATTACTTCACGACGTGGCGTGGCGCCAAAGGCAGCTTCGAACGGGACTGGACGGAGAGGTGACGTCGCTGGAGCAACGCTTAGTTCAGTCCGCCAAGGCCCGCTCGGAAGCGGTCAGCGCGTGGCTGCGGGGGCAGGGCGAGCCTCGCGACATGGCTGTCCATCGAAGCTACTACGAACACCTGGGCACGTACCGGCCTGAAGATGCCGCCTACCGCCTGCTCATGCCGATCTTCGTCATATCCGTTGACCGGGATCGAATCGTGCCTCCGGAGGACGCGGAAACGTGGATACGGACGCTGGGCCTTCGGCGCAATGTCGCGTTTCGCCTTTACCGCGGCCACAACCACTCGCTGATAGATGAGCGCGGATTCACCGAGTCGACCGCGGCCGAGGGGAAGTACGCGAGTTGGCAAGTCATATCCGATATCGCGACGTGGATTGACGGAGGGTGGACGGATCGCTGGTGCACGAATCAGCAAAACTGGTTCGCCGGGTGTCGGGGTGGGTAGTCGTCGGCGGATTCCGGGTACAAGGGCCTTGCACTTCACTCGCGCCACCAGGCGCGGGCCATCGGCTTGAGACGCCGTGGGGGGCCTGCCGGCGAATGCATGCCGAAGCGAAAGGAGTTGCTGATGCCGGATCGGGATCGAGCCGACCGCAAGGCGGCCAGCCACCGGTATGTTGCCTTGCTACGCGGCATCAACGTGGGCGGCGGAAACAAGCTGCTCAAGGGCGAGTTGGTCGAGATATTCGCGGAGGCGGGGTGCCGGGACGTCCGGACGTACATCCAGAGTGGCAACGTGGTCTTTCGAGCGGCTGCATCGCTGGCGGACGGTCTCTCAGCACGGATTACAGCCGCGATCGCTTCGAGCCACGGATATCAGATTCCGGTGGTCATTCGGACGGGGGCGGATCTGGCCAGCGTCGTCAGCGGTAACCCGTTTCTCGCCGCGGGCGCGGATCCGGGCAAGCTTCACGTTGGCTTCCTCGCCGAGACGCCGGATCCGGCACGGGTGGCGACGCTCGATCCGGATCGCTCGCCGCCCGACGCCTTTGAGCTGCGAGGAAACCAGGTCTTCCTGCACTATCCCGCCGGCGTCGCGCGGTCAAAGCTCGACAACGCGTACTTTGACCGCACGTTGGGCACGGTCTGCACCATTCGCAACTGGCGCACTGTTTGCAGGCTTCACGAGATGGCAAACGGCGCTTGACGGTGTCGAGGAGCGCAAAAGAAGCCGCGGGGCCTGTGCCTGGTCGGCACGGGCCCCGCGGCCGGCGGGAGTGGCGCTAGTCGCGCAGGGGGGAGGGAGTGCGCGGCTAGGCCGTAGCGGGGGTTGCTCCGATCGGCAGGGTTACCTTGTCGGCGCCTGCTCCGGCGCCTCGATAATGGCGACCGTGCCCGCGACCGCAGTCGCGGAAGCCGGACTTACCGCGACCCTTCATGTGGGCGCCGCCCTCGGCCTCCAGGGCCGATTCGATGCGCTCGCGCATTGACTGGCGGAGTTCGTCGGCCTTGTCGGCGTCGACGCGGCCGTTCTCGATCGCTGCGGTCAGCCGCGTTTCGAAGGCCTCCATGGCAGCGTCCGTGACGGCGCTCACGTCGCCGTCGGCTTGCACGATGATGTCGGACAGGCTGTCGCCGTCGGAGAGGTTGGTTCGGATGTCCTCGACGGACACACCCGTCTCTTCCGAGACGATGCCGACCAGCCCGACGCCCTTGCCGCCGACGCGGCCGCGGCTCTTGCCGCGCTTGCCTTCGTACGTACCGGCCAGCCAGTCGCGGACTCGCTGCTCGACGGCGGCCTTGTAGTCGTCCACCTGGTCGGACTCAAGCCGGCCGGCTTCCACCAGTGCGTCGACCTTGTCATCAAGTCCTGTCAGCGCGGCCGTGACCACGGCCTCCAGGTCGCCGCCCTCGGCTTCGATGATGTCGGCCAGCGACTCACCGCCCTGCAATCGAGTTCGTATTTCTTCCGTGCTGAGACCAGTCTGTTCCTCAATCGCCGTCGCGGCGTCGGACTTTCCGCCGCCGCGACCAAAGCCGCCATGCGCGAGTACCGCGCTGACCGTGACGGCGGTCAACAGAACGACAGCTGCCACCGCCGCAACGAGGGTTCGAATACGGAGTCTCACGACGCCTCCTTTCGCAAGCGCTGGGCCAATGCGAGGCCAGCACAACGTTTACGAAAAGCAGTGTTGGGGCGGCTGATGGACGCGCGATGCACGGCCCATGCGAGTTCCGTGCATTTTTTCCGCGGGGCGCTGTGGGGCGCTACTCGTCGCTTGGCTGGGCGAAACGGTAGCCCACGCCAGGCACCGTGAGTACATAGCGCGGACGCGACGACACGGGTTCAATCCGCCTGCGCAGGTTGCGAATGTGGCTGTCGATAGAACGCGGCAGCGTGGGGCGATCATCGTCCACGATGCGCTCGACCAGGGCCTCTCGTGTAAACACGCGTCCGGGATGGCGCATCAGCGAGGCCAGCAGATCAAACTGCACCTTTGTCAGGGGGATCGTCTCGCCGTCGCGTCGGACCTGGCGAGTGCCCGGGTCCAATGTCAGACCCCCGACCCGAAGCGGTCCATCGTCCGGCTCCTCTGTAGAAGCTCGACGCAGCAGCGCATGCACACGCGCCACGACTTCACGGATGTCGAATGGCTTGGTGACGTAGTCATCGGCGCCGATCTGCAGGCCCACAACTTTGTCGGTGATGTCGTCGCGGGCGGTCAGCATGAGAACCGGAATGTTCGATTCGGCTCGGAGTTGACGGCAGACGTCCAGACCCTGGACATCAGGAAGCATCAAGTCCAGCACCACGGCGTTGGGCCGGCGCTGACGCGCCAACCGTAGCGCCTCGGCTCCGTCGCCGGCGGTTATGACGCTGAATCCATCGCGCTCCAGGTAGGCGCGAACGACACGCCGGATGTCGGGCTCGTCGTCAACCACCAGGATTAGTCTCGAACTTGCCATGCCGGGTTCTGCCGACCTTTCGGCATTAGATTCGATACCTTCGATTCTTACACGAGATCTTGGCGATGCCCGTCGACCGCAGCAGGCGCCCTGCTCCACGGTGCGTCTGCGATGGACAGCGTGCATAGCGCTTGCACACGGCATGCACGCGCGGTCGATACGCTCACGATTGGATGGAATCCGATACCGAGCCGGAGGTCGGCCGAGCGATGAGCCTGCGTGTGCGTTTGACGCTGGCGTTCGTGGCCGTGTCCCTGGTTGCTGTCGGAGTCACGGCACTGCTGATCAATCGGTCAATCGCCGCCAGCTTTCACCGCTACGCCACCAACGTTCGCGAGCGGCAGCAAACGGCCGTCGCCGAGCAACTCGGCCTTGCCTACGGCGCCAATGGCACGTTTCAGTTGCGCCGCGGCGGACCCGGTCGAGGTTTGCCCTACCTGGTTGTGGATCACAACGGTGCAATTGTCGGCGGGAACGTAGAACTCGGCCGTTTGGACCAGCCCCCCGATCTTGACCATTGGCGACCGATTCCCGTTGAGTCCGATGGCCGGGCCGTGGCCACGGCCTACTTTGCCGACGTTGGAAGCCGCGGCCTGCCGCGCGAAGTTCTCGCGCAGCTTCGATTTGCCGAGGACGTATTCCTTCGAGAAATCGGTATTGCGCTGCTGCTGGCCCTGCTGGCCGGCGCGGGTGCGGCGGTGGCCGTGGCCGTGTATTTGGCGCGGCAGGTCACGCGGCCGGTTCGCACCCTGCGTGAGTCGGCTGAGGCCATCGCCCAAGGTGACCTCTCGCGACGCACCGGCATCCGGCGCACGGACGACATCGGCGCGCTGGCGCGCTCGTTCGACCAGATGACGGAGACGCTGGAGCGCAACGAGGAGTCGCGCCGCCAGCTCTTTGCGGACATTGCGCATGAGTTGCGAACGCCGCTCGCCGTGATTCGCAGCACCGTCCAGGCGCTGGGTGACGGGGTCTACAAGCCCAGCGCAACCCATGTTGAAACCGTTATGCGGCGCGTCGATATGTTGACCCAGCTCATCAACGACATTCGTGACCTCTCACTGGCGGACGTCGGCCAGCTACGACTTGCGACGACAAGTGTTTCGGCTCGTTCGCTCTTGGAGGCGGCCCGCGAACGCCATACCCCGCAGGCCGCGGAGCGCGAGCTGACGCTTGACAGCGAGATCACCGCGGGCGACGTAACGCTTCTGGTTGACCGGAACCGGATTGACCAGGCTCTCGATAACCTCATTCGCAACGCCGCATTTCACACGCCTGGCGGAGGGACCATCACGCTTCAAGCACGCCGGACAACAGACGAGCGCGGACGAGCCTGGGTGTCGCTGGACGTCATTGACACCGGTGCTGGTTTCGATCCCGACGAGTTGACGCGGGTGTTCGACCGGTTCTATCGCGCGGATTCCTCGCGCAGCCGGGCGCAGGGTGGAACCGGGCTGGGCCTGGCCATCGTGCGCGGTATCGCACGGGCGCATGGGGGTGAGGCTTTCGCCCGCAACAACACCGATGGTCCCGGCGCTACGGTAAGTCTTCGCCTTCCAATCGAGGTCGCGACGACTTGACCATCCCGAGTGTCGGAGGCTGCGAGTGCATGGAAGTTGCACGGCTCATGCACATCACTTGCATAGCTCCGGTACTAAGCTCCGCGAGAGACGAGACCTCACTTGAGTGACGCCATGACGGATTCCCCACCCGAGCAGGATCAATCGCAGGCCAGCGGCGCCGGCGCCCAAGCGGCCGCCGCGCCGCGGGCCGCTCGGTTGCGACAGATCGGGCGCGTGGTCGTCTGGCCGGTATTGACGCTCTTGTCGCTGCTGCGCCGCTTCTGGCTGTGGCTGCTGCTGCTAGCCGGGATAGCCGCGTTTGCCTTCTACGTCGTGCTCCCTCGCGTGCAAGAAGAGGAAGTCGTGACGGTGCCGCCGCAACCCGTGGAGGTCGTGCGGCAGGACTTGCTGGTAACGGTTCCCGCAACCGGCACCCTGGACTTTGGCACGCTGGTTCAGGTCGGGTTCGAGAACGCCGGCGTACTCACCGAACTCAAGGTGGGGGCCGGCGACGCGGTGTCCGCGGGCGACGTTCTGGCGCTGCAGGAAGCCGATGATCTGGCACGCGACATCGACGATGCCGTTTCGGCTTTGCGCCGGGCGGAGCTCGATCTGGCCGAGTTCCTGGAGGACCTCGTACCCGACCCTGACCGATTCGCCCTGAGCCGGGCGGAGTTGGACCTAGCCGAGGCCGGCGCCGCGCACGAAGACCTTCAGGTCCCGCCCGACGCGGCCGAAATCGCTTCGGCCGAAGCTTCGGTTGCCTCGGCCCGGACGCAGGTCGCCTCGGCGCGGGCAAACGTGACCTCGGCCCAGGCGAGGGTGACGGCCGCCAAGGCGCAGGTGAACGCGGCCCGTGATGCCTTGGACGACTTACTGGACGAAGTCTCCGAAACCGAGCTTGCCGACGCGACCAGCAGCGTGGCGTCCGCCGAAGCCTCGCTGGTCAGCGCGCGGGGCGCCCTGGCCGATCTCCTGGCCGGCGCTGCCGATCTGGAAGTCCAGCGAGCGAGGGACAGCCTGGCCGCGGCGCAGGATGCTGTGGTGGCCGCACGTCGCGACCTGGCTTCCGCGGTTGCCGAGCATCCGTCCGTCGTAGCGGACGCCGAGTCCAAGCTCGCCAGCGCCCGGGCGGCCGTGATTTCGGCGCAGGTGGAACTGGGAGAGCTTCGAGTCAAGCCGACTGCCAGCGACATCCGCGACGCCGAGATCGCGCTCGAACAAGCTCGCCTGACCCACGACGACACCCTGCGCACCGACAGCAACGCCAGTGCCCAAGCCAAGGAACGGGCCGGCGTCATCTACGAAGAGGCGCAACGGGCGTTTGCCGAAGCCGTTCGGCCGGCAACCGCGGAAGAGCTGGCCGAGGCTGAGGCCAATCTCACCGCCGCCCAGGCCAATCTCGCCGTGGCGGAGGCTGCCCGCGAAGACCTGGCTGGCGGTCCCGACCTTGCCGATCTCCACGAGGCGATCGCAACCGCCGAACGCACCGAGGCCACCGCCGCGGCCGAGCTTGAGGACCTCCTGGAGGGACCGAGTGCAACGGAACTGGCCACGCGCCGCGCCAACGTCGCCTCGGCTGAGAGTGCGCTGGCCGTGGCACGCGCCAGGCTGGACGACCTCATTGCGGAGGTGGATGCCAGCGACGTGCGCATGGCCGAGGAAGACGTGCGCATTGCGGAGGAAGACGTGCAAGTCGCCGAAGAAGACGTGCTCGTGGCCGAACAAAACGTGACTTCGGCACTTGCCGGCCTTGCCGACGCCGAGGCGAGGCTGGACGATCTGCTGGCCGGGGCGGACGCATCGGAGCTGCGCCAGGCCCAACTGGCCATCGCCCGAGCCGAGATCGACCTGGCCGACTTGCGCGAAGACGCCGAGCCAGAGACTGATCCACTTGGAGTCGAACGTCTAGAGCTTGCGGTGTCCGATGCCACGCGTGCGCTGGAGACCGCTCGCACGGCGCTGACTGACGCAACCTTGATTTCGCCAACGACCGGCGTTGTCCTCGCGGTGGACGCGGATGTCGGTGAACGAGTTTCCGCCGCCTTCCTCACGGTGGGAGTCTCCGACAGCCTGCGAGTTCGCATTAACGTCGACGAGAACGACATTGGGATGCTTGAGGTTGGTCAGCCGGCCGACCTTACGTTTGCGGCACTGGACGATCGCGAATACCAGGGCAAGGTCGCCTGGATCGCCGTGCAAGGTGAGGTCGACCAGGGGCTCGTGACCTTCCCGGTCGACATCTCATTGGATGCTCCCGACGAACACCTGAGAGCTGGCCTGACCGCCGACGTCGAGATTCTGGTCGCGGAGGCTCGTGACGTGATCGTCGTGCCCAAGGCCGCCGTGCAGACGACCCCGCGAGGCGGCGTTGTCTTTGTGGCGGCCGCCGACGGATCGTCGAGCCGACGCGTCGTGCAGACGGGCCTTAGCGGCCGGCTGCAAATCGAGATCGTCTCTGGACTGGAAGCCGGCGAACTCGTGATGCCCAACGCCGCTCAGGCGCTCGCGGAGGCGCGAGCCGCCGCACAGGCGGCCGCCGGCGAAGGCGGCACGCAGGCGGGGCCGGCAGGACAGTTCGGCGGGCCAGGTGGTCAGGCGGGCCGCGGTGCTGCGACAGGCGGCGCCCAACCAGTTTCGGGCGCGGCGCCACCGGCGTCGGGAGCCGCACAACCGGCTGAGGCCGGCGACCAGCCTGCGGCCAACCAGGCAGCGCCAAACCTACAGGGAAGCCAGGGCGGCGCAGGCGGCGGCCAGGGCGGGCCGCCTGCGGGCTTCCAAGGCAGGACGCCGCCGCCCGGAGTCCAGCCCGGACAGTTTCAGGGTCAGCGCGGCCAGGGCGGCCAAGGCGGCCAGCGAGGGCAAGGGGGCCAGGGCGGCCAACGGGCCGGCGCTGGTGGCGGCGGGGGTGGCGCCGGCGCTGGCGGTGGAGGTGGTGGCTGATTTCCATGACTGCAACCACTGATCGCCCGCCGCCCACGATTGACGTCGTGGGCCTGACCAAGACCTACCAGATGGGCGACGTCAAGGTCGAGGCCTTACGCGGCGTCACGTTCACCATCGATCCCGGTGAGATGGTGGCTATCATGGGACCGTCGGGTTCTGGAAAGTCCACGGCCATGAACCTGCTGGGCTGTCTGGATTCGCCCACCGAGGGCAGTTACCGGCTGGACGGCGAGGACGTGGAAGGCCTTAGCGAGGATGCGCTGGCCGACATTCGCCTGCGCAAGATCGGCTTCGTCTTCCAGTCGTTCAATCTGCTCCCGCGCATGACCGCGCGCGAGCAGGTGGAACTGCCGCTGATGTACGCCGGTGCACGCAAGCGACGCGAGCGGGCGCTGGAAGCGCTTGCGACGGTTGGGCTTGCCGACCGCGTCGACCACACGCCGGTTGAACTCTCCGGTGGCCAGCAGCAGCGGGTGGCCATGGCCCGTGCCCTGGTCACCCGCCCGCAGCTCCTCTTGGCCGACGAACCGACCGGAAATCTGGATACGGCCTCGGCGGACGAAATCATGGACGCGATCGAGCAATTGAACATCGAGCGCGGCATTACGACCATCCTGGTGACCCACGAGATGGAAGTCGCCTTGCGCGCGCGCCGCGTCATCCGCTTCCGCGACGGGCTGGTCGAAAAGGACGAGGTGATGACATGACCGCGGTTGATGGTTTGCGGGTGGCGTTCCGCGCGTTGGCGGCCAACAAGCTGCGAACGGCACTCACCCTGTTGGGCATGGTCATTGGTGTGGCCGCCGTAATCACCCTCATGTCGATCGGCGCTGGTGTGCAGACCTCGATTGAAGAGAGGATTCGACAGGCCGGAACAAACTTGCTGTCTGTAAGCCCCGGCGTCAGAGACAACCGGTTCGGAGGGTTCCGTACCCGCGGCGGCGGAGGCGGGGTCCAGACGCTAACCGCCCAGGATGCCGATGCAATCGCCGAAGCCAATATCCCCGGTATCACCTCGATCTACGCGTCACGCTCATTCAACGGGTCGTTCGTCTCGCCGGATGGCGCCGTGCAAGCGTCCGTGCAGGGCGTCAACGAGGTCTATCCGGCCGTGCGTAATGCCGAGATTGGCACAGGCTCATTCTTTTCGGCCGACGACGTCGAACGGGCGTCGCGCGTAGTTGTCATTGGAGACACCCTGGCCACCGATCTCTTTCCCAACGGCGACGCCGTAGGCGAGACAGTACGTCTCAATACCCAGCCGTTCACCATCGTCGGAGTCCTGGCCTCGGACGGCGGCAGTTCGTTTCAAAGCAATGACGATTCGGCGTTCGTTCCCCTACCCACCCTGACGAGCCGCCTGAACCCGTCCAAGAACTCAGCCGGCGACGACGTGGTCTCGTCGATTGTGGTGCAGTTGGTCGATGAGAGCGACGCCACGGTGGCCGTCGTGAAGCAGTCGATCGAGAACCTGCTGCTCAGTCGGCATGATTCGGAGGAGCAGGACTTCACGGTCGGCAGCCAGGCCGATCAGATCGAGACAATCTCGGAAGTCACCGACACCATGACGCTGTTCCTGGGTGCGGTGGCCGGAATCTCCCTGTTGGTGGGCGGCATCGGCATCATGAACATCATGCTGGTGTCCGTGACCGAGCGGACGCGCGAGATTGGCATCCGCAAGGCCATCGGCGCCAAGCGGCGCGACATCATGTCGCAGTTCATGATCGAGGCCGTGGCCGTCAGCATGGGCGGCGGGTTGGCCGGCGTGCTGATCGGCGTTGGGATCTCGCTTGGACTGAATGAACTGGGCGCTGGGGCCGAGCAGCCAACGGGCGGCGGCGGTGCGCGAGGCAACCCCTTTGCCGGCGGCCTGGTTACCACGATCACCGCGGAGCCCATCATCCTGGCACTTGTGGTGTCCGTAGTGATCGGCCTGGTCTTTGGTATCTACCCGGCCTCACGCGCCTCGCGACTGGCGCCAATCGAGGCGCTCAGGTACGAGTAGCCGACACGTTTACCGCTAGCGCCTCCGCCGCGGCGAGGACAGCGACAGCAGGGCAATCCCGAAGCCAAAGCCTGCGATTTCGCCCAGCACCAGGCCCGGCCAGGGCGAGAGCCCGGTGATTAGCCAGTAGAGAACCGCCACCACCACGGCCAGCACGGTCATGGCCGCGGTAGCCGCCAATATTTCCTCCAACAGCGGGTCAATCCGCCGGCCCCACAGCGGCCGCCAGGGTCGGCGACCAGCTTGAACTGAAGGAGATCCCAACTGCGGCATACCCGAGTCTAGCCCCCAGTCCGTTAGTGCCCGAAACAGCGCTTTGATAGCATGAATGGGCTTCAGAATTGTCACGTATCGGAAGGACGAGCAGATGGCCAAAATGATCCCGCTCATTGGTTCCAGTGAAGCCGGTCCGCTGGGGGCCATGCACCTGCCGAGGCTCTGGCTCAAGGTGACCCTCTCGGCCGCCGGTGCGCTGAATGAGGAATACGACGCCTGCGGCGCCGGGTTCGATCAGATGGTGCTGGACGGCCTTGGCGTTGACCGCGACGCGGCCGTGGCCTACCTGACGAACGAAAAGCCCACCTATCCCCAGTTCGAGCAGTGGGTGGTCGACCAGAATGGCGGCAGCATCGATCAGTCCGTGATCGACGCTTCCAACGCAGCCATCGCCGGCTACAACCATGGGGACGACATCGTCGAGGCCATCTCCTCGGCCGCGAACACGAACGCCGACGGCGCCATTACGGACGCCGTGACGCTCAACGCGCTTGAGGACTGGAACGAGATTCACGGAGAAGTGACCGGCTAACGCCAGGACACGACGAAACTACGGGGTGCGGATGGCCGAGTTCGGCCCTCCGCACCCCGCACTTTTTCAGGGGGGAGTGACTGATGGCGGCTACGACTCAACGAATTGGCTTTGTCGGCGTCGGACGCATGGGCGCCAACATGGCTCGTCACCTCAACGATGAGGGCTTCACGGTTTCGGCTGTGTACGACGTGCAGCGAGACATTGCCGAATCACTGGCAAGTGAACTGGACTGCCAGGCCCCGGATTCACTGGCGGCCGTCACGGCGGCCTCGGACGTCGTCATCACCGTCGTGACCGACGACTCCTCCATGCGTGACGTGTTCAGTGAAGACGGCGACAGCCTCCTGAATGGCGCGGCCGGCACGACGTTCATCAACTGCGCCACCATCACGCCCCAGGTCCACGTGGACGTGGAGGCCCTAGCCCAAGCCGCCGGCGCGAACAGCCTGGAGGGCTGCATGGCCAGCAGCATCACCCAGGCGCGCGACGGCACGCTGTACCTGATGTGCGGCGGCCGCGAGGACGTGTACAAGGCCGTGGAGCCGATCCTGGAGAGCCTCAGCATCTCGCGCATGTACATCGGGCCCGCCGGCACCGCCGCCCAGGTGAAGGCCCTGGTCAACATGGTGATGAACATCAACACGGCGGGTCTGGCCGAAGGCCTGGGACTTGGCGCCTCGTTGGGCCTCGACCTGGAAATGCTGCAAACGGTGTTCTCGCAGACCGGCGCCAACTCGCGGGTGCTCGAAACCGACGGCGAGGACATGGTCATCCGCGACCACGAGTGCTACTTCTCCTCGGCCCACGCCTCCAAGGACTCCGGCATCGCCCTCTCGCTGGCTGACGACGCAGGGCTCAACCTGCCGCTGGCCCGCGCCACCAAGGCGCAGTACGACCGCATGATCGACGCCGGCAAGGGCGAACTCGACAAGTCCGGCATCGCCGAACTGACTTTTCCCGGCCGAAACTAAGTCGACCAGCCTTCTGACAGGGCCGCTGCGTGCGGCCCTGTCGGATTGTTGACGTGGGTCGCCCGAGGTCTCAGACCGTGTTTTGGTCGGCCAGCTCCAGCGCCTCGTCCACCACGGCCAGGCCCTCGCGCAATTCTTCTGGCGTGATGGTCAGCGGCGGGTTCACCATCAGCCAGTTCCAGCGGGTCATGGTCACCACGCCCCGCTGCAGAATGTACCCGAACATCTCCTTCATCACACCGTAGTTCTCGAACGCAGGTTCAATCTGCGGCACCAGCGGCTCGCGGGTTTCCCGGTTGCGCACCAGTTCCAGCGCGGAGAACAGGCCCAGGCTGCGCGCCTCGCCAATGCTCGGGTGGCGGGCCGCCATGGCCGCATATTCGTCCTTGAGCATCTCGCCCATATCGACCACGCGTTCCGGGATACCTTCATCGCGGTAAGCCTGAATGGTGGCCAGCGCCGCCGCGCACGCCAGCGTGTGCGCGCCGTAGGTCAGCCCGGCCCACAGGGGGTTGTCCTCGAAGTGGTGCGCGATCTCGTCCGTGACAACCACCGCGCCGAGGGGAACCGTTCCAGACGTCAGCCCCTTCGAAATGGTCATGATGTCGGGCTCCACGTCCCAGTGCTCCACGGCGAACCAGCGTCCGGTGCGACAGAAGCCGGTCATCACCTCGTCGGCAATCAGCAGTACGCCATACTCGTCGCAGATCTCGCGCACGCGCTGCAGGTAGCCGTCCGGCGGCACGATTACGCCGTTGGCGCCCGCGATCGGTTCCAGAATCACGGCCGCCACGTGATTCGGACCTTCGAGCCGGATGACCTCGGCAATGTCATCGGCGCATCTCTGGGCACACGTCACGTCGCAGTCCGGGCCATCCGAGCAGAACCGGCAGCGGTACGGATAGGGATCGGCGGCCCGCACAATGCCGGGGATGCCCGGCTCGGTGGCCCAGCGCCGCGCCTCGCCGGTCAGCGAGAGCGCCCCGTAGGTCGAGCCATGATACGAGCGGCGCCGGGCCACGATTTTCTGCCGGCCCGTCGCCAGCCGCGCGATCTTGACCGCGTGGTCCGTCGCTTCAGCGCCGCCCAGGGTGAAGAAGCTCTTGCAGAGCGACCCGGGCGTGATCTCAGCCAGTTCGCGCCCCAGCTCGCCGCGCGGCCGCGAAGCGAAGCGCGGGTTCACGTAGCAGAGTTTGTCGGCCTGCACCTTGATGGCCTCCACCACCGCCGGGTGCTGGTGCCCGATGTTGACGTTCATCAACTGGGCGTTCAGATCCAGGAGCCGTCGCCCGTCGTGGTCGTAGAGATACGAACCTTCGGCACGCTCCACCGCAACCGGATTCACCGCGCCCTGCGCCGCCCAGTCGAAGAACGTGTATTCCCGATTCAGCTCGGCAATCTCGGCGGCCGTCGGTGGGGCGCTCATCGTCATGGTCATGGCGTCGGCTCCAGGAACGGGTGGGGCGTTATGCGTTGTCAATGGCTCAGCCTACTGGAAACCGCGAGGCCGCTGGTGTCGATCGACGCTTTTTTCCGCCGGGGCGCTGGATGGCGAGTCGCGCTGCCCGCCGCCAGATCCATCGCCCTGGTCTACGCTGGCCGCACCACGGTGAGCGAGGTTGTGTTTGATGCCGTCTGAGCAGGGAACCGCCCGCGGCGAGGACGCCCGCGCGTCACGGTCGGCCATTGGTCGCGTGACTGCTGCGATCGACGTCGATCCCGCCGCCCGGCGACTTGTGATCGTCAGCGACCTCCACGGTTACCGGGAACCGCTGGAAGCCCTCGACCAGCGACTGACCCGGTTCTCGGAGCCGAGCCTGGTCTTCGTCAACGGCGATATCTTTGAAGGCGGTATCGACGGGCTCTTTGCGCTGGACTGGACCATGCGCCGCGCCGCCGACCGCACAACCCGCGGCAACCACGACAGCGCGATCTTCGAGTACCTCAAGGCTGAGCCGCCTTCGGGCGAAGGCGCGCCCGATGACACCGAACTCGGCGCATACCGAGCGATGACCCCCGAGCAGCTTGACTTCGTAAAACGCCTGCCCGACATCCTTGATTTGCGCTGGCGCGGCTACAGCCTGCGTCTCATGCATGGCCACTTCAATCTGCGAACTCCGGCAAGAACCAACTGGCGGCTGCCGCCCACCGAGCTTTCGGAGCTCTTCGCCGACCGCGAAGTGGACCTGACGGTGATCGGACACACCCACTATCCGTTTGTTAGCCAAGGCGCCGCGGGAGCGGTGGCCAACCCAGGCTCGGTGGCCGTGCCGCTGTTCCGCCACCGTGACCACAGCGGTCGCGAGATCGACCGCCGGGCTGACGATCCCAACCTCTCGGTCGATGACAGCCGGCCCTCGTTCCTCACGGTCACTGAAGCGGACGGCCGGCTCCAGCCCAGGATCGAACGCTTCGACTACGACCGCCAAGGTCTCCTCCGCCGCCATGCGGCCCGTGACGGTCTGAAAATACCTCTCGACATCCGCCGCGCCTGGATCGTGGAGGGTCGCGCCCCGTAGCGGTTAGTTCCGGAACGCCGGCTTGTCGGCCTGACCAGGTCTCAGGTAGCCCCAGCGTCGGATCTTCTCCCAGCTTTCCTTCGGCGTGCCCTTCATGTACTCGGTCACCATCCAGTCGCCGTAGTCGTTGATCGGGATACGGCCCAGCACGGCTTCCAGCTCCAGGTAATACTCGCGGGCCCGGTCGTTTTCGCTCTCAAACAGGTTCACCTGTTCGGTCGGGTCATCCGCCAGGTTGTACAGCATGTCGCGGCCGTCGCTGGTCCAGATGTACTTCCAGTCGTCGCGGTAGTAGGCCCGCTGCGCCCGGAAGAAGCGGCGCAACTCGAAGGCCCGGCCCTGGCGCGTCACGCGCTCCAGCATGTTCACGGGAAATGCGAACTCGCACAGCGCGTAGCTGCGGCCGTCGCCGTCGCGGGCGCGCAGCAGGCTGTGGCTGCTCTCGCCCAGCCACTCAAGCTGCCGGTCGGCGCCGATCAGGTCGTAAACCGTGGCGACCACGTCATGGGTCTGCGTAAGCGCCGATACGCGCGTGCCCGCCTCGAACGCCGTCGGATAACGCACGATCAGCGGCACGTGAGCCACGGCCTCGAACACCGTCAGCTGGTGGTTCCAGTACGGCGGGTGCTCCTCGATCACGTCGCCGTGATCCGATGTCACCACCACCATCGTGTCGTCCAGCGTTCCGGCGTCCCGCAGGTAGCTGACCACCCGACCAATCAAGTCGTCCACGTAGGCGGCTTCGCCGTCCATCAGCGCGTAAAGCTTGTCTCGCACGTCGTCCGGCATGCCATCCATCCGCGACGGATCGGCAAAGCCGCCTTGCGCCCGGTTGAGTTCGCGGGCCTCCTCGCGGCTGACGTCCGGCGCCCAGCGCGAGTGCCACGGCTCGGGTGCTATGTATGCCGTGTGAGTGTCGTTGATGTTGACGAACATGAAGAACGGCCGCTCGTCCTCCTCGTGCCCGCGCAGCCAATCCAGCATCTGCCGCACCACCTGCGCGCCACCCTTGTCCTGATCGGCCGCGCCCAGCGGTGGCAGCACGTAGCTCCAGTCCATGAAGCCGCGGTGCAGGGCCGACGAGGCGCTCATGTACGCGTTGTTGGAGATGCCCACGGTGGCGTAGCCCAGCTCCGTCAACTCCTCCCCGATCGTCGGGTACTCCTCGCTCAGCCGTTCGTGCCGGCCGTCCGCGCCATGCGTGCTGGCGTAGTGGCCGGTCATCATCGAGGCGTGGGAGGGCAGGCACCACGGCGCGGACGTGATGTTGCGTTCGAACACCGCGCCCTCGGCCGCCAGCTGATCCAGGACCGGGGTCACCCCTCTCGGGTCGCCGTAGGCCCCGATGTTGTGGGGCCGCTGCGAGTCCATGACGATCCACAGAATGTTCGGACGACTGGCCATGCGCGTCCTCCACTTGAGGGGAAGTCAACGGAGTCTAGCGAAGCCGATGTGGCCGCCTATTTCGATGGGCGGATACGCGCCGCACGGCGCCGGGCTGCGGACTCACTGCGCCGCGTCAAACCGAGAAAGCTGCGTTTCCGCGGTCAACGTGACACACTCACGTCGGTTGCGGCAGACGCCACCGACGCGAGGAGGTCACGGTGGACTACCGGAATCTTGGCCGCACTGGCGTCAAAGTCAGTCCCCTGTGCCTCGGTTGCTGGAACTTCGGGAACGCGACGAGCCGCGAGGATTCGCTGGCGATCATCGATCACGCGATGGACGCTGGGGTCAACTTTATCGACACGGCCAATATGTACGGTCGCGGGACGAGCGAGACGATAGTGGGGGAGGCGCTGCGGGAGCCGAGCCGGCGTGGGCGGGCGGTGCTGGCAACGAAGGTCCACTTTGCGATGGACGACGAAGACCCGAACGCGCAGGGCAACAGCCGCCGGCACATTTTGGAGCAGTGCGAGGCGTCGCTGCGACGGCTGCAGACGGACTACATCGACCTGTACCAGATTCACCGTCCGTCGCCTGACGTGCCGCCCGACGAGACACTGCGGGCGCTGGATGACCTGGTGCAGAGCGGGAAGGTGCGCTACATCGGCACTAGCACGTGGCCGGCCTGGCAGGTGGTCGAGTCCCTGTGGGTGGCCGACAAGCTAAGTCTCAACCGGCCGATCTGCGAGCAGCCGCCGTATCACCTGCTGGATCGGCGGATCGAGCGCGAACTGGTACCGATGGCGCAGACATACGGAATCGGCATCATCCCGTGGGCCCCGCTGGCCAGCGGGTTTCTGACCGGGATCTACCAGCGCGACACGGCCGCACCGCCAGGCACGCGGTTCGCGAAGAACCCGGAGACGCAAGAGCAGCGGAACCTGCACAGCGAAGCGGCGTTTGCGGTGCTGGATGAGGTCACGGCCATCGCTGACGAGAAGGGATGCAGTCCCGGCCAACTGGCTTTGGCCTGGAACCTGGGGCAGCCCGGAATCACCGCGCCGATTGTGGGTCCGCGCACGCTGGAGCATTGGAAGGGCAACCTGGGAGCCCTTGAGGTTTCGGTTACCGACGCCGACCGCAAGCGGCTGGACGTTGTCGCGCCGCCCGGAGGCATGATTGCGCCCTATTACGAGGCCCAGTGGGGACCGCGCACCTACCGGTAACCCAAGAGAGGACGAAGCCATGCGGGTGCATGCCAGCCTGAGCGGTGGTCGGTTTCCCGAAACGAGCCTGACGAGCCTGGAGCCGGAGCCGGCGTTTAGCAGGGCTGAGTACCAGGAACGATTGGCGCGCGCCCAGGCGGCGATGGACGCCCAGGGGCTGGACGCGCTGGTGGTGATGAACCCGGCGAGCGTCTTCTATCTGTCCGGCTATCAGACATTCGCTGTGGATGGCGGCGCGTGCCTGGTTGTACCTCCGGAGGGCGAACCGGCGCTGGCGATGGATCCGCCGGAGTTTGGCGGCGCGTTGCTGGGCGTGTGGTTCGACGACCTGCATGGGTATCCGCCGGAGATCGAACGGCCGGCGTACGCGGCACGAATGCTGGGCGAGCGCGGAGTGACACGGGGACGAATCGGGCTTGACGGTGCCGTGTGGGGCACGACGACAGCCTTCTCCGCCGAGCTGGCACACGCGTTCCCGCTGGCGGAGTTCGTTGACGCAACTGATGTACTGGTGGAGCTGAAGCGGCGCAAGTCGGCGGCCGAGATCGGGCACATCCGTAGCGCGGCGCTGGCCACGCAGTCGGCGGTGGAGGCCGCGACCTCGACCGCGGCGGCCGGTGTATCTGATGGTGAGGTCGCGGGGGCGGCGTTCGCGGCCATGGCACGGGCCGGGAGCGAGTACCCGTGCCTGTCGCCGATCGTCACCAGCGGCCCGCGCTCGGGGATGCTGCACACGACGCACAAGCGCCACACGATTCAGTCGGGCGACAACGTACTGCTGGAGATCGGCGGGTGCGTGCAGCGCTACACGGCGCCGCAGATGCGCACGCTGACCATCGGCCCGCCTTCGGCGGACGTGCGCGGGGCCGCCGACGCGTGCCTTGCCGCCCTGAGTGCCGTCCTGGAGGCCATGGGACCGGGCGTGGCCGCGAGCGATGCGGCGGACGCGGGCTGGCGCGAGCTGAAGGCCGCGGGTGATGACCTGGTGTTTCACGGGACGTTCGGCTACGGCATCGGGGCAGGATTCCCGCCGAACTGGGCCGACGGTTCGGGCTTCATTCGGAGCGACGCGGACAGCGTGCTGGAGCCTGGCTTGGTGTTTCACCACCCGGTCGCCGTGCGGAGGCTTGGCGAGTTTGGAGTGGCCTTCAGCGAGACGAGCGTGATCACCGAGGATGGCTGCGAAGTCTTGACGCATGGTCCGCGCGAACTGATCGAGCGGTAGCTTCCATGGGAAGGCATCAGGTCGGGATTGTGTGGCCGGAGCCGGTGCAAGACGGCCATTGGGTGGAGCTTCAGCAGTTTCTCGGCCCTGAACTCTGGTTGGACATCGAGCCGGTGAGGACCGAGCCGGAGCCGGAACAGAACATCACGCTGGCGCTGGTGGAGGGCCTGGCGCGGGATCCCGAGAACGGGCGCGCGGCGGAGCGGTTGGCCGAGCGCGGGGCGCGGGCCGTGGCGTATGGATGTACGTCGGGCAGCTATGTGCTGGGTCCCGACGGGGACGCGGCCATCATCGAACAGATCAAGGCTGCATCCGGTCTGCCGGCCACAACGACATCGGCCGCCGTTGTGGAGGCCCTGCAAACGCTGGGAGCAGAATCGGTTGCTGTGCTTTCGCCGCATATCGACGCCCTGAACGAACGACTGCGCGCCTACCTGGAAGCCTCTGGATTCCGGGTGGCCGCCATGGTTGGACTGAACCTCAGTTGCGATATCGAAGCCGTGGAGCCGGCGGAGACGCGGGAGATCGTCGCCTCGCAGGTGGACAAGCCCGATGCGGACGCCGTGTTCATCAGTTGCACGGGGATGCGGACGGCCGAGGTCATCGGTGAGATGGAGAGGTCGCTAGGAAAGCCGGTGGTAACGGCCAACCAGGCGACGCTTTGGCGCGTCGGTCAACTTGCGGGAGTCGGGATGAACAGGCCCGAGCGAGGACGGCTGCTCGCAGCTTCGCCGGCGTGACCTCGGAGACTCCTGCCGTCGGCCCTCGACAGACCTACGGTGAAGAATCGCCGATGCTGTCTGACTTTACTTCCGGCGCCCGATACGCATGTATCAGACTCACCCCGGACGCGCGACAGGTCTGAGTCCGAACGGTCGCTATTCCGCTGCTATCTCAACGTTCTCCCAGGGGATGAGGCGACCGGCTGTTCGCATTTGGGATTCGGCGCCCCCGTACACCACGGCTATTTCGGACGGCGGCGATTCGTGGGAGAGCTGGCGCTGAACACGAAGCGCCCCGCCGAACAGGCTCGAGTTTGGGGTCTGGGACGACTTGGCCTCGACCAGCGTCAGACGTGCTGGATGCTCAATGACCAGGTTGACTTCGGCGCCGTCCCGATTCCGATAAAAGTAGAGGCCGCGCGTTTCGCCGCGGTTCAGCCGATGTTTGACGATTTCCGAGACGACCCACGTCTCGAATATGGCGCCGCGCAGAGGATGCGTGCGTAGCTGCTGTGGGGTGCGTATCCCCATAAGCCAGCAGGCGAGGCCGGTGTCGTAGAAGTGCAGCTTTGGTGTCTTGACGAGTCGCTTGCCAAGGTTCCGGTGAAACGGCGGTAGACGGAAGACGAGGTAGCTGGCTTCCAGGACGCCGAGCCACGCCTTGGCCGTCGGCTGAGTTACCCCGCAGTCGCTCGCCAGCGACAGGAAGTTGACCAGCTGTCCGGTGCGACCCGCGCACAACTCGACGAATCGCTGAAAGATTGCCAGGTCGCCGACCTGGCTGATGGTCCGCACGTCGCGTTCCACGTAGGTGGCTACATAGGAGCGGAGCCACTCCGAAGGGTCGAGTCCCCGGTCGAAGATTCGGGGATAGCCACCGGCGAGCATGGCCGCCTCCAACGTTTCCGGATGCTTGGCGAAGCGCACGACTTCGCGACGTGCGAGCGGCAGGAGGTGATGGACCGCTGTTCGACCGGCCAGAGACTGGCTGACCGACTGGACCAGGGCCAGATTCTGCGAGCCGGTGAGAATCCAGCGGCCCGGTCGTGGATCGGCGTCGATGATTCCCTGCAGGTAGGCCGGGAGATCGGGGGCCCGCTGCACTTCGTCGATGATGGCGCCATCGGGATACTGGGCCAGGAAACCGCGGGGGTCCTCGGTTGCGAACGACCGTGTGTCCAGCGCCTCCAGGCTGACGTACTTGTGCCCGGGGAAAACGGTCCGCGCGAGGGTGGTCTTGCCGCTCTGGCGAGGCCCTGTCAGCGTGATGGACGGCGACTTCTGCGCCGCCTGTAGCAGTCGGGGAGCGAGGTCGCGCAGGATGGTCATATACAGATTCTAGTGCCGGAACTCGGCTAATTCAAAGTATGATTTTGAATTAGCCGAGTTCCGTTACCTTTCCGGGAGCGTAGAGCGATCCGAGGGCCTGGAGCCGGGGGCAGGTCAGCCGGTCGGGTTGGCGTCCTCCGATGTGAATTGGAACGAGTAGAGCTCGGCGTTGCGAAGGGTGAACCGCAGGCGGCGGTAGGGCGCGCCGGGGCGGCGGGGATCCAGGACGCCGGGATTGGCGTGGGGGATCCTGGGGCTGCCGTTCCAGGTGACGGTGTGGTCCACGGCGTCGCCGGCGAACACGTCGCAGTCGGATTCGGCGGCGCCGGTGAGCGGTCGGTCCTGCGCGTCGGTGACTTCCACGCGCAGATAACCCCCGGGGCGGCAGCGGGCGTTGATACGGAGGCGGTTGCCGGGGGCAACCATGGGCTCGGTGACGATGAGACCTTCGCGTTCGCGGCCCGCGTCCAAGGACACGAATCCGTCCCGCCGCATGCGGGCCAGGCCCAGGGCGTAGCCGACGTTGCTCATGTCGTTGACCTCGGGCAGGTGATCCCAGGCGGTGGAACCGGCGTACTGCTCGGGCGGGCCGGCGAACCACCAGTCGTGATGGTTTCGCGAGCCGCCGTAGTAGACGCGCAGTTCACCGTCTTTGGCCACCGGCGCGCTGGACACGTTGACCATGAACTGATCCCAGGCGCCGGACGGCCCCGGTTTCAGCCACGGACGACCCGGCCACACGCGCCGCCAGGTGCGACCGTCCCGGCTGTGGGTCAGTTCCACGTGCATGGTGTTGCTGACCATGTTGAACACGCCCATGAACCCGAGCCATTGGGCGCCGATCCGATAGAGCGACATGCCGTAGAAGGACGTATCGAGATTGTCGATGTCGGGGTCGGGGGCCAGCACGAGTCGGGGCCGGGTCCAGTGGTGAAAGTCGGCGCTTTCCATCATGAAGACGCGGCGGCGATTGCGACCGCCCGGCTGGTCCGTGGCTACGTCGTATGTGGGCGTACCGCCGGTTGGTCCCAGCGGCGGAAGGCGCAGCGGGTCGGGCGCGCCGACCATAAACGGATGGCGGGTAATGGCGAGATAGGCGCGGGATTCAGGATCGACGGCCACGATCGCCGTGTCATCCAGTCGCGCGCGCTCGGCGCCCACCACCGGGGGCTCGTCCAGCGGCGTCCAGTGGATGCCATCGGGCGAAACGCCGTGACGAACGACTCCTCCACCGACTTCCTCCTCGCTGGGCGGTACGTGAAAGTAGAGGGCCTTGAAGCGACGCGAGTCGTCGCTCTCCCAGGGGTCGCGCAGCAGGCCCATCGAGTGCGGCGAGCCGTCGACTTCCGATCCCATCACGACGTTGGTGTCCTGACCTTCGTGGGTGAACATGCCCATGGGGGGCTTTGTGAATGTCTCGCCGTCGTCGGTGTGGGCGTAGAGGTAGCGCATGCGGGCGTTGGCCCAGGCGTGAATAGTGCCGCCCTCGCCGCGGGCCAGCTTGTCGCGGTCCAGCCACCAGTCCTCGTACATGCAGTGGGTGCGTCCGGAATCCGCGTCGTGCCAGGCCTGCCAGCCATTGAAGGAGAAGTAGGTGACGTGTTCCCAGGGCCGGTCGGCCTGGATGACGGGGTTGGCCGCAGACTTGTGGGGACGATGGACTGTACGCGTGATATCCGCGACGGCGCTGACGACGCCGTTGTCAAAGAAGTATTGCGGCGCGTCGCCGATGACAAGTTCGGTCGGGTCCAGGCGAGGCATGGGCAATTTCTTTGCTGCGATGGCGACCAGGCGCGTCACCTTAGCGGGCGCGCGAGGATTTGTAAGCGCCGAAACGGTCAGCGACTATCGAGCCGTGTCCACGCTGGCTCATCTCAATCGCAACGGAAACGCGCGCCAGCGCCGAAAGGGGAATCGGTGTGACGGCTGACAGCCGGCCGCTCATCGGGCTCATGCTCGGCGACAGCTGCGGCATCGGGCCCGAGGTGGCTGTGAAGGCCATGGCCTCCAGCGCTGTCGGCGATCGTGGTCGATTCGCGATCGTCGGCGACGTGCGCGTCCTCGAGCAAGGCATGCGGGACGGCGACCTGAGATTCGACTACGAGGTCTACGAGACGCTAGAGGAAGTGACCTGGCCTCGCCGCACCGTTCCCGTCGTTGACCTCGGCAACGTGGATCCAAGCCAGTTCGTGAGAGGCCAAGTCTCGCCCGAGTCCGGCCGAGTCTGCGGCGAAACGCTGAAGCACATGATCGGTCTCGCGTTGGCGGGAGACCTTGACGCCATCTGCTACGCCTCGCTAAACAAGGCCGCCCTGCACCAAGGCGGCTGGCGATTCCCAGACGAGGCCCATATGTTCGCCGACTTCGCCGGGTACGACGGTCTCTTTGGCGAGATGAACGTCATTCCCGAGTTCAGCACGTTCAGGGTCACCTCACACGTCGCGCTGCGCGAGGCGGTCGACATGATCACCTCCGACCGCCTGACGGCCGTCGTGCGCCTGGCCGACCGAACGCTGCGAAGCATGCGGCAGCGGCCTCCGCGAATCGGGGTCGCCGCGCTGAATCCTCACGCGGGAGAAAACGGCTTGTTCGGCGATGAGGAAATCCGGATCATTCGCCCCACCGTCGAGCGACTCCGGGCCGAGGGCCTTCAGGTGGCCGGACCCATCCCCTCGGACACGATCTTCCTGCGAGCGAAGCGCGGGGAATTTGATGGCGTGGTGATGATGTACCACGACCAGGGACAGATCGCGACCAAGTTGCTCGGTTTCGGTAAGGGCGTCACCGCCCTTGTCGGCCTGCCCGTCACGTTCACAACACCGGCGCACGGCACGGCCTTCGACATCGCAGGACAGGGTATTGCCGACTCGGGTGGGCTCGAGTATGCACTGCGCCTCGCCGCCCGGCTTGCAGTTCGAGTCCCGCCAGTCGCATAGCCACGCGCTATTGGGATGTCGAATCGTCCACCAGGTTGACAATCAACTGGCATCCAGGAGACGGCGCCGCCGGCGCGCCTGACTGATCACCCGGCGGCGGGCGGCACGCATCACCAAGTCAAAGTTCGGTCCCTGCTCGGCCGCGGCCAAAATCGTGAGCGCGCGGTTGAAGGCCGCCCGGTCACCCGAGTCAATCGATTGATCCGCCGCCCAGGTCGACAGGGCCCGCAAGACTGCTCGCCGCGGTTCCTGTACGAGCGCCCGCGCGGTCGAGGGCGCGTCGCTGTGAAGATTCTGTTGGGGAGTCGCCGGAGGTGCCGTCGTGCCGATCAAGAGCCGGTGTCCTTGCGAAATGCCGGCGACGGAAGAAGACCGCCGCGATAGACATATATTCCCAATTCTAGGATTTTCTGTCAATATTGCATTTCATGTTCACTCGTGGCAGACTAGGATGCGCGATTGACAGTCGCAGTTGAGCATGACCGGGCGGAATAGCGACGGACGTGAGGAGTTTGCACGCCGACTGCGTGCTTACATGGGCTACGCCGACCGCACGTTGGACGAGGTGGCGCGGAGCCTGAGCGCCGCCGGTGTGCCGGCCAGTGCCAGCACCGTCAATCGCTGGTCGCGCGGACAGTCGGTGCCGAATATCGTCGCGGCACAGGCGCTGGGGCGGCTAGTCGAGGCGGCCGGCATGGCGCCGGCCGGCGAAGGCGTGACCTGGTTGTTGGGCAATCGACCGCCCGGTCCGGCCTCGGAAACGCGGGCCGGGCCACCAAGCCTGGACGGGGCGGTGCGCGGCTGGCAGTTCCACACCGCCAGCCCGGCGCTCTCGCAGGCTCTGGCCGAGCGGGGTGTGCCCGCCGCGTACCGTAAGCCGCTCGCCGAACTGCTGGCGCAACTGCTGGCTGAGATCGAATCAGACCAGCCGGAATCGCCGTTAGCCGACGAGGACGCCGCTAGCTAGAATGGGGCAGCTGCCCCTTGGTGGCCCGGCGGAAGTGGCTCAGTGGTAGAGCATCTCCTTGCCAAGGAGAGGGTCACGGGTTCGAATCCCGTCTTCCGCTCCTGAACCAGCTATGTGCGCACGGTATAACTTGCACTCAAGCCCACAGGCTCTGGCCGAGTACTTTGACGTGGCCGCAGAGGACCTCCCTCGTACGCTTCCACTTCCCAATTTCAACGTCGCGCCCACGCAGAAGGCACCGGTGGTGCTTGACAGACCGCGACGATTCGAGGTCATGCGTTGGGGGCTGATTCCGTTCTGGGCCAAAAATGACCGAATCGGACGTCGAACAATCAACGCCCGGGCTGAAACCGTGGCTGAGAAACCAGCCTTCCGCGCCGCGTTTCGCAAGCGCCGGTGCCTGGTGCCGGCGGATGGCTTCTATGAGTGGACGGGGCCCCGCGGAAAACGCCAGCCCCTGAACATCCACCGAACCGACGGGCAGCCCTTGGCACTCGCTGGCCTTTGGGAATCTCACGACGCGTTTGGGCCGACGTTCACAATCATCACCACATCACCCAACGCATATATGTCCGCAATCCACAGCCGCATGCCGGTAGTCCTTGAGCGATGCAACTGGGACGCCTGGCTATCCGCGGACGATGAGGAGCCGGGCTGGCGTGTCGCACTTCTTCAGCCCGCCGGCAACGAGGTGGTGACCGGCTACCCGGTGAGCCCCGCCGTAAACTCGGTTGCAAACAACGGACCCAAGCTCCTTCGAACCGCAGGATCCGATCGCTTGTTCTAGGTCTTGACCCTGCGGCGCATTCGGCCGTTGGCGGCCTGTGGCACACCGCCGACGGCTATAGCCGGTCTCGGCTGGCTTCGCACCGGGTGGGACCGGAGCAGGCGACCTTGCGACGTTAGCCCACGAGCGCTTTTTCGGGTTGGATTTGCTCGTGCTCTTCCAACCAGACCTTGAGAGGCACGTCGGCGTCGGACGGTGACGAACGACCGTGCTCATTGGTGGAGTGGCCCATCATCTGCTTGAGGATGGGATGCGAGTCGTCGTACCAGTCCTGTGGGAACTCCATGTCGTCGCGCGTGCGGATCCAGCGGTAGCCGTAGCCGTAGAAGAGGACCCGGCGGGTCACGTCGGAGAAGTTTGGCGTGGCCGCGTGCCAGATGCGGCGGTCAAAGATGACCGCGCTGCCGGCCTTGACCTTGACGGGGATGGCGCCTTCGGGCTGGACGTCGCCTTCGGCGGGCTCGGGCAGGGTGTTGGAGAGCTGGCTGCCCGGAACGACCCAGAAGTTGCCCATGCCCTCGTTACTGACGTCGGTAAGGAAGTAGCCGACCTTGAGCGAGATCCGCGGACGGGGGTTGGTTTCCATGTCCCGGTTCATCTGGCCGGAGTCCTGATGCCAGCCCCAGGCGCTGGCGGACGGGTCGTAGGTGCCGGGCTCCCTGCCGGTGACGGCGAGGTGCGTGTGGTAGAGGTAGACGTTCCAGCCGAGGATGCCCCAGACCTTGGGCAGCAGGCGTTCGTAGGCCACCATGTCGAAGAACGAGCGGTCGAGATGCACGAAGCCCAGCTTGTTGATGCGCTGGGTGATGGTCTTGTCGGTGCGTCCTTCTTCCAGGACGCCGCTTTCCATCAGGTCGTCGATGGTCTCGATCAACGATTCCCGCAGATCGTCGGGAACGGCGTCTTCGACGACCAGGAAGCCGTCGCGCTCGAACGATTCGCGCTCGTCGTCAGTCAGGGCGTATTGCAGACAACTGGGATCCATAACCGGCCTCGATCCGTCCGGGTGCGGCGGTTCAGTATAGAAATAGCGGGGGTGGGCGGTCACCTGGCAGAGTTGCCGCCGCCTTAGCCCGCGCCGCCTGCGTCGCCCGGCTGGGCGATGGTGACGACCCACTCGCCTTCGGCGCGTTCGACGTTCAATGCGTAGCTGCCGGCCGCGGTGATCTGGGCGGAGGCCCCGCCCTCGCGACTGAGCGGCGGGATGATGCTGACCGGTGCGATGGGTTCGGCGTTGGGATCGTCCAGGGACTGAAGGGATGCGGTGAAGGGTTCGACGGTCCCGTCGTAGACGGCCTGCACGATGACCAGGCCTTCACGCAGGCCGAGGGCTTCGGTTTGGCCGGGGCGCAGGCCGTCGAACGCGATGGGGCGGTCGATGGGGGTGACGGTTGGCGCGGGGGCCGATGGAGGCGTCGTCGAGTCGTCGGCGAGCAGTGCGCCGAGGACGGAGGACCGTTCCGCCGGAATCACGCCCACCAGCATGAGCGCCACAACGACGGCCAGCGCCAGCAGAGCAAGCCCAAGCACATACGAGTGCATTCGCAGCATGGTTCGAGCCTGCGACGCCGAAGCGACGTCCGTCAACGACCTACCGGACGGTGCGTGCCCGGCCACCGCGGCATGAAGAACGGGCGGCGGGCCGGGATTCGTCAGTGTGCGCCCGGCGCTGCCACAATCGGATGACACTCGCAGCGGGAGGGACGCGGTGCGGTACATAGCCGTCCTGGCCCGCCGCGAAGTCTTCTTTGGCGGGTTGGCCGGGTTGCTGGCGGGGGTCGTCTTTGCGCTGGCGATGCAGGCCGAGCAGATGCGCGTGGAGGTGACCGGGCTGGCCGGGGTGTCGACCTCCGGCGCCGGGCTGATTGTGCACCTGGTGCTTGCAACGCTGATCGGCGCGGTTGTTGGCATGCAGTACCGGCACGAGCCGGGCAGCTACGCGGCGCAGATCACGCTGGGCGTCACGTTCGGGCTGCTGGGCTGGATCCTGGGACCGCTGACGATTCGACCGCTGGCGGAAGGGCAGATTCCCGACTGGTCCATCGCCGTGGCGTCGGCTGGGTTTCCCAGCCTGATGGGGCACATGCTGTACGGGGCGCTGACCATCGGCGGCCTGTACTGGGTCGTGGACCGGTGGGGCGGCGGCGCCGTGCTGGCACGCCCGAGCGAACGCGCGGTGGAGCGCGTGCATCGGATCGTGGTGTTGGGCGGCGGGTTCGGCGGGATGAGCGCGGCGCAGACGCTGGAGCGGATGACGCGGAAGCGGCGTGACCTGGACGTGACGCTGGTCAGCCAGAGCAATTTCCTGCTGTTTACGCCGATGCTGGCCGAGGTGGCGTCCAGCGCGCTGGAAGCGCAACACATCGCGGCGCCAATTCGCGCGGCCTGCCCGTTCACCAACTTCATTCACGGAGACGTCGAACGGATCGACAGCGAGCAGCGGCAGGTGCTGGTGCATGGGCGGCGCACGGCGGAGCCGCAGGCGGTGCCCTACGACCACCTGGTGCTGGCGATGGGGTCGGTGCCGAACTTCTACGGCCTGCCGGGCCTGGCCGAGCACGCGATCACGCTGAAGACGCTGGAAGACGCGGTGGGCCTGCGGCACCGGGTGCTGTCGCAATTGGAACGCGCCGATCATGAGACGGACGCGGAGGTTCGACAGCGGCTGCTGACGTTTGTCGTCGCAGGCGGCGGGTTTGCCGGCGCGGAGACGATCGCCGAACTGTTCGACCTGGTGTCGAGCGTTCGCCGCTACTACCAGCATCTGCGGCCGGGTGACGCGCGATTTGTGCTGGTGCATTCGCGCGACCGCATTTTGCCGGAACTTAGCGCGGAACTGGGCGCGTACGCACTGGAGAAGCTCAGCGCGCGGGGGATCGAGTTTCGACTGGGGCGCCGGGTAGCGGCAGCGGCCGAAGGGTCGGTCACGCTGGACGACGACACGGTGATCGCCTGCGAGACGTTCGTCTGGACGGCGGGGAACCAGCCGAACCCGCTGCTGGGAACCATGGACTGCGAGACGAATCGGTCCGGCCAGATCGTGGTGGACGCCACGCTAGGGGTACAGGACAGGCCGGGGCTGTGGGCCGTGGGCGACGGGGCGCAGATTCCGGATCTCACCAACGAGGGACGGCCCTGTCCGCCGACTGCCCAGCACGCGCTGCGCCAGGGTAAGCGGGTGGCCCTGAACATCCTGGCGACGATCGATGGCCGGACACTGAGGCCGTTCCGATACCGCGCGACCGGATCACTGGTGGGGCTCGGGCACCGTACGGCGGCCGCCGAAATCTGGGGTCGCAAGTTCTCGGGGCTGCTGGCCTGGTTCATGTGGCGGACGATCTATCTCAGCAAGCTGCCGGGACTGGAACGCAAGTCGCGCGTGGCGCTGGACTGGGCGCTGGACCTGGTGTTTCCGCGCGACATCGTGCTGACGACGGCGACCGACGGCCGGTTCGGATCCGAGGACCCGGAGCGCGGGCCATGACGCAGCGTAACGACCTGGTTGCGTGGCTGCTGGCCGGCGCGGTGGCCGGGCAGGTTGGCGGGGTGGTCTACGGCCTGGTGATGCGGCACCTGGGCGTCATCGAGTCCATTGCCGCGCTGGTGCGGCTGCCGCCTTCGGCGGTGGGCGGGTGGGTCGTGCACATGGTGGTGGCGGGAGTCATCGGCGCGGGTTTCGCGGCGCTGATTCGCCGCCAAGAGCACGGCGCGGGCGACCTGCTGTTCTGGGGTCTGATCTACGGGGCAGTGTGGTGGATCATCGGACCGCTGACGCTGGCGCCGCTGCTGATCCGCCGCGAGGCGCTGGCGTGGGATCTGACCTCGGCGCAGGAGACCTTTCCGATGCTGCTGGGGCACCTGCAGTACGGGGTAACGACCAGCCTGGCCCTGCTGGTCTGGCGGCGGTCAGCCTTTGAGCGGCCAACGGTTGGATGCGCGGTGCGAGGCGTCCTGGCGGGGGTGGTCGCCGCCGCGCTGACCGGGAAGGCGCTGGTGGACCAGGGGCTGCTCGGCCATTTCGTCGGAATCGGCGATCACGATCCCTCCGGTGCGCTGTGGTCGGGCGTGCTTGCGATCGGCGCGGTAAGCGGATTGGCGTTCGCGGCGGTGGTGCCCACGGTGCGCGATAGCGCGGGCGCAGCGCTGGTGCGGGGGTTGGTGTTTGGCTTCCTGGCCTGGATCCTGGTGCCGATGACGATCGTCGGGCTGGCCACCAGGGGCATGCTGCCGTGGGGGATGGGCTTTGCGCACGACGCCTTTCCCGGACTGCTGGCCTATCTGCTCTTCGGCGGAATCCTGGGCCTGGCGTACCAGTGGCTGAGCGTGGCGTGGCGAGTGCTGTTCGCCGAGACGACGACGGACGAGGACGAGGGCTACGGCACGGAGGGTCTGCGGGCGCTGGGGCGCGGAGCTGCCGCGGGAATCGCGGGTGGGCTGCTGTACACCGTGATGCTGGCGCGGCTCGGCTCGTTCGAGGGCATCGCCCAGCTGATGCGGGCCGACAACGCAGCCGTTGGCGTGCTGGTGCATGCCGTGGTCTCCGTGATCTGGGGCGCGGTGTACGGCCTGCTGTTTCGGCGGCAGACGTACGGGATCGGGTCGGCGGTGGGCTGGGGCGTCGCGTTCGGGTTCTTTATCTGGGTGGTTGGACCGAACACCCTATTCGCCGTGCTGACGGGGCACACGCCGGACTGGTCGGCGGACAGCACGGCGCCGCGCACGGCTTCACTGGTCGGCCACCTGGTGTATGGCGCGGTGCTGGGGGTGGGATTCCACTACTTCGAGTCGCGGCACAACCCGTGGTGGCAGCCGCGACGCGAGCGGCTGGAAGCTCGCGCGGTTCAACGCCGGCGGCAGTTGCAAACGTCCGCGCCGGCAATCTGGGCGCTGGTGATGCTGGTTGCGCTCACGCTGCCGATCATCTTCGGCGGGTCCGACGAGATGGGACGCAACGCCATGAGGGCGGAGTCCACGTCGAGCGAGGAACGCGGGCCGCCGATGGATGACATGCAGCCGATGCGGTGACATGGCACACGGCTAGATATCGAGAAGACCTACCTGCTATCGGGCGATTGGGACGTCGTCGAGACCGCTACGACCGTTGAGCGCGTGTGTAGTCCGTAGGGTCGCGCACCGCCTTGTAGTCGTCGAGGTCCAGCCAGTGGCACCAGATTCGCCGGGGAGCTTCCACATGAATCCGGCGATTGCTGGTTGGGCTCTTCCAGGCTGCCAACTCAACGCGAGGGCCGGGACTGGTACGCAAGGCGACCCATTCGAGAGCCGGACGAAGATCGGTATCGGTGGACACAACAATGGCAACGTCGAAATACCGACTGACCGCGTGCGTCACCAGATCAACCGCCAACTGGACATCGATGCCCTTTTCCTGCGGTTTGGAGGCTGGGAAGTCAGGGGGATATCGCAAAGGCCGCCACGCGACGTGGACTCCCGCCGACTCCCACGCAGCGCATTGACTCATGTGCGCTCTGTAGTTCTTCGGATGCTTCCGCGCGTCGGGCCTGCCCAAGTACATGCGCACCTGCATGAGTTCGCGATCAAAGTCGCCTGGTGCCCTTTGGACCAGAAGATCGCCAATCGCTAGCGGGTCGAACTGGCCGTCAGTGAAGTGCGCCTCACGATAGAAGAACGCGTTTCTTGCGCCCATCCGCGTGTTCTCGGCGTCGACATACACGACGACGCGATCAGGCACCGAGTCCTGCCAAAAAATAACCCCGCCAATTCACTGCCTCGAGGCAGCGAAGGGCGGGGAACATTGAAGAAAGTATCAGCCAGGCGCTCCCGCCTGTCAATGGCATTGCAGCTCGTCCGCCAGTCGTCTCGGCGACGCACGGAACGGGCAGCGCGCTTTCAAAAAGGGGGGCACCGCAGGGGATCCAGCCCCCGCGGCACCCCATTTTCACTCCATCAACGGGTCAAGCAATCCCTAAGCGGAGGCTCGCCTTACTCGGGGTAGCCGACGGTGTTGCTCAGGGTGCCGTTGCCTTCCAGCTCGACCTCGGTAACGTCGCCGCTCTTCATGGGCTCGGTGCTGCCGGAGGTGCCGGTGAAGATGGCGTCGCCAGCCTCGAGCGTCATGTACGTCGAGACGAAGCTGACGATCTGCTCAACGTTGAAGATCAGCTCGCTGGTGTTGGTGTGCTGAACCACTTCGCCGTTGACGCGGGTGGTCATCTCCAGGTTGCCGTAGTCCAGGCCCGTGGTGACCCAGGGACCGAACGGCGAATAGGTGTCGGCGCCCTTGCCGCGCCACCACTGGCTGTCCGGCTCGCCGTTGGTTTCACCGTTCTGCCAGATGCGCTCGCTGATGTCGTTGGCGGCGCAGACGCCCAGCACGTAGTCCTTGACTTCGTCCTCGCTCACGCGCGAACAGCGCTTGCCGATGATGACGGCCATCTCACCTTCGTAGTCGAGTCTCTCGCAGCCCTTCAGCCAGGCGATGGTGCCGCCCGGTTCGAGAACGGACGACGGCGGCGCCAGGAACGGCTGGGGTCGCGAGAAAGGCGGCGAGTCGCCCATGTGGCTCAGGTAGTTGCCCGCCAGGTTGACGATCTTGGTGGGCGAGGTGGGCGTGAGCAACTGCACGTCGGCCAGGGCCACCGTGTTGCCGGTGCGCTCCAGGTCGCCAAAGAGGTCGCCCGAGATTTCGACGATGGTGTCGCCTTCAACGATTCCGTGGTGGACGTCGCCGTCCACGCTGTAACGCGCAAGGTGCATGCTCTGCCTCCGAGTGCCATATCCGACAGTGACGGCGAAAGGATACCGCGTGGAGGCGCAGCGCCCACGATGCCTGCCGGGAAACTGACCAATCCGACCTTAAAAGCAGCCGATCAACCGGGCCACGCGCCGATCTTCCGCAGGGTGGCGTAGATCTCGAGTTGCTGGCGTTCCAGCGTTTCCCACTGCGCGGCGAAGTCCACGTCCGACCAGTCAAAGAATCCGCGGCCGGTCTTGAGTCCGAAGTGTCCGTCCTCAACCAGACGCCGAAGTACGCCGTGCCCGCTGTCGGCGTTGCACAGATCCGGCCAGACACTCTCGGTGCCGTTCAGCGCGATTTCCAGGCCCGCAAGATCGCGGTCCTTGATCACACCCATGAGCGGCATGCGCGGCGAAAACGAGAACGCTGTGAGCTCGTCGATATCCTCAGCGGATATGACGCCACGGTCAACCAGGTCCAGCGCTTCGCGGAACAGGGCCTGGCGCAGCCGGTTGGCCACCTGGCCGGGCAGATCCACGTTGATTCGCACGGGGCGCAGGCCAGCGCCGCGCAGGAGATTCAGCACGGATTCCACGGTGGCCTCGCTGGTCAACTCGCCCTTGGTGACTTCGACCATGGGACATAGGTAGGCCGGGCGGAAGAAGTGCGTCGTGGTAAAGCGATCGGGGCGGCCGGTGGCGTCCGCCATGAGGCGGATCGGGATGCTGGACGTGTTCGAGGCCAGCACTGTGTCAGGGGCGAGATGTGGCGCCAGATCGGCGTAGACCGCGCGTTTGATCTCCACGGTCTCCGTGACGGCCTCGATGATGAGAGTTGATTCGCCGACGTCGCAAAGGTCGGTTGTGAAGTTGAGCCGCCTCGGGACTACCGCTGCCTGCGCGGACGTGACCAGGCCGTATTCGAGCATGAGCTCAAGATTTCGGGCGACCTTGCTCCGCGCGGCATCAAAGGCGGCGGGGTTGGTGTCGAGGACGGTGACCTGGTGACCGGCCAGCGCGAACACCTGCGCAATGCCATGTCCCATGAGGCCGGCGCCGAGCACCCCGATGGGAGAACGTTGATCAGCGATTGGAGCGGTCACCTCGTTACGGCTCAATGGCGCCATGCTAGGCGCGAAGTAGGCAGGCCACAACGTTGCACGCGTCTCGGCATTTCATCTTTGGCATTCCGATCGGCGCGCTGCAGAGAGCCAGAGAGCCTGCCTGGGACGGCATTGGTGGTAAGTTTGAATCTGGCCGGGGACGGCCGGTTCTTGGGGTATCGTCTAGTGGTAGGACGCGCGGCTCTGGACCGTGAAGCGGTGGTTCGAATCCATCTACCCCAGCCGATTCCGACGCGCCGTATGCTTCGACCTCCAGCTTTGGCGAGTGACACCTCATCGCCCGCACCAGCCCGCAATCGAGGTGACTCATGCCAATCAAGCTGACACCCAGCGACGCGCTGCTGCTGGTTGACGTGCAGAACGACTTTTGCCCAGGCGGAGCGCTGGCCGTAGCCGATGGTGACGCGGTAGTGCCGGTGCTGAACGCGTGGATCGAGTCGGCGCGGCAGGGGGGTGCGAAGGTCTTCGCTTCGCGCGACTGGCATCCGCCGGACCACGTGAGTTTTGCGGAGCGGGGCGGACTGTGGCCGCCGCACTGCGTGCAGAACACGCCGGGCGCAGCGTTTCACGTTGACCTGGAACTGCCAGAGGACGCGGTGGTAGTGTCCAAGGCCGACCAGGCCGACCACGAGGCCTACTCGGCGTTCGACAGCGGAGATCTGGCCGAGCAGTTGGGCGCGGCAGGCATCCGGCGGCTGTGGGTGGGCGGACTGGCGACGGATTACTGCGTGAAGGCCAGCGCGCTGGACGGGACGCAGATCCCGGGGCTGGACGTGCACGTGATCATCAACGCCATCCGCGCCGTGGACGTGTCGCCCGGTGACGGCGAAGCGGCGCTGGACGCCATGCGCGAGGCCGGCGCGATCCTGGAGGACGCCGCGCCCGCATGACCGTCCCGGCGCGCGACTCCGTGCCCGCGGACGCGCTGCTGACTGACCTGTATCAACTGAGCATGATGCAGGCGTACTGGGAACACGGGCTGACCGAGACGGCGACCTTCGACCTGATCTGCCGCCGGCTGCCGCCGCACCGGAATCTGCTGATCGCCTGCGGGCTGGAAGCGGCGCTGGAATACCTGGAAGGCGTGGCGGTCACGGCGGCGGATCTGGAGTACCTGGCCTCGCTCAATCGATTCTCGATGGACTTCCTGAACCGGCTGGAGCGGCTCAGGTTCCACGGAGAGGTGCGCGCCGTGCCGGAAGGGACGCCGGTGTTTGGCAACGAGCCAATCCTCGAGGTCACCGCGTCGCTTCCCGAGGCACAAATCGTGGAAACCTACCTGCTCAGCGCGATCCACCACCAGACGATGGCCGCGTCCGCCGCGTACCGGCTGGCGGCAGCCGCCAAGGGAACCCCGGTGGTGGACTTCGGGACGCGACACACGCAAGGGGCCGCGGCCGGCGTGGACACGGCGCGCGCGGCCTATATCGCGGGTCTGGCCGGCACCTCGAACGTGGCGGCCGGGCGGCGATTTGGCGTGCCAATCAGCGGCACGATGGCGCATAGCTACATCCAGGCGCATGAGCGCGAGTCGGACGCGCTAGCTTCATTCGCGGCCACACACCACGGGACCACACTGCTGGTGGACACCTACGACATTCGACGAGGCGTGGGTCTAGTCATCGACCTGGCGGAGCGACAGGGCAACGACTTCGACGTGGCCGCCATTCGCATCGATTCAGGCGACCTGGCGGGCAACGCGCGCCTGGCGCGAGAGATGCTGGACGGGACAGGCCTTGCTTCGGTTCGCATCATTGTCAGCGGCGATCTGGACGCGGAGAGGATCGCGGAGTTGGTCGACCACGGGGCGCCGATCGACGGCTACGGCGTCGGCACGGCGCTGGCCGTCTCCACGGACGCGCCCTACCTGGACACGGCGTACAAGCTGGCGGAATACGCGGGGCAGGGACGAATGAAGTTGGCCGCCTCCAAGCGCACGTGGCCAGGTCGCAAGCAGGTGTTTCGTCAGACTAGCAACGGTATGGCGGTTCGGGATGTCTTGGGAACCGCGAATGAGGCGCTGGACGGCCGCCCGCTACTCGAAACCGTGATGTTGGACGGGCAACGTATCGACCCGTCAGTTCGTTCGCTGGATGCCATTCGCCGACACGCTGCCGACTCGCTGGCGGAACTGCCGCAATTCGTTCGCGGCCTGGACCTCGCCGAGCCCCCGTATCCCGTGGTGATCAGCGACAGACTCGACAACGCCGCCCGCCAACTGGCCAGCCATCTGCGGGCCGAGGCTTAGGCTTGGGCGTCGCTTTCTCCAGCAGCACCGGGCTGCCGGGCCGCCAGTTCGCGGTCAAGGATCAGCAGGCCGGCGCCATCGTTTCCGGCGATGCGTAGCTGGCTCAGCAGGGTGCGGAGCGTGTCCTCTTCCTCAGTCTGTTCGTTCACGAACCAGTCCACCAGCGACTTGGCCTGGTAGTCACCGAGTTCGACGGCCTGGGCATACAGGGCGTTGACCGAGCGCGTCGTGCCCTGTTCCAGGGTCAGCGCCGCGGCGACGACCGACTGTGGATCGCTGTATTCAGTATCGGCCTCGTCCAGTCCGCCCAGGGTAATCGGTGTGTCGCGGGCCGCCAGGTGATCGTAAATCCGCATGCCGTGGGCCCATTCCTCTTCGCTTTGGGCGCGCATCCAGGCGGCGAAACCCTCCAAGTCCAACGACTCGAAGTAGGCGGCCATGCCCAGATAGACATAGGCCGCGCTGAACTCGTGGTTGATCTGGTCGTTGAGCGCCTTAGCCAAACTTCCATCCATGGTCATCGCCGCCTCCTCCGTCTTGCTCTCGATCAAGCCTAGCGCCGCGGGCACTCAGGCTCTCATGGGTTCGACGACGTCCGAGCCCCGGCGCCCCGTCAACTCCTGGCAAAGCGTCGCAGCCGCAGCGAGTTGCCGACCACGGAAAGGTCGCTGAAGGCCATCGCGGCGGCGGCCAGCATCGGGCTGAGCTGCACCCCCCACACCGGAAACAAGACGCCCGCGGCGACCGGAATCAGCGCCACGTTATAGGCGAAGGCCCAGAAGAGGTTCTGGCGGATCGTGCGCATGGTGGAGCGGCTGAGGCGGATAGCCGTCACCGCGTCGCGCAGATCGCCGCGCACAAGGGTGATATCGCCGGCTTCCATGGCGATGTCGGTACCAGAACCCATGGCGATACCCAGGTCGGCCTGGGCCAGCGCGGGAGCGTCGTTGATGCCGTCACCGACGACAGCCACGCGATGCCCGGCGGCCTGCAATTCCCGGACGATGGCCGCCTTGTCCCCGGGGCGCACTTCCGCCCGCACCTCGTCCACCCCGACCTGCCGAGCAATGGCCTGGGCTGGCGCGTCGTGGTCGCCGGTGACCATCAGCACGCGCAGACTGAGCTGCCGCAATTGGGTAACGACTCCCCGAGCTTCCGGCCGCGGAACGTCGGCTAGCGCCATCAGGCCAGCCAGTTCACCGTCAATGGCGGCGTATATGGACGAACGGCCTTGCGCAGCCAACTCGGTACCGCGGTCCAGCGCGGCCTCAACCGACACGCCCGCGTCCGCCAGAAGATCCGCCGTACCCACCACGACCTGACGGTTTTCGACCACGGCGCGAACGCCGCCACCGGTTACCGACGCGAACCGGTTGGCCGACGAAAGCTCAATGCCGCGCTCGATCGCGCCATGCACGATCGCCTGACCGATGGGATGCTCGGAGTCGCGTTCAGCCGAGCCGACCAAGCGCAGGATTTCCGACTCGGGCTCGCCGTTGAGCGGAATGACGTCCGTAATCGCGGGACGGCCGCCGGTGATGGTGCCGGTCTTGTCCAGGACCACGGTGTCGACGCGACCTGCCGCCTCAAGCGCCTCGCCGCTGCGCACGAGGACGCCCAACTCGGCGCCCTTGCCGACGCCGACCATGATCGCCGTTGGCGTGGCAATGCCAAGCGCGCACGGGCACGCGATGATCAGTACCGTAACCGTGGCGACCAGGGCGTAGGTGAGCCGCGGGTCGGGACCGACCGATAGCCAGACGCCCAGGGTGAGCAAGCTAATCGCGATTACGGTCGGCACGAAGCGAGCCGCTACCCAATCGGCCAGCCGCTGCACCGGCGCCTTGGAGGTCTGGGCGCGTTCGACCAGCGCGATGATCTGCGCCAGCATCGAGTCCTGGCCGAGGCGGGTGGGGCGGACGCGCAGGCTGCCGGTTGTGTTGAGCGTGGCGCCGATCACCTCGTCGCCCGGCCCCTTGTCCACCGGAATGCTCTCGCCGGTGATCATGGATTCGTCCAGCGCGGACGCGCCTTCGATCACCCGGCCGTCCACGGGTACCTTTTCGCCGGGGCGCACCACGACGACGTCGTCATTTCGTACGTCGTCCAACGCGACTTCGAGGATCTGCCCGTCCCGCTCGACGCGAGCCGTCCTGGCCCGGAGGTCCAGCAGCCGCTGGATAGCCGCGGAGACTCGAGCACGGGCGCCCATCTCGAAATAGCGGCCAAGCAGAACCAGTCCGATGATGACGGCCGAGGCCTCGAAGTAGTGGACGTCGGCCCCGGCCACTCCGCTCAGCAGCCCCGGCCACACCGTGACTATCAGGCTGTAGCCGTACGCGGCGCTGGTTCCCAGGGCAATGAGCGTGTTCATATCCGTGCTGGCGCGCCGCGCCGCCAGCCAGGCGCCGCGGTAGAACGACCAGCCGGACCAGAATTGAACCGGTGTGACGAGGACGAGCACTACCCATGGGTTGCCCAGGATCTCGGGCGCCCACGGGATGAACTCGGCCGCTCCCCACATCGCCAGGACCCCGACGCCGAGCGCGAAGGCAGCCTGAATGCCAAGCCAGCGGCGTTCGCGGCGGCGGCGCGCCTCCAGCCCTCCGTCCGAGGCGGCAGTGCCCGCAGACGTCTCGCTGGGCGCCTCGGTTTCGAGCACGCTGAATCCGGCACGCTCCACCGCCGCGCGCAGTACCCCATGCTCGGCCTGGCCCAGGGCGTGACGTACGAGGGCCTGGCCGGAAGCTAGGTTCACGGACGCGTCAAGCACGCCAGGAACTCCCACAAGGGCGTTCTCCACCTGGCCCACGCACGATGCGCAGTGCATGCCCTCGACCTGGAGCGTGCGCTCGGCGGTGGGCACCTCGTAGCCCTCCGCCTGAACGGCGGCGGCGACATCGGCCGCACTGAGGTCTCGATCGGCGCGCACGGCGAGCGTTTCGTCCGCGAGATTGACCGACGCCTCGAAGACACCAGGCACTTGTCCGACCACCTGCTCGATCCGGCCGACGCAGGCGACACAGTGCATGCCCGCAACGGGAAGGGTGAACGACTGCTCGGCGACGGTCATGACGCCTCACCGTTTCCTCGCGCGTGCGACGAACCCTCTCGCACGCTCAATGTGGCGGCCACTCGCCCGATGGCCTCGCCGGCCGAGGCCACCCGACGCAGGTGACCCGTCCCTTTGAACACATCCAGGAGTTCCGCGATCACCCGCTCGCGCTCGGCCGGATCGTCCGAGGCGATGGCGGTGGTGACGCAGGTCCGGAGGTGGCGTTCCAGGACGCCGGCGTTGACTTTCTCGATTGCGCCCTGGATGGCCAGGGTCTGCTTGAGGACGTCCACGCAGTAGGCGTCATCTTCGAGCATTTTCTCGACCGCCCGGGCGTGGCCCTGGATGGATTTCCAGCGGTTGAGGAGGCTGCGGGTCTCGTGATCCATTGATTGTCCTCGGGCAGACGCGCCCGCTTGACCCCACCCCAGGTGGGGTGGTCTAACCAAGGATATTCCAATCGGATCTAAAGTCAACCGGAGCCGGGAGCCCTCGTGATTGCATTACTCGCGCTATGTTTCAGGCCCACCAGGACGTCAGGAGATAGCTCAATGGAGTACCGGCGCCTCGGCCGTACGGATTTGCGCGTGTCACTCGCCAGCCTGGGGACGGGCGGCCCCAGCAAGATGGGACAGAATCGCGGCGCCACCCTGGACGACGCCCGTCGCCTGGTCCTGCGCGCGCTGGACCACGGGATCAACTTCTTCGACACGGCGGCCAGCTACGGCGACAGCGAGATCCTGCTGGGACACGGGCTGGCCGGCGTCTCGCGCGACGACTTCATCGTGGCCACGAAATACAGCCCGCTTGCCGACAACGAGTTGAAGAGTCCCGAGGGCGTGCAGGCGTCGATCGACAGCAGCCTGGAGCGCCTGGGACTGGATTACATTGATGTGATCCAGGTTCATGGCTTGATGCCCGATCGGTACGACGCGGTCATCGTGCAGCACTTGCCGGTACTGCTTGAAGCTCAGCGCGCCGGCAAGGTCGGTTTCCTCGGCGTGACCGAACAGGCGCATGACGACGTCCACCACGAGGCGTTCAAGCGGATGGCCGACGATGGGCACTTCGACACCTTCATGGTCGGCTACAACCTGCTGCACCAGACGGCCGAGCAGGACGTGCTGGACGCGGCGGAGGCTGCCGACATTGGCTTGATCGTGATGATCGCCGTGCGCCGGGCGCTGGGTAACCCGGCGCGTCTGCGCGAAGTCATTGCCGAACTCAAGGCCGAGGGGCACCTGGCGGCCGACGCCCTGCCTGACGACGACCCGTTGGGCTGGCTGGTACACGGCGACGTGGAGTCGGTGCCGGAAGCGGCCTACCGCTTCGTCCTGGAGCCGAGCGCGATTTCAACCGTGCTGACGGGCACTGCCAACCCGGACCACCTGGATGCCAATGTGGCTTCCATGGCTCGGGGGCCGCTGCCGCCTGAGGACCGGGCGCGGTTACAGTCGATCTTCGGCGGCCTGGCGCTGGGGCTGGGGAACTAGGCCAACAACCCGATCCGCCGGCTCAGTCGATGGCGCCGGTGGCGCGCATTACGGTTTCCTGCACGACGCGCTCGTGTTCGAGCGAGCGCTCGGGTGCCTGCTCGCCGCGCAGCGTGCGGACAAACGCCTCCAGGCTGGCCACATAGCGCGGCCGGGCCTCCAGCGTCATCGTCTGCTCGCCTTCCCGGAAACCGTCGCGTGCGCTGTCCAACGACAGCCGGACGGTCTGCGCGGGTTCCATGGGCTCCATGATGGCCCAGCCGCGCGATCCGTAGACCTCGTAGCGGCGGGGGCGCGTCGGAACTTCAAGCCCGGCAATATCGACAATCGCCAGCGCTCCCGGGTACTCCAGGACAGCCACGCCGTTGTCCACGAAGCCGCTCTGGGGCCGGACCCGCTGCATGAACGGCGTCACCCGGTCAGGTCGGCCCAGCGTCCAGACGACCTGGTCCAGCACGTGGCCGCACAGGTCGTAGAACACGCCGCCGGCAAAGCTGGCCAGCAGGGAGTGGGTAGATGGCTCGACGAACGTGGACATGTGGGCGCGGATCGCGAATATGTCTCCCAACATCCCGCTTCGGGCCCAATTGGCAATGCGCTGATAGCCGTCGTGGTGGCGGAACATGTAGCCGAGCTGGATGTACAGGTCCTGCTCGGCGGCAGAAGCCAGCACGCGTTCCCAGCGGGTCAGATCGTGTCCGGCCGGCTTGTCCAGCAGCAAGTTGCGGCCAGCCGCGATGACGGCCTCGCCCTGTTGCAGGTTCTCCGAGTTATCGCCCTCGGCCGCGACGGCATCAATGCTGTCGTCGTCGAGCACGGCGCTTAGATCGTCGAGCCAGGTCGTCCGGCTCCACGGCGCGTTGCCGCTGGATTCGAGCTCCTGCCGGCGGTCGGCGTCGTCCTCGTAGACGCCCACCACTTCGACATCCGGATTGTCGAGCATCACGCTCAACCAGCCCGCCGCGTGGGGATGCTTGGTCCCCCACTGAACCATGCGCAAAGGTGAAGGGCTCACGGGAACAGGCTCCTTGCAGGGGCGTCGGATCGGATCGTCGTTCGGGTCTCAGCCTAGCTGGCTTGTCGAGCGGCCGCTGCCCTTTAGAGCGTGAAGGTGGCGCTACATCGGCGATCAATTCGTCGGCGGATTTCAGGGGCTGGACGCATCCTTGGAGCGCATCCCGAGACCAGCAATGACGGGCTGGCCTCTCGTCCAGTCGGAGACTCTAACTGGGGTACGGAACGGCCTCGACCTCTTCGATCCGCCCGTCGGCCGTGAAGCGCCAGATGCCGACGTGGCCCTGCGCGAGGTCGCCGTCGGCATTCCACGCGAGCGTGCCGGAGGCGCCCTGGTAGATGACTTCACCGCTTTCGGCCAACGTCTCCAGCGCACGAGCGACTCCTTCGGGCCCTGCAACAACGTACTGACCGGGCTCGACGCCGACTGAGCGGAGCCGGTCACGGATCGCAACGCCGTCGGTGCTGTTGGCGGCCTGGGCGGCCAGCGCCAGGGCAATGGCGGCGTCGTAGACCTCCCGAACATACGAGCCCTTTGGCGGCTCTCCGTAGGCATCGAGCCAGGCCGCCGACCAAGCGGCTGAGGACTCGCTGTCCGGCTGAACCGCGGTGCCGGCGCCGTAGGTACCCGCCAGAACGTCTGCCCCAATCGCTTCGATCAGCTCGGTGTTCTTGAGGGCGTCGCCTAATACGAACCGGTCGTACACGCCGCGGTCCAGGGCCTCGCGAACGGCGGTAATCGCCTCGGTCTGGAACAAGATCACGATCAGGGCCTGCGCGCCTCCGGCCGCGGACTCGCGCAGAGCTTCGGCGAAGCCGGTCTGGCCGGGTTCGCTGGCAACGGAACGAACCGAGCCGTCCCAGGCGCCTTCGAAGGCTTCGGCGAGGCCCCGTCCCCAAAGGTCGTTTCGATAGATGACGCCCACGTTCTCGAATCCACGCTGCCGGGCAATCCGGGCAAGCACCGGTCCCTGCGCCAGGTCCGAGAGCGCGGCGCGGAAGAAGAAATCGTCATCCGCAGCGTCGGTCAGGCTTGGAGATGTGGCGGATGGGCTGATGAGCGGCACGCGGGCCGGTCCCGCCACCTGTTCGGCCACGGGCAATGCGTTGGCGCTGGTGCTGGGTCCGACCAGCGCATGCACGCCCTCGTCATCAATCAGGCGCCGGGCCTCGGCCACGGCGGTGTCCGGATCGAGCGCGGTGTCGCCGACGGCGGTCGCGACCGGCCGACCGAACACTCCGCCGGCCTCGTTGAGGTGCGCGACGGCCAGCTCGAACGCCCGCTGACGGTCCTGGGCGTTCTGAGGCGAACCGGCGCTGATGTATGTCAGCAGCCCAAGCTTCAGCGGTTCCGCCGGCGCTGCTTCGCCACATGTGCTGAGACCGGCCATGAGAAGAACCAAGGCCAGCACCCTTGCAACCGCCGCGGATCCACGCCGAAATCTGGGAGCGAGCCGACTCATGCCGTCAACGGGGATTCGCACCGGCTTGCCCGTCATACGTTCCTATGCCATTGCCCAACTTGAACATCCTCCGCCCCGGCACGTTCACCCGGGCTATCGAACGTCAGGTCTCGTAGAGGATTCGACGCACGTCTTCAATCCGACCGTCGGCCGTGTATCGCCAGACCCCGAGGTGACCTCGGCGCAAATCGCCATTGGCGTCCCACTGCAGCGGACCGGAGGCGCCGTTGAAGACAATTTCTCGGCCATCAGCCAGCGCCGCCAGCGCGCGTGCCACGCCGTCCGGTCCGGGTTCGATGGACTCCCCCGGTGGAGATCCAACGGCGCGCAGATGATCGCGAATGACAGCGCCGTTGGTGCTCTTGCCGGCCTGCGCCGCCAGGGCCAGGGCAATGGTGGCGTCATAGACCTCCAGGGCAAAGCTGCCGACCGGAGGCTCGCCGTAGGCCTCGACAAACGATGCCTCCCACGCCGGCGTGAGTTCGCCCGGAGCGGAGGATCCGATGCCGTATGTGTCGGCCAGCGCCACAGCGCCAATTGCGCTGACCAGGTCGAGGTTTCGCAGCGCACTGCCCCACACAAACTGCTCATAGACACCAAGCTCCAGCGCCTCGCGGACCGCCACGACCGCTTCGTCCGGAAATAACATAACGACGAGCGCCTCCGCACCGCCGACAGCGGACTCCCGGACGGCGTCGGCTATGTCGGTCTGGCCGATCTCAACGGCGACTGGCTTGAGCGAACCTTCCCAGGCTTGCGCAAACGTCTCAGCCAGTCCCTGGCCCCAGAGGTCGTCACGGTAGAGCACACCAACGTTTCGGAATCCACGCTCACGGGTCAATTGCGCCAGTGCCGGTCCGTACGCCCGTTGGGACAGCGTCAGGCGGAAAAAGAAGTCATTGTCATCAGCCTCGGTCAGACGAGATGTGCCCGCCGCCGGACTGATGAAGGGAATCCCGGACGGCCCGGCCACGCGCTCAGCCACCGGAAACGAGTTGGCGCTCGAGCTGGGGCCCACGATTCCGTGCACGCCTTCGTGGTCAATGAGACGGCGCGCCTCGGCCACCGCCGTGTCCGGGTCCAGTTGGGTGTCGGCCACCACGGCTTCGACCGGTCGCCCGAACACACCTCCTGCCTGGTTTAGGTGGGCAATGGCCAGGTGGAACGCGCGCTGCCGATCCTGGGCGTTCTGCGCGGAACCCTCGCTGATATAGGTCAGCAGGCCGAGTTTCAGCGGTTCCGCCGGCGCTGCTTCGCCACAAGCGCTGAGAGTGGCAAATGGAAGAACTAACACCAGCACCCATGCCACCACGGAGGACGCACGCGGAATTGCGCTGACGAACCGAGTCATGCCGCCCCCAGGGTTTGCACCGGCTTGCCGCTCGTTTGTTCCGACGCCATTGCGCGATTAGAACAGCTTGCGCCCCGGCACATTCACTTGCGTTCGATACAGCGACGTGCCGGCATTGATGAAGAGGCTCTTGAGGTCATCGTCTCCCCAGGTGAAGTTGGCGACGCCCTGCGGGACGTAGATGACGCCCAGGCAGGTCGCGTCCGGCGCGAACACATGCACACCGCCCGGGCCTGCCGTGTGCAGGTTGCCTTCGCTGTCGATCTTCATCCCGTCGGCCAGTCCCTCGCGATCGCCGGTGAGCTCGGCCCAGACCCCGGCATCGGACAGTCCACCGTCGGCATCAACATCGAACACACGAATGTGCCCCCGCATCGTGTCATTGATGAACAACTGCTGCTCGTCCAGCGAGAACGTGAGCCCGTTGGGCTGGTCGAAGTCGTCGACGAGCAGCGTCAGGTCTTCAGACTCCGGATCGATCCGGTACACGCCGCGGAAATCAAGTTCCGCGTCACGGGCCACGCCGTAGTACTCCATGCGACCGAACGACGGATCGCTGAAGTAGATCGAGCCGTCACTCTTGACGATCACGTCGTTGGGGCTGTTCAACTCCCTGCCGTTGTAGTGCGTGGCCAGTACCGTGAGCGAGCCGTCATGCTCCGTGCGCGTGACACGGCTGGTGGCGTGTTCGCAGGTGACCATCCGTCCCTGCAGATCGTAGGTGTTGCCGTTCGCCATGTTGCTGGGCTGTCGGAAGACCTCAATCCCGCCCGAAGCTGTCCATTTGCGCATGATGTTGCCGGGCATGTCGCTGAAGATGAGACAGCCGTCAACGTGGTTCCAGACCGCGCCTTCGGTGAAATCGAACCCGGCGGCCACTTCCTCAACGGGAGCGTCGTCGCCGACCACTTGCCGGAAGCGCTCGTCGCGAATCTCTACGTTCATAACCGCTCCTTGCTCTGAGACCGCGTGCTCAACTCTCGCGCCGCGCCGTCGGTTACCGCTCTGCGGAAACTACAGGCAGCGCTTCGTTCATGGCGCCGGAGCGGAAGCCCTGCAAGTCCAGCGTGACGTAGGTAAAGCCAAGCGACTTCAGGCCCTCAATGATGCGCTGGCGACGGTCGGAATCCTGGGTGAATCGAGCCAGTTCGGATTCGGGGACTTCGATGCGGGCAATCGAACCGTGGTGGCGGACGCGCAGTTCGCGGAAGCCTTCGGCGCGTAGCAGGGCCTCGCCGGCTTCGATCTGTCCAAGCTTCTCCACGGTGACCTCGCTGCCGTAGGCAACGCGTGACGACAGACAAGCTACCGCTGGCTTGTCCCAGCTCGGCAGGCCGAGACGGCGCGAAAGCTCACGGACCTCGGCCTTGCGCAGGCCGGCTTCGACAAGCGGCGCACGGGCGCCACGTTCCCGGCTGGCGGCCATGCCCGGGCGAAAGTCGCCCAGGTCGTCCACCACCGGCCCGTAGAGCATGTGTTGCACGTCGCGCTCGGCCGCGAACTCGCGCAGGCGGTCAAAGAGTTCGGCCTTGCAGTGGAAGCAGCGGGAACTGTCGTTGGCCCGGTAGTCCGGGTTTTCGAGTTCGCGGGTCTCGATGAATTCGTGCCGGATACCGATCTGGGCGGCAAACCGGGCGGCATCGTCGCGCTCCGCTTGAGCCAGGCTGGGCGATACGGCGGTGACCGCCAGGGCCTCAGCCTCCAGCACGTCGTAGGTCACCTTCGCCAGAAGAGTGCTGTCGACTCCTCCGGAGTAGGCCACGACTGCGCTTTCCAGGCAACCAATCGTCCGCCGTAGAAACTGCGTCTTGGCCTCGAGCGAGGCCTCAAGGTCTATGGACGGCTGGTAGATGGCGGTGGCCATGCTCGAATCCTACGTGCCTTTGTCGTCCGTTGGTTCGATGACGACCAGCGGCTCCTCGCTGATCGCCCCACCTCGGAGCCAGAAGCAGCGCATCACCGGCCGCTCGGGGTTCATGAGCGAGACGATGATGAAGCGGCTGTACTCGGAGTAGCCGGACTCAACAGCCTCACGCACGTCCGTTGGCGAAGGGTAGGCGTCGCTGCGCGGGTGGGAGTGATAGAAGGCCGAGATATCCCAGCCCTGCACGTCTTCGATATCGCGCGTGGCGTTAAGCATGTCGCGCGGATCGATGGTGTAGTGCACGCGGCTCTGGTCCGCGTTGCGGGCAGGGTAGAGCTTCAAGGCGGTGTCCTCCTGCCCGCCAATCAGACCGCAGCACTCCAGGGGTGCCTCGTCGCGCGCCTGGCCAACGATCTGGTCGTGCTGAGCACGGGTCAGGTGAAACGGCATAGCGCAAAGATAAGGGATTGCGACAGACGCTGGGCAGTTTCAGCCGCGTGTTTCGTCGTTCGCCCAGCCTCGATAGGATCGGCGCTTGCCGGTACGGCGCGCCAACATGGCCGCGATGACCAATGTGATTACCGGCGCCCAGGGGCGGGAAAGGATAACGGTGTCCTATGCCTTTTCGCCTTCAGGGTCTCTGGCGCCACCCCAACTTCCTGAAGCTGTGGGTTGGCGGAACCGTCTCAGCATTCGGATCGCAGATCACGTTTCTGGCGCTTCCGCTCACCGCGGTGCTGGTGCTGGATGCCTCGCCGCTGCAGATGGGCGTCCTGGCGGCCATCGGCGGCCTGCCGTCGCTTGCATTTGGGGTGGGCGTGGGCGTCTGGGTCGACCGGCTCAGGAAGCGTCGGGTAATGATCGTCGCCGACTACGGTCGCGCGCTGTTGTTGCTCTCCGTGCCGATCGCCGCCTGGCTGCAGATTCTGCGGATCGAACACCTGTACGTCGTTGCCCTCGGCACCGGCACGCTGGGGATGTTCTTTGGCGTGGCCAATCGATCGATTCTCCCGTCGCTGGTATCGCGGGAGCAGTTGGTGGAAGCCAACAGCAAGCTTGCGATCGGCACCTCAGGGTCGCAGGTGGCCGGCCCGGGGGTTGCCGGAGTCTTGATCCACCTGGTCACGGCGCCCGTGGCTCTGGTCGTCGACGCCGTGACCTTCGTGATTTCAGCGTTGGCTCTGCGAGGCATTCGAATTGCGGAGTCCGAACCGACAACGAGCGCGTCCGACGCCAACTTCCTCACGCAGGCCCGCGAAGGCCTGGCCGTTGTCGGCCGCAACCGCATACTGCGTTCCATCGCCGTCGCCCTCGGCGGCATCGCCGTGTTCAACGCGATGTTCGAGGCCGTATGGCTGCTCTACGTCAACAAGCAGCTCAACGTAGAGCCGCTGGCCTTCGGCTTCCTGTTTGCGGTCAGCAGTGTCGGATTCATGGTCGGCGCCTTCGTCGCGGAACGGCTGATCCGCCGGTTGGGCGCGGGTCCGGCCATGATCGTTGCGGTCGTCATCGCGGCGTTGAGCGACCTGGTCACCCCACTCGCCGGTGGGCCGCTCGCAGCCGTCGTCGTATTGCTTACGGCCTCAATGTTCCTCTTCGGCATCGGCGCCACGGTGTACGGGGTCTGCCAGGGCAGCCTGCGTCAGGCGACGACACCGCTTCGGTTTCAGGGCCGCATGAACGGCATCATGAACACCCTGGAGATTGGGTTGGTCCCGCTCGGTGCACTTGTCGGTGGTGTTGTCGCTGAGATCTTTGGCATGCGGCCGACACTCTTGGTCGCCGCCGGGCTTGAATTCGCAGTCGCTCTCTGGCTGTTCCTGTCGCCGATTCGGTCGCTACGCGAGCTACCGAAACCGGACGAATCGGGCGATGCGTAGTCCCGGATAGGAGCCGGCCCGATACGGTCGCGAATAGCGGATTCTCTTGACGCTCGTTTTGGCCGATCCCTACAATGGGCTGCTAACGCGATTGATTCGATCCGCGTCAGCGCGCGTCCCGGAAGTGTCGGTGCGCAGCGTCTGACTGGCGGACCAGACACGACCCCTATACGAAGACCGAAGCATCCTGCTGGCGGTCAGCCGGGTCGAAAGGGACGAAAGCATGCCGAAAGACATCCTGCTGGATGTAGAGGCCCGCTCGAAGCTGGTAAAGGGCATCGACGTGGTCGCCAACGCCGTCAAGACGACGTTGGGACCGAAGGGCCGCAATGTGGCCCTGGGCAAGAAGTACTCCGGCCCCACGGTCACCCACGACGGCGTGACGGTGGCCAAGGACATCGACCTGGAAGATCCGTTCGAGGACATGGGCGCCCAGCTCATCAAGGAAGCCGCCAGCAAGACCAACGACATCGCTGGTGACGGCACCACCACCGCGACCGTGCTGGCGCAGGCCATCATCAAGGAAGGCCTGAAGAACGTCGCCGCCGGCGCCAACCCCATGATCATCAAGCGCGGCCTGGCCAAGGGTGTCGAGGCCGTGGTCGAGGAAGTCGGCGCCCAGGCCAAGCAGATCCGCAGCCAGGACGAGATCGCCCAGATCGCCTCCATCTCGGCCAACGACACGCAGATCGGCGAACTGATCGGCGAGGTCATGGACAAGGTCGGCAAGGACGGGGCCATCACGGTCGAGGAGTCCAAGGGCCTTGAGTTCGAGATCGAGTACGTGGAGGGCATGAAGTTCGACCGCGGCTACATCTCACCGTACTTCGTGACCAACCAGGACCGCATGGAAGCCGTTATCGAGGACGCGCTGGTTCTCGTCACCGACAAGAAGCTGTCGGCGGTGAGTGACATTCTCCCGACGCTGGAGAAGGTCACGCAGTCCGGCAAGAAAGACCTCGTGATCATCGCCGAGGACGTGGAGGGCGAAGGCCTGGCCACCCTGGTGGTGAACAAGCTGCGCGGCATCCTGAACTGCCTGGCCGTGAAGGCGCCGGGCTACGGCGACCGCCGCAAGGAAATGCTGCAGGACGTGGCCGTCGTCACTGGCGGCACCGTAATCTCGGAGGACATGGGTCGTCGCCTGGACGGCGTGATCCTGGAGGACCTGGGTCGCGCCCGCCGCGTGGTGGCCGACAAAGACAACACCACCATCGTCGAGGGTGGCGGCAAGGAAGCGGCCGTGCAGGCCCGCCTCAACCAGCTCAAGGGCCAGGTCGAGGAAGTCACCTCCGAGTACGACCGCGAGAAGCTGCAAGAACGTCTGGCTAAGCTGGCCGGCGGCGTGGCAGTCATTCGCGTCGGCGCCGCGACCGAGACTGAGCTCAAGGAGAAGAAGCACCGCGTCGAAGACGCCCTCTCCGCCACCCGTGCCGGCATCGAGGAAGGCATCGTGCCTGGCGGTGGCGTGGCCCTGCTCAACGCCGCCCACGTGCTGGAAGGCGTGGAAGCGGAGTGCAGCGGCGACGAGGTCGTCGGTGTCCGCGCCCTGCGCCGCGCGCTCGAAGAGCCGCTGCGCTGGATCGCCTCAAACTCCGGCGCCGACGGCTCGGTCGTCGTCGAGGAAGTCCGTCGCCAGTCCGGCTCCAAGGGCACGAACTGGGGCTACCACGTGGTGAACGAGGAGTACACCGACATGGTGGCGGCCGGCGTGATTGACCCGGCCAAGGTGACGCGCTCGGCCCTTGAGAACGCCGCCTCAATTGCCGGCATGATCCTCACCACCGAGGCCCTGATCGCCGACGTTCCTGAGCAGGAAGAGGCCCCCGCGCCCGCGATGGACTACTAAGTCCACGGTTCGGAACGCTCAACCGCCCCGCCGGCTTGCGCCGGCGGGGCGGTTTGCATTGCAACAAGAACTGGCGTGACAGCTTGTCGCCACCCTTGATCGGGCCGAGTCCCTGCCCTGACACCCGCCCGGCGTTCGACGAGTCCTCCCTTCATTCCGCCTCCCCAGCGGCGGGCAGACCGCTGTCACGGTCGCCAAGCAAGCGACATCGTCCGCACGTCGCGCCACCGGTGAACGTCAGCCCAGAAGTTTGACTTCACTAAAAACATTCTTTTAGGTACCATAAACAGGCCGGCAGGCCGCATGAGGTGCGGGCCTGCCGGCCCCTGTCAGCAGGTTTACAGCGAAAGGAAGAGCGTTGCGCACGCTGCGGATGCTTGTCGTCGTCGCCGTGGTGGGCGTCGCCTTCATCTTGACCGCGTGCGAAGACTCGTCGGTCCCGGACGACACGCACGCGAAGCACCGCTTGGCGCCGGTTGCTCGCCAGGGCGGAAGACCGTTACGAGTCGTCGCGACAACCGGGCAGATTACCGACGCAGTACGCCACGTCGGCGGAGACCGAGTTGAAGTCCATGGCCTGATGGGACCAGGCGTGGACCCGCATCTTTACCGCGCCAGCGAACGCGATATCACTCGGCTCGAAGCAGCAGACGCCGTGTTTTGGAATGGCCTGCACCTGGAGGCCGGGATTTCTGGAGTCCTCGAACGGCTCGCCGAACTCGGGGTCCATTCAATTCGGGTGACCGATGACATTGACCGGCAACTCTTGCTGGCGCCGCCGGAATTCAATGGCGCTTACGATCCCCACGTTTGGTTCGACTTGGATCTCTGGTCGATAACCGTCGGGACCATTCGCGACGCCCTTATCGCGATGGATCCTGAAGGCACGGCGTCCTACCGTGCCAACGCCGACGCCTTCATTTCCCAAGTTAGAGATCTCGACTCTTATGTCAAGTCGCGAGCTATGGAGATTGACGAGCGGGTGCGGGTCTTGGTGACCGCGCACGACGCCTTCAACTACTTCGCGAACCGCTACGGGATGGAAGTGCGCGGCCTGCAGGGCATCAGTACCGAAAGCGAGGCCAGCACAGCCGACGTACAACAACTCGCGCAGTTCATCAGCGAACGCGGGATCCCGGCGGTCTTCATTGAGTCGTCGGTCCCCGATCAAGCCGTCCAGGCCGTGATCGAAGCTGCGGCCGCTCGTGGGCACACCGTGATTATTGGCGGCGAGATTTTCTCCGACGCCATGGGCGCTCAAGGTACGGCGGAGGGCACCTACCTCGGCATGATCCGCCATAACATCGACACCATTGTCGAAGCCTTGGCGCGGCCGTGAGGATCGGCCTCCGCACCGGCGGGGCACTCGCGATCCAGGCCACGGACCTAACGCTGGCTTATCAGCAGCAACCGGTCCTCTGGGATGTCGATCTGGAAGTTCCGCAGGGCGTACTGATGGCGATTGTGGGTCCCAACGGTGCGGGCAAGACCACCCTGCTGCGAGCGGTGTTGGGCCTCCTACAACCCGCCGCCGGCGAAGTGCTGGTCTTCGGACAGCCCTACGCGGATCAGCGGCGGCGCGTGGCCTACGTTCCCCAGCGTGGCAGCGTCGACTGGGACTTCCCAACCACGGCGCTCGACATCGTCACCATGGGAACGTACGGGGGGTTGGGCTGGGTGCGTCGTCCAGGCACATCCGAGCGCACTCGAGCCGCCGCCGCGCTAGCTCAGGTCGGCATGGAGTCCTATGCCGACCGCCAGATCAGCCAACTCTCGGGTGGGCAACAGCAGCGGATCTTTCTGGCTCGGGCGCTTGTGCAGGACGCCGACGTCTACCTGATGGACGAGCCGTTCCAGGGGGTCGACGCCACCACCGAACGCGCGATTGTTGAGCTGCTGCGAGCGCTGCGGGCCGACGGCAAGACCGTAGTCGCGGTACACCATGACCTCCAGACCGTAACCGAGTACTTCGACGAAGTAACGCTCCTAAACGTCCGGCGCATCGCCGGCGGACCAGTAGATCGAGTGTTTACCGAGGAAAATCTGCGCCGTACATATGGCGGTCGCGTGGCCGGCATCGGTGGACGCGCCGTCGGCAACGACCTTGAGCCATCCTCGTGATTCGCACCCGTAGCCCCGCCTAGAAACGAAGCACTGATGGACGTCCTGGGCGGTCTCTTCGTGGACCATACGCTGCGAACGGTCGCGCTTGGCTCGGCCACGCTGGGAATCGTCAGCGGTGCCCTTGGAGCCTTCGCCGTGCTCCGCCGACAAGCTCTTCTGGGCGATGCCATGTCCCACGCGGCGTTGCCCGGAGTGGCCCTGGCGTTTCTGCTTACCGGCAGCCGTGCGCCGCTGGTGCTAATGCTCGGCGCGGCCATTGCCGGTTGGCTGGCAGCCGCGGCCATTGTCGGCGTCGTGCGCACGTCCCGCGTCAAGGTAGACAGCGCCATGGCCTTAACGCTAAGCGTCTTCTTTGGTGCCGGGCTGGTTGTATTGACTTTCATCCAGCGTCAGCCCGCCGCTGGCAAGGCCGGGCTGGACAAGTTTCTCTTCGGACAGGCGGCCGCCATGCTTGAAAGCGACGTCATCACCATGGTGGCCGTGGGCGCTGTCGGACTCTTCGGCCTGCTGGCGCTTTGGAAGGAATTCAAGCTCCTGAGCTTCGACCCCGACTTTGCGGCAACCCTCGGCATACCCACGCGCAGGGTGGACATTCTCCTGACCAGCCTCCTTGTGATCGCCATCGTTGTCGGACTCAAGACGGTTGGAGTGGTTCTCATGAGCGCCATGGTGGTGGCGCCCGGTGCGGCCGCCCGGCAGTGGACGAACCGCCTGGGCGTCATGGTCACCCTCTCGGCGTGTTTTGGAGCTGCCGCAGGTGTGCTGGGCGCTCTGCTTAGCACCACGGCAGAGACGTCCACAGGTCCTACCATCGTGCTTGTTGCGACCGGGCTGGTGGTTGTGTCGCTCTTGTTTGCGCCCGCGCGAGGCTTGGTGTGGGCACGCATACGCGCCTGGCGGAGCCGGCGGATGCTGGCCTTGGAAGCTGTCATCGCCGACTTGGCGTCCCTGGCGGCACAGCACGGATCCAACGCGACGCATCCACATGACATCGGGGCCCTGAACGCAGTTCGCGGCCGCGCCGTCGTCGAACGCGCCTTGACCGAATTGGCTGCGGACGGGCTGGCTCGGCAGCACGACACCGGCGGCTGGTCGCTGACGCCCCGCGGACTGGCCGAAGCCGACCGTTTGGCCCGAAGCCGACGCGCGCCAGGAGTTGCCCGTTGACCTCGGCCCAGATCGACGTCCTCCTAGTCGCCGTCGTGGTTGCCGCCGCTTGTGCGATACCGGGAACGTTTCTGGTCTTGCGCCGCATGGCCATGATGAGCGACGCCATCAGCCACACCGTTCTCCTTGGCATCGTATTGGCGTTCTTCGTCGTCGCTGACCTCGGCTCCCCGATTCTCATTGTGGGCGCCGCTCTGGTTGGCTTACTCACCGTCGTTCTGGTCGAAGCCACCAGTCGCACTGGCCTCGTGCGCGAGGACACGGCAATCGGCCTGGTGTTCCCAGCCCTTTTCTCTATTGCCGTGATCTTGATATCCAGCCTGGCAGGTGATGTGCACTTGGACAGCGATGCGGTATTGCTCGGCGAGATTGCCTTCGCGCCCTTCAACCGCTTCGCGCCCTTTGGCGTCGATCTGGGACCGGTCGCAATCTGGGTCATGGGCGCCATCCTGCTCATCAACCTTGCATGTACAGCTTTGTTCTTCAAGGAATTGAAGCTGGCTACGTTTGATCCGGCCCTTGCCGCGGCGCTTGGATTCTCGCCGGCACTCGTCCATTACGGGCTTATGGCGCTAGTCTCGATCACCGCCGTTGGCGCCTTTGATGCCGTGGGGTCGATCCTCGTCGTGGCGCTCATGGTCGGTCCCCCCGCCGCTGCCTACCTGCTCACCGACCGCCTGCCTCGAATGTTGGGACTTAGCGTCCTTATCGGCGCGACCTCAGCCGCCGGCGGCTATTGGCTTGCGAGGCTGCTCGACGCCAACATCGCCGGCGCGATGGCCACGGCGGTCGGCATCGCCTTCACACTTGTCCTACTGCTCGCGCCACGGCGCGGATTGGTCGCCGCGGCCCGGCGGCGGCGCCGTCAGCGATGGACGTTCGCCCGTCAGATGCTGCTCATTCACCTCGCCACGCACGAGGGCACGCCGACTGAATCCGACGAGAGCCACCCCGACCACATGCAGCGCCACATGCGCTGGCCGGCCGACTTTTCCGCCCGCGTGATTCAGACCGCCACCGATCGCGGCCTCGTCGTGCTCGAAGCCGAGCATCTTCGCCTCACCCCCCACGGGCGCGAAGCCGCCAAAGAAGCTGCGGTCCGTTAGACCGCCGCGCCGCGCCGCAATCGCGGGTCATGCCTCATGGGTGAAGACGCTGTCGCTGACCGTCTGGCTCAATGCCACCTCGGCGTCCCCAATCCGCACCACCAGCGGCCCGTCAAAGGGTAATCGTCGAACCACACGGGCCCGCGTGCCCGGCACAAGCCGGATCTCCGTCAGGTACTCCAGCACGGCCCGGTCGCGGTCGCGTACTCGCGCCACCACGAAATCCGTGCCATCGGCAACCCCCGTCAACTGGCGCGCATCGTCGGCCTGTAGCGCGTCCAGCGCCTCGTTGGGGATCGAGTCCCCGTGCGGATCTGTTGTCGGATCGGAAACCTTCGCCGCAATCCGCCGCTCCATCTCCTCCGAAATCACGTGCTCCAGCCGGTCGGCCTCCTCGTGCACGTCATTCCAGTCGTAATCCAGGAACTCCACCAGGAACCGTTCGATCAGCCGGTGATGGCGGACCATCTCCAGCGCGTGGCGCTCACCGTCCTCGGTCAGTTGTGCGCCCTGGTAGCGCCGGTAGTCGACCAGCCCCTTTTGGTGCAGGCGCTGCAGCGCAACCGTCACGGCGCCCTGGGTAAAGTCCAACTGGCTCGCCAGTTCCCCGGTCCCCACCCGCCGCTCGCGACCGCCGGCGTCGTAGATGGCGCGTAGATAGTCCTGGTCGCTGGCTGAAACGGGCGGGTCGGGCATTGAAACTTGGCGGCGAGTTGGGCAAGCAACCTAACAGGTTGGGCGCCGGCGCTGACTGGCTAGACTGCCAGCGTGGACAGTTTCGACCCCCCCGGGCAGCCCCGCGCGCCGCGCGCCCCTGCATTCGCACGACGAACCATCCTGGGCGCGCTGGGCCTGGCAACGCCGGCGCTCGCCGGATTGCTCCCCGCCTGCGGATCACCGCCACCCGATCCCAACATCAGCGTCTTCCTGACGGTCAACGAAATGCTGCCGGGTCCGCATCGCTTCCCCTTCGTGGTGGTTGACGGCGAAAGTACGGCGATATCCGGCGCGCGGATCCAGGTGCGCTTCCTGCGGTTGATCGGCGAACGCGACGAGTTCCGCTTCGAAGCCCCTGCCCGGGAACTCGTCGCCGGGGGCACCTACAACCACGTCCATGAAGACGGCCGGGTCCACGTCCACGACCTGGCCCGCTCCTACTACCTCGTCGACGACGCCAGCTTCGACGAAGGCCTCTGGCGCGCCGACCTGGAGGTGCATCCGGCCAACGGTTCCGCCTTCTCCGCGTCTACGGTCTTCCAGGTCGGACGACGCACCGCCACCCCGCGGGTGGGAGACCCGGCGCCCGCCACCGTCCATCCCACGGTCGACGACGTTGCGGATCTCAACCTCCTGACCACCGCCGACCCACCCCTGCCAGCCCTCTACCGCCACACCGTCGCCAACGCGCTCGCCGCGAACGAGCCATTCGTAGTCGCGTTTAGCACGCCCGCCTTCTGCACGTCGGCCATGTGCGGACCCGTCACCGCCGTTGTGGGCGACGTGCACGGTCAACTGGGCGACCGCGTGCGCTTCATCCACCTCGAACCGTTCGACCTCAACATCGCGCGCACCGAGGGCCGCCTCGTCTGGGCAGACGTGGCGCGCGAGTGGAACCTCGAAACCGAACCCTGGGTCTTCGTCGTCGACGCGTCCGGCCGCGTGGCCGCGCGTTTCGAAGGCCTGGTCGGCGCCGCCGAACTCCAACCCGCCATCGCCGCCGTGGCCGGCCCGCCGTTGGGCTAATGCGTCGCCTAGCTCGCCTCTTGCCGGCGTTTGTGCTGCTGGCGGCCACGGCAACGCCCGCCCTGGCCCACGGCGGTGACCTCGTCTACACCGGCGCCACCGGCCCCTACCAGGTGCGCGCCTTCGCCAACTGGGCCGAGGGCTGGCTCGACTACTCCGTCGATCTCCGCAACGTCTCCACCGGTGCGCGCATACCCGGCGCCGAAGTCAAGGTGACCGTCTTCGAGAACGGCGTCGAGATCGCCCAATACACCGCCTTCGAGTCCGGCGCCGTCTACGAGTTCGTCGAGCCAAGCCCCGAGGAAGTCCACTGGAACCTGGTGCTCGACATCTCCAGCCCCCTCGGCCCCGCCAGGCTCACCCACGCGTTGGACCTCGCGCCCACCAACTGGGTTCTGCCCGGCGTCCTGGTCATCGGCGGCTTCTTCGCCGCCGTCGCCGCCCACACCTGGACCGCTCGTCGACGCGCCCGCGCCTAGCTCCGCGCCGCCTCCGGCAGCGTCTGGATGAAGTTGATGATGTGCCAGGTATCCAGCTCGCCGTAGCGCTCGCCAAACGCCGGCATGCCCGTGCCCTCGATCCCGTTGAACACAAACCCGAACAGCGCATCGTCCGGGTGCAGCGGCACGTGGATCACCAGGTCAAGCGGCGGCGGATCCAGCGTCGCCGCCAGTGGCCCGTCGCCGCGACCCGCCGGCCCATGACAGCTCACGCACTCGGCTTCATAAATCTCCCGTCCGGCGCTGATCGAGACATCGTCCGGCGGTATCGGGTTCACCGCAGACACCGAGACGCCCTGCGGCGGCCCGATGATCAGCAGCCCCGCGCCCAGCACAATGGCCGCAAACCCTGCCCCGGTCCCGGCCTGCCGCACGCGCGTCGCCCATCCCTGGCGCGCCAGCGTCGCCAGCGCCAGCACAAAGCCCATCCCTGCTAGCGCCAGCCCCCAGAACCGCACCGCGACCGTTGCGTCAACCTCCGCCACGCCAATCGCCGTCGGCGACCCGATGTTCAGCCGCACCGGAACTCTGGCATCGAACGCCCCCGGCTCCCGCACGATCGCCAGCACTTGCCACATGCCCGCCAAAGCAAAGGCGTCGGTCTCCACCGCGAACCCGCCGTCCGCCGTGCGAACCGGTCGCTCAACCGTCGTCCCCAAATCGGTATCGAGATACCGAAGCTGCAACTCCACATCCGCGTCCCCGGCCCGTCCGCCGTCCGCCGACACCACCTCAACTTCCAGCGTGTTCGGACCCGGCCGCCCCGGAACCACCCGCACCTGCACTCTCGTATCACCGCTGGCGCCAACGCCCTCCACCGCCAGCGGCACGTCGCCGCTCACCTGGCGCGCCGGCTCGCGCTCCGTCAGGAACCCGACAACCAGCAGCACACTCACGGCCAGCACGATCTCCGCGCCCACCAGCGTCCGCAACGCCGTCCGAGCGCGCGCTCCTGCCGCCCCCGCAGCCGCAAGCCGCGGCCGCGTCCACCCCAGGTTCACCCCGCCCAGCGCCAGCAGCGGCGCCACCAGCGCCAGCTTCACCAGCAGCAACACGCCGTACGCCGTGCTCCACAGACGCGCCGGCTCGAGTATCTGTAACCACGCGCTATATGCCCCGGTCACCACGATCAGGCCCACAGTCACCGTGGCAACCGCCGAGAAGCGCGCCGCAACCTCCGTCATCTCCGCCGCAGCGGAGCCCTCGGAAGCCGCCGTGCGCGCCTCCCACGCCACCAGCAGCAACACCGGCAGACCGCCCACCCACGCCCCAACCGCCAGCAGGTGAATCAGGTCGGCCGCCAGCGCCGGCCCAACCTCGCGCAGCGCCGCCGCGTGGCTGCCCAGCGAAATCGTCACCGCCATCACCACGCCCGTCAGCGCCACCCCGCCCAACGCAACCACGCCCCGCCGCTCGCCCGACGACGACGAACTGGCCTGGTCGGCCAGAACCAGCGCCACCGTAAGGGCCGCCGTGCGGCCGATCCACAGCGCACCCCACTGCCCCGCCCCAAACACATCCCCAAACCCCGCCAGCAGCGAGTCCCCGCCCAGCACCAGGATCTGCGTTCCCAGCAGTCCAATCTGGCCCGCCAGGGCCAGCAGCCCTCCGCCCAGCAACAACAACGCCGTGCGCCGTTCCACGATCCGACGCCGCGCCGGGGCGGCCCCGCGCCGCTGCACGGCCACCTGCAGCGGCCCGCCAATCAGCACCGCCACGCCCACGAACAGCAGCCAGCGCGACACCGACGCCGCCGGGCTCGACTCGATGGAAGCCACCGCCACCGCCACGTCCGCCGCCACCGGCTCGCCCACCCCGAACGCAAACGACCCGCGGATCACATGACCGTCAATCACCGAGAGCGTCCGCCACACCACCACGTAAGTGCCGTCGGTCAACGCATCCACCGGAACCAGCATGGCCGCGTCACTCGTCGGGTCCGCTTCCGTCGGCCCCGTAGTCACCGGCTGCCCGTCGGCGTCCAGCACCTCCAGGCTGCTGTAACCCAGGTCGATGGCCTCGCTGAACTCCGCGTACACCACCAGCGGCGCCGGATCCACCGCCGTCCCCGGGCTCGGCGACGCCCGCACCAGGTTTGCGTGCGCCCTGGCCGGCGCCGCAACCAGCGCCAGCGCCGTCAGCGCGGCTAGAACCGCCAGGACCAGGCGCCAATGGTGGGGCCCAGGCCCCCGCCACGGGCCGGGTTCGCTACGCGGCGCCACGCCGACGGAACGCATACAGCGCCAGGCCAACGCCGGTCACCAGTCCCAGTCCGCCAATCACCAGCCCGGCCACGGCAATCGTCAGGGCCGTCGCCGAAGCATCCGATGCATCCCGCGCCTGCTGCTGTGCCGCCGTGGCCACCCCGGCAATCTCGCGCGCGCTCGGTACCGGCCGCGGGAACTGCGCCTCCGTGGCCGACCGCACGTCATCAAAAGTGCCGGGACCGGACGTGAATGTCTCGTCGACCGGCAAACCGTCAATCGTCCCCACAAATCGGAACCGGTACGCCCCCGGCACCGTTGGAATGAACGGCGCCACGTATCCTCCGCGTTCCCCCGGCAGCGGCGACAGCGCCATCTGCCGCGGCACGCCGGACGCCGACATGTCCGCCGCCAGGTGCGTCACCTCCACCACCAGGCTGTTCGCCAGGCCGTTCACGCCAACCTGCGCCTGCTGTCCGGCGTCCATCTGCGTGCCGGCGGACGCACCGCCGTCCGGGATGTGAATCGTCGTTACCGCCTCGATCGTCTCGCCGCCATACGCGTATTCCTGGTGCATGTTGGTATTCAGCGTCACCCGCACCTCGTTCATGCCCGGCGCCAGCTTCCCCAGATGCAGGTACGGACTGTAGATCCGCCCCAGCCGCACGCCATTCACGTAGAGGTGCGGATGCCCTTCACCCGACACGTTCTGGGCATTCACCTTCGCCGGGGCAAGCGTGAATCCCTGCGGCATCACCTTCAGGTTCGCCCCACCCAGCGGATCCGGCTCCAGGCCGATCGCGATTCCCATCCCCTCGGGCGCCTCGACTTGACCCACCTCTTCCGGCGCGGGCGGCATGGCCGGAACGCTGATCGTGGTCACCGCCTGCACCGGCTGCCCGTCCACCACGTATTCGCTATGGCCATTCGTCTGCAGCGTCACCCGGATCTCACGGTCCCCGGGTGCAACGCCCTTCAGGTGGAACCATTCGCCGTAGGCTCGGCCCACCTTCTCGCCGTCCACGTAAACGTGCGCGTGCCCCTCGCCGTCCACGTCCGCCTGGTTCACCCGCTCCGCCGCGAACACAAAGCCGGTGGGGATGATGTGCACGTTGATTCCATCGATCGGGTCGACCTCCGCCGTCACGGCAACCGCCATCCCCGATGTCTCCACCGTCCCGCCGTGCTCGTGACCGTCGTCCGACGCGGGGCCCGACCCGTGGTGATCTCCGCCCGCCTGCGTCACCGACAGGTACACCCCGTTCGGCTGCCCCTCGTACGCCGGCTCCACCAGGAACCCGACGTCAAACGTGAAGCCATGAACCTCACGTCCCTCGTGCGCCCACGCCACGCTCGCCGCAGCCGCCAGCCCGACCCCGGCAAACGCCAGCGCTAGCAGGCTGCGCCTAAGGCGCGGCAGGCGATTCCAGATACGCATCAACAAACCTCGCAGCTACGGCGCGCCCCCGCACGGCAGTCCTCGCCGCTACGGGATTCGCGCAATTGGTCCGCGCACCTGCGTGCGCGGCTGGGAACCATCTACTGCAAGGCCAACCTGGGCGGCGGCCGCGGCGGCCCAATAGTCATACGGCACGCCCGCCCAATGTCCAATCGAACACGCTCGAACAGGCACACAACCAGCACAACCGCCAATAGCGCCGGCATCACCCCCACCGGAAACGGCGACGACTGTTCCGGAAACTCACCCGTCGTGCCTTCCGCTCCTGCCCCATCCGCCTCCGGCAAAGTCCACGGCAAGTGAATGTGATCGTGCCCCTCATGCCCGTGCGGCGTAACCACCCCAAGCATCGGCGCCGCAGTCGTCACCAACGACGGCGCCAGCAAGGCCGCCACGGCCAGAACCAGCACGGCAGCCGCCACAACTCGCCTGAACCTCATACAGCCAGACTATCTGAACTCAACGCGCCAGGATCCCGGCCAGGGCAAGACGCCGAATCAACGTCCCATGGACATTAGTCGCTCTCGCTATCGGGCAGAATCCCGCCAGGTCCTCCACCCCGCATCCGCAAAGGCCATTCCCCTTGAGCAATCCCCCCTACGCCTTCGGCGACGACGACACCGCCGCCGAACGCCATCGCATGCTCGCCTACATCTTCGCGCCGGAGATCAAGAGCTTCCTGGGCCGCGTGCCGCCCGATCCCGGGCTGGTGATCGACCTTGGCTGCGGCCCCGGCTTCACCACCCGCCTGCTCGCCGACACCCTGAACGCAGGCAAAACCGTCGGCCTCGACACCTCCCGGCCCTTCCTGGACATCGCGGGCAGTGATTCCAACGGCGGCCTCGACTTTGTCCACCACGACGTAACCCGGGCGCCCTTCCCCACCGGCGCCGCCGACGTCCTCTTCTGCCACCTGCTGCTGCCGCACCTCGCCGATCCGGCCGGCGCCCTTCGCACCTGGGCCTCGCAGTTACGCCCGGCCGGCCTCCTGCTCGTCGACGAGGTCTCCGACATCCAAACCGCCAACCCGACCTTCCGAACCTACCTCGACGCCGCCGAACGAATGCTCGACGGCATCGGCGGCGACCTCTACGTCGGCCGCCGCGTTGAGCAGTTCGGCCGCGTCCCCGGCCTGCGGCGAATCTCCAGCCGCCTGGTCAAGAACCCCGTCGCCACCGCCGCCTGCGCCCGCATGTTCCGACTGAACCTCGACGCCTGGGGCCCCAACCCCCACGCCGCCCTCTCCCCCGAGGACATCACCGCCCTCGGCTCCGCCCTCGACGACCTCGCCACCTCCACCGCCACCAACGAAATCCACTGGCAAATGCGCCAGATCATCTTCAAAGCCACCACCGGCGGCTAATCGAGAGAGCCCTGACGGCATTCTGCTAGCCTGAGTCTCAAAGGTTCCCTCCCGATGACAAGAGCCCAAGGGGCTCTCTCCGGCAACGGAGTAGTCGGGAGGGTCATTCTTTCTTCGGCGCAAGAGCAGCATCGGCTCGTGGTCACGACGCCTGCTTCTCGCGAAACTTGCGAGCGCCCGGACCCGGTTTGGCGCGACGCCGTGCGCTCCCCTGATACCGCCGCGTAGTCACCGCCGCGGCCCGCGTATCATGCCCCACACCGCAACAGGCCCCTCGCCAGTGAACCTCGACAGCCGCACCTGGGACGCCCGCTACGGCCGGGGCATCCTGGCGGAACATGGGCCCCAGTACACCGACTACATTGCCATCACCTCACCCAGCGCCTGGGCCGTGGTGGAGCCGTTGCTCCCCCATCCGCCGCGCGCCCTCGAATTCCAGCGCGGCATGGGCGAGGAGTACCTCGAAGCCCTGATCCAGTGCCTCCCCGACGCCGAACTCGTTCTGGCCATCGGCGGCGGCAACGCCTTGGACGTGGGCAAAGTCGCCGCCTGGAAGCTCGGCAAGCCTCTGGTGATGATCCCCACCATCGTCTCAACCGGCGCCATCTTCCAGGCCCCCGTCGCCTTCCGCCGCCAGCCTGTTTGGCAGTTCTACTTCGACACCATCGCGCCCGAATACTTGCTCCTGGACTACGGCGTCATCGCCGCCGCGCCCCCACATCTCAACCGCGCCGGCATGGGCGAGTGCATCTGCATCCTCGGCCACGTCGGCTCCTGGCGCTGGTGGGCCGACAACCGTACGGACGGTATCCCGTGGGACCAGGCCGTGGCCGATGCCACGCACGAGTGGGTCCGCCGCCGCTGCCGCGACTTTGCCGCCGGCCTGGACGCCGACGGCCGCCCCAACGACGCGTCCCTCCGCATCGCCAGCGAAGTCAACCGCGAGCGCTACGACGTCCCCACCCACGACCTCAAGGTCTCCCACAGCATTGACCACACCTTCGTCATGGCCTTCGAGTGGGTCCACGGCTACGAACTCATCCATTCGGAAGTCGTCTCCCTCGGCGCCCTCATCAACGCCTACGTCTACGAGTGGGGCTTCGACGAAACCAAGTCGCTGCTGGACGCCTGCCGGGTCCGCTGTCGGCCCGCCGACATCGGCTGCACCTGGGACGAAGTAAAGGCTGTCCTTGCCAACCTCAACGAACTGAATGACCGCCTCGGCCACGCCCAGAACTGGTTCCACCTCAACTCGCTCTCCGACCAATCGTTCCAACAGATGGCGGACGCGATCGACGCACCGTAAGACCACCATGAGCCCATTCCTTCAGAGTCAGCCATGACCAACGTCCGCCTCGCCATCGTCGGCTGCGGCACCATCTCCAGGCTCAACGCCCCCGGCTACCTCGAACACCCGAACTGCGAGGTTGCCGCCCTCTGCGATCCCGCCCGCGAGCGCGCCGAGCGGCGCGCGGCCGAATGGGGCATCACCCCCCGCATCTACACCAACTACGACCAACTGCTCGAAGACCCCGACATCGACGCCGTCGAACTTCTCACCCCCACCCCGCTCCACGCCGAGCAATCCATCGCCGCCCTTGAAGCCGGCAAGCACGTCTCCTGTCAGAAACCCATGGCGCGCAACCTCCGGGAAGCCGCCCGCCTCGCAGACGCGGTAGCCAGGGCCGACACCTTCTATCGCGTAACCGAGAACTTTCTGTATTACCCGCCGCTCATGAAGGCCAAGGAACTCATAGCCAGCGGCGTCATCGGCGACCCCAACATGGTCCGCATGCGTGTCGTCGTCACCAGCGTCGAGGCCGAATCCGAGCGGCTGCCCCTCGCGCCCGACGCCCTCACGTGGCGTCGCGACCCTTTGCTCAACCCCGGCGGTCTGCTCTACGACGAGGGCGCCCACAAGTACGCCACCGCCATGTGGTGGGTCGGCGAACCTGCCACGGTTAGCGCCACCGTCACCCGCACCGACGACTACATGGTCGATGCGCCCAGCGTCGTCGTCTGGCGGTTCAAAGACGCCAATTGCCTGGCCGTCTTCGAATACTCCAGCGCCCCCGACATGCGCATCCGCGCCCCCTACTACGCCCTCGACGACTTCTTCGAGATCCAGGGCACAAAGGGCCTGATCTGGGTCACCCGCTGCAGCGGCGAAATGCTCGACCTGCCGCCCGTGATGCTGCATTCCGGCTCGGAAACCGTCAGCTACCAGGTCCCCATGGACTGGATCGAAGGCTTCAAGGGCGCCGCCCGCGACTTCATCGACGGCATCCTCGCCGGTCGCCAGCCGCGCCTGGACGTCCAGGAATCGACCAAGGTTCTTCGCGCGTCCCTGGCCGCCTACGCCTCCGACGCCGCCCAGCGCCCGATCGACCCAAGTACCCTGACCTGACGTTCAGAGACTCCGGGGACTCTTGCAATGCAAGTAAAGGGCGTCGACTTCATCTGGACACTGGTGTCCGATGTCGACGAGACGTCCCGCTTCTACCGTGACGTGCTTGGCCTCACGCCAACCGGAATCCAGGACGATGACTGGTGCGAATTCCAGGCTGGTTCCACCACCGTCGCCATCACCCCCACCCACGTGGGTCTGCACCCGCCCCAGGTGCTCATGGCCCTGGCCGTCGACGATGTCGACGCCGCCCTGGAGGAAGCCCGCGAAGCCGGCGCCACCGTCCTCCACGAAACCCGCGACACCCCGGCTTGCCTCAACGCCATGATCGCCGACCCCGACGGCAACCCCATCTGGCTCCACCAACGCAAAGATGGCACCGCCGGCTAGCCGCCCCTAGGCTGGCGCAACCAGCCTAATCTTGGCTAACGCCGCCTCGACCTCGCACGCTTGAACGGACTTCCCGCATGTCCCTGCAAACCATCTGGCCCCTCATCAACGTCACCGATATGGACCGTTCGCTCGCCTTCTACCGCGACGGCCTGGGATTCGAAATGGTCGCCTCGTGGGAGGCCCCTCACGGCGTCGCCTGGTGCCGCCTGAAGCGCGGCTCCGTCAGCCTCATGCTTCAGATCGCCGGAGGCGAAGTCCCAGCCCCCGTCGAAGGCCAGGCCGCCGAGCTCTACATCCTTTGCGACGACGCCCGCGCCCTCCACGCCGAGTTTCTCGCCCGCGGCATCCCGGCCACCAAACCCAGACAGATGGAATACGACATGCTCCAATTCCGGGTCACCGACCCCGACGGCTACCCCCTCTGGTTCGAAAACCAGGTCTGAAGCCAGCTGTCACCGTCCAACAGCTGCCATTCGGCGACGGCCAGACGCCTGTCTATACGTTTGATATACAATCAGGTCGTCAGTCACGAACATACCGAGCCGAGAACGGCGGTCCGCGTGGCACAGGTGAATTTCAGAATCAAAGACGAGCGCCTGGCGCTCATCGACCGCGGCGCCGCGATTCGGGGTGTTACGCGAACGGAGTTCGTGCTCCGGGCAAGTGAAGCTGCAGCCCTCGAAGCGTTGAACGAGCGCCCCGTTATCGCACTCGACGACGAAGCGTACGACGCGTTCGTGGCTGCGCTTGACGCACCAGACGAACCAAGTGCGCGCCTGCGTGAATTGGCTGCGCGCAGACCGCTGTGGGAGCGCTAGCTGGACCTACGCCCATCAGCGCACGCCACGACCTCTCGCACTTCGACTGCGGCGTGGACAGCCTCAATACGTGGCTACGGCGCTGGGCCCGCATGAACGAGAGTCGAGGCGGTGCGCGCACCTATGTGGTCTGCGATGGCGACAAGGTAGTCGCCTTCTACAGCCTGGCCGCCACCTCGGTGGAGCGGAGCCGCGTCTCGTCCCGCGTCGGACGAAACATGCCTGATCCGCTGCCTGCGATCCTGCTAGGCCAGATCGCCGTGGCCACCAACTATCAAGGCCGGGGACTCGGTTCGGACTTGGTCGTCGACGCCGCTAGGCGCGCTCTTGCCGCCGCCGATCTCATCGGTGCGCGCGCTGTCATCGTCCAGGCGCTCGACGAACGAGCGCGGGCGTTCGACGAGTCCTTTGGCTTCCGCCAGTTCTCGGATCGAGAACCCCTGATGCTGCTCACTCGCCTCTCCGAACTCAGGGCCGCGCTGCAGCCGTAGCGCACCAGTCCGCCACGAGCTCACGTCGCTTTCGCCGCTGAAACCTGTCGATCGCTCCAACGTCCCCTCTGGCGGGGCGGCCGCCTGTTAGAGTCGCGATCCGCCAGAGGGGTAGTTGTCCATCAACCGGGCATCGGCTCCGCGTGCGGGCACGGCCCTGACCTGTCGGTCAGGTTCCGTCCGGAACTTCCCTACGAAGTCTCTGACTCCCCGTGCTCGCAGTTGAATTGCCAGGTAATCCCGAACTTGTCCGTGCAGGCCCCAAAGTAGGCCCCCCAGAACATGTCCGCCGGCGCCATCTGCACGCTCCCGCCCTCGGAAATCTTCGCGAAGAACTCGTCCGTCTGCTCGCGGTTCTCCGTCGTGTAGGAAACCGAGAAATTCGTGCCCTGCACGTGCGGCGGACCAAACCCCGGCATCACGTCGCTACCCATCAGCACGCTCGAGCCGATCGGGTACGACACGTGCATGATCTGGTCCTTCGCCTCCTCGGGAACGCCCATGTCCGGCGGGCCGTCCGCGAACGTCTGCACGATCGCAAAGTCCCCGCCAAACACCGACCGGTAAAACTCGAACGCTTCGCGGCAGTTGCCGTCAAAGTTCAGATAGATGCTCAGCGACATCCGTGACTCCCTTGAGCTAGCCGGCTTACAACTGCGGCGCCCGCCCATATCCAACTGATACGAACCACGGCTGACACTGCCGGACCAAGATGACCAATTCTAGCGGCGGGAATCCTCGATCAGGCGCATTCAATGAATCGGCGTCCATCCACCATCGTTGCAACAGTCGTCAAGACGCGTCCCTCTGGATTCGCGTTTCACGATCCTTACTGGCTTCAGCCAGCCTTTCATCAACCGTTGATCAAATCGACGGTGCATCCAGTCGCACGAAAGCTCCTCAGCCCAAAATCGCCAGCAACCTCACCCGCCGATCGGAAACGCAAGCTCAAGACGGTGGGCAGCGGCGATATCCAGGATGGCCTGATGAATTCGACCGTTACTGAAGATGCAGCGACGGCTCGCGAAACTCGCCGGCTCGCCCCTCACGTTGGTGACGAGGCCGCCGGCTCGCTGTACCAGCAGTCCGGCGCCCGCGTGGTCCCACCACTTGACGCTGCTGAACATCGCGCCGTCGTAACGACCCGCCGCCACCCAGGCTGTCTCCAGCGCCGCGGAACCGGTAAGGCGCACGCGGTGAAATGTGCGGGCCGCTTCGGCCAGCGCCCCGTTATAGCGGCGATCATCCTCTGCGTCGATCCCACGCTGCGCCCACGCCACGGTGCTCTCGGACGGATTCGTCCGTACGGTAACCTCGACGACCCGGCCATTGAGCATCGCGGGGCCGTCAGCCAGCGCCGTGAACATCTCGTCGCGCACCGGGTCGTAGATCGCGGCGGCGTCTGGTCTCGTATCGCGCGTATGAGCCACGCTCACGCAAAACTGCGGCTGCCCGCGCGAGTAGTTGTCGGTACCGTCCAGCGGGTCGATCACCCAGACATCGGGCCCGTCGATCTCCTCGTCGTCCGCGAATTCCTCCGAATAAACCGTATGCCCCGGCACGCGCTCTGCCAGCACGGCGCGAATCGCGCGGTCGGCGGCAAAGTCGGCGTCCGTAACCACGGTGCGCTCGCCCTGCCAGGTCTTCCACTGCACGCCCAGCAACTCGGACTCGAAGCTCCGCAACAACTCGGCGCCGGCGGCCCGGGCAGCCAGCTCGGCTACGTCCAGCAGCCCGGCCGGGTCGGTCGGGCCCGTCATCCTCAGACTGCCGTCGTGGGCATTTCGGCCAGCGCCTTGCGCAGGCCCTGGGTCCATCCGCGTACGTTGCGCCGCAGGCTGAATCGCGCGAAGAAGCCCAGTGGGCCCAGCGTGCGCGGACCTGACGCCGTCTGTCGAATCCGAACGCCCGTGCCGCCTTCGACTGGTCGCAATTCAATCGACATGCCGCGAGTGAGTCCGGCCTTGCTACCGGTCCACGAGGCCGAGTGACCTAGGTCGACCTCGGTGATCGTGTAGATGAACGTCATCCGCTCGCGCCCGGTCTTTTGGCGAAACCGGAAACCGGGCACCCAGTTGCCGGCGGTAAGCCGCTCGGCGTCCTCGATCGTGGTGTTCCACTTCTGCCAGTCGTTGATCGTGCTCACCAGTTGCCAGATCGTGTTGACTGGCGCCATGAGTTCAACACTCGCGCTTTCTTCAATCACCGACGTCTCCTAACCCCGGGCCGCGCGCGGTCATCCCGTCCGCGCACTCGGCAATCTTACGCCGCCTGGCAAGCATCCGCCCTGTGGACGTTACGCTACAGCAGAACCCAAAAACCAACTCACCCCGAGGAGTGCTGATGGACCCGCTGGGATTTGTAGACGCTCACGTACGTGACCTGCGAGAGCGCGGCCTTTTCCGGCAACTGCCGGTCTTGCAGTCTCCACAAGGCCCGCGCATCCGCATCGGCGGCCGTGAACTCATCAACATGTCGTCCAATGACTACCTTGGGCTGGCCAACGATCCGGCTCTGCGGGAAGCGGCCATGGCTGGTGCGGAGACGTGGGGCGCCGGCGCCGGCGCGGTGCGCACGATCGCGGGCACGCTTGACATCCATGAGGCGTTGGAAGCCGAAATCGCCGCCTGGAAAGGCGTGGAAGCCACGCTCGTCTTTCAGTCAGGCTTCGCGGGCAACCTGGGCACCATCCCGGCACTGGTCGGCCGTGGCGACGTGATCCTCAGTGACGAACTGAACCACGCCAGCATTATTGACGGCTGTCGCCTCAGCCGGGCCGAAATCCGCCGTTTCGCTCACGCGGACGCCGACTCGCTGCGCGAGCAACTGGCCACCTGCGCCCCCGATCAGCGCAAACTGGTCGTTACCGACGGCGTGTTCAGCATGGACGGCGACATCGCGCCTCTACCCGACATTTGCGACGCAGCCGAGGCGTTCGGCGCAATGATCATGGTGGACGACGCCCACGGCAGCGGTGTGCTGGGTCGCGGCGGTCGCGGCAGCGTTGACCACTTCGGCCTGCACGGTCGCGTGCAGATTCAGCTAGGCACCCTCTCCAAGGCCATCGGCTCGATGGGCGGCTACATCGCGGGCAGCCAGGCTCTGCGCGACTACTTGACGCAGACCGCCCGACCCGTGCTGTTCTCCACCTCGCATCCGCCCGCAGTGGTAGAAACGACCCGCGCGGCCATCCGCGTCCTGGGCCAGGAACCCGAGCGCGTCGAAAGGCTCTGGGACAACGCCCGGTTCTTCAAGCAGGGCCTCGCCAACCTGGGCATGGACCTTGGCCGCAGTGCCACGCCCATCACCCCGGTCATCGTCGGCGAAGCCGAACGCGCCCACGCCCTCAGCGACCGGCTGCGGCAGAGCGGCGTCTTCGTACAGAGCGTGGCCTTTCCGACCGTCCCGCGCGGCGCCGCGCGGGTGCGGGCCATGGTTAGCGCCGCCCACAGCCGGGAGGATTTGTCCCAGGCCATCGACGCCTTCGGCGAGGCGATGCGCGGGCTCTGACCCTTCGCATCCTCGAATGGCGGCGGAGCGGTGCTAGCATCGCGCCCCGCGCTTGCCCGGAGTCTGTGGTGTCTGAGTCGCTTGACGATCTGCGGCGAGACATTGACTCCCTGGACGAGGAATTGGTCACGCTGCTCGGGCAGCGCGCCGAACTGGTCCGAAAAATCGGCCACCGCAAGGCCGACGCTGGAACCCCCGTCTTCGATCCGGGGCGAGAGCGCGATGTGTTGGCACGGGTCACGGCAATCAACCCGGGCCCGTACGACGACGATCACATTCAAGCGATCTACCGCGAGATCATGGCCGCCTCACGGAGCCTCGAGGAGCCGCCCCGGGTCGGCTATCTGGGCCCGCCCCACACCTTTAGCCACCAGGCCGCGCAACTGTACTTTGGACGCCTCGCGGATCTGACGCCGCTCAATTCATTCCGAGACATCTTCGACTTCGTCGATCGCTCGCCGCGCGTGTCCGGCGTGGTTCCCATCGAGAACACCACCAGCGGCACGATCGGCGAAACGTTGGATCTCTTCGTCACCCGCATGGTGTATATCCAGGCGGAGATTCAGCTTCCGGTCTCGCACAACCTGCTGGCGATCGCAGATTCACCGGCCTGGGCCCGAGTTTTCTCGCACCCACACGCCATCGCCCAGTGTCGCGGCTGGATCGAGCGACACCTCGGCACAACGCCCATCATGGAAGTGGCAAGCACCGCGGAAGCCGCCCGGCGGGCAAGCTGCGAACCGGACGCCGCTGCCATTGGACCGCTCAGCGCGGCGGAGGCCTTTGGCCTGGAAGTGCTACAGCAGGACATCCAGGACATTGCCTCGAACCGCACCCGCTTTTACGTGATTGGCGACAAGCCCGCCGCGCGGACCGGCCGCGACAAGATGGCGCTGATGGTTGCCGTGCATGACCGCGTGGGGGCCCTGCACGACGTGTTGAGTTGCCTTCGCGACCACGACTTGAATCTCAGCTTCATCCAGTCGCGGCCCTCCCGCTTGAAACCGGATGACTACATCTTCTTCTTGGAAATGACGGGGCACCCGGACGACGCACACGTCCAGGACGCGCTGCACGTCCTGGCCGAATCGACCGTGCTCACACGCGTCCTCGGCGCCTGGCCGGTTAAAGCGTAAGCCGACTCGTCGTCAGCCCGATCGGGCATCCTCGATCGCCGACCGCATTGCTTCAACCTTTGACCTAACCGCCTGCGCGTAGTCCGGGCCACTGCTCGCCCAAAGCGCCGAGCGTCCCGCGTTCACAAGCACACCCGCTGGCGCCGGCCCAAACCCGGCCTTCACCGTAGCCTCGAGCGCTCCCCCCTGGGCACCAACGCCCGGCGCAAGGATTGGGATGCCAGGTGCAAGTTCGCGGACCGCTCCAACATCCGCAGGACGCGTCGCGCCAACCACGACGCCAAGGTTTCCGAGTTCATTCCATTCGGCCAGACCCCTCGCCAGTCGGAGATACACCGGCTCTCCGTCGCCGGTCATCAGCCCCTGCAGGTCGTCCGCGCCGGGATTGCTGCTGCGCAGCCAGGCAAACGCGCCACGGTCGGGCCGCTCTATCAAGGGTTGGATTGCGTCGCGCCCGCCCCACGGATTGAACGTGATGGCGTCGGCGTCGAGGAAGTCGAAGAGAAAGCCGGCGTACCGCTCGGACGTGTCGGACACATCGCCGACTTTGTTATCCGCGAGTAGCAGCGCACGGTCGCCTACTGCGTCGCGCAGATCACGCAGCAGCCGCAAGCCGTCTGGCCCCAGCGCCAGGTAAAACGGAACGTTCGGCTTGAAGGCCACGACCACGTCGGCGCAGGCCTCCACGACCTCGTTCAGGAATGCACGCGCCCCGTCCACCGAACGCGGCAGGCCCGCAGGCAAACGCTCCAGGTCGAGGTCAAGACCCAGACACACCCAGGACTTCTTCTCCTCGGCCTCACGCCAGAGACGCGCGGCGAACCCATCGAGAGGGTGGTTTGCCCCCGCGGTCACGTCGTCACGGCTCCGCGGCATCGAGCCAGCCTTTTGAGACCGAAGCAGCCCAGTCTTATACTCAGCCCCGCGTAGAGTGCCGAAAGGCGCCAGCCGCTGGGGGCAGGCATGGGGCTCTTAGATTTTCTGAAGCGCGAGAAGAAAGTGACGGCCGTCCGCCACACGATCAAGGTGATGCCCCGCGAAACGCTTCGAACGATCGCCGAACGCGAGTACGGCGACCAGGACAAGTGGGAAATCATCTTCAACAAGAACAAGTGGCGGTTCGACGGAGCCGACCCGAGCACGATCTATCCGGGCATGGACCTGGATATCCCGGAGATCGAGTCGGACTAACGCCGGAGCTTGGGCTTCTGAGCATCAGGTGCCGAAGGTCGGGATCGAACCGACACGAGGGATGAACCTCACTGGTTTTTGAGACCAGCGCGTCTACCAGTTCCGCCACTTCGGCCTTGGCAGGAGTGGAGGGACTCGAACCCCCGACCTACGGTTTTGGAGACCGTTGCTCTTCCAGCTGAGCTACACTCCTTCCTCGCTCGTAAGCTAGCACAGGGGCTCCCGGTAGCCTGAGGCTGTTGAGCCGTCGGGCGTCGCACGCATACCCACCGCTTTGAGGCGGACGGCGACCCCTGGGCTACGCCGGAATCGAGCATGACCGACGTGCCCGCGGGCCTCACCTTTCGAGCCGTCGATGCGTCAACCTGGCCCGACTTCGAGCGCCTCTTCTCATCACGCGGCGCGCCGCACTATTGCTGGTGCCTTCCCTACCGTGCGACTCGTGACGAAATGCGCCAGCGTGACCGCGCCACTCTGAAGGCCGGCATGGCCCGACGCATCTGCCAGGGGGAGCCGGTCGGCTTGCTGGCGTACGACGGCGACGGACCGATCGGGTGGTGTTCCATCGCCCCTCGTCCGACCTTCCCGCGCCTCAACACCTCGAGTGTCAACGGCGCCGCAGTCGCCAACGACGCGTCCATCTGGTCCCTGACCTGCTTCTTTGTTCCTCGACGGCTCCGCGGCCAGGGGCTCGCCGCACGCCTGCTCGACGCAGCCATCGTTCACGCACGAAGCCAGGGCGCGGTAGCGGTGGAGGCCTACCCCGTTGACCCGGAATCCCCCAGCTATGGATACGGCGGCCGTCGACCGATGTTCGCCGCCGCCGGGTTTCGCGACATCGGTCAGCTTGGCAAGCGCCGCTACGTTATGCGACTCGACTTGCCAGGCGCTGCGAACGCTCCCTGAACGACGCTCAGCGTCGGCGCGGCGTGTACGAGTACAAGGTGCCAATCTGCTTGTAGCCCACCAGCGGATACAACAGTGCCCCGGTGTGGCTCGCGGCAAGCACGGCCAGCCGCGAGCCGTATCGCCGGTCATCGCGCAGCATCCGGCACATCAGCGATCGGCCAATGCCACGGCGCCGGAACTCGGGCTTCACATACAGGTTGGCGCACCAGGTCGCCCCGTTGACTTCAGCGCTGCTCACCCATCCCACCGGATCGCCATCGACCAGGGCTGCGTACATGCGCAACGTTGCGTCCGGCGTGAGGTGTTCTGGAAGAATCTGTCGGCGGCGGACCGCCGTGTTCACCTGGTCCGCAAGCTCGGCGTCCAGCACGCGCACGATCCTCGTCGGTGACGCAATCCGTGGAATCCGCCGCAAGTGGTGGACCATGACCGGCTCGGTAAACCCCAGACGGTAGTCCAGTGCCCGGTAGCCAGCCCGAATTGGCGCGTCAGATTCCCCAGCCGCGCAGATCGCGCAGATGGCGTACTGACCTCGCGTGTGCCGCTTGACGATCCGCACGGTCTGCTCCGGCGTGACCCCATGCGCGAACCACTCTTCCCTCCGATACTGCCCACGCCGGCGCGTCGCGTCGCGCGTCACCCAGAGCCCGTCGACCCACTCGGCCAGATACGGATGCGTGAAGCTACGCGGCACGCAAATCCCGCGCGCAAAAACCTCCAGCGCCGTTTGCAGCAGATCTTCAGCATCTGCTTCGTGCACGGTGAGATTCAGTCGAATTGGCCTTCGCGCTGCGCGAGAGTCCTACGCCAACTCTCCGACACAGCGGTCGCGCTGTCCGCCTCTACCCGAACAGCAGCCGAGATTCCGTCCGCGGACCAGGCGTTCGCACTTCTGTGCATTTTGGCTCCTCGGGCAGGACTCGAACCTGCAACCCTGCGGTTAACAGCCGCACGCTCTACCATTGAGCTACCGAGGAATGGCCGTCTGATTCGAGGACTTGCCGCGAATGCGACCTTCGCCGCAAGTCGCCGCGCTTAGGCTAAGCGCCCGCTTCCGACTCGTCCTCGACGCCCATCAGGTTCTTGGCTTTTCGAAACAAGACCGCCAATACCCCGAGGACGACCGCAAGCACGCCGAGCTTCTTAATCATCAGATTTGTCCGTGGGTGGCCGATTGACAGCAGCTATAACGAGAATAACAGAGTCCCCCTCCGATGCCCCGCCACCGCGCCGAGCGCCACCTTCGCCCGGATTCGCCAGACCGCCGATCCAGATCTCGCGGCTAGACTTGCCCGATTCCCACGCCGGGTCGCCCCCATGACCGACCTGCAGACCCTTCTGTCCGTGGATGACGCACTTGAGCGAATCCTCGGCGGATTCGCTCCCTTACCAGCCCAGGACATTCCACTCGCACAGGCCCTGGGGCTGGTCGCTGCTGAAGACGTCCTGGCACGCGACAACGTGCCGGGCTTCGACAATTCGGCCTACGACGGTTACGCCCTACGGGCCGCGGACCTTGCACAGGCCTCGGCAGACGCACCAGCGAAACTGCGAGTCGTGGACGAAATCCCCGCCGGACGCGTGAGCCCCCTTACCCTGCAACCCGGCGAGGCGGCGCGGATCATGACCGGCGCACCCGTTCCCGCCGGCGCCGACGCCGTCGTAGCGTTCGAGGACACCGATCGAACCGACTGGGGCTACCTGGGCACCGACCCTGCAAGCAGCATGAGTGACCGACGCGTCGTGGCGGTGCTGGAACGCGCCGGTCCGGGCGAAAACGTCCGTCCTGCCGGCGGCGACATCCAGGCCGGATCAGTCGTAATCGAGGCCGGTCGGCGTCTCGGGCCCGCCGAAATCGGTGTGTTGGGATCAGTAGGCGTATCCACGGTCCGCGCCCATCCCCGCGCCAGCGCGGCCATCATCCCCACGGGCGATGAAATCGTGGAGATCGACGCCGGTATCCGACCCGGCCAGGTCCGCAACAGCAACGCCTGGGCCCTTGAAGCCGCCACCCGCACGCTCGGCGCAGAGCCGAACCGATTGCCCATAACCGGCGACACCGTCGAAGCACTGCAAGCCGCCCTGACGACCGGGGCGGAGTCCGACGTCATCGTCACCATAGGCGGCGTCTCCATGGGCGACTTCGACCTCGTCACGAATGTGCTGGGTTCCGAAGGCCGCATGGACTTCTGGCAGATCAACATGCGGCCCGGCAAACCGCTGGCCTTCGGCCGTGTCCACGACACGCCCGTCATCGGGCTGCCCGGCAACCCGGTGTCCAGCATGGTTTGCTTTGTATTGTTCGTGCGACCGGCCCTGCTGCGCCTCATGGGCCACCACGACCTGACCCACCCCAGGGTTCAGGCGGTGGCCGGCGAACGACTTCGAAGCGCGCCCGGCAAGCGGACGTTCCTGCGCGTGCACGTACGCCGCGCGAATGGTGAACTCCTCTGCACCTCCGCCGGCGACCAAAGCTCCTACCGAATGTCATCCCTGGTCGCCGGCAACGGCTTGGCCGTGTTGCTGGAGGACCAAACCGTCGAACCGGGCGAGCTCGTGGACGTGCTGGCCCTGGACTCGCAAGCGCTGCTTCAACTCTGACGGGTACACGCCGGGCGTTGCTACGATGCACGCCGTCGGGCGCGTAGCTCAGCTGGTTAGAGCGCGCGGTTCACATCCGCGAGGTCATAGGTTCGAGTCCTATCGCGCCCACCCTGCCTGGTCACTGACCAATGCTGGGCACTTCGTCACAGCGCGGTCTTGGGACGCTCCTTGGTCGGGTCGACGAACGGCACCCGCACGACTTCGGCATCGACGAGGCCGTCGGCTGGCAGTTGTACCTTGACGCGCGTTCCGCGTCTCCAATGCGACCGCGGCATCACCGCCAGCGCGATGTTCGACTGGTGGTTGGGCGACCAGAAGGCGCTGGTCACGTAGCCCACAGTCTCGCCGGACTCCTCATCATTGACGAGGTAGAAATCTTCGTTGTACCAGGTCAGCGGCTCACCGCCGACCTTCAGACCAACCAGTCGCTGGGTAACGCCTTCGGCCTTGATTCGGGTCAGGGCCTCCTTACCGATGAAGTCGCCCTTGGCCAGATCCACCTGCCATCCCAACCGAACTTCGAACGGGTTATTCTCGATGTCCAGATCCTGGCCGTATGACAGGATCCCGGCCTCGATTCGACGGATGTGGCTTGGCGCAATCACTCGCAGGTTGAACTCTTGCCCCTGCTCCAGGATGTGCGGCCACACCTCATCCGCATGCCGCATCGCACCGTGCAAGTAAATCTCAAACCCGATTTCAGCCGAGAAACCTGTTCGCGAAATTGTCACGGCGTGCCCGTTCAGCGTGTCGTGGATCAGGCCGTAGTAGGGAATGTCCCTGATGTGGGATCCGAACATCTTCTCCATCAGCAGCACCGACTTGGGACCTTGAATCTGGACTGGCGACACATCAATCTCGCGGATGTCCACGTTGAAGTTGGCATGGGAGTTGACACCCTGCGCCCAGAGCAATACGTCGGAATCGGAGATACTGAACCAAAACTCGTCCTCAGCCACGCGCAGTAGCACCGGATCGTTGATGACGCCGCCATACTGATTACAGAGAATCACGTAGCGGGCCTGCATTGTGGGAACGCGACTGTGCACGTCACGCGTGATCAGCAGGTCCACAAAGTCCGCCGCCTCCGGGCCCTTGATCCGGATCTGCCGCTCGACCGCCACATCCCACATGCTCACGTGCTCGGTCAGATACTTGTACTCCTCCAGCAGCCCGCCATCCTCGGGTTTGATGTAGGCCCGCGGGTGATACATGTGGTTATAGGTCGTATAGGCCCAGCAACCAGCCGCCTTCGACAAGTGCCACCACGGTGACTTTCTGATCCGAGTCGATATGAGGATCCGGGCGTCGCTGTTGCCGCTCTGCCGCAGGTTTATGGGCAGCTCGCGACGCTTGAGACCGTCGATTACTAGACGCTGAGCCATCGGACGACCTCCAGTGGTTTGGCAATTCCGTTGCCTTCACCTTGACGAGCTATGCCTGCGCCCCGGGTTGGAGTCCTCGCCGTTGACTTATGCGCGAAAGTTCGGGGGATCTTCATCCTCACACCAACCCGAGAGACCCACGCTCTCGATTCACGCTCGCATCTTGCTGCCTTGAGGATCGTACAGCGGCTCCTTCGCAACCGTCGCCGGTATTCGCACGCCGAAGTACACGACGCCAACGCCTCTCCCGGGAACTGCATGGCTCGCGGGCAGGTAGGCATAGACGACTCCTCGGCCAATTGTGTGACCGTAGTTCGCGCTGGTCACGTACCCCAGCACGCGCTGACCGTCCATGATCGGCTCTTTCCCCATCACGACAGCGCCTGGATCGTCCAGCGTCATGCAGCACAGCCTGCGCCGCGGACCCCGCGCTCGAATGTCCCTCAGCGCGTCCCTGCCGATAAAGTCGCCCTTGCGCATTCGCACCGCAAAACCTGTCCCCGCTTCGTAGGGGTTGTACTCGGTGTGGATGTCGGTGCCCCACAGCCGATAGCCCTTCTCGAGCCGAAGCGAGTCAAAGGCGCCGCCGCCCGCGGCGATGAGGCCAAGCGACTGGCCTGCATCCCAGATTGCATCCCAGAGGTGTAGGCCCTGCTCAGCCGGCGCATAGATCTCCCAGCCAAGCTCGCCCACGTATGAGATCCGCAGCGCCAGCGCGGGAACGCCGGCTGCCGCGATGCGCCTGGCGGTCAAGTACGGAAACCCGGTGTCGGTCACGTCGTCCTCACACACGCGGCGCAAGAGCTCACGCGCCTTCGGTCCCCACAGGCCAAAACAACACAGCCGTGCCGACATGTCGGTAACGGTGACCGATCCGTCATCGGGCAAGTTCGCCTGGATCCATCCGAGATCGTGGAGCCCCATCGCTCCACCGGTAACCACCATGAATCGGTGCGCATCTAGACGCGTCACCGTCAGGTCGCACTTGATCCCGCCGCTGGGCGTCAGCATGGCCGTGTAGGTGATCGTCCCGACCGGCCTGTCCATCTGGTTGGTCGTGAGCCGCTGCAACGCAACCAGCGAGCCGGGGCCGGTGACCTCGAAAGTTGCAAACGGCGTGAGGTCAAACATGGCCACCCGTTCGCGCGTGGCCACGTGCTCGGCCGCGATGATCGGCGACCAGTCGCCGGCTTCCCAGCCCTCCCGCACCGCGCCCGGCACGGTCAGGGAGTCGAGCAGGCCTTCGTTCGCCTCGTACCACTCAGGTCGTTCCCAGCCAGCGCTCTCAAAGAAGACCGCACCCAGTTCCCGCTGTCGGACATGGACCGGCGACAGCCGTAGGTCCCGGGGCTCGGCTAGCTGCTGCCGCGGGTGGATGATGTCGTAAACCTCGCGGTATTGCTGCGCGGCGCGCGCCCGCACGTAGGCGCGGTCGTAGGCGTGCGCGTGGAAGCGGCGGATGTCGCACTCCCGCAGATCGCTGGTCGGCTCGCCGTTCACAATCCACTCGGCCACCGCCTTTCCCACGCCGCCGGCGTGCGTGATCCAGACCGCCTGCGCCGACCAGAACCCGCCAACCTGCGGCGATTCGCCCAGCACCGGAAATCCGTCCGTAGTGAACGAGAAGATGCCGTTCAACGTGCGTGTCAGCCCCACGCCCTCCAGGCTGGGCATCAGCTCACCAGCGGCTGCCCGTGCCCTCTCGAAGTGCTTGGGTACGAACGGCAGCTCCGCCGGCGCAATCGGCGCTTGGTCATAGTCGACAAGGTCGGCGGCCTCCACCAGCATCGGCTCGTGCAGGTACGACCCGATGCCGTAGCAGTCGCCTTCCTGGCGGAAGTACATCGCGGCGTCTTGGTGGCGCAACAGGGGCTGGGATATCTCCTCGGTTGCGCCAGCCAGTGCTTCGATCGGCGTGGTAACCGCATAGAGGTGCTGCATTGGCGACAGTGGAATCGGCACCCCAGCCATTTCGCCCACCATCGGCGCCCAGATACCTGCGGCCGCGATCACCAGGTCCGTCCGAATGTCACCGTGGGTGGTCCGGACTCCGCGAATCCTGCCGCGGGCGATATCGAGTCCCGAGACTTTCACCTTGCCGTGAAAACTCGCACCGTTGCGTTCGGCCTCCCTCGCCATGGCCTCGGCCGGCCTCGTCGCCTTGGTGTGGACGTCGGATGGGACATACAGCGCGCCAAGGATTCGATCCGACAGCACCGGAACGAGGTCGCGGGCCTCGCGGGGACTGAGCAGATGTGCATCCACGCCCCAGCTCAATCCATACCCGGCCTTGCGCTTCAGGTCGACGAGACGCTCCGGCGTCCACGCAACCTCGAGGCTGCCTACGGTCTTGGCGCATGGGACACCGTCGAGTTCCAGTTGGGTCCACAGATCCACGCTATGGCGCGCAAACCCTGTCATCGTCTTCGAGGGATTTAACTGGAACACCAGCCCCGGGGCGTGAGACGTCGATCCGCCGGTTTCAAACAGCGGTCCCTGCTCGACGACCACGACGTCGCGCCAGCCGAGCTTCGTCAGGTGATACGCCACGCTGCAGCCGACGATTCCCGCGCCAATGATGACCACTCGGGCCTGTCTCGGAGTCATGCGTGCGGACATCCCTGCAGATCTCCCTTGTCAGATCATGAATGATGACGGCTGCGTCGATCTACCCCGGTGGCTTCATCTGTTCACTTGGAGATAAGTGTCCGTACGACCTCCACGGCTCGCCCGACATCAACCCCTAACGCCACCCGCACGGGCCCGTCGCCGAAACTCGCGACGGTTCGACCTCGCTCATCCCCATCCGTTACGACCTCCACCTGCGCGCGTCGATACGTCAGGAGTTCAGGCTCAACCGCCGCCGCTACGGCCAGGGGATCGTGCAGATAGAAGTCCTGCACACCCGCTCGCTCCCGAAAACTGTTCGCCAGGATGCGGTTCCCCAATTGGGCAGATTTGGACTTGCCCTCGAACCACCGCGGGCCGCCGTCGCGGTGCATGGAAGTCTTGTGGGTCACGTCCAGTCCGACGAGAGTGACGGGCACCCCGGACGCGAATACGCCGTTCGCGGACCACGGATCTTCAAAGATGTTGAATTCGGCGTCGGGCGTAATGTTGCCGGGCACATCAACAGCCCCGCCCATGACGACGATGTCCGAGATGGCCTTGGCAACGTCCGGCCGACGGTCCAGTGCCGCGGCCACGTTTGTCAGCGGCCCAAGCGCAATGACAGATACCTGTCCCGGCGCCGCAAGTGCGCGATCGCGAATGAGCTCGACGGCGTCCGCTGAATACGGTTTCCGCGCAGTGGAAGGCAAGTCGACCCCAAGACCATCGGTGCCGTGCACGTGGTACGCATACGAAAACGAGCCATGCGCCGGCTGGGCGGCGCCCACGGCGACTGGAACATCACGCCCGGAGGCGACGTGGTCGACCAGCCGCAGCGCGTTCTGAGTCGTCTGCGCAAGCGTGGCGTTGCCCCCGACGGTCGTGATGCCCTCAATGTGCAAGTCCGGGCAGTTCAATGCCATCAAGAGCGCCAGGGCGTCGTCAGTGCCGGGGTCAGTGTCAATAATGACTCGCCGCATGCGCTTCATCCTCGACTCAAGGAACTCGGAAACACACGTCTACCTTAGTCTCGGGGATGCGAATTGGTGGGCAAATCGAGGCCTCGCGTCCAGCGCAGCAGTCTGGGCAGGGACCTTGCCCCATGGAGTGGGCCGCGCAGTAGGCTTAGCCTGACGTTCGAACCTCCGGGCCATTAGCGGCGCGCCGATCCGCCGGCACAAAATGAGCGAATCGATCATCCTGGGAACTGCTGCCGCGGCCATTGGCGCCGTATTGGCCGCGACCGCAGGCCTCTGGATCGGTCGCCAGATGGGAACGCAACAAACCAGCCAGGACGACTCATCGGGCCGCATGGCCCGCGACTTGATGGTCGTCAGCGACTTGCTGGCCGACCGGCTGGCGAAGATTTGGACGGCGGGCGACGGACCGGCGCCCGGGATCGGCGACAGCGACGCCGTCTACCACCACGTACGCGAATCCACCGAGACGATCCTCAAGCAGGCCGGCGCGTCGCCCAAGACTGCCCTGGCCGTCGGCGCCCTGACCGCCAAGCACGTTCGGCCCGGCCCCATCGCAGGCTCCGACGGCGAACAGCCGCGGCCCGGTCCTTCCCGCTGGCCCGGCAATCGCCCCGCCGAGCAACCCGATTCCGCTCAGCAGACTGGAGAGACCGGCTCGCCGCCTAGTCGGTGACCTCGACTTCGTACTGGGCAATGGCGTCTTCGTTCACGCCCACGCCAAGACCGGGCCGTGTGGGAACAGGAAGATAGCCGTCGGCGTCGATCCGCAGTGGCGCGTCCACGATGCCGCCCAACTGCTGATAGTGCTCAATCGTGCGGTACGGCTCGTCGAGGATGAATTCCACATAGGGGCAATTCGGGATACACACGCTCAACTGCATGTGTGCCGCAATACCTAGTCCGGTGACGCCGTGATGGGGCACGAACAGCTTGCCCGCAAACTCCGCCGCCGCGGCGATTTTGATGAATTGCGAAAGGACCTCACAGCTCGCGGCCGTATCCGGCTGCAGGATGTCGTAGGCCCCTACCCGGATCATCTCGATGAAGTCCGGCATGCCCAGGTTGCCCTCACCGCCGGCGATGGCGATGTCGGTTTCGGCCGTGAGTCGAGCGATCGTGTCAAAGTCGTCTCGCGGCAGCGGTTCCTCCAGCCAGAAGACGTCCAGCTGCTCCAATTCGCGTGCCTCGGCCAGGGATCGCTCGTAGTCCCAGGCGGGACGGTGGTCGCTGGACGATCCGCCCGCCAGGTTTGCGTCCACCATAATCACCATGCGATCGCCGACCGCGTCGCGGACTGCCGACACCAGCGCCACGTCCTCTGCCAGAGTCGGAAACGCCGTGCGCAGCTTGATGGCCGTGAACCCCTGCTCCAGGTAGGCCAACGCATCCTCGGCCCGCTGCTCCGGCGTGGCCGCCACGATGGTGCTGGCGTAGGCGCGCACGCGGGTGTCGCGATAGCCCCACAGACGATGCAACGGCTGACCTGCCGCCTTGCCGATGATGTCGCAGAGCGCCATGTCGAAGAGGAACGTCCCGGCCCGCCGCATTACCTCGGCATGCCGCGCCAGGGCGTACACGTCCTGGCCGATCAACTGCGGTGCCACCACGTCACGGTTCGTGACCCCGCTGCGCGTGTCGCCAATACCCCAGCCGGTCAGCCCCTCATCCGTCTCCACCTTCACGATCACCGCCCCGCGCGAATACTCCACGCGCCCCGGCGGCCCCCACGCATGCACATACGGATGCGGATGCGGCACATCAACCTGCCGGACACTGATATTGGCAATCTTCATGGAGCACCCTTTGCAACAGTGGATAGCCGCGACGTCAGAGGATAGCGGCGTCGGCCCGCGGCGGACATGACGCACGAACGCTCCTACCGGACACAACCAGTGCCGCCAGCTTTGTCAAGTTCGGAACGAGCCTCATCTTTCCGACACGAGATCCCCCACGGTCCCGAGGCCAATCCAGCCGTGGGTGCGACACCTCCTGGTCGTCTTCACTACGTCACTAGACAGGATCTACGCGCTAGAGCCCCAGTCGGTTTCCCGCCAGAACCTCTTTCTTCGTCTCCTCAAACGCTCTCGTTTCCTACGCTCGCCAGCAGTCTCGGTTATGTGCTGCGCGTCGACGCCTGTCTCTGCTGCGTAGGCCCTGCCCTGCGCAATTCGCAGCTCCTCCTGGCGCCGAATGCCAGCCTGTGAAACAGGCCGGCCTCTGGAGGTGCTGGGATGAGACCGACTTAGTCCTTCCAGGTATCTCCGGCCAATCGGCTGCGCTTCGTCGGAACGCACCCGACGTCCCCGACGCTGACGTGCATCAGCCTGCTCCCGAGCAGCGTCACGAATGCCCTGACTGATCCGCAGTTCATCCTGTCGCCGAAGGCTTGCCTGCGGAACATGCCTCTTTCCGGATCGTCGATGGCTTGGCTCGATCCCTAGTACTCGACTACGACTCTGGCTACGGGACCTGGCAAGTCGTCGGCGCCTGAGATCTTCTCGTCTTTCGCGCGGCGACTTGAGCTCATTACTGGTGCGCGCGGCGAATTTCGCGTTCCGAGCTTGTTCCCTCGAGAGTATGAGAAGATATACAGTCGTGAACAATATGAATGATCCCAACACTATAGTCAACAGCCATTCTCGATGGTTGTGGCTGCCGGGCATTAGCCCAATTATCATCAGAACACCGAGCACTAAGAAGAGAATCAGCAAAGCCATCCAGCTACCCTCGGCAGCCGATCTGCCCCAATACTACCCAAAGCTCGCGCAGGAAACAACTACCAGTCGAGGATCATGGGCGAAGTAGACGCTAGACCTAGAGCACCAACGTAAATTGAATTGGGATGATGATACGAAATGACCTTATGACTCATAATCTACTCCAAAACGTCACGAGATCTGCGGTGATACCCAGGCAACCAACGATTAGTCTCGCGCCTAAGCCTCTCTTTCTTGTCTGCCAGAGATTCGCTTTGCCCTCGCCAGTTGGTAGTCTCATGACCCCGTGTAGCGTCAGTCCCGTCATTCTCAGCGTCCTGCCTGCCTTGTTCGACTCGCAGTTGTATCTGGCGCTCCACTGCTGCCCGCGAGAGCCGCGGACGTGTAGGTCGCCACGCGGACGATAGCCGGTGGGCTTCTCCTCCGCCGCACGAGTCCGAGGTTTCGTCCGGTCCTCGCCTGCCTTTCTGAGCTCTGGAAACCCGAACAAACCCTTTGCTGCTCCCTGACATCCCACCGTTCCCACTAGACTCCCGCCGCCCGTCACCAATCTCCGCGACTTCCGAAGGGAATCGGTCCCGAATATGGTCAAGCAAAAGATAAACAACCAGTGCCGCGATGGCGACAACTGCCACAGCCAGCACTATCAAGAAAACTATAGTCGAAATTACGTCCCCGAGGTCACAAGACCCGCCAACTCCGAAGCAGAATCCCCCGGTTCACGAGGCACAGCGCCCCACATCTCAAGTGGCCGATCTCGACAGTTGCCGCCTAGTCGCCTGCCTCCGCAGGAGTTTCAGCGCCTCGAATCCCACGTTCCACCCAGTGCGATGTAACCCTTGACGCTGCCGGTGCCGATGTCCGGGCAACCGGCTGCGCCGTATTCCGCATCGTGCAGTAGCCCCACGAACGAATATTTAATCCTCGCTCTCATAGTTTGGTAGACCACGGCATTGATGGATCTTTTCCGAACTTGATAAAGAACCTGAGAATCCCTATCAACACTACCAGTCCGACTACGACGAATCCCGCAAGCTGAAGAATGTCTCCAAGCTCACAGGCTCCTGAGCAGAAGTCGAAGAGGTCGCTATAGTCGCGCTCAATCACTGTTCGTCACTCACAGGCTTGATGGCCGCGAACCAGACGAGCCGTCCGTCTCGCGCATGCGACTTCATCTCGATCACTAGCCATGGCCGCCAGGAAACAGTCCATATGACCCTCGCTTTGCTCGGTATCGAACCCAGGCGATGGATCCACCAAAAATGACTAAGAACAGAACGACAATCGCGACTATCTGCAGTACGTCGCCAAGTTCACAAGGCCCCGAGCAGAAGTCGAACAGCCCGCTGTAGTCCTTCTCAAGCACGTGAGCCCATCCTCATAGCGACACAAACACCTTCACTTGGGCCTGCGCTCACGTTACTGCTACTCCCTCAGGTGTTTTAGCGCCTCGAACTCGGCCATGCCGCCCAGCGCGATGTAGCCCTTGTCGCTGCCGGCGCTGATGAAGGTGCAGCCGGCGGCCACCCACTTCTCGACCTGCTCCACGTTGCCGGCGGCGATGCCGGGGGCTTTGCCGTGCTTCTGGCAGGCTTCGATCATCCGCATCACGGCTTCGTCGTGTTCGGCGGAGTCGCGGGCGAATCCGATGGAGTTCGCGAGGTCGGCGGGGCCCAGCCAGCAGCCGTCGATGCCGTCCACGGCCATGATGTCGTCGGCGTTCTCGATGGCTTCCTTTGATTCCAACTGGATGGCCACAAAGGCCTCGTCATTGAAGCGCTCGATGTAGTCGGGTCCGTAGGCGCTGGCGCCGCCTGCCCCGTTGGAGCGGCCGCCGGCCGGCGGGAAGCGTGAGGCAAAGGCCGCCGCTTCGGCCTGCTCAACCGTGTCGACCATCGGGACGATGATCCCCAGCGCGCCTTCGTCCAGCAGCCGCCCGATCTCGTCGTAGCGATTCACCAGCGCGCGCGCCATCGGAATCGAGCCGCCGGCACGCACGGCCATGAATGCCAGCATGGAGGAATAGCGGTCCCAGCTGCCGTGCTGGTTGTCGATCAGCACCCAGTCGAACCCCATGCTCGCCAACATCTCTGCGGGGAATGGAACACCGAGGCCGCAGCCGGCCCCGAGTGCAACCTTGCCCTGCTCCATGCGTTGCTTTGCCGTGTTGGTAATCACCAGTTCGTGCTCCGTTCAAACCAAGGCTGTGTGCCGCGTATGACGCTAGGCGGCAGCGGCAGGTTCGTCAATTGCGGTTGTCCAGGTGGCCGTACGCGCCGGCCGCGGACTCCCGAATAGAGGCGTTTCAGCCCCGTTTGACTCCGATGCCGACACCGTCGCCGATCTGCACGATGGTCGAGTCCAACTGCGGATGATCCAGGAACGACCGGTTGAACGACCGGATGATCGGCGTCCACTGGCGCGGACGGTTCGGATCGTCGGTCTCCATCGCCGCCTGGCCGCCCCACAGCAGATTGTCGACGCAGACGACGCCGCCCGGACGCAGCCGATCCACACACGCCTCCAGGTACGCGGGATAGTCGTCCTTGTTCGCGTCGATGTAGGCGAAGTCGAACGGGCCGGGAAGGTCTGCCAGCAAGTCCAGCGCCGCGCCGCAGCGCAACTCAACACGATCGATTACCCGTTCGTGCGTGAGGTGCTCGCGGGCGCGTTCGAGTATCTCGGCATCGATGTCGAGGCAGATCAGGCGACCGTCGCGCGGTAGGGCGCCGGCGATCCAGGTCGCCGAGTAGCCGAGGTTTGTGCCGATTTCCAGGGCCGTCCGGGCGCCGCAGGCGCGCACCAGCGTCGCCAGCAGCCGCGCGGACTCGCGCTCAGTTATCGGCTCGCGGTCCTTTGCGGCCTCTCGCTCGATTCGGGCTTGGGCCCCGCTGATCGCGGGATGAATGTCTTGCAGATAGGCCCAGTCGCGTGCGGGGCGGTCGGGATCCAGGCGTCGGCGGGCAGACATTGGCGGCTCAGTCCCAGGGGTCGCGGCCGTCAGTCGACTTCGGCCAGCGCGAGACGACGACTTTCGGATCGGTAAAGAAGCGCACGGCGTCTCCGGCTTGTCCATGCAAGTCGCCAAAGAACGACGCCTTGCGCCCCGCGAACGGGAAGAACGCCATCGGCGCGGCCACGCCCACGTTCACACCCACGTTTCCGATGTTGACGCCGGAAACAAACTCGCGAGCCGCCGCACCGCTGTTGGTGTAGATCGAGGCGGCATTGCCGAAGGGGCTGGCTTCGATCATGTCCATCGCCTCTTGCAGCGTGCCAACCCGCAGCAGGCTGGCCACCGGCCCGAAAACCTCTTCCTGCGAGATCCGCATGTCCGGGGTGACCTCGTCGACCACCGTCGGACCGACCCAGTAGCCGTTGGGCAGACCCTCGGCGGTGGCGCCGCGGCCGTCGGCCACCATCCGTGCGCCGGCTGACGCGGCATCGTCGAGCGTAGCCAGGATTCGATCGCGAGAGTCCCGCGAAATCACCGGCCCCATGCCGACGTCCGGGTCCAGCCCGTCGCCCAGCCGCAGGGCCTGCGCGGCGGCCGTCAGGCGGTCGGTGAATTCGGAGTAGACATCGTTCTGCGCCACCACCACCGACCCGGCCAGGCACCGCTGGCCGGCGCAGCCGAATGTGGAACCCATCAGGTTGGGAATCGCGGCGTCCAGGTTGGCGTCGGGCAGTATCACCAGGTGATTCTTGGCCCCGCCCTGCGCCTGGACCCGCTTGCCGTGCTGCCCTGCCAGCTCGTAGATGCGTTGCGCGACCGGCGTGGTTCCGACAAACGAGACGCCCTGCACGCGCGGATCCGCGATCAGCGCCTCCGCCGTCTCCGCGCCGCCGTGCACCAGGTTGATGACGCCCGCGGGGAATCCGGCCTCGGCGATCAGGTCCATCATCCGCGCCTGGCTAATTGGCGTTTGCGGCGACGGCTTTATGACGTAAGTGTTGCCGGTGGCCAGCGCATAGGGCGCGAACCAGAAAGGAACCATCGACGGAAAGTTGAAGGGGCCGATCTGGACAAACACCCCCATCGGCTCGCGGATCGAGGTCTCATCGATGCCTGCCGCGATGTCGGCCGAAAAGTCCCCCATCTGCAGGGTGGGGATTCCGGCCGCGACCTCGATGTTCTCCAGGGTCCGAATGAGTTCGCCGCGCGCTTCTTCCAGCGTCTTGCCGTTTTCGATGGTGATCGTGCGCGACAGGTCCTCGAACTGCTCCTCGACCAGGTGATGCAGCCGGAACAGCAACCGTCCACGTTCCACCGCGGGCGTCGCGCGCCACGAGTCGAATGCGTCGTGAGCGGCCCCCACGGCATCCGCCACATCGTCGTTGGACGACATCGGCGCCTCGGCAACCACCCCGCCCGAGGCGGGGTTCGTGACTTCCGCGGCATCCGTGCCGCGCGGCGCCGTCCATTCACCCGCGATCCAGTTTTGGAGCGTCTCTACCTCCGCAGCCATGTCGCGGACCTCCTTGCCTTTTGCTTCGCGCGACGATACGACACCGGCGCTGCCGCGCGTAGACTGTCGCGCTTCCCCGATGGCGGAACCCCATGGTCGCACTCGCGCTCTCCACCCGCGATCCAGCAACGGCAATCGGTCAGCCGATCGACGCCCTGGATACGCCGGCCCTGGTCTTGGACCTGGACGTCGTTGAGGCCAACATTGCCCGCACCGTCGAGATCGCCCAGGCCGCCGGCGCGCGGCTGCGCCCGCACATCAAGACCCACCGCATGCTGGCGGTCGCCGAACGCCAGATCGAGGCCGGCGCCCAGGGCATCTGCTGCGCCAAGACCGGGGAGGCCGAGGTCTTTGCCGACGGGGGCATCGACGACATCTTCATTGCCAACCAGGTCGTTGGTCCGGCCAAGATGCGCCGGCTGCGCGCTCTGGCGGAGCGCGTCCGGCTGGCCGTGGGCGTCGATCACCCCGAACAGATCGACCTGCTCAGCCAGGCCTTTCGCAGGGCCGATCCGCTGGACATCAGCATCGAGATCGACGTCGGGCAGCGCCGTACCGGCGTTGTGGAACCCCATGAGGCCGTAGATTTGGCCCAGCGAATCCTGGATTCGCCGGGGCTCGCCCTGCGCGGCGTCTACACCCACGAAGGGCACGACTACGCCGCCCAAGACGACGCGGACCTGGCCGTGATCGCCGACCAGGCCCAGCGCCAGATGCTTGAGGCCGCGCAGGCCATTCGCGACGCCACCGGCGCGCCCTGTGAGGTCAGCATGGGATCGACGCCGTCGCTCTTTGCGCGCAAGTTTCATGCGGGCATCGATGAACTTCGGCCGGGTACCGCGGTCTTCAACGACGGCTCTCACGCCAACTTCCTGGGCCACACCGACTGGTGCGCGGCCACGGTGCTGGCCACGGTGGTCAACCTTCCCACGCCCGAGCGCGTCGTGGTGGACGCCGGCGCCAAGGCGCTGACTTCTGATCGCCGGGGGCCCAGCATCCTCGAGAACAGTGGCTTCGGCATGGTCGTTGGCCAGCCGGAAGCCACTATCGTTAGCCTCTCCGACGAGCACGGCGTGCTCTCGGTCCCGGACGCAGGCGCCTACTCCATCGGCGGGGTGATCCGGATCATCCCCAATCACATTTGCCCATGCGTCAACCTCTACGATCATGCCTTCGTCGCCCGTGAAGGCGTCGTCGAGGATGTCTGGGAAGTCTCGGCTCGCGGGCAGAGCCAGTAGCCGGCCCGGATCGCCGGAAAGGGGATACGACGCGTCATGGGAGCCCTTGATGGCCAGGCCGCCCTTGTCACCGGAGGCGGCAGCGGCATCGGCCGGGCGGCCGCCCTGGCGCTGGCGGGCGATGGCGCCTCGGTGGCTCTGGTAGGTCGTCGCGCCCACTTGCTCAAGGAGAGCGCTCAGCTGATAAAAGCCTCGACCGGCGCCCGTGCATTGGTCCTGCCCGCCGATCTCGGCGATGCCGAGGCCGCCCGAGACACCGTCAACCAAACCCTTGCCGCCTTCGGTCGCCTGGACATCCTGGTCAACAACGCCGGCGCCAACACCGCGTCGCGCAGCGTGGGCACGACGAGTGCCGACGATATCGACACGCTGACGCGCATCAACGTGACCGGCCCTCTCTCCCTGACCCAGGCGGCGCTGCCGGGCATGCTCGAACGCGGGGGCGGGGTGATCGTCACGGTGGCGTCGTACTCGGTCTTGAGCCCCGGGCCACCCGGCGGGACGGCCTACAGCGTTTCCAAGGCGGCGGTCGTCGCCCTGATGAAGGCCATTAACGTCGAGTACCGCAACCGCGGAATCCGGGCCTGCACCATCTATCCCGGTGAAGTGGACACGGCGATGCTGGACGCCCGCCCGCTCGTACCCGGCGCCGAGGCCCGCGCGTCCATGATGCACGCCGAGGACATTGCCCAGATCATCCTGCTCTGCGCCCGCATGCCGGCCCGCACGCTGGTCGAAGACATCTACGTCCGCCCCACTCACCTGCGCAACATGCAAGCCGACATTGCCGCCGCGATGGAGTTCTAGCCGACGCCGCAGGCGTGAACCCGGCGGTGGGACTGGGCCGGGGGTGAAGGGGGAGCTGTCTCTGGCCAGCCGGCCCCCAGAGGGGGCCGGCTGGCCAGAGACAGCTTGGGCCGGATTTTTTGGCGAGTCGGCGAGGAATGTTGGGACGGCTGGACGGCGCCGGCGACGCTGAGGACGCAGACGTGGCGAGGGGATGGGGCGGCGTCTTGACCGGAAGATGCCGGTCTGAAACCGGCCTCGACCCAACCGGAGCAACAAGCGGGGGGCGACGGGTGGCGGAAGCGGTGAGCAGTCGGACGAGGCGGGCGAGCATGGAGATCCGGGGGAGGGATGCGGCTAGAGCGCCCTATTGTACCCCAAATGATTACGGACAGCAATAAGGGCAGGGATGAGGCATGAAAGGCGGGGGGTGGGCGCGACTAGGGATGTGTTCAGTGGACCGGGGCAATGTGTTCAGTTTTTTGCCCGATGTGTTCAGTTTCCGGGCCAATGTGTCTAGTTTTCGGCCAAATGTGTTCACTTTTGGGCCCGATGTGTTCAGTGAGGAAGTGGAGAGGGGCGAGGGGAGAGCAGTGAGAGTCGGAGTGGGAGGTTGGGGATCGGGCGTGGATGGAAGGCGGGATTCCCCCTTCGACAGGCTCAGGGCAGGCCCCTTCGGTAGGCCCAGGACAGGCTCTTTCGACAGGCTCTTCGGGGACGCCGAGATCACGGTGGGAGCGGGCCGGAGGCGGGCGTGAGCAATCCCTGGGATGTGTCCACTTTGTCGGGCCAATGTGTCAATTTTTTGGGCCTGAGGTGTCCAGTTTGGCGGGCAATGTGTCCAGTTTTCGCCGACATGTGTCCAGTATTGGGAGGCGCGCGTGCCCCTCACGGTTCCCGCCCTTCGGGGGTCTCAGACAGGTCCTTCGACTGGCTCAGGACAGGCTTATTTCAGACGCCGGGATGACTGGCAGCTGGGGGTATTGGATGGTGGGAGTGCGGCCGGGGGTTCGCCGGCAGGGGCGGATTCCAGACGCTTTCAGGTTCCAGGGTGCGTGCAGCCAAGGCGACGGGGTTTCTAGGTCTGGTCGGTGAAGGGGTTGAGGAGAGGGACCCCGGAGGAGTGGAAGTGTTTGAGGTTGCGGGTGACGACGGTGAGTCCGTGTTCGAGGGCGGTGGCGGCGATGAGGAGATCGAGGTTCTGGTGGCCGAGGGCTCCGCACAGTTGGCCCCAGCGGCGGGCGGTTGGCACATCCACGGGCAGCACGCGACCGCCGTACCAGGTGAGGACTTTCTCCAGCCAGACGGTCAGGTCGTGCGCGAAGGCGGCGTCGTGGCGTTGCTGTTGCGCGATGCCACGTTCGATCTCGCTGATGGTGACGGCGCTGAGGTGAAGGTCGGAGGTGCGCTGGCTGGCCAGCCAAGCGGCGGCCCGAGGGTGACGGCGCCGCCGGCGCAAGGCGGACACTACGTCGGTGTCGATCAGGTACATCAGAGGTCCAGCGGACGGGCGGGAAGGCTGAGCCGCTCGAATTCCTGGTCGTCCTGCGGGATGTCGAGCAGTAGTTCGGCGAAGGTGGGCGCGTGGGTCTGCTCGAGATGGCAGAGCCGCTCGTATTCGTCGACGGCGAGGACGACGACGGCGGGTTTGCCGCGACGGGTCACGCGCTGCGGGTCGCCGGCGAGAGCGGCGTTGACGACAGCGCTGAATCGGTTCTTAGCGTCATGGAGGGGCCAGTCGTGCATGGGTGGTTCCTGGCTAGATTAGGTGGCTAGATTGTCGGCGGGAGATTGGGGATTGGCAAGAGGGGTTGAGGAAGGGGAGAGCTGCGAGGCGTGAGCGTTGAGAGAAGAAGGGGAGAGGGAGGACAGAGCCGCGGTGCCTTCGGGGGCGGGGGGCGTTCTGCGAAGGTCTTCCGGGGGGCATGGATGGGATGATGGGCGTGATCTGTGGTGCGCGAAGACGCGGTGATCGACGTCGCAACTCGGCGGACGTAGCGCTGCTCCTCAGAGTGAGCCAATACCGAGAATCCAGCAGCCGTGAAAGGCAGGCGCAGCAATGAAACAGCTCAATGGGCAGGTCGCGTTGGTTACCGGCGCTGGAACCGGGATCGGGCGCGCGAGCGCGATTGCGCTGGCCGGGGAAGGCGCGGCGGTGACGTTGGTTGGGCGGCGACAGGGGTTGCTTGATGAGACGGCGGTGATGATTCGGGATGGGGGCGGTAGGGCGCTGGCGCTTTCGGTCGACATCACCGATCCGGAGGCGGCTCGCGAAGTGGTGGCGCGGACGGAGTCCGAGTTCGGGCGACTGGATGTCCTGGTCAACAATGCCGGGGGCGGCAGCAAGTCGCGCACCGTGCGCAGGATCGAAGCCGACGACTTCGAGGGTGTCCAGCGGCTCAACGTGACGGCTCCGCTTGTGCTCACGCAGGCGGCGTTGCCGGGGATGTTGGAGCGCGGGTCCGGCACCGTGATCACCATCTCGTCGTACGCGGCCGTCACGTCCAGCCCTATGGCCGGCGTGGCCTATGGCGCCGCGAAAGCGGCCGTGGCGAGTGTGATGAAGAGCGTCAACAACGAACTCCGCAGCCACGGCCTGCGGGCCTGCACGATCTTTCCGGGCGAAGTCGACACGCCGATCCTGGAACGCCGCAAGCTGGTCCCCGACGCCGAGGCGCGCGCCACCATGATGCAGTCCGAGGACCTGGCCGAAATCGTCCGCCTCTGCGCCTGCATTCCCGGCCGCACGCTGATCGAGGAGGTCTACGTGCGACCTACGCAGCTGCGCGACTTGAGCGCCGACACCGCGGCGGCGATGGAGACCTAGCGGCCGACCCTTCGCAGGAAGTCCTTCGCGCCCTCGGCTATCCAGGCGTTCAGGCCGGTCGTGACGAAGCCGACGCCCATGTCGACGTAGCGTTCGACGTTGGCGGAGGTGACCAGGGTTCCGGCGTGGCGACCCGAGGCCACGATGGTCGCCAGGGCCTGGTCGATCACCGCCTGCACCTCGGGGTGGGTCGAGTCCATGTGACCAAGGCTCTGACCGAGGTCGCCGGGCGCGACGTAGAAGATATCCACGCCCTCGACTTGCAGAATCTCGTCGAGGTTGTTCACGGCCAGGATGTCCTCGATGAGGATGATGGCCAAGCACTCGTCGTTGGCTCGCTCGTAGAAGTCCTCGGCGCCGTAACCCTGGCGGGAGGTCGTCATGCCGCGCTTGCCCACGGGAAAGAATTTCGAGGCGTCGGCCACGGCCTTCGCCTGGTCGCGCGTGTCCACGTGCGGTACGCAGACGCCCTGGGCGCCCAGGTCCAGCACGCGGTAGATGGGCCCGTAGCGGTTCTCGTTGACGCGCACGATGGAGGTCATGCCCCAGAGGTCGGCGGCTCGCGACTGGTCGGGGATGTCCCGGTAGTCCAACGGCCCGTGTTCGCCTTCCAGCCAGACGGAGTCGAAGCCCAGCGGGCCGAGCCACTCGATCAGGTCCGCCGTCATTCCAGTGCCCATGATGCCGGTGGCCAGTTCTCCGGCGGCCAGCTTGTGCTTTACGCGGTTCGGTCGCATTGAAGGCATTTGTCGAGTCCCGTTCAGGCGGACACGGGCAGTGTGACCGACCAGCGGGGAAGCCGCCAGCAGCTATGACCAGACCTCTGCTGGCGAATGTTCAGTAACCCCGGGGTGGATGACTGAAGGACCTTCATACCATCCCTCGCCCACAGGAGACGGATTAAGAGGTTGGTTTGGCGAGCCTGGTTGCCGGTCGCCGGCGTGGGTGTTGGGGGTAGCTGCCACCCTCACCCCAGCCCTCTCCCTCAAGGGAGAGGGAGAAAGAGGGACGCCCGGCGATTGGAGTGCCAGGGGCCTGCGGTGAGTTTGGGCAGTGGTTGCCCGGAAGACTCCGCACCTTCCTTCTGGCGAAGTCGGCAGAATCCTCCTCCCCCTCGGCGAGGGTGAAGAGGCGCTGCCCTTTTAGGAGCTTGAAACCAGACGCCCGTCCCTCGGCTTACGGAAGGGTCTCTCAGGAGAGGGGAAGATCCGGCGACGGGTGGGGACGGGGCGTCAGCCCGCCAGGCGGTCGACGGCAATCACCACGCCAGCGGCAGCCGCGGCCGCCGCCAGGACAAGGCCGGCCAGCCAGCGGGTTTGGGCCGCCATTGCCCGGGTCAACTCGGCTATCTCGGCCGCAAGCCGCAGCTCCAAGTCTTTGAGGTCAGCCTTGGTTGCCAAATGCTCGTACGCACCCTCCAGGCGGGCCAGTCGCTGCGGGTCGGTGGTCATCTGTTCCTCCGTGCGCGGGGAGTCCCTGCCCCCCGCCGATCAAGTGAGATCCGGTCCGTGGTCGGCGACCACCCGCCCTGTCGGATTTTAGCCAGCGGGGTTCCGGTTGCGGCCTTTGCGCGACCTGAGGGTGGGCGCCCGGAAGACCCTCATGGGGAAGGGGAGAGACGTAAGAGCGGGATGAAGAGGGAGAGGGAGCACGAGCCGTCGCTCTCCCGAGAGGCCTTTACAGCACCCATGGTTGGTTGCGCGGAAGACCCTCACCCCAACCCTCTCCCACGGGTAGAGGGAGGAAGAGCGGCCACGGCTCGCGAGACGAGGGCAGTTGCGCAAAGGTCTCCACGGCGAGAGGGGGAAAGAGCCGTCCCTCTCCGGAGAGGTCTTTACATCACCCATAGTTGGGTGCGCGGAAGACCCTCACCCCAGCCCTCTCCCACGGGGAGAGGGAGCAAGAGCGGCCGCGCATTAGCCGATGAGAGACGTTATGCAACGGTCTCCACGGGGAGAGGGAGCAAGAGGGGCCGTTTTTTCGAGGGCGCGGGGCGTATCTACAAAGGTCTGCTTGGAGAGGGGAACGAACGGCGGCCGCTTGAGGAGATTGACATCGCACATCCGCTCCTCGGGTTATGTAAAGGTCTCTCTCGAGGGCGATGGGCGTTGTGGACAGGACTCTCCTGGGACGGCGTGGCTGGAATGGCGTAGGCTCACGCGCTCGCGTCGTTAGGTGAACGCCATGCCGGAACGCAAGCCCCACATCCTGATGCTGATCAACGACGAGCACCGTCCCGACGTCATGCCGATCGAGGGCGACCCGCACATCCGTACGCCGACGCTGGACTGGATGATCGACGGGGGCTTCTACTTCCGGAACGCCTACACGCCGTCGCCCATCTGCGTGCCGGCGCGACAGGCCTTTCTTTCGGGCCTGTATCCGCGGAATTGCGGTTGCGCGAACTTCGGCGACGCCATGCCAAGCGAGGTGTTGACCATTCCGGGGCACCTCTCGCGCTACGGCTACACCACCTGCGCGGCGGGCAAGATGCATTTCGTGGGACCGGACCAGATGCACGGCTGGCACCAGCGCATCGGGCGCGACATCGTGGGACGCAACGGCTACGAGCCGGCCGACGACCCGGAGCACCAGGCCCTGATCGAGCGCGACCCCGGCACGGGTTCGTGGCCGGACAAGGTGAAGCAGGAAATCCGGTATGCGCGCGCCGGACGCGGGCACTGGATGCAGCACGACCGTTACTCGGTTGACGGCGCCCTGATGTTCCTGGACGAGCACTTCGTCAACGAGCCGTACGACCGCACCAACCCCGCCCCGCTGCTGATGGCGGTGAGCCTGTGGTCGCCGCACTATCCCTACCAGTGCCCGGACGATCTGTTCGCCTATTACCTGCGGCGAGTCAAGCCGTACGAGGAGGACGTGCCCGAACACTTCGATTGCCCGGACTTCTTCAAGGTCGAGGTGGGGAAGGATGTGACCTATCGCGAGGCGCACCGGGCCACGGCGGCGTACTACGGGATGATCGAGTGGATGGACGCGCAGTTCGCCAGGGTGATCAACAAACTGCGCGAGTTGGACGTCCTGGACGACTTCGCCATTGTTTTCCTGTCCGATCACGGCGAAATGCTGGGTCAGAAGGGCTTATGGGAGAAACAGCAGTACTTCGAGGCGTCGGCGCGGGTGCCGTTCGCCGTCCGCTGGCCGCAGCGCTACCCGCAAGGCGGCGCCACCATTCAGCGCAACGTCTCGCTGGTCGACCTGTTTCCCACAATCTGCGACATCGCCAACGTCCCGATTCCCGAGGGGTTGGACGGCCGCTCGGTCGCACCCCTGCTGGAAGGTAGAGACGAGGACTGGCCGGACGACGTCTACAGCGAGCTCTGGGCCGTGCACAACGGGCCGTCGGTGATGGTGAAGCACGGCGACATGAAGCTCTTCCGTTTCGACGGCCACGAAGGCACGCTCGGCCGGGGTCCGGATTGTCCGGAGCAACTCTTCGACCTGGCGCGCGATCCCGACGAGACGGTGAACCTGATCGATCACCCGGACTACGCCGACCGCCTGGCCGACCTGCGCGCCCGGCTGGATGCGCTGCCGGATCCGCGCAAGAAGGACGCCAACAACCGCTTTGTGGGCACGGAACGCGAGCCATTTGCGGGGCGCGGGGGCGGGGCCAAGTCCAAGGCGCGGGGGATCTCAGACATTGGCTTTCCGATTGGTCACGGCTAATGCCTGCATCTGGAGACTTTGCGTCGCCCGGGGGTGGTTGCCCGGAAGACCCTTACCCCAACCTTCTGCCCCAGGAGAGGCTTTTGCGTAACCCAGGGTTGGGTGCGCGGAAGACCCCTCACCGATTTCGGCCGAAGACGCCCGAATCTGCCTCTCCCCTTGGAGAGGGGAAGAATGGCGTCTCCTCGAAGGGATTGGCACCACACACTGGTCCATCGGGTCAGGCAAAGGTCTCATCTGGCAGGAGCGCAGAACCGCGCCACCACGGTAAGGACGACACATGACGGCTGAGACCAATCTGCAGGTGGTGCTGGCGCGGCGGCCGGTTGGGGTTCCGGTGGTGGAGGACTTTGGGCTGGAGGAGTCGGCGATTCCGGAGGCCGGAGCGGGCGAGGCGGTGGTTCGGACGGAGTTTGTCTCGGTGGACCCGTATATGCGGGGGCGGTTGTGGGAGCAGCCGCACCGCGGGGACCCCGTGGCGATCGGACAGGTGATGATCGGCGAAGGCGTGGGCGAGGTCGTGGCCTCGAGCGATCCGGCCATGCCGGTGGGTGAGACGGTGCGGGGCTACTTTGGCTGGCAGCAGTACGCGGCCGCCGCGACGGGCGAGCTGGAACGCATCGACCGTCACGCGGCACCGCTGTCCACCGCATTGGGCGTCCTGGGTATGCCCGGCCTGACGGCTTACTACGGCTTGCTGGAGGTCGGTCAGCCTAGGGCTGGCGAAACCGTGGTGGTTACCGGCGCGGCCGGCGCCGTTGGCAGCGCTGTCGGGCAGATCGCCAAGATCCAGGGCTGCCGCGTGGTGGGCATCTGCGGCACCGAGGCCAAGTGCAAGCACATCGTTGATGACCTGGGGTTCGACGCCGCCGTGAACTACCGCACGGATTCGCTGGACGACGACCTGGCCGCGGCCTGCCCGGACGGCATCGACGTGATCTTCGAGAACGTCGGCGGCGAGATCCTGGAAGCGATGCTGCGGCAGATCAACCTGCACGCCCGCATCGCCCTTTGCGGCGCGATCGCCCAGTACCACACCGCCGAGCCGCCGCTGGTTCCGCCGCACTCGCGCACCCTCCACCGCCGCCGGGCGCGCATGCAGGGCTTCCTGGTGAACGACTTTGCGGAGCAGGACGAGGAGGCCATGGCCGCCCTGACCGAGTGGGTGACCAGCGGCCGAATTGTGTACCGCGAGAGCATCGTGGACGGCCTGGAGAATGCCGCCGCCGCCTTCGTCGGCCTTTTCAGCGGGGCGAACACCGGGAAGCAACTGGTGCGGGTACGGCCGCAGTCCACCTGATCGAGACGGCTCTAACGGCGATACACCTCGCGTCGGTGGCGTACGCGAACCACCGTGACCGTCACTATCTGTTGGGCGGTGGTGTAGAGCACTCGGTAGTCGCCGACGCGTAGGCGCCAGATGTCATGCCCGCCCTTGAGCTTCTGGACGCCCGACGGCAACGGGTTGAGCGCCAGCGCGTCGACGCGACTGGCGACGCGCCGCTGATCCCGGCCGGCCAGCTTCCGCAGATCCCGTGCGCCCTGCGGGGTGAACTCGATTCGGTACTCAATCTCGGAAATGTACAAACTCCACTAGACACACGTTGGACACATAAGCCACAATGTCCCTGGTCTGGATAGTTCCCTGCCCGCTTGAGAGACCCTTGCATAACCCAGGGTTGGTTGCGCGGAAGACCCCTCACCGATTTCGGCCGAAGACGCCCGAATCTGCCTCTCCCCCAGGAGAGGGGAAAGAACGGCGGCTCCTCGAAGGGAGTGCCACCGCACACCCGTCCATCGGACTACGCAAAGATCTCTCTCAAGGGGTGCAGCAACGTCCGGCGGCTACCGTGGCGAGGATATGCCACGATCGCTGAGAGAGGCGCTCGTGGCCCAGGAGGTTCGGATGGCACTCGACAGCGGCATGACCATTACGGAGGCCCGGGATGTGTTGGGCCAGCTGGTGGGCCGGGTTCAGTATGGGCATGAGCGCATCGTGCTCACGCGGCATGGCAAGCCGGCGGCCGCCATCGTGCCGATGGACGATTACGAGGCCCTGGAACGGCTGGAGGACGAGATAGACCTTGCCGATGCCCTGGCGGCGCTGCGCGAGCCGGGACGGGTCTCGTGGGCCGAGTTGAAGGCGGAGTTGAAGCTCTAAGCGCCGCTCGGTTGGCGGCGACTAGCGGCGCTCACGCCTGATGCGGGTGCAAAGACTCGACGGCTCGTCCGAAGCGTTAGTCGTCCGGCTCGGTAAGCCAGGCCGGGTCGAAGCGCGCCCAGGTGAGGCGTTCGTAGGGCACATCGTCGCCGGATTCGTACAGGCAGCCGAGGCGGCCGTCGGGTAGCTGGCAGAGGTCGGAGTAGGCCGCGGGACCGGCGTGAAGCAGGCGGCCTGCGCTCCACGTCCTGGCCCCGTCGGCGCTGTAGCGCACGGTGAGGCGCTCGCGCACGGTACTGGCCGGGTTGGAAAAGACCACCCAGGTAGCGCCGCCGCGGGCGTCGTCCAGGCGCAGGGCGCTGCCCTGGCAGCGCGGTTCGATCAAGGCCTCATCGATTTCGCTGGGGCCGAAGGTTTCGCCGCCGTCGGTGCTGCGGGTGGCGACGCGGCGCTTGGTGTCCAGCTCGTTGCGGCTGTTGAGGTAGAGCGAGCCGTCATCCAGTTCCACGGCTATGGACTCGTCGGTACCGTCCGCGGCCGCGGCCCCGATGTGCCAGGACGCTCCGGCATCGTCGCTGTAGACCACGACGGACCGGAACGGCACGTCGTCGCGCGAGTGCCCCGAGCGCGGCATGTGGTTGCAGGGGATCAGAAGACGGCCCGAAGCCAGTTGAATCGAGTGACCGGGGCCGAAGGCGTACCAGGTCCAGGCGGGTTCCATGACCTGGTCCTTCACATCAATCGGCTCGGCCCAGGTGCGTCCGTCATCATCGCTGAAGGTCATGTAGGGGTGCCGCCAGGACTCTCGACGCACGACTCGCTCGACTGTGCCCAAGGGATCGTTGCGAACGAACGGCAGCCAGATGCGACCGGTCATTCGATCAACGACGGGGGCGGGATTGCCGGCCGTTTGTCCGCTGCCAGCCACGACCACGCGCGGCTCCGACCAGGAGTCGCCGTTATCCGTGCTGCGTCGCACCAGGAGGTCGATTTCGCCGTGGTCGTGCCGGCTGTTGCGGCGGCCCTCGCAGAAGGCCAGCGCGGTGCCGGCCGTGGTGACCGCGAGCGCGGGGATTCGGTAGGTGTGATAACCGTCCTGGCCGCTGAGCCAGAGGGTGGACTGGGTGGGCATTTGTCCTTCCTTACACCGAGAACGCGCCTACGGCTTGCCGGCGTATTCGAACGATACGTCAATGCCGTGGCAGGCGACGACGGGCAAATTGGCGCGCCTATACTCGCGCGCCCTCCGGCAAGCCGACCGGCAAGCCATGAAGCTGCGGGACGTCAATACGACCGACATTGGCAGCGCTATTCGGGCCGGCTGCCGGACGATGGCCAGCGTGTTCAATGCGGACGACAACGACGTTCCGTTCTTCGGATCGCAGGTCTGGCCGGACCCGCACCTGGCCTTCAGTTCGGTCCACGACGAATCGCACGTGCCCGGCCGCCACCTCAACGCGCTGCTGACCGCGGAGTCCCTGGGATTCTCAATCGACGAGGAGGCGGTCGAGAAGCACGCCCGCGCCGCGTTCTTTTCGTACGGCGGACCGATTCCCCTGCCGCTGAACCGCGAGCGGATCGACGGCCCGCTGGAGAACTTTCGGCCCCACAATGTGCGCGAGGGGTTCCACGCCCTCTATGCGCTGGCTCGATTTCGGGATTCGCCGCGGGCGCGAGAAGTAGCAGAGGCAAGCATCGACGCCATCAACCGGCTCTGGGATCCCGATCGCGGCTGGGCCGAGAGACAGATTGCGGAGAGGTACAACGTCAATTTCCACCACCAGGGCACGTTCATCACGGGCCTCGGCCGCGCCATCGGACCGCTGGTCAAGTACTACCGGGCGACGGGGTACGGACCGGCGCTGGAGCTGGCCATCCTTCTGAAAGAGAAGGCCGTCGAGGAGTACTTCCTCGCGGACGGCAGCTACGACACGGACCGCTTCGGCGACCACACGCACTCGACCACGTGCGTGATGTCGTCGCTGGCGCAGCTAGCCGATTTGCTCAGCGACGCACCGCTGATGGCTCGTGTCCGTGCCTTTTACTCCAGCGGCCTATGGGAGATCCGGGACCAGCTTGGCTGGGTGATTGAGAGCAGCGCGCCGGACGCGCCACCCGACCGGGGCGAGGCCAACAACACCGGCGACATCCTGGAGACCGCCGTGATCCTGGGTCGCTGGGGCTACACCGAGGCCTACGACGACGCCGAGCGCATCCTGCGCGGCCACCTGCTGCCAAGCCAGTTGCGCGATATCTCGTGGATCGACGAGCCGGCCAATCCAGGCGGCGAGGACGGAAGACGCGACGTGGCTAGGCGGCATTGGGG
>JAJEGF010000090.1 GCA_022820025.1 Chloroflexota bacterium
CCCCCCCTCGGGCCGCCCCCCCTCCCCCCCCCCCCCGGGGGGTGGGGGTTGGGGGGCGGCTCTTCCGGGCAACCACCCCGGGGTTATGCAAAGGTCTCCCGTGGGAGAGGGCTGGGGTGAGGGTCTTCCGGTCGGGGCGCCCACCCCCAGCGACACCCCGTGTCGCTCTCCCAACCCCCGGGCGCGCCGCTCTTCACCCTCGCCCGGGGGAGAGGCAGACGCGTCGGCGGCATTCGGTGAGCGCGTGTCCCACCTCGAAGGCGTAATCCACGGCCTCTTCGCCTCACGCGGCAACCGCGACCGCCACGACGCCGCCGCCTGACCAACCCCAATCGCGCGAGCGGCGTGTCGTCCCCCGTAAACGCCGTCGCGTTGCCTAAACCCACCAAGCCCACGCCCCGTTCGTAGTCAGCCTGTCGAAAGCGTCCGGGCCGCCGTTCTTCTCCTTCTCCCTTGAGGGAGAAGGCTGGGATGAGGGTGGCTGCTACCCCCAACTCCCACGCAAAGCCAGCAGCACCCAAGCCCTGAGCCAGCCCCCCTCCGCATCCCTTCGGGCGAGAGGGCGGCGTCTCTGACCCGGCCGATTTCCGGTCCAGGCCTACCCGCCAGCCTTGCCCGCACTGCCATCAACGCATGCCCTGATTGCGTTGATGGCATCGCCATCACCACCGCCATCCCCCATCACCGGCGCCGGTCCATCCGCCAACCCCGGCGACCCAACACTCGCCCTCGTCACGAGCCACTCCCCACAAACCACTGGACACCTGTTCCCAGACAGTGTACACTATCCGAGTAAGTCTCGCAACCCTTCGTCCAAATGCCCGCCACCCTCCTCGCTCCCCTCTTCTCTATCTCCTTTCCCCTCCACCCTCTCCGCTTCCGCCCGCTCGTCGTCCGCCTCTCCTGCTTTCTGTCCCGCGTGCCCTCCCTCGCGGCCAGGCGCCCGTCGCCCATACCGAGCGCGGCCCCGTGCGTGCTGAGCCGATCCAGCCACGGCCCCCACCCCGATCCGGCTCGCCAACCCCGCCGCGCCATCCAGCCCGCAGCCTCAACCATGCCCCCAAAGCCCGCCAAAATGCGCCCCGATTTGCCTCAAGAGTTTTTTAGAAAAAACTCTTACGCGCACGAACCCGCCCCATTTCGCACCCCACCACGCCCCGCCTACAATTCGGAGTTGCCCCCACCCCCCAGGCCCAACGCGTGGAATCCATCGGCCAGGCCATCGCCATCGTCCTCGCCTTGCTGGCCGCCTTTGGCGCCGCCGTCTGGGCTGCCGCCTTCGTCTGGGCCTGGCAGGACATCCGCCGCCGCACCCAGGACATCTACGTCCGCCTCTTCGCCCCCCTCCTGGTCCTCGTCCTCGGCCCCCTCGGCGCCCTCCTCTACCTGCTCCTCCGCCCCGCCGAAACCCTCGACGAAATCCACCTCCGCCAACTCCAGGAGGACACCCTCCTCCAGGAGATGGAAGCCGCCTCCGGCAGTGCCCAACTCCACCCCGCCAACGGCCTCACCCCCACCATCGGCCGCAACGTCTTCCTGGCCCCCGGCGCCCAACTCATCGGCGATGTCCGCATCGAGGACGACGCCAGCGTCTGGTACAACACCGTCATCCGCGCCGACCTGGCCCCCGTCCGCATCGGCCCCGGCACCAACATCCAGGACGGCTGCGTCCTCCACGTCGACGCCGGGCTCCCCCTCAACATCGGCGCCGACGTCACCGTCGGCCACATGGCCGTCGTCCACGCCTGCACCATTGAGGACGAGTGCCTCATCGGCATCCAGTCCACCGTCCTCAGCGGCGCCCACATCCGCCGCCACTCCATCGTTGGCGCCGCCGCCCTCGTCGGCGAGGGCAAGGAATTCTCCGAGCGCCGCCTCCTCCTCGGCGTCCCAGCCCGCGCCGTCCGCGCCACCTCCGACGAGGAAATCCGCCACCTCATCCTCGAACGTGCCCGCGAATACCGCCAGACCGCCGCCCGCGCCTTGCGTGCCGGCGGCGGAGGGTGACGGGGGAAACCGGGCGGCAACCTCGACCAGGCTACGGCGTCCGCATCCGCGAAATCGACGCGTCCCGGCGCCCCCGCGAGCGCCTCGCCCGCGACGGCGCCCCCAGCCTCACCGACCACGAACTCCTCGCCCTCATCCTCCGCTCCGGCTCCTCCCAGGGCAGCGCCCTCGAACTCGCCCAGGCCCTCCTGGCGAGATTCACCTCCCTGCGCGGCCTGGCCGACGCCACCATCGACGAACTCACCACCGTCCACGGCGTCGGCCTCGCCAAGGCTGCCGAAGTCAAGGCCGCCCTCGAACTGGCCCGTCGCCTCCAGATTGAGGCCGCCGGTGAACGCCCGGCCATCGAAAACCCCGCGGACGCCGCTCGCGTCCTGGCTGGCCATCTCAACGACGCCAGCGACGAACGCCTCGTGGTCGTGCTACTCGATGCCCGCCATCGCGTCCTGCGCGTCCGCCAGGTCGCCCAGGGCGCGGTCAACGCCGTCAACGCCCGGATGGCCGACCTGTTTCAGGAAGCGGTACGCATCGGCTGCACCGCGCTCCTGTTGGCTCATAACCACCCCAGCGGCGACCCCACGCCCTCGCCCCAGGACGTGGCCCTCACCCGCCGCGCCGCCGAGGCCGGCAATCTGCTGGGCATAAAGGTGCTCGACCACATCGTCGTCGCCCGCGGCCCCGGCGGCTTCGTCAGCCTCCGGGAATCCGGCCACGAGTGGTAGCCCGCCGGTTCGACGCCTCCCCGCCTGCCTGCCAAACTGCCCGCGCCAGAGGGACTTATCCATGACCATTACTCCGATGTCCATCGACTCCACAGGAAGCGGCTAGGCGGACCCTATGCGCATCGTCTCCATCGAACCCCTCCATTGCTCGAACGGCTGGTCGCCCTGGACCTTCGTCCGCGTCGAAACCGACAGCGGCCTGGTCGGTTACGGCGAGTGCAGCGACTGGCAGATGCCCCGAGCGCTGGCTGCCGGCGTGCATGACCTGGCCACCGAAATCGTCGGCAAGGACCCTCGACAGGTCGTGGCGCGAACTGACGACATGGCCTTTCGCATGCGCCAGAACGTCGGCGGCGTCGCCCGCAAGTCGCTCGCCGGCATCGAGGCCGCGCTCTGGGACATCAAGGGCCAGGCCCTCGGCGTCTCGATCACCGAGATTCTCGGCGGCCCCACGCGGGACTCGATCCGCCTCTACTGGTCCCACTGCGGCAGCTACCGCCTGGCTCATCAGAAGGTGCTGGGCACACCGCCCATTAACACCTGGGACGACTTCGCCGACCTGGGTCGCGAGGTCGTCGCCAGCGGCTATACCGCGCTCAAGACCAACCCGCTCTGCCCTGCCGAGGCCGGCCACTTCGCCCGCCCCACCGACGGCAACCTGGAACGCGGCGACTTGGCCATCATCGTTCGCCAGATCGAAACCATGCGTGAAGCGGTCGGCCCAGACATCGACATCTGCCTCGACCTGAACTTCCGCTATCGCCCCGCCGCCGTCATCCAGATCGCGGACGCGCTGGCCCCTTACGAGCTCTTCTGGATCGAGTACGACAGCTATGACCCCGAGGCGCTGGCGCACGTGCGCCGGTCCATCCGCACGCCGCTCTGCTCAGCCGAGAACCTGACCGCCGTCCACGACTACGCGCGTTTCTTCCAGGCTGGCGCCATGGACGTTGCGATGATCGACGTGGCCTGGAACGGCATCGCCCAATCCCTCCACATTGCCGAAATGGCCGCCGCCCACGAGGTCTACGTGGCCCCCCACAACTACTACAGCCACATCTCCACATTCATGTGCGCCCACGTCGCCGCGTCCGTCAGCAACCTGCGCATCATGGAAACCGACGTCGACTCCGCCCCCTGGCGCGACGACCTCGTCGCCACTTCACCCACCATCGACCACGGCTGGATGCAAACCCCCAACACCCCCGGCCTCGGCACCGCCCTCATTGAAGAGGCGGTAGCCGCCCACCCTGCTTTCGCAGACTGACGTGATCTTGCGCGCTGTACTTGGAGCCGTGTGGCAGATGCTGTGCGGATTCGTGCGAATGCCATTCGAACTTTTTGGGGAGAATAGAAATGTCGAATGCCCTGTCTGCGAAGCGCCTTTGCATGTCGACCGTGACAGATTCGGCCAACCGCTCTTCTGCCGACAGTGCGGATACCGGGCTGGCAACAAATCGCCGTACTGGTAAAGAAGTGAAGCTTAGCTGCAAATACCTATCATGACTTCACCCGCGTCGACCGCAAAGACACCACCAATCAACGCTGAATCCGAGGCCACGCTACTCGCCGAGGTCTTTCCCCACGACACCCGGCGAGACGACTGCGGCACGCTTGTGCTTGGCGGCTCGCCTGTCGACGAACTGATAGACGCGCACGGTACCCCGCTCTACGTCTTCGACGAGGCCACCCTGCGTGCCCAGTGCAAGGCCTACGCCCAGCCGTTGGCGCGCGAATACCCCAACAGCCTCGCCCTCTACGCCTCCAAGGCACACCTCGATCCCACGATCGCGGGCATCGTGGCCGAGGAAGGCCTCGGCACCGACGCCGTTTCCAGCGGCGAGATTCGTGTGGCGATGGCCGGCGGCATGCCGGCCAACCGCATCGTGCTGCACGGCAACAACAAGCTGCCCGAGGAGATCGACTACGCGCTTGAAGTTGGCGTAGGTCGCATCGTCGTGGACAGCCTCGACGAGCTTGACCTGATCGCCGAAATCGCGACCCAACGCGGCGGCCAACCCGCCCCGGTCGTCCTGCGCATCACCCCCGGGGTGGAAGCGCACACCCACGAATACATCCGCACCGGCGCCATCGACAGCAAGTTCGGCCTGCAACTCCACTCCGGCGCCGCCGAAGAGGCTGTGGCGCAGGCCCAAGCCGCGGACTCGATCGATTTGACGGGCCTACATGCCCACATCGGCTCGCAAGTCCTGGACGTTGAGCCCTACGCCGACAGCCTGGCCATCGTGCTCGACTTCGCCGCCGCAATGACTCAGCGGCACGGCCTGGTGCTGCGCGACATCAGCCCGGGCGGTGGCTTTGGTGTGAGCTACAGCGAAGCCGACGATCCACCCGCGGCCGGCTCGTTCGTGGAAGTCATTGCCGAAACTCTGCGGGGGCGCAGCTTGGATCCCGAGCCGCGGTTGCTCATCGAACCCGGACGCTCAATCGTCGCGCGCGCCGGCGTTGCCCTTTACCGGGTCGGCACGATCAAGGAGATTCCTGGCGTCCGCACCTACGTCTCGGTCGACGGCGGAATGGCCGACAACATCCGTCCCGCCCTCTACGGCGCCAAATACCGCGCGCTGATCGCCAGCCGCCCGCCCGATGGCTCGAAGCAGCTTGTCACGGTTGCCGGTCGCTACTGCGAGTCCGGCGACGTACTCCTACGCGACATCGAACTCCCATCGCTTCGCCGCGGCGACGTGCTGGCTATCCCCGCCGCAGGCGCTTACCACATGGCGATGGCCAGCAACTACAACCTGGTCGGCCGTCCGGCCACCGTCCTGGTGCGTGACGGAGAGGTGCGAGTCACCCGACCTCGCGAGACCGACGCCGATCTATTGGCGTCGTTCGCCCTGGTCGACGCCTAGCTCGGCGGCGGGCTCTCCGCGAGCGCCGCCCTATAGGCATCAATCACGCGCAAGACTTCGGCCTCGGGAATCCCCTCGCGACTGCCGTCCCCAATCGCGCGGAATCGATCGGCCAAGCCCCAGGCCACATCCGGAGCAGGCAGATCGGCGTACCGCGGAATGATGTGGGCGTGCATGTGCGGAACGCTCTCGCCAAACGCCACCACGTAGCTGCGCTCTGCCCCGGTCACCTCTTCCAGCGTGCGCATGAAGTGTCGAAGCGCCGGACCGAAATTGGTTGCTTCGGCGTCGTTGAACCGCGCCGGCCCCTGCACGTGCCGCTGCGGCTGCAGGAGTAGCCAGCCAGCCAGCGGGAAGGGCGCGCCTGTGTGCCGGATATGCCATAGGTCATTTTCGAAAATCACGCCGCCCGCGGAATCTTCTTCCCCGGCGTTGGAATGACAGATGCCACAGGACGGGTCGTAGGACGGGTGCTTCACAGGAGGCCTCCACGCCAAATGGTGACGCGCCGCATCATGCCACGGGACCGGGATCGAATGCGTCTGCGTCGCTGTACTCGGTGCGTCGAATCACGGAAGCTTCGCCGGTAGTCACAACGAGTTCACCGTTGACCAGTCGGATCGGAAACCGGTCCATCGGCCGCTGCGCCGGCCCCCGCAGCAGCTCACCGGTCAGGCCGAAGCGCGACAAGTGACACTTGCACTCGAAGATTCCGTCACTTGGGGGCGGAATGGTGCAGCGCAGATGCGGACACTGCCGGTACAGCGCCACGAAGCCGCTGGGGCCTCGTGCCATGTAAAAGCGACCGCTGGTCCAAATCTTCACGTCACCAACCGCATAGTCCTGCGGTCGCCCGGCGCGCACGAGCCCCCCAAATGCACGAGACGGCGGCGGGCTGATCAGTCGCCACGCGAGCGCCGCAGTGCCACCAGCCAGCACTAGGAGGGCTGGAACGACCAGACTTCGGCGCGACCAGTTCGGACGCGGATCCTTCACGCGCCAATCTCTTCCTTCGTTACCGGCACCGGAAGTCAGCGTAAGCCGGCCACTCGCAGGGCGGCACGGTGCGCCGCCCACTCAGCGCTGTCGTGAAGCGGCTCCAACTTGAATTCGGGAGCACTGTGCGCAAGCGCCGTCCGAATGATGTGGTCAGCCAGATGTGGGTTCTTGGGCAGCACCGACCCGTGGAGGTAGGTGCCGATGGCTGCGCCGGCTACCGCGCCCTCCGTGCCGTCCTCGGCGTTATTGCCATGTCCGCGCAAGACCCGCGCCAGCGGAGCGGCGTCAGTTCCCAGATAGGTACGTCCGCCGTGATTCTCGAAGCCGACGAGGCGCGAGTCGTTCCAGTCGCAGACGACATTCCCGATACAGCGCGGCACGTTGGCGCCCGGGTGGATAGTCTCGGCGTCGAAGACGCCGAGGCCAGGCAGTTCCGAGCCATCGGCAGCGCGGTAACGGTGAGCCATCAGTTGATAGCCCCCGCAGACAGCCAGCATTGCCGCGCCGTCAGCGAGGTCGGACAGGATTCGGTCGGCGTTCCTCGTGGTGAGACCTTGGCTGGCCAACTGCTGCTGGCGGTCCTGCCCGCCGCCGATAACGTACAGGTCGGCTGCCTCGACTAGCCGGTCGTTCCACTCCAGTCGTCGAATTTCTGGCGTGATACCGCGCCAGACACAGCGCTGTACCAGGCAGGTGACGTTGCCGCGGTCGGCGTAGAGATTCATGAGGTCCGGGTACAGGTAGGCGATTCGAAGTACCGGTCCTGAGGCGGTCATGCTGCCGACTGCCAATACGGAGCGACCCATCCGCGGCGTGTGCAGACCGCACGCAGATCAAGCATGGCGGTGTATGTGGCCAGCACGATCAGCCGACGCGTGCGGTCCGTGGAACCGGCCTTCATCGCGGCGTCGAGCGCCGGCGCGATGCCCGGGAGGACCTGCACATCGTCAACGGTCGGCGCGACTCCCGCGTACTTCATCCGCAGGGCCAGATCCTCGGCGCGGCGTCCGCCTACCTGCAGGCGTCGCGGAGCGAGACGTTCGAATTCGACGTCCCAGATCCAGGACACGTCCTCACCATCGGCTACGCCATCGTTGAGCAGGACCAGCGTATCCAGGGGCTCGGGTTCGGAGCGCAGGAGGTCGAGCGTCTGGTTGGCTCCGGTCGGGTTCTTGACTAGCAGAAGCGTGATGGTCGTCCCTGGAGCATGAATGGTTTCGGCGCGGCCGAAGGCGGGTTGGAACGTTTCGAGAACGTCCTTGGCGTTGGCGGTTGGGATGCCAGCTGCCTGTGCGCCGACGACCGCGGCGGCGAGGTTGTAAGCGTTGTAGAGGCCGGGCAGCTTTACCTGGATGTATCCGTCGGAATCGGGAGTGATCAGGCGGTAGGAGGAACCTGTGAGGCCGCCGGGTTGGAAGTCTGTGATGCGAACGGCGGTTTTGGGGCGGTGGAAATCGCAGCAGAGGCAGCGGTAGCTGCCGAGGTGGGCGTAGACGACGCGGTTCCAGTCGAGGCGGCCGTCGCAGAGGGGGCAGCGTCGGACGTCGGCCCAGGCGTCGGGTGTTGTTGAGCTGCCGGTCACGTCCGCGCCGAAGAAGAGGACTGGACCACGATGGTTGCGGGCCACAGCGACGACGGCAGGGTCGTCGGCGTTGGCGACGACGGTGGCGTCAGGGTCGAGACGGTCGATGGCTTCCTGCCAGGCGGCGGCGGTGCGGTCGACTTCGCCGTAACGGTCGAGTTGGTCGCGGAAGAGGTTGAGGAAAACGGCGACGCGGGGGCGGATGGTTGGGGCGAGGGCGGCGAAGGCCCATTCGTCGAGTTCGAGGATGGCGCGGAGGTTGGGGGCGTCGCGGATCTGGCCGGTCCAGTTGACGTGGGGGAGGAGGGCGGCGGCGAGGCCGCGTTCGAGGTTGGAGCCGGTGGGGTTGGTGAGGACGGGTTGGCCGGCGGCGCGGGCGAGGGCGCAGAGGGCGGCGGTGGTGGTGGTTTTGCCGTTGGTGCCGGTGATGGTGACGGTGGAGTGGAGCTGGCGAAGGCTCTCGGGGACGAAGCCGGGGTCGAGGGCGGAGGTGACGAGGCCGCTGACGGCGGTGCCGCCGCCGCGGCGGGTGAGGCGGGAGAGGGCACCGGCAGTGCGGCCGGCGAGGGTGGCGATTGGGCGGCGGATTGGCATGGGGGATTGTGCGGCGGGGTGGCGGCGGGCGCTACTCGGCGGGCGGTGTTTTGGGGTACTCGGAACAGCCGACGCCGAACCCCCGTAAGGGGGGTTCGGCTCTGGCGGTCCCGAGATTTGGCGATCTTTTGGGGGTGGGGTTGCGTGGGTTGCGGGGCGTGGTGGGGGTTGAGAGGTCATGGGGGATAGTGTACACTATTTGAGTAACCAGGGCAAGGGGAGAGGGTCGAGGAGTGAGGGTCGAGTGAAGAGGGGAGGGGAGTTTGCGGGATCGGCGGGAGCGGAATATGGGTGAGAGTTTGGAACACGGGGTGGACGGGTGTGGCGGGATTGGGCGTGGGGTTGGGTCCCGGGTGGGGAC
>JAJEGF010000003.1 GCA_022820025.1 Chloroflexota bacterium
TGGATTTCGGCGGCGGACAGGTCGTTGGGGTCAACGCCGTTGCCGGAAAAGCGGGTGGCGTTGAAGTAGTAGTCGCGCTCGGCGTAGGGGGCCATCCAGGGACCGCCGTAGAGCTTGAGGCGGCCGTCGGCGACGGCCTGCTTGAGCAACGCGCTGCAGTGGGCGCGGACTTCGGGCGTGGCCTCGAAGCCGCCGACACGAAAGTGCAGGCTCATGGGCTGCTGGGCGTCCAGGTCCTGGTCGTAGGGGGCGCCGGCGAAGGCGGCGACGTCGGCATCGCCGCTGGCGTCGACGATGGCCCTGGGCTCGATAACGCCGAGGCCGCCCTTGTTGGCGACGACGACGCCAGTGATGCGGTCACCTTCGCGAATGGCGTCGGCGACGACCGAGTGGTAGAGGAGTTGGGCCCCGGACTCCTGCATGAGGCGGTCGGCTTCGAGCTTGAAGCGCTCAATGTCGAAGTGGATGACGTGGCGGTCGAGGTTGGCGAGTGACTGGCCGACCTCGGCGTTGAAGCGGAAACGGGTGGTGGCCAAGTCTCCGGTGGCGGTGGTGTGGGCGGCGGCGCGGGCGAGATCGAAGACGACGCCGCCGACGACGGGCAGGCCGGAACGCAGGTCCACGAAGCCGTCGAGCGATGCGCCAACGACGCCGGTGATGTAGCCGCCCGCGAAGCCGCCGCGCTCAACGACAAGGGTAGAGGCGCCGGCCCGCGCCGCGGAAATGGCCGCCACGGTGCCCGCGCAGCCGGCGCCGACGACCAGAACATCGGGCCTGGCGATGACATCGAGTGAGCGGGTGAATTGCATTGGGATAGGACCTGGCGGACCGGGATGGGGGAGTCTAACCGTGCGTTACTCGGGCAGTGCGTACACGGCCAAGCCTCGCGACGTCAGGCGTCGTCCCAGCCGTGGGTGGTTACGGTGACACGAATGGCGGTTATGTCGGCCGGGTCGAGTCGCGAGCCGACGGCCTGGAGGATGTCGGGGACATAAAAGCGGACGCGCATGGCCGTGGAGTTGTCGCGGCAGGCGACGCGGGCCTCGGTGCCGAAGATCGACTCGATGCGACAGCGGGCGGCGAGGTTGGCGCCGAGAACTTCGTCCAGGGACTCCTTGAGAGCGTCGACGGCGTCCACGCGCCGTGCGCCGAAGCGCAGGTCGGAGCGGCTGGACATCCGGTCGATCATCTCGCGCATGCTGCGCGGCCGGCCCTCGCGTCGATCAGCCACGGATGCGCTCGAGTTCACCAGCCTCGACGCGGAACTGGACGGCATGCCGGAGCGATGTCTCATTCAGCAAGTCGAGGTCAGCGGTGGTGACCAGCACCTGCGCATCGTCAGGCAATTGGTCGATGAGGAGCCGACGGTGGACGGGGTCGAGTTCGGCGGCGATGTCGTCCAGGAGCAGGACGGCCGTTTCGCCGCGTTGCTGACAAGCCACATCGTGCTGGCCGAGCTTGAGGGCCAGGGCCGCCAAACGGAGCTGGCCGCGTGAGCCGACGTGGGCCAGCGGACGTCCGTCCAGGCGGGCTTCCACATCGTCACGGTGCGGACCGAGGCTGGACGTGCCACGCTGGATGTCGCGGTTGCGTTGCTTTCGCAGTGCCACCTGGAATCCCTTCGTGTCCAGCCCAAGGCCGGCGGCGCGGTAGGCAAGATCCAGCCGGGCGCCACCCCGCATGGCGAGGAATCCCGCGCTAACGGGTGCACGCACCCGGGCCACGTAGCTCGCCCGCGCGCGAGTTACCTCGACACCAGGCTCGGAAATCCGGTCATCCCAGAATTCGAGTTCGGACGGGCGGCCGAGGCCGCCCTGGAGGCGTCGAAGCAAGGCATTGCGGCGGGTGAGGAGGGTCTCGTAGGTGGTGAGATGGGCGATGTAGGTCGGGTCGACCTGGGCGGCGGCGAGGTCGAGCCAGCGGCGGCGGCCCGAGGGCGCACCAGTCCAGAGATTGAGATCCGGGGGCGCGAAGCTGACGGCCAGGAGGCGGCCGGGGAGATCGGCCAGGCGGGTGACCACACCATCGACCCGCGCGCGACGGCGTACGCCGGAGGCTTCACCGTCATCGGGGCGGGTGCGGGCGACGATCATCTCGACCTCGGAGGCGCCGGTTCCGGAGTCGATTTCAGCGCGGAGCCGCGCAAACCCCTCGGCAGCCGGAGCGTCGAAGCGCACCCAGGCGGCTTCGGGTCCGGGTCGCAGGCTCTGGGCGGACGCGAGGATGTGCAGGGCGTCCAGCAGGTTGGTCTTGCCCTGACCGTTGCCGCCGACGATCAGGCTGGGTCCGGGCGGCACATCCAGCGCCAGGCGCCGGTAGTTGCGGAAGTTGGCGAGGTGGAGTTGAACGACGCGCACTGGGATCTCCCGGCATTGTCGCACCGGTGCGGACAAGGCCCCGGGTGAACGCCGGAGGCTCCACCGGCCAGCCCGCCTGGGGACTGACGACGCGACTACGCGTCGCGGTCGCTCCAATCCAAGCGAAGCGCCGTGAGCTTTTGCCGATTCCACACGAGGTAGCCCAGCAGACCCACGGCAAGCAGGACCACGACGGCGCCATACAGCACGAAGACGGCGACCAGCACCCATGACAGCCACGTCCAGAACACAACGAGAAGGGCGAGCGCCAGGACGACCAGGGCTACCACGGCGAACAGTGCCGCCAGGATTTTGCCCTTGAGGGTGCCCGGGATTATTCTCGCCACGTCATACGCCGGTTTTGAAAGCTGTAACGAGTCATGTCAATCCAAGTCGTTACCGACAGCACTGCTTCACTGCCCCCCGAACTCTCCGCGGAACTGGGCATTACGGTCATCCCCACCCACGTGAGTTTCGGGACGACGAGCTACCGCGACGGTGTGGACCTGGACGCCGATGAATTCTATCGGCTGCTGGAAACGTCCCCGGATCACCCGACGACTTCGCAGCCGAACCCGGCCGAGTTTGCGGAGACTTTCAGCCAGGTTGAGGGCGACGGACCCATCGTGTCCATTCACGTCTCGACGGATCTCAGCAAGACGGTTGAGTCGGCGCGGCAGGGCGCGGCCCAGGTGGACCGCGAGATCCTGGTGCTGGACTCGCGCCTGGTGGGGCCGGCGATGGGGTTCGGCGTGCTGGCCGCCGCGCGCGCCGGGCGCGAGGGCGCCAGCATGGAGGACATCCAGGGCATCGTGGCCGATAACGCCGAGCGGGCGCACATCCTCCTGGTGGTGCAAACCCTGGAGTACCTGAAGCGCGGCGGACGCATTGGCGGCGCCCAGGCGTTCCTGGGATCGCTGCTGAATGTGAAGCCAGTTCTGGAGCTGAATGACGGCATCATTGCGCCGGTGACGCGCGTGCGCACCATGCGCAAGGCCAATGCGGCCATTGCGGATCGAATTCGGGAGCAGGCGCCGAACGGGGTGTCCAGTTGGGCCATCCTGCACGCGCAGGCTCAATCCGAACATGACCGCCTGAAGCGCGAGGTCGCGGACGGGTTGAACGCTGACGGGGACACGCTACCGAACCTAGCCGTCAGCCCGGTGATCGGGACGCACACCGGTCCGGGCGCGATCGGATTTGCGTTCCTGGCGCGAGCCTAGATCGGCGAGGGTACGCCGTCAGTCCGGGCGGCGTCCCGGATCTTCTGGACCACGTCCTGGAGCGGCCACCAGGCTTCGACGCCGACGCGGCGCAGCTCGAAGAGGCGGTCCAGGTTGTGCGCAATGCCGGGGATGGTGGTGACGGCCGCGCGGTATTCGGCGGCGGCGACGAGCGCCGTAACGTCGGGGTCGAAGCGGCCCAGGGGATAGGCGAAGTAGTCGACGCCGTCGACGTCGGCTTCGAGCCACTGGCGGGACTCGACGACTTCGGCCTGGGCGGCGCCCAGATTGGTCCGATAGAGCCGGGGCAAGTCGGCGTGGTTGATGGTGTGCGAGCCGACCGTGAGGCCAGCCGCGCGCACGGACTGAATGTCAGCCAGGGTCATGTGGCCCTGGCCGTGGCGATCGAAGCCGGGCAGGACGAAGAAGACGGCCGGCACGCGTAGCTCCTGGAGCACCGGCAGCGCGCCGTCGATTTGATCCAGCCAACCGTCGTCGAACGAGACGACGAACGCCTTGTCGGGCACCTCGGCCCAGCCTTCGATGGCCGCGACCAGGCGCTCGAACGAGACAGGGGTGAGACCAGCGTCCATCAGGCCGTTGAGCTGAGCCTGGAAGGCCGCGGAGCCGGCGGTGCGGTGGTAGGTGAGGATGGGGGTGTGGACCTCGGTCGGCGCATCGGTGGTCGGGCGCTGAATGGGCGCCGGACCGCTTGCGCCGCGAGCGCGTGACTCGTCGTCCAGCGTGACGAAGAGGTCGCCCAGATGGCCGGCATGGGGTCGCGCGTCCACCGGTGAACGGTCCAGCAGCCGCACGATCTCGCGCTCGTAAAGGCGCATACGCCAGCCGCGCCAGTCGAAGGGCGCGCTGGCGGCAGGCCCGGCACGGTCGCGGCGCGATTCGTCGATCCATGGATCGGCGAAGGGGCCAGCGGAGCCCGCGGCGGGGGGCGCCTGCAGCGCGCGGGCCATTGTCGTCCCCAGCGAGGCGAGACGCGGGACGCCGACCCGGTGGACGCTCGAACGGCCTGGCGCGTCCAGCCGTCCGTGATTGAAGTACTGCTGCAACGCGTCGCCAGCGAACAGACCGGGGGTGATGGGGTAACCGAGGACCGCGGGACCGCCCAACGCTTCAACGGCACGAAGGAATGGGGCTTCGACCGGAATGCCCGACACTTCGCGCCAGCGGGAGCGCCGGTCAGGCATGGCGCCGACTGACCTCAGATTCCAGCACTAGCCCGGCACCTTCCCGACGCAGCGTCGCCCTCGAACGTTGCGACCACCCGGGGACGGGCCGCGGACTCCGCCGCCTACAGGCTGAGAGCCGGTCCAGATGAGGCTGCCGCGCTCTGCTTGGCGACGTCCACTCGGTACTCGTGTGCCATGTTCCTGGGGTTCGTGACGGACGGATCGCCCTCAAACTCGCCACGCGCGGCGGCGGGCACCGCCATCAGGTTCGCATTGGTGACCTGCGGAGGAACCGCGCATTCGGGCGCAATGATGTCGATGCCGGCGGACACGATGTCCTCGACCTCATATGCGACGTCCTCGGGACGACCGCTTAGCAGGGCGACAAAGTTGCTGACGTTGCCGACGAGCTTGAAGTCACCGACAACGGCCTTGGCCTCGTGCGGATCGTTCTCGGTGGCGAAGTGGAAGGCCTCGAAGCCGGCGTCCTTGATGTACTGCATCCGGTCGAGGGTCTTGCCGCAGCAGTGGAGGATCACGGGGGAGTTGATCTGCGGGGTGATCTTCTGGTGGACGGGCATCAGGAAGTCGCGGTAGGTCTCGGCGCGGACGAGATCGCCGGTGGAGTGGTCGGCCAGACAGATGGCGTCGGCGCCGGCCTCGATCTGGGCGTTGGCGAACTCGATGGAGGCGGGCATGAGCCGGTCGAGGCAGGCGTGCACGTAGTCCGGGTCGAGGATGACGTTGATGAGGAATTCCTGCGGGCCGAACATGTGGTAGGAGAGCGTCCAGGGTCCCATGACTTTGCCGATGACGGCGGCGTCGGGATGGCGTTCGCGGAGGATCCTGATTGAGTCAATGACGGCCTTGGTCTCGCGGCGTTCCAGGAAGTCGTCGGGGATCACGATCTCGTCGGGCGTGGTCCAGGGGTTGGGCGGGCTGACGGCAGGCATGCGGGGCCCCGAGATGATCTTGCCGGTGCCCTTGTCGAACTCCCAGGGGTCCTCGCCCCACTCGATGTCGGCGCCCAGGGCCGCAGCGCCGAGGATGATGCTGAAGTAGGGCATGATCGAGTCGTAGCCGTGGTCGGTGTAGCTGCGCTCGGCCAGGAGGGCGATAGGTGCAGCCTCGTAGTGGGCGTCCGGCCACTCGATGCCGAGGCGGCGCATTTCCTCGTAGGTCGCCAGGGATGTGGGGCTGCCCACGCAGATGCGATCCACGGGCTTGCCCTGGAGCGCGTTGAGGTAGCGCTCGCGACCGGTCATAGAGCCGTTGGTCTCGGTTGTACTCACGGAATCACTCCAAGGCGGGCACCGTCAGGCGAAGTATAAGCCGCGGGCGACTCGCGGCTGATCGTCGTCCAGACTTTGACCGGGATTTGGGGCGCCGAGTAGCATCGTCCCGCGGCGGCGTCACGTGGCGCCGCCCATGTAGTTCTTGAATGCGATTCATTCGACTGTTCGTACAACACACCCTTCTGGAGGCCATCCGTGGAAGCCCTATTGGCGGCCGTCGCCGGTCTGGCGGCGCTCGTAGTAGGGCTCGTGGCGGGCTACTTCTATCAGGTCCGGCTGTCCCAGGCGCGTGGGCGCGAATTCGCGCGCCGGGTGGAGCACGAGCTGGCAGAAGTCGAAGCCCGACAACGAGCCAGTATCAAGGAAACCAGCACCAAGATTCGCGACGAGCGCGCGAATGCGGAGCGCGAGACGCGCGAGCGCCGTCGCGAGCTTCGCCAGCAGGAGCGGCGTCTCCAGCAGCGTGAGCAAACGCTGGACAAGCGGTCGGAGCGCCTTGACGATCTCGAACGCGAGTTCCTGAAGCGCGACGACGCGCTTGACACGCGCAAGCGCGGACTCGACACACGCGAAACCGAGCTGGAGGACTTGCGGGAGCAGCAGGTGGCGGCGCTGGAAACCGTGGCCAGCCTGACCCGCGACGAGGCCAAGACGCAGTTATTGGCTTCGGTGGAGCGCGAGGTGCGGGAGATCTGCGATCAGCGCGTGCGCGAGATCACGGCCGAGGCCAAGGAAACGGCCGAGGCTCGGGCGCGCTGGCTGGTCGGGCTGTCGCTGCAACGGGTGGCCGCCGCGCATACGACCGAGATCACCACGTCTGTCGTCGATCTGAAGAGCGACGACATGAAGGGGCGAATCATCGGGCGCGAGGGCCGCAACATACGCGCCCTGGAGGCCGCGACCGGGATCGACATCATCATCGACGACACGCCGGAAACGGTGGTGCTTTCGGGGTTCGATCCGGTGCGGCGCGAGGTGGCACGGGTGGCCTTGCAGCGGTTGACGGAAGACGGCCGGATCCACCCGGCGCGGATCGAGGACTCCGTAACCAAGGCGCGATCCGAGGTCGAAGAGATTATCGAACGGGAAGGCGAGCAAGCGGCCTACGACGCGGGCACGCCGGCCCTGCCGCGCGACATCCTGCGTTACATGGGGCGTCTGCGTTTTCGGACGAGCTACGGCCAGAACGTGTTGAGTCACTCGGTGGAGGTTTCGCTGCTGGCGGCGACGATGGCCGCCGAGATTGGCGGGGACGTGGAAGTCGCGCGCCGGGCGGGGTTTGTGCACGACATCGGCAAGGCCGTCGACCACGAGATCGAGGGCCCGCATGCGCTGATCGGCGGGGCGTTGCTGCGACGCTCCGGTCTTTCCGAGGACGTGGCGCACGCCGCCGAGGCGCATCACTTTGAAGTGGAGTTGCGCAGCTTCGAGGCGTTTGCGGTGGCCGCCGCCGACGCGATCTCAGCGTCGCGTCCAGGCGCGCGGCGGGAGACGGTCACGCGGTACCTGCAGCGCCTGGAGAAGCTGGAGGAGATTGCGCGGTCGTTCGACGGCGTTGACAACTGCTACGCGATCCAGGCCGGTCGCGAATTGCGCGTGCTGATTCGGCCGGACCAGGTGGACGAAGCCGGGGTGCAGCGGCTGGCGAATGACATTGCCAAACGCATCCAGGAATCGATGGAGTACCCGGGTCAGATCAAGATCACGACGATCCGGGAGACGCGCGCGGTGGACTACGCGCGCTAGGCGGCGTCGGGGGCCGGAAGGTCGACCTCGGTAGGCGTCGTCAGGCTGGACCTGCTGTGCTAAAGTTTTATTTATCAAACATTGCTTTATGTGTGAGGCGGGAGTGAACGCAGATCTGGCCGCCATGCGCGCGTACACCCGAGCGCTGGCTTCGCGGACACGGCTGATGACGCTTGACGAGCTGGCTTCGGCGGACGAACTGGATGTGAGCGAGCTGTCGCGCCGTGTCGGCGTCAGCCAGCCGCTGATGTCGTGGCACTTGCGGCGCTTGCGGCGCGCGGGGCTTGTCCGTGCGCGACGGCAGGGTCGCCGAATGCTCTATGCGCTGGATCGACCCACCCTGAGCGCCCGACATGCGGCACTCAGCAACCTGATTGACGATCTGACGGCTTCCGAGACGCGTAGATCGGAAGCCGAAGCTGTCGAGCCGGCCCGAGCGCTGGCCAAGGCTGTAGGAGGATAGGCGTGTCCAAAGTTCGAGTCGGAATCATCGGCGTCGGGAATTGCGCCTCGTCGCTGGTGCAGGGCGTGAGCTTCTATCGCGACGCCGCGGCCGACGAGTTCATTCCCGGATTGATGCACGCGCAGCTTGGTCCGTACCACATCGGCGACGTGGAGTTTTCGGCGGCGATCGACATCGATCGGGACAAGGTCGGAAAGGACCTGTCGGAAGCGATGGTTGCCGCGCCCAACAACACCCCGCAGTTCGCGGAGGTTGGGCACCTGGGCGTGCCGGTGATGCGCGGGATGACGCATGACGGTATCGGCGCCTACATGGCCGACAGCGTGTACAAGGCCGAAGGCGCCACGGACAACATCGTGGAACTGCTGCGGGACACGCACACGGACGTGGTGGTGAACTTCCTGCCGGTGGGCAGCGAAGAGGCGACCAAGTGGTACGTGGAACAGATTCTGAATGCCGGCTGCGCGATGGTGAACTGCATGCCGGTATTCATCGCACGCGAGGACTACTGGCAGGGGCGATTCCAATACGCCGGGGTTCCGATCATCGGCGACGACGTGAAGTCGCAGGTGGGCGCCACCATCACCCACCGCGTGCTGACCCGGCTCTTCAGGGAGCGGGGCGTGAAGGTTCTGCGCACCTACCAGTTGAACGTGGGCGGGAACTCCGACTTCAAGAACATGCTGGAGCGCTCGCGGCTGGAGTCCAAGAAGATTTCCAAGACCGACGCGGTGACCAGCCAGCTCGAGTACGACATCGGCGCCGAAAACGTGCATATCGGGCCCAGCGATTTCGTGCCGTGGCTGGGTGACCGGAAGTGGGCCTACATCCGGATGGAAGGCGTGTCGTTTGGCGGGCAGCCGCTGAACGCCGAACTGAAGCTGGAAGTGGTGGACTCGCCGAACTCAGCCGGCGTGGTGATCGATGCCTTGCGCTGCTGCAAGATCGCGATGGACCGCGGTCTGAGCGGCGCGGTTGAAGGGCCATCGGCCTACCTGATGAAGTCGCCGCCGATCCAGTACTCGGACGAAGAGGCGCGCGTGATGACGGATGAGTTCATCCGCACGGCGACCATCGCCGCCGGCGCCAGGAGCGATGCATAGCGCGTGATCACGCTAGTCGCCATAGCTGCGCAGGCCGAACGATGGGTGCCCCGCCCGGTCAAATTCGGCCTGGCCCGGTTGTTCGGGATGCTGGTCTATTGGCTGGTTCCGCGCATCCGGCGGAATACGACGGCCAACATGTCGGTGGTTTTGAACCGGCCGCCGACCGATCCGAGGGTACGGGCGCTGGCGATGCGGTCGGTGATCAACTACGCCGAGTTTATCGTGGACTTCCTGCGCAACTACCGAATGACGCAGGAGGAGTTACTACGGCACACGATGGCGATTGAGGGTCTGCAGCATCTGCGTACCTTCAAGAGCATGGGTCGCGGCGGCATCATGATCACGGCGCACTTCGGCAGCTGGGATTGCTGCGGCAGCCTGGTTTCGGTTGACCAACCCACGCATGCCGTAGCCGAAACATTCGACAGCCGATCGCTGACCGCATTGCTGGATAACGTACGGGCGCGGAAGAACCTGCGGACAATCCAGTTGGGGAACGCGGCGCGTGGGATTCTTCGGACGCTGCGGCGGGGCGAGTTCGTGGCGCTGCTGGCGGATCGACCGACGCCGGGCAAGGGCGTGCAGGTTATGTTCTTCGACCGGCCGGTCTGGGTTCCGGAAGGCGCGGCGGTGCTGGCGCGGCACACGGGCAGCCCTCTGCTGGTGGGCGGGATGATCCGATATTTTGACGGGACCTATTCGGCCCACGGGATGCCGCCGATCATGATCGATAAGGACCGACCGGCGGCCGAGGCGGTCCAGGCGGCCATGCAGCAAGTGATGTGGGACCTCGAGACCCTGATCCGGAAAGCGCCGGCGCAGTGGTACATGTTCCGCCCGATGTGGCCGGAGGCGCTTGAGGCGTGAGAATCCTGCAGGTCTCGCCGTACGACTTTCCCTATCCGGGAGGCGTGACCCAGCACATCCTCAACCTGGAACGAGAACTGCGGGCGCGCGGTCACGAGGTGACCATCATGGCGCCAAGTACCGACAACCAGGTTGAAGAGAAGTTCCCGCAGTTCGTGCGAATCGGGTCCCGCGTGGTGCCACTGCCGGTCAACCAATCGCGAGCGCGGCTGACGTTGTCGCCCACGCTGGTACCGCGGGTCCGGCGCTTCCTGCGACAGGAGCGTTTCGACATCGTGCATCTGCAGGAGCCGCTGGTTCCGGCGCTGCCGCTGACGGTGCTGCAGTACTCGACGAGTGTCAACGTCGGTACGTTTCACGCCGCGCGCAATTCGGCGTTGTTCTACCGGACCACCCGACCGCTGATTCGCCGGCTGCAGCGCCGCCTGCACGGGAAGATCGCGGTTTCGGAAGCGGCGAGGGAACTGGTGTTCCGCTCATACAAGGGCGACTATCGAATCATCCCCAATGGCATCGACGTTGACTTTTACGGCGCGCCGCAGCCGCCGGCCAGCGAACTGCAGGACGGCAAGCTGAACATCGTGTTCGTGGGCCGGCTGGAGAAACGCAAGGGCCTGGATTACCTGCTGCGAGCCATGTCGCTGGTGTGCCAGTTGCGACCGCAAGCGCGATTGATCGTGATCGGCGCGTTTCGACCCGGCCAGCGACGGGCCTATTTGCGACAGATCCAGCAGTTTGGGCTACGGCACGTGGTGTTCAAGGGCTTCGTCTCGGACGAAGAAAAGCGGCAGTATCTGCAGACGGCCGACATCTATTGCTGGCCGGCGCTGGGCGGCGAAAGCCAGGGCATCACGCTGCTGGAAGCCATGGCCGCCGGAACTCCGGTGGTGGCCTCGGACATTCCGGCCTCCCGAACCATGCTGACGGACCAGGAGGCGGCGATCCTGGTGCCTCCAAAGGACCACGTCGCGCTGGCCCGCGCCCTGATGCGGATCGCGGACAACCCCGAGAAGGGACGGCGGATGGCCGAGGCCGGACGTCAGCGAGCCCTTGACTTCACCTGGAGCACTATCGCGAATCGTGTCCTGGCCTACTACGAGGAACTGCTCAACGAGGATGAGCTTGGCGGGTCGTATTGGTCCGCCGATGCGGACCTGATTCGAGCCGGGGGTTCGCCGTCGTGAACAAGGCGCACATCGAGGCGAGCACGCGCCGCACGGTGGAGCGCCTGGTGGCGCCGCTGGCGCGGACCGGGATCGATCCGAATGCGCTGACGGTAGCGGGCCTGATGGTCAGCGCCGTGACGGCGGTCTGCATCGGCTTCGGTTGGACCGTGGCCGGCGGGCTGCTGGTGTTGATTACCGGCGGGTTCGACATGCTGGACGGCGCGGTAGCGCGGGTCAGCGGCAACGGGTCAAGATTCGGCGCGTTTCTGGACTCAACGCTGGACCGCTGGGCCGAGGGGCTGATCTTCACGGGCCTTGTCTGGTACTTCGTCGCGCAGGACGCACGGATTGAAGTCGTGCTGGCGGTGACCACGATGGTGGGGTCGATGCTGATCAGCTACACGCGGGCCCGCGCGGAGGGCTTGGGCGTGGACTGCGAGGTCGGGATTCTGCAGCGGCCGGAGCGGCTGCTGCTGCTGGGCATCTCGCTGCTAGGCCCAGCCTGGCTGTTGAGCGCGGGCATGTGGCTGCTGAGCGTTGTCACGCAGGTCACGGCGGTTCAACGCATCCTGCACGTGCATCGTGAACTCGAGCGGGAAAAGCAGGCCGCCGCCAACGACTCGCCGAGGGCGTAGGCGCCTAACCCAGCGGCAGCCTGACCGGCTGGCCGCTGAAGTAGGAGGCGTAACCGGCGAGAAGCGTTTCGACCTGGGCGACGCCGGAATCGGCGTTGTTGAGGGTTTCCCTGCTCTCGTCGATGCAGACGATGAACTCGTCGATCAGCGCCTCAATGCCGCCCGAGTCGGCGGCGTCGACGCGGGTGGCTCCCTTGCCGTCGTCGCCGGGAATGCCATAGGCCATGGCGGCCGGCGGCGATCCGTCGGCGACGATGGAACCGTCGGTCCCAACCACGGAGACTTTGTCAACGCCGCTGCCCGGGTCGGTCTCGCGGCCGTAGCGACCGGTGGTGATGGTCGAGGTGACGCCGTTCTCGAAGGTCATGTGCATGATGGCGAAGTCTTCGAGGCCGCGCTCGGCATGGGTGCCCAGCCAGTACTGGCCGAGCTGCGCGTAGACCTCGCGGACGGGCGATTTGGCCAGGTATTGCACCTGCCCGACGGGATACAGCCCGATTTCGTGCAGTTCGCGCTTGGCCCAGACGTTGTGCCCGGATCCGGAAGGATCGGAACCGTGGGCCCGGTAGGTAAAGCGGGAGAGGTCCTGCGAAATCGCGGTGGTCCAGTCGTCGGTAACCGTGCCGGCCTTGCCCTTGGCGAAGATCAGGTCCCAGTGGATGGACTTGAGCTCGCCGATTGAGCCGGCGTCCAGTTCCGACTTGATCTGCCGCATCATGGAGGACATGTGGCGCCCATAGATCACGGTTCGGACATCACGGGCGCGGGCGGCATCGGCAATGGCCCGCGCCTCGGCCACGGTGATGGCATTGGGCTTGTCCATGAAGAGGTGCTTGCCCGCGTCCGCCAGGCGGGCCGACACGCCGCCGCGGCGTTCGAGTTGCGGGCAGACGCTGACGATGTCGATGGTTGGATCGTTCGCCACGGCGTCGATGCTCTCGACGTAGGGAACGCCGTAGAGATCCGCCTCGGCCCGGTTGGTTTCGACGACGTAGTCGTCGATCTCGTTGGGATCGTCCGCCACGCAGACGACCTCGGTGCGCGGGTGATTGGCAAACGTCGGGGCGTATTGCTGCGGCTGGTGCATGGCGCAACTCACCAGCGCGACTTTATAGGTCGGCTTGCTGCCCACGGGAGGTGCTCCTACGGCGCGGTGTGAGGCCCAGCGTGACAAGCCAGCAGCCTGGTCGGCAAATCCGCCGACCGCCGGCCGACGCGAGGCTGAGTCTAGTTGGCGCCTCGCAGCGGCGTGCCCCAGCCAGCGTCGGCTTCGACGTCGTAGGAGAGCTCCACGCCTGTTGCCGGGGCCATGTACTCGTATACGACGCCGCGACGCCCGTTAGGAGAGGTGTTTGGCGCCGAATAGTGGTACGTCAGGCAGTGAAACAACAGCGCGCCGCCAGTCTTGAGTTCGGCGGCCACGACCTCCGACAGATCGATCAGCGACTCGTGCAAGGGATCTTCGAACAGGCCGCGACGATGGCTGCCAGGGACGACCTGGATGCAGCCGTTCTCAAGCGTCGAATCGTCCAGGTAATACTGGATGGCGACGACCGGCACCTGCTCGGGCTGCAAGTCGGTTCCCCACGGGCGGAGACGGTCGGCTTCCTCGTGCGTGATGAAGCCTTCCGGCAGGTCCTGGTGCCAGGGTTTGGCTGAGCCTTCGAACGGCGGCTTCACCATCATCTTGGAGTGATGGAATCGGATGTCCGGACCGATCAGATCCTCCATGAGGTCCAGCACTTCGTCGCGGCGCATCAATTCGTCCCAGATCACCCCGCCGTACTTGTGAATGTGGTTGATTTTGCGGATCGCGAGTCGCTCGATGTGGAGCGCATTCGGTTCGCGCTGGAAGTCGCGGTGCTCATGGCTCTGCGCCCAACTCTCCAGAGCGTCCATGCTGGTCCGCAGGGTGGCGATGTCGTCGTCGCTAAGAAAGTCCGGCAGGGCAAGGTATCCGTCGCGCCAGAAGTCGTCGACCTGTGCGGGCGTCAGGCGTAAGAGCGTTTGCGTGGCCATGGTCTGTCCCTTCCCGTGTTCGGAGCGCGTCCGATTGGTGGACGGACGCAACCGACCCTCCGGCTAGACTGATTCTCCCATGCTTTCGCGACACGTCCATGCACCCGAGCAGGCCCTGTCGTGACGCCTGACGCGTCGACCCCTGATCTGGCGGCAGATCCGCTGGGATTCGCCCTGGAGGCGCTGGCGGATCAGCGCGTAGCCGCCGACGCGTCGCCTGGCACTCCAGACGAGGTTGCGGCAGCGCGGCGCGCCTGGGCGGTGCTGGATAGCGAGTCGTTTCCGAAGGCTTCCGTGGGTGCCGCTCAGGCGCTGGTGCTGGGCGTGCGGGCGATGGTGGGTGCCGGTCAACCGGTCGGCCGGGCCGCGGCGCTGGAGGCCATCGAGGCCGCGGAGTCCTGGATCGAGCACACGAAACAATCCGAGGTGGAGGCCCGAGCCGATGCGCAGGAGGCGCGCGGAGTCGCGCGTCGACTGGCCGCCGAGAGCGGGGACACGCTGGACGCTCGCATGCTGGAGGCGGCGGCGATGGACCTGTTGGCGGCCGCCCAATTCAGGCAGACCGCAGGAGATCGCGAGGCAACAGCGCGGACGGACCTGGAAATCGCCGAGGTCTTCGCTCTATACCCGGCCGATGACCGTGCTCCGCTGATCGAGCGGGCGGTGGGCCATGCGCGGCGCGCCGCGGCTACGTTGACCCCGGATGTGGACGCCACGGCGCATGCGCGCTGCCAGCTTCTATTGAGCGGGCTGCTGCTGGACCATCCCAGGACCGATCCACGGCAGTTTGCTTCGCCGGCCGTGGGGCTGGCGGACATTGCGCTGAAGGTCGTCGACGCCGCGCGAGCGCCGCTGGTGGCAGCTCGCGCGTGGCAGGCGCGGGCTCGCGCCCTGGGAATCGGCGGAAGCGCCGACCACACGGCCGCTTATGCGCGAGCGGCCGCGCTGCTGGATGCGGCGGGACTCGTTGCGGAGAGCCGACGGCTGCGCCGGAAGCACGGCTGCGCATGAACAGCGGGTACGACGCGCTGATCCTGGGCGGCGGGCCGGCCGGGTCCACGCTGGCCACGTTGCTTGCGCAGGACGGGCTGCGGGTGGCGCTGATGGAGCGGGAGCACATGCCGCGCCCGCACGTGGGCGAGTCGCTGATTCCGGGTGTGCTGCCGGCGCTGGACGCGAGCGGCGCGCTGCCGCTGGTCGAAGAGGCGGGCTTCACGCGGAAATACGGGGCGACGTACATCTGGGGCCGGACGCGCGAGCCGTGGACGGTGAAGTTCAGCGAGGTGTACCCGGACCAGGCCTACGCATGGCAGGTCGACCGCGCGAAGTTCGACAAGCTGCTGCTGGACCACGCGGCCGCGGAGGGCGCGGAGGTCTGGCAAGGCGTCACGGCGCTGGGGCCGGTGGGTTCGGCGGACGACGTGCAGGGTGCGCGAGTGCGAGCGGAGGACGGGCGCGAGCGCGCACTGACGGCCGCCCTGACCATCGACGCGACGGGACAGGACGCGCTATTCGGACGGGTGTTTCGGACGCGCCAGTACAACACGGCGCTGCGGCACGTGGCGTTCTACGGACACTGGAGCGGCGGGCGCAACCTGGATGACGTGCTTGCGTCCGACGACACCAAGGACGCCGGGAACATCCTGATTGTGACAGTGCCGGACGGGTGGATCTGGCACATCCCCATCGCGCACACGATGCGCAGCGTGGGGGTGGTGACGGACCCGGAGGCGGTGGCCGGCCTGAGCGCGACCAATCGCACCGACTACTACCTGGAGCAGGTGCGAGCGTGCCCGGAGATTGCCGCGCTGCTGGAAGGCGGCGCGTGGGTGAGCGAGCGGGTTGAGGCGCTGAGCGACTGGTCGTTCTTCTGCTCACGGTTCGCCGGTCCCGGATTCATGCAGGTCGGTGACGCGGCGTGCTTTATCGACCCGATTCTGTCTACGGGCGTGACGCTGGCGGTGAATGGGGCGCTGCGGGCGGCTCGGGCGATCCGGACAGGACGGTCGGCCCCGTGGCTGCAGGGCATGGCGATGGACTGGTACGAGAGGGAGTACCGCAGCATCGCCACGGATTTTGCGGACCTTGCCGAGCACTGGTACGGCGGGCACGCGGACGCCGACGCGTGGTTCTGGCGGGCCAAGAAGCTGGCGGACCCAACGCGCAACTTCTCGATCCGGCAGGCCTTCATTCACCTGTCGGCAGGCGTGACCGGCACGCAGGGGGCGGGCGGAAGGCTGCGCTCGGCGGGCGGCTACAGCCCCCGGCAGCTGGAAATGATCTACGACAACCTGGCGACTGACCTGGATTCCGACAGCCGGATCCAGATATCGGAAGCCGAGGCGGGATTCGGTCGCGGCTCCGCGCGCGCGCCAACAGCCACCAGCGTACTCGGGGGCCGGCCACGGCTTCGCGAGGCCATCAGTTTTCGTCCGCACATGGCCGAGCACGACGAGGTCCTGCGCCCGATCACGCGGGTCACGCGGGTACACCCCAACGCCGGGCCGGAGCACATCGAGTTGCCGATCGCGGCGCTCGCCGTGCTGGAACAGCTGGACGGACGCCGCAGCGGCCTGGACATCGCGGCCGACTTGCGCGAGCGGTATGCCGGCACGCCGATCGAATCCGACGTGCGCGACCTGGTGGCGGGGACGTTGAAGCGCCTGGCCGAGACGGGGGCCGTCGAAGTCTTGTAGACGGCGGGGCCGTCTCAGCCGCTGCGCTTCAGGCGTCCGTGCCGCAGGGCGTAGCGTTCGGCCCAGCCGAAGACCCAGACCCCGAGGGGCAGGGTGACGGCCGTGATCAGCATCAGGGGACCGAAGTGGGGCAGCAGATCGATCAAGGTGACACCATCGAGCACCGCGGCGCGCATGGCGTTGAGGACGTAGGTGGCGGGCGAGATCACGGAGAACCACTCCAGCCAATCGGGCAGAACCTCGACGGGGTAGTAGACGCCGGATACCAGCAGCAGCGAGGCCTGGACGACGACGGTCATCTGCGAGCCACGTTCCAGGAATAGCAGGGGCAATGCGGCCGCCATGATGCCGATGCCGAGCAGCCCCAGGCTGCCGATTGCCAGCACGGCAAAGGCGCCAACCCAGTTGGCGGCGGCCAGATCGAGATTGAAGAACAGGGCCACGACCACCAGGATCACCACGGCACGGGCGAACGAGTACAGCACCGCGAACGCCGAGCTGCCGGCAATGAACGTCACCCGGCGGATGGGGGCCATGAATGTGCTCTCGATCGTGCCTTCCCAGCGCTCCCACGAGACCATGAAGGCCACGGAGTCGAAGACGCTGTCGAGATAGGCCCAGACCACGGTGCCGACGACAAGGAACAGGATCAGGCGGTCGGCGTCGAACTGCTGGCCGGCCACCACCACGCCGCCCGGCGCGATGTAGGCGACGGTGAGCGCGCTGACGATGGAGTGGAACAGGAACACGACCTCCCAGCCCCAGTAGCGGCGCACGGCGCGGAAGTTGCGCTCCACGAAGGCGTACGAGGCGCCGAGCTCTTGTCGCAGTGGAACCATCAGATCAGCCTCCACCGCCGGCGGCAGCTTCGTCGGCCTGGTGGACCTCGACGGCGTGGCCGGTGAGCCGGATGAAAGCGTCTTCCAGTGATTCGCCTTCGCGGCGCAGGGCCGCGGGCTTGTCTTCGATCAGGATGCGGCCCTTGTCGATGACCGCCAGGCGGTCGCAAAGCTGTTCGGCTTCGTCCATGTCGTGGGTCATCAGGATCACCGTGGCGTCGTGGGTATCACGAACTTCGCGGATGAAGTCCTGGACGTCGCGCTTGGAGCGCGGATCAAGGCCCGTGGTGGGTTCGTCAAGGATCAGGAGCACCGGCGAGGTGAGCAGGGCGCGGGCCACGGCGACCTTTTGCTGCTGGCCGCGCGACATCTGGTCCATGGGGCGGCGGATCGCCTTCTCCTCAATGCCCAGGCGCTTGAGGATTTCAAAGATGCGTTGGTGAGCTTCGCGGGCCGGCAGGCCATAGATGCGGGCGGTGAAGGAGAGGTTTTCGAGCGGACTGAGTTTCTTGAAGAACGACGCCTCGACGGAGACGCGGTTCATGAAGCGGCGCACGGTTCGAGCATCCTTGACGACGTCGTGGCCGAAGACCTGGACCGAGCCGGAGTCCGGGAGCAAGAGCGTTGCCACGACGCGGGCGAGGGTGGATTTTCCGGAGCCGTTGGATCCCACGATGCCGTAGACCTCGCCGCGTAGGACCTGGACGTTGACGGCGTCGAGCGCCACGATCGGGTCCTTGAGCGGCCGGCCGAGAGCGCGCCGCCACGCGCCGCCGACACCGGCGGGGTCGAAACGTTTGACCAGATGGTCGATGGATACAGCGGGTTGCATGGCCTCAATTCCAGAAGTTCGCGACAAACAAAAAACCGCGGATCGCCCGATGAGTTCGGCGCCTGATCCGCGGCGGCGGCGTGCGACGGATGCGGGTCAGAGCACAGCGGAACTCTGCTGGCACCGGCTGGGCATGGCCGGGGTGATCAGGTCGTGTAGTCGCACTGGAGGTTGCTCACGAGTACGTGGGCCGGAGCGGTTCTCGGGCCGTGAACTTGAGGATAGGCGACCAATTGCGTCTGTCAAAACGAAGTTTGCGGCTGCCAGCCGCGTTCGAGTTGACGCTGCGCCCCGAGGCCGAAGGCGACGGTCGCGAATGCCTCGATGACCAGCGCGCCTCCGATGGCGATGACGCCGATCACGCCACCGGAGAGATTCGTGGCGTTGACACCAATCAGCAGGATGGCGGCAAGCCCGACAAGCCTGATTGCGTTGACGTAGACCAGAAAATGGGCACGCCGGACGCGCAGGATGGCGCTGGTGTAGATGGCTTCCTGCACGAGAATCGGCGGCAGCAGGGCCAGGATGCGCAGGCCGGCTTCGGTCATCTCCTGGAGGCGGCCCGTAGCGCCGAGCAGATCGTGGACCACCAAGCTCGTGAGCGGTGGAATGAAGGCGACCACGGCTGCGGGAACGACAGTGATCAGCCCAACGACGTTGGCGAAGCGGCGGGCAGCGGCGGGACTCTCGCCGCGGCCCATGAGAGCCAGCAAGGTCGGTTGCACGCCCCAGAGGGCGATGAGAAAGATCTGGTTGACGCCGAAGGTCAGCGACACGGCGGCCACGCTGGCCTCGGGCTCGGGGGCGCGCGTGAGGATGGCGTTGATGACCGGCTGCGTGACGGAAGGCAGGAAGGCCGCCACCAACAATGGCCCGAAGAATCGGAGCAAGGCGGCGTAGGTTGGCGGCGAACCGTCCGACGGCTCGAGGTCGCGCCGCAGCGGACCGGTGGTTCCAACCACCAGCACGAGGGTTTCGACGCCTGCTCCGGCCGTTACCGCGATGGCGGCGATAGCAGCGCCAGCGGACGGATCAAGCCAGAGCACCACCGCGGCCACGGCGATCACCGCGACGGCGCCGGCGCCGGTGCCAACCCAGACGAGGCGCGGACGACCGATCCTGAGCGCGACGCCATACAGGTGGGTGCGGACAATGGCCAGGACAGGAAAAGGCGCAAGCGCCACCAGCGCGGCGGCAGATTCGGCGCGAAGGACGCCCGTGGTGGCGAATATGCCGTCCAGCAACAGATCGAGCACGGGCGTGAAGGCCACGACGGCAGCCACGAGACCGCTGAGCACCGCAAAGAGCGCGACGAAGCGGCGGAGCCGGCTCAGCGAGCCCTGGTCATCCAGAAAGACCAGGGTCAATTGCTGGATCCGCATCTGGGGCAACGCCACCAGGCCCATGACGCCCATGGCGATGGCGTAGCCGCCGATGGCGGCTTCCGGCTCGACGCTGCGCGCCATGAGGCCGTTGAGCGCCGGCGCGAGGACATGGGTAATACCTAGATTCAGGGATGCCGGCAGGAGGAGCGTGGTCGCGCGCCGGTTGAAGGACGGCGACTTCTGTACCGCATTGCCCGCTTCCGGGCGTGCGGGTGTTCGATTCAAGCGCCTGTCAGACGGCGGAAGCGTCGCTCGAATTTGGTCAGGTAGGCGTGCAGGGAGCTCCCGAGATGGACCCAGGCGGGGGCCAACGAAGCGTGCAGCTCGGCCTCACGCAGCGAGGCCAGGAAGTCCTGCGGGTCGTCCCAGGGGCGCATGGACTGGCAGCAGTGGCCGATTTCGGCGGCGAGGTGGGAGTCCGAGCCGACGGACTTGATCAGGCCGTGCTCGTCCGCATAGCGGTCGGCGGCGTCGTTGTCGCGGCGCAGCAGGGTGCGTCCGTTGAAGACTTCGAGGATGTCAATGTCGTCGACGATGGAATCGACGGCGGCGCGCCCCAGGGCCGAGCGCCGCAGGCCGTCGAACGGGTGAGGGGCCAGCACGAGGCCATTCTGTTCGCGAATGGCAGCCACGGTTTCGGCCGGCGACATGTCGCGAGGAATTTCGTGCGAGAGAAAGAGGCCGATGATGTCGCCTTCGGTGCTCTTGATTTCTTCGCCGAGGATTACGGGGAAGGGGAGGCGCTCGGCCATCTCGAAGGCGCCGTCCATGGTGTTGTGATCAGTAACGGCCACCACGTCGATGCCGCGCTCACGGTTGACGCGCGTGATGGTTTCGGCCGAGAGACGGGAGTCCGGGGACGCGTGGGTATGCGAGTGAAGCTCGACGCGCAGGCGTTTCGAATTCAAGGCTTGGGCCCCGCTGGCGGGAGGTATTAGGCCTGAACCGGCTCCGTCTTGCGCCCGGTGCCCATGATGCCGTCGCTGTTGATCTTGCGCTGGAGGGCCATGATGCCGTCGATCAGGGCCTCGGGACGCGGCGGGCAACCGGCGATGTAGATGTCGACCGGCACGACGCGATCAACACCCTGGAGCGTGCTGTAGCTGCGGAAGGGGCCGCCGCAGGTGGCGCACGCGCCCATGGCAATCACCCACTTGGGGTCGGGCATCTGGTCGTAGAGGCGCTTGACGACCGGGGCCATCTTGTTGGTGACGGTGCCCGAGACGACCATGACGTCGGATTGGCGCGGCGAGGCTCGAAACACGGTGCCGAATCGGTCCAGGTCGTAGTGGGGCGCGGCGCTGGCCATCATCTCGATGGCGCAGCAGGCGAGGCCGAATCCCATGGCCCACAGGGAATTGGACTGGCACCAGGTGAAGAGCTTGTCCACGGTCGTCGTAAGGATGTCGAGCCCGCCAACGATGTTTGTGGCCTGGACGAGCGGAATGGTGTCCTCGCCAAGCTCCAGTTCGGCGCGGCCCCAAGGCTGGTGGCCCAGCGGAATCTGGTCGAGACCGAAGTCGTGCCGGTGTTCTCCGCCCTGATCGGGGGCGTCCGCCATGGCGTGCTGCTCCTGGGTCCGATGCGTGGACGGTTCATTGTACCCATCTGCCCCGTTGGCATCGGTCAGGGCCTTGGGCATGAGAAGATCAGGCCCACCACTTACCTGCGCCGCCGCGGCGGGTTGCCTTGATCGACGCCGACCCAATCGTGCGTTCGCGCTTTCTGCCCGAGGACCGCGAGATCACCGCGTCCGAGGGCGTCACGATCCTGGACGCCGCACAGGCCAACGACATTCCGGTGGAGACCGTCTGCTCGGGCAAGGGCTCGTGCGGCACCTGCCGGGTGTTGATTCGCGATACCGAGCCGCCGCTGCCGAACGCGCACGACCGCCGACGACTATCGGACCAGCAACTGGCGCACGGCTGGCGGCTGGCGTGCCAGCACCCGCTGGTGGAGGACGCGGTGTACACGCACCCGGTGGGGGTGCGCGCGGTCCGGGTCGTCGAGAGTTCGGGTCTGGGCCGGATACGGCTGGACCCAGACGTGCAGAATATTTATGTAAAGCCGGCCGAGCCCACGCTGCACGATCAGAGCGCCGACTGGTCGCGCATCCAGGACGAACTGGCGGCGGTGGCGGGCGACCTGGATCCGTCGCTGGAGGCCTTGCGGCGATTGGCGGCGATTGGCGAAGACATCGGCGAGGGAATCACAGTCGTGATTGCCGGGAACCGCATCGTCTCCGTGGAGCCGGGCGACACGACCGAGCGCGGATTCGGGCTGGCGTTCGACATCGGCACTACTACCGTGGTCGGGGCGCTGATGAACCTGGTTACCGGTGAAGAAGTGGCCGTGGCGTCGGGCCTGAATGGGCAGCACATCTACGGCGGCGACGTGATCAGCCGGATGAGCGTGACGATGCGCGGGCCGGCGTGGGTGGAGCGCCTGACGCAGGCGGTCCTGTCGACGGTCAACGACATCATCGAGCGATGCCTGGAGGCCAGCGGCGTGGCGCGGGACGAGGTATACGAACTCACTTTTGTGGGTAACACGGTGATGGAGCACCTGCTGATTGGCGCGGACCCGTCGCGTATCTCGTATTCGCCGTTCGTGCCGACGATGGTCGATCCCATCACGGCCACGGCGGCCGAGGTGGGGCTGGATGTCTTGCCTTCGGCCGCCGTGTGGGTTTCGCCGAACGTGGCCAGCTACGTGGGCGGCGACATCGTGGGCATGATGCTCAGCGCGAACCTCGGGCGGCGGCGCGGCAATGTGCTGGCGATTGACGTGGGCACGAATGGCGAAATTGTTCTGCAGAAGGGCCGGGAGCTGTTTGCCACGGCGGCGCCGGCCGGCCCGGCGTTCGAGGGCGCGGAAATCTCGCAGGGCATGCGGGCGGCGCCGGGCGCGATCGAGCGCGTTCGAATCCTGGACGACGCGGTTGAAGTGGACGCCATCGGCGACGCCGAGCCCACGGGCATCTGCGGCTCGGGGTTGGTGGATGCCGTGGCGGAGCTGATTCGGACCGGCCTGGTGACAGCGAGCGGTCGATTACTGTGGCGGGAAGAGGCCGAGCAGGCCGTGCCGGCGCTGGCGGAGCGAATCATCCCGGATCAGACCGGCGGCGCCATCGTGTTGCACGGCTCGGCCGATGACCCCGACTCGGCGATCAAGCTGCACGCGCAGGACATCCGGCAGCTGCAACTGGCGAAGGGAAGCATCCGGTGCGGCGTGAATGTGCTGATGGACCACGCGGGCCTCACAGCCGATGACCTGGACGAGGTAATCCTGGCCGGGGCGTTCGGGAGCTACATCGATCCGGCGGGCGCTATCGCTATCGGCCTGGTGCCGGATGTCGGCCCTGAGTCCATCCGCGCGGTCGGCAACGCCGCGGGGCACGGGGCGCGCATGTGCCTGCTGTCGCTCACGGCGCGCGTGCGGGCCATGGACCTGCCGGCTCGGGTGTCGTACGTGGAGCTCTCGGCGGTGCCCGACTTTCAGGACGAATTTGCATTGGCGATGGGCTTTCCGGCGCCGCTGTGACCGGTCGGACGACAGACCGTGCGCGGCGCCGATGGGGCGCCCTTGGGCAATTGCTCGCGGGAGCGGCCCTGGCGTCCGCGGCTCTTGCCTGCGGCGAGACACCGGCCGAGCCGCCACCTGTCACGGAAGCAGCGCCTACCGCTTCACCGACGGCCGACTCGACGACTCCGAGCGCGGCGGCGCCCAGTCCGACGGCAGCGCCAACGACGGCAGCGCCGCCCAGGCTGCCGACGGTGGACCTGCGAGCCGGCGGACCCATCGGACGCGTCACATCAACCCCAACCGCCAGCCCGGTGATTACAGCGCCGCCCGACTTTGCACCGCCACCAAGCGCTCCGGGCGCGGCTGCAACGCCGGCGTCGATCCAGGCCGACCTCGAGCGGGCGTTGGAGCTTCTACAGGCCGGCGATCTGGATGAGGCACGCAAGGCTTTCGAGTTGGTAGCCGCGGCCGCCCCTGAAGATCCGCGCCCCCTGATGGGAATGGCGCTGGCTGCACAGTTTGCCGGCGACCTGGAGACTGCGCTGGCCGAAGCCAGCCGGGCCGTCGAGCTCGCACCGGAGTCTCTGCCGGCCTTGATCACGCGCGCCGACATTCACATGGCGCTCGGCGATGCCTCCGCGGCCGCCGAAGACTACAGAGCGGCCATTCGGATAGAACCTCTCAACGCCGCGGCGCACTTCGGTCACGGTCGGACGCTTGTCGCCCAGGACGACCTGCAGGGCGCCATCGACGCCTATACACGGGCGATCGACATCGATGGCGGCAACGTGGGCTACCTGATCGAACGGTCGAGACTGCACCTGGCGATGGACGCCGTTGATGCCGCCATCGAGGACCTGGAACGGGCGAAGGACGCCGCGCCCGATGATCCGCGGCCGGCGCTGGTTCTTGCACTGACGTTGCAGGCCAATGGGGACCTGGAGCGAGCGCTGGCCGAGGCCACACACGCCGTGGATATTGCCCCTGAATTCCTGCCTTCACTGTTCACGAGAGGCGAAATACGCCTGGCCCTGGGCGACGCGGCAGGCGCCGCCGAGGACTACGAAGCGGCAGCGCGCATCGACCCTCTCAATCCGCTTGCCCATGCCGGGCAGGCACAGGCGCTCAACGCGCAGGGCGACGCTGAGGGCGCCATCGAGGCCCTGACACGCGCGCTGGACATTGACGTCGACAACCCCGACTACCTGGCAGAACGGGCACGTCTGCATCTCAATCTCGAAAACATCGAGCCGGCGCTGGCGGACCTGGAGCGCGCCGTGGAAGTGGCGCCTGAGCGGGTGGGCGTCCGGCTGCTCTATGCCGACGTGCTGCGGTTCGTGGATCGACTCGACGACGCCCTGGCGGTCGTAAACGCGCTGATCGAGGATGAGCCCGGGCTGCCGCTGGCCTACGAAGTGCGCTCCAGCATTCGGATGTCCCTGGGCGACGAGACCGGTGCGCTGGCGGACCTGGCCGCCGCCATCGAGATCAATCCCGAGAGCGCCGCCACCTACGCGACACGGGCCCTGCTTCACCACCAGGCCGAGCGCTATGACGAGGCGATTGCCGACTACGACCGATCGCTGGAACTGCGGCCTGGCGACGCCGTGACCCTGAACAACCGGGCCGACGCGCGGATGTTGTCGGGCGACCTGGACCTGGCGCTGGAGGACATTAAAGCGGCGGTGGCCGCGAACCCGGACCTGGGAATCGCGCACTACACGCGCGGGCAGATCCTGGACGAACTGGGGCGCGCAGACGAAGCGCAGGCCGCATATGACGAAGCGTCGCGGTTGGGGTACGAACCGCCGGAGGATGTGGGATGAACCCTCTAGGGCAGCTTCGACAAGCTCAGCGCTTCAAGCGCCGCAGGTTCAGCATGGCTGGGCTCGATTCCGGATCGACCCGAGGTTCGGTCTACGAGCGTTGGGCGGGCGTCGGCAGCAATGCCTCTTGCTGCAACACTGCTGCGCCGGTCGGAAGCATCGAGTCATGAGAGTCTTCAGCTACTGTGAAGCCAGGCGGAACCTCGCTGGTCTACTGGACGCCGCGAATCAGGACGGCGCGGCCTTGGTGCACCATCAAGACGGACGGGCATTCGTAGTTCGCCCTGAGGATTCGCTTCAGTCAGTGCTGGAGGTCGAGGGGGTTGACCTGGGTGTGACGACGGCTGAGATTGTCGCCACGGTCCGCGAAGGCCGTGAACGCTTCGGCTGACCCCGCGCCCCTGCGGCCCGGCCTACTGCGTTGACGGCTGAGACGAGACCGGTTCGACCCAGACGGCGCCGTCCTGGAAAAACTCCTTCTTCCAGATGGGGACGCGGGTTTTAAGCGTATCGATGATGTAGCGGCAGGCCTCGAAGGCCTCGGCGCGGTGGGGGGCGCCGACGGCGATGGCGACGCTGGCTTCGCCGATCTGCAACTCGCCGGTTCGGTGCGAAAGCGCGACGGCGTCCAGGTCCCAGCGCTGCATGGCTTCCTCGACGATGGTGCGCATCTGGGCGACGGCCATTGATTCGTAGGCCTCGTAGCCGAGCTTGACGACCGGGCGGCCCTCGGCGTTGTCGCGCACGACGCCCAGGAACGTGCAAATCCCGCCGTTGGACGGTTGGTTGACGTGCTCGATCAGCCTGGGCACATCGATAGGGTCGGACGTGAGTTCGACAATCATCCGCCGGATACCGGGGGGATGAGGGCCAGTTCGTCGCCGTCCGACAAGGGGGCGTCGGCGGTCACGAAGGCCTCGTTGACCGCGAACGACACGTGCGGGGCACGGACAGCCAGGTCGGGCACATCAGTTGCCATGTCGCGCAGGGCGTCGGCAATGGTGGAGCCGGCAGGTAGGTTCAGATTGCGCCGGCGTTCGCCCATCAGGTCGGCTAGCGAGGCGAAGAACAAGACGCGCACGCTGATCGCGGCGGGCGCCTCAGCGGGCGATGCGGACGGCGGGGGCTTGGTTTCGGCCATTATTCGAGCCTACCAGCGGCGGCCAATTCGCTGGGTATGATTTCCGGTCCGAATCTGTCGCCAAGGCGAGAGCCGCGTGAGTCACGACCATCGGCACGACGCATCCGCATCGACGCGCGAGCACCGCCACGAAGCCGAGGGGATTGGCGCGGTGCCCTGCGCCGTGATTGTGATCAGCGACAGCCGAACGGAGCGGACCGATCGTTCGGGGCGAACGGCGGCCGCCCTCATCGAAACCGGCGGGCACGAGGTCATCCACGAGGCCCTGATCCGCAACGAGGCCGGCGACATTCAGGCGGCGGTCAAGGCCGCCATCGATGCCGGAAGCCGGTTCGTGTTTTGCACGGGCGGCACGGGGCTGGGCGACCGGGACATCACGGTGGACACGGTGACGCCGATGTTGGACAAGGTGCTTGACGGCTACGGGGAATGGTTCCGGCGGGCGAGCTGGGACCAGATCGGCGCCGCGTCGATTTTGTCGCGAGCGGTGGCCGGCAAGTATCGGCGGGCGCTGGTCGTGTGCTCGCCCGGGTCGACGGCGGCGGTGGAACTGGCGCTGGGCGATCTGCTGGTGCCGGAGTTGCGGCACCTCATTCGCGAAGTCTCGCGCTAGTCCAAGCCCTTTACGACTCGGCTTCGTCGTCCTCGGCGGGCACCCAGTTGAGACCGTCGGGAGGAATCTGCTCGAGTTCGGCGAGGGAGTCCAGGTGGTCGATAAAAAGCACGCCGTTGAGGTGGTCGATTTCGTGCTGGAGGGCCTGCGCCAGCAGGCCCCGGGCGTCAAGGCGGGCCGGCCGGCCGTCGATTCCGGTGTACGTCACGGTAGCGCTACGCGCCCGCTCAACGGGAGCGCGGAAGCCCGGCAGCGAGAGGCAGCCCTCGGACATTTCCTCGCGCTCGCCCAGCCGGCGCACCTCGGGGTTGACCAGGACGTAGGGCACGCCCGCCTGCGGGTCCTTCTTATCGGGGGGGAGCTCAATGACGACCAGCCGCAGGAGTTCCCCGACCTGCGGCGCCGCAAGTCCAATACCCAGGTTGGCGTGCATGGTGGCGAACATGTCGTCGACCAGCGCCTCGACTTCAGGCGTGATACTGGCAATCGGTTCCGCGACCTCTCGAAGTACGGGGTCGGGGAGTTCGAGAACTCGACGGAGCATGACGCGATGCTAGCAGCGGCCCGGCCCAGCGCCGATCAGTCAGACTTGCGGGTGCTTGCAGGATTCCCGTGCTCGGGACGCCCCAATGGGCGTTGCTGACGACGTCCAGGTCGCCAAGTTGCCGGCGGCCATTCGCACGCGCCGCCTGACGCTGCGCCGGGTGCGCCTGGAGGACGCGGACGATGTCTTCAGTTTCGCCTGCGAGGACATCTGGATGCGGCTGCTACCGGAGGCGCGGCAGCCGTACCAGCGACGTGACGCGGAGCGCTGGGTTGCCCGGCGCTTCCTGGCGCACTGGCCAACCGAGCCGACCTGGGCCATTGAGTTCGATGGCCGAATGGTGGGCTGGGTTGGGCTAAATGTCGAGCCCGAGCACGCGCAAGCCGAATTGAGCTACGCCATGCGGCCTGACCTTCGAGGCCAGGGCCTGGCGACGGAGGCTGTCCGCGCGGTGGTGGATCGCGTGTTCCTGGATTCGCCGCTGGGCAAGGTCTGGGCGCGCGTGGATACGCCAAACGCTGCGTCAATTCGGGTGCTGGAGAAGCTGCGGCTGCAACGCGAGGCGGTCATGCGTCGGTGCCTTGTACGTCACGGCGAACTGATCGACCTGGCGGTCTACGTGTTGCTGCGAACGGAGTGGACCCCGAGGCCGCTCGACTCATGAGCGGTGTCCCGGTGTTGCCAGAGCGAATCGAAACGGAGCGGCTGGTGCTGCGCCGGTGGTCGCTGGCGGATGCGGACGACGTGCTGGCATACGCCGCCGATCCGGAGTGGTCGCGGTTTCTGCCGGTTCCCAAGCCTTACGAGCGGCGCCATGCCGAGGAGGCGGTGGCCGGGTGGGTGCTGGAGGACTGGTCGACGCATCCGGACTGGGCGATCGAGGTCGCGGGGCGCGCGTCGGGCGGGATCAACCTGCGACTCAATCATCAGCAGCGGAACGCCGAAATGGGTTATGCGCTGGCGCGGCGTCACTGGGGACGCGGGTATATGACGGAAGCAGCGCGCGCTGTGATCGATGCGGCGTTCGCGTCGCTGCCCGATTTGGCCCGGATACAGGCGGGGGCGAATGCGCGGAACACGGCCTCGATTCGGGTGATGGAGAAGCTGGGGATGACGCACGAAGGGACCATCCGGCACGCGCCACGAGGCTCGGAGCCGCATGCCAACGAATCAGGCGTGATCTACGCGATCCTGCGGGACGAGTGGAGCCCGATCACCGGCTGACGGGTTGCCTTAACCGGCGTTACGGGGTTCTACAGATTCAGTCCGGCGAAGAAGACCCAGTAGTAGATGAGGTAGCCGCCCGCCCCGACCAAAAACAGCGAACTGGCGCGGTGGACGTGCGGCAGGGCTCCGCGCAGGAAGCGGGCCACGGCGTCGCGGAATATGGCCGCGCCAATGGTGACGGCGATGACGACGACGCCCATGCCAAGGGCGAAGGCGAGAAATTGGCTGAAGGATGCCAGGAAACCAGCAGCGCCCAGGGCGCCTCCGACCACGACCAGAAATATCGGCAGCGTGCAACTGAGCGAGCCGACGGCATAGCCGAGTCCGAAGACGAAGGCGTTGCCGAGGTTGCGCTGCGGCGTGACCTGGATTCGGCTGGCCGCCAGCACGCCGATGTAGCGGTGGGTGATGAGCAGGTAGGCGCCGAAGATCACCATCAGCACGCCGACCGTGAGCCCGAGGAACGGAAAGACACGGCTGAGAAAGTTGCCGCCCGCGGCGATGACCGCGCCGACCGCGGCGAAGATCAGGACGAAACCGAGCGTGGCCATCAACCCCACGGCCAGCGCCCGTCCAACGCGGCGGAAACCGGAAAGCTGGTCGTAGCCCTCTTCCTGAGTTCCCAACTGGTACGCCACGTAGCCCGGCAGCATGAAGAAGCCGCAGGGATTGACGCTGGCGACGACACCGGCGGCGGCGGCGAACCCGATCGGCAATGCCCCCGCGAAGTCGGATACGGCGGCCTCGGCGTTTGCCTGGATCGATATGAGCGCCCCGATCAGCACGGCGACCAGCAATCCCGGTACGCCGTAGCTCAATGTTGTCCCGACCCAGGGACTGCGCGCCGATCCAACGCTCACAACGCGGTCACCTCAGCCTCCGGACGCCTGAAGCAGCTCGTCGATCAGATCGTTCAGCGCCGCCTCGTCCAGGCTTCCCGTCCACTGGCGAACAATCTGGGACTGCGTCGTGATGAAGAGGGTGGAGGGCATGCCCAGGACCTGGTATCGCTGCATGACGGTGGCGTCCGACGTGGTTCCCACGGGGTAGGTTACGCCTAATTCCTGGGCCAGCGCCTCGCCCTCGGCGCGCGTGCCCAGGTTAATGAGCGGGCCAACGTCCAACCCCACCAGCAAGACGCGGTCCCTGGCGGCCTGCCACGCGTGATCGAACTCCGGCATTTCCACCCGGCAGGGGGGGCATTGCGCCGCCCAGAAGTTGAGGACCACCGGCTTACCGGCCGCAATGATCTGGCTGAACTGGACGGTTTCGCCGCCAACCAGGTCCGCCCCCTGGTAGGTCTCGAATGGGAAGTCGGCCGCGGGGCGCGCCTCGCCCGCGGGGAATCCGGAGACGTCGGTTGAGGCCGCGGTTGTCGGCGCAGGCGTGGATTCGGAAACCGCGGTCTCGCCGCAGGCCGTGAGAATCACTCCCACGCCGATTCCGGCCAATACCCGACGTCGCCCGACTTCGCTCCGGCGTGCGCGCATGCAGTCCGCCCCGAGTGCTGCCCGTAGGCAATTATTCAAACATTCTGCGGTGCAACGCGAGTCGGCGGTGGTGAGATCGCCTACACAGGCGGCCAGATTGCGTCGCGGCTATGCTCGAATTCGCCGACTGTCGGCACGGATCACGATTCAGGAGCAGCCAGCCGGTGGAACCGACTCAGCCTCAGCGGCTTACGGCGCCGCAACTCGCGGCGGCGATCGCCGGCGTGGCGGCGCTGGTGGCGTTGATCGTGGTGATCGGGCTGGTTATGCAGGGCGGAAACGAGAGGAGCGGCCTGGGGATCATCTCGATCGGCCGCGCCACGGACGTCCGGCCGCGACCGGCGCCCGACTTTGTGCTGACGTCGTTCGACGGCCAGCGGATTCAACTCTCGGATTATCGGGGGCGGATCGTTGTATTGAACTTCTGGGCCACCTGGTGCCCGCCGTGCCGCGTGGAAGCGCCGGTGCTGCAACGGGCGGCCGAGCGGCTGGAGTCGGCCGGCGTGACCCTCCTGGGCATCGACGTCTGGGACGACGAGGCCGCGGCCATCGAGTTTCTCAACGAGTTGGGCGTGACCTATCCGAACGCCGAAGACGCCACGCGACTGATTCCTGTGGAGTACGGCGTGACGGGGCTGCCTGAGACCTTCGTTATCGACCGCCAGGGTGTGCTGGTGCGCCGCTGGGTGGGCCCGCTGACCGACGAGGATCTGGACGAACTGCTCGCGCCGGTGCTGGCCGCCGCCCCGGCCTAGGCGTCCTCGTCGCGCGTCGGTCGGAGCGTGAAGCCGGCTCGTCCACCCGTGGTCTGAATGGCCAGCGTGCGTCCGGCCAGGGCGTCGGCCACCTCCGGCTCAGCTACCAGGATGACTTGACCGTCGAAGACGACTTTGCGATCGCCCTCCCAGATGTCGCTCAGGGAAAGCCGCATCCGGTTGGATGTATCGAGCGAGATTCGGATGGCGCGGACCAGATCCTCGCTTCCGTTGTCGTCCTGAAGCGCCGTATGCAGCGCGAGGGCGGCCTCGGGCGTCACGGTAAGTTCGCCGGCGGCGGTTGAGGGCGGGTCCGACGACTCAGGCGTAGAGATCGCTGACCTCAATCATGCGGCCGCCGGCCTCGGCGGATCGATAGGCGGCATCCAGCAGTTCAACGGAACGATGTCCGAACTCGGCCGGCGAACCGTTGGACTCGCGACCCAGGCAAACATCCACCAGGTTGGCGGCTGTCGTGAACCGGGGGTACGTGTCGTCGGCGGGCAGTTGGTCGCGCTCAATGGACCCGTCGCGCCGGTGAATCTCCAGCGCGCCGGTGATTGCGTCCAGCAGCACGTAGCCGTGCTCGCAGTAGGCGCGAACATCCAGTTGACCGGCGTCTCCAACCGGTACGTTGCCGGTGCCGGAGACGACGCCCAGCGCGCCGCTCTCGAATTCCACGGTCATCACGTCAACCAGATCGACAGGTACGTCGAACGAACTCATGAGCGCGCTAACACGCTTGGGACGAAGCCCGGTGACGAAGAACATCAGGCCCGAGGAGTGGGTGATCTGGAGGTGCCCCTGGCCGCCGCCGGAGAGTTCGGGGCGGGCGTACACGTCGCCGGGGCCGGCGACCGTCCAGTCGAACACCGGCTGGTAGGCGGCGTCATTGCCGCGATAGAACTCGACGACCATGGACGACTGGGTGCAGACGACATGCTGGATGGCGCCGAGTTCGCCCGAAGCCAGGACCTCGCGGGCGCGGACGGCGGTGCGCGTGAAGTGCCAGGGGTAGCCGATGATGAGTTCGACGCCCTGCGCCTCCGCGCGTCCGACCAGGTCGGCGGCGTGTTTGGCGGTCAACACCATCGGCTTTTCCAGCATGACGTTGAGACCGGCGTCCAGGCAGCGCGCCGCCACGTCGTAGTGGGCGGCATGCGGAATAGCAATGATTACGCCGTCAAGCTCGGTCTCGGCGAGCATGCTTTCCACGTCCACGTAGGCGGCCGGACCGGGAAAGGCCGTGGTGGCGCGCTCGCAGGCTTCTTCGCTGCGGTCGCAGATGGCGGCCAGGTGGCCGTGAGGATTCTCTATCAGGCCCGGAATGTGCGTGTAGGTGGACCACCAGCCGGCGCCGATGACGCCGATGCGAGCTTGGCGAGCGGACATGTCTTTGGATTCCGTCAGATGAGCGCGGCCATCGATGGTACGCCGGACGGCCGCATCACGCCGCAGGCGGCGGCCCGTAACCGGTCAGTTCCACGTAACCCAGGCCACCCTCGCCGCCGTCGCCGCTGACGTGGACGGCGCCTTCCCAATACACCACGCCGGTGCTGGCGCGGGTGTCAAGTTCCTGGTCGCGGAGCAATGGTTCCAGGTGCAAGCGCAAACCCTCGCCGGGCACTGAAATCGTCCAGCCGGACGGATAGACAACGCCCGTGTGCGGGCTGGTCCAGCGATCGGTGGCTCGGACTTCCAGTTCGTCGGCGCGAAGGTGCCTCGTTTCGCCGGCGGGGCCGACCAGGGTGCCGTATTGCAGCACGGTGGCGCCGGACTCGTCGCGCACGACGGAGGCGGTGAAGTCGCGCCCGTCAGCCAGCTGCACGCTGTACCAATCCCAGCCGCCGGAGGTGACGGAAATGAAGTCGCCCCACTGGTGGTCGATCCAGGCGGTGCCGGTCACCGGCCGCGGCAGGCCCCGGTCCAGCAGGACGCCGCGGACGGCGGCGCGGGTATAGGAGTAGTAGTAGCTCCAGCCGTACGGCGAGAAGTCCAGGATGCCCGTTTCGTTGTGGACGGCGGCCGGCTTAGAGGGGATGAGTTCCACCTGGAGCGCGACGGTGTCGAGTCCGGCGGATATGGAAAAGCCTCCCGGAACGTCGCGCAGGGTCCAGCCGTCGACGGAGAGGTCGAGGCCGGTCGGCTGGGCAGGCCGCGTCTCGAAGAGGTCGGCCACCTCCGTGCGCTCGCCGTAGTGGAAGCGCTGGCGGCCGACGTCGGTGACGGCAAAGTGCGCGGCGTATCCCGGCGGGGCGCCCTGGCGAATTGACTGGAAGATTGCGAATTCAAAGCCGAATGGGTCGCCTTCAGCCGTCTGCAGATGGCCGCTGACGTACCACCACTCGGTCAGGTTGGCGTGCGGGGCGTCGTCGCGGGGCAGATCGATGGGGGGCAGCGCGGAGGCATCGAACTGACTCGGCGGCGGCGCGGGCAGCGGCGGCGCCGCTTCTCCGCAGGCCACCAGCAAGACCGCCACCAGAACCAGGCAAGAGGCGCGACGAATCATGTCGATGCCCGAAGTCTCGGCCAGCGCAATGACGGCGCCCACCAGTTCCAGCGGCCCAGCAGGTGCATCGTGGCGGGCACCAGCAGCGCGCGCACGATGGCGGCGTCCACGAAGACGGCAATGGCCGCGCCGAGTCCCAGGGCCTTGATGAGGACGATGTCGGCCGTGACGAACGCCAGGCACACGGCAATGACCACCAGCGCCGCGCTGGTGACGACGCGGCCGCTGCGTTCCATGCCGATGGCCACGCTCTCGGTGTTGGAGCGGCCATCGTCGTGCGCTTCCTTGACGCGGGAGAGCAGAAACACCTCGTAGTCCATGCTCAGTCCGAAGAGCATGGCGAAGAGAACCACGGGCAACAGGGAATCGATGTAACCGAGCGGCTCGAAGCGCAGCACGTTCGAGAGCCAGCCGTCCTGGAACACCAGCACCAGCGCGCCGAAGCTGGCCAGCAGGCTCAGCACGTTCAGGAGGACCGCCTTGAGCGGCAACACGACCGACCGGAACAGCACGGCCAGCACCACGTAGGTGATCACCAGGATCAGCAGCACGGCCTTGGGGAAGTCGGTGTAGAGCCGGTCGACGAAGTCCTTGAGCCCGGCCGCTCCGCCTCCGACCAGCAGATCGAGCCCGTTGGCGTCGCGGTAGGCGCGGATGGCCTCGACAAGGCCTTCGGCCTCGGGCGAGGTTGACGGCACGCTGGGCTCGACCAGCATGAAAGCGGCGTTCTCGCGGGTGAACGTCTCGGCAAGCGCCCTGGCCCAGGGGTCGCCGATTCCAGGCGCGTAGCGGTAGAGCAGTTGGTATTGCTCGAGTGTGATTCGCGGATCGATGGCGGTGATGCCGCCGACCCTGGCGACGCGCGGATCCGCTTCCAGCGCGCGCGTGAGGTCGTGCTGCGCGGTTACGGCTTCAGGCGCGAGCGCGCCCTCGGGGAAGCGCGCCACGAGGAACAGCGGCGTCTGGTGGCCTTCACCGAATTCGTCCCGCAGGAACTCGTAGGCCACGCGGGACGGCGAGTCGGGCGTCAGCACCCTGGCGTCCGGCGCATTCAGGCGAACGTGCAGGAATGGCAGACCGAGCACCACGAGGAAGGTGGAGACGATCAGGAAGATCGGCAGGGGCCGCCGCATGACCGCCCGAGCCAGCCGGGCCCAGCCGTTGCGCGGTCCGACCGATGGTCGCCACACGCGCCACAGGTTTACGCGCGGACCCAAAACGGCCAGCAGGGCCGGCACGAAGGTCGTGGCGGCCGCGACGGCGATCAACACGACCAGCGCGCCGCCCGCGCCGATCGATCGCAGCATCATGAACTCGAACACCATCAGGGACGCAAGCCCGGTCAGGACCGCCGCCCCGGAGAACACCACGGCTTTTCCGGCGGTCGCGACCGTACGCGGCACCGCGTCCTGGACGGACTGACCGGCGGCCAGTTCCTCGCGGAAGCGGCTGACGAGGATGAGCGAGTAGTCGGCGCCGAGGCCCAATCCCACCAGCGTCACGACGTTTAGAGCAAAGATCGAAAAGCCGACCTGCTGGCCGAACAGCCAGAGCAGCGCCAGGCCGACGACTACGCTGGCGCCGCCAGCCAGCACGGGAATGCCGGCTGCGACCACGGACCCGAAGACCAGCACCAGCACGATCAAGGCAAACGGCAGCCCGACGGTCTCCGCTCGCTGCAGGTCGGCCTCGCTGAGGGTCTGGATATCCGAGTAGTAGACGGGCGACCCGGCGATGTGCACGTCGAGATCCGACGGCGCCAGCCGCCCGCGAAGCTCCGGCACGATGCGGTGGGCCACATCCGGGTGCAGGTCGAAGAACAGCGTGGTGTACGCGGTATGGCCGTCCGGCGCTATCTGGGTCGGGTTGTCCTGGAAGGTCGAAACCCGCATGACGTCCGGCATGGCCGCCAGTGGCGCCAGGACGCGAGCCGCCTCGGCCGCGAATGCCTCGTCCGTAACGAGCCACTCGTCGTGGTGAAAGGCGATCTGGATGGGAGAGCCAACGGCGCCGAAGTCCTGTTCGTAGCGGTCGAAGGCCTCTTCGGATTCGATGCCTTCGGCTGAGAATCCACCGGCGCGCAGGATGGATCCAACCTGGGGTAGCGCCAGGAGTGAGAGCGCCGCGGCAAGTAACCAGGCGGCGATGACGGGCCAGCGCCAACGCACCGTGAAGCGGCCCAGTGCCTCCAGCGCGATTCTCCCGGGGCGTCACGACGCTCTGCCCGGATTTTAGGCGCGAAAGGGCCGCTGCCGGACCTTCCACGGTGATTTCCGTTACCGTCGCGTTCGGCGGGTCGACAACAGCCTGGGCCGGCAGGCGACCGAAGAGGCTGCTACGGTTCGCGCGCCCGACGCCGCCCTGTAATGGATCCGCAGCGGCGCCAACGACGGAGACTCGAGTTGGGGAGCGCGGCGACCAGCAAGGCATTTGATCCGCCGACGCGCCTGGGATCGCGACGCTTCGTCACGCTGATCGCGATCATGGGGTTGGGCGTGGCCGGCTGGCTGCCGGTCGTCAATTTCCTGTCGCTCTTCATTCGCGACGACCTGGGTCGCGGTGTGGCTGGCGCGGGTGTGCTGCTGGTGGCGATGCACGGCGCTCGGGCTGTGCTGGGGATCTTTGCTTCCGTGCCCATCGCCCGGTTCGGCAGCCAGCGGACCTATGCGCTGGGCCTGGCCGGCCTTTGCGTCCTGGTGGCCGTGATGATCTTCACGCCTGACCTGGGCCTATTCATCGTCGCGGCGCCGTTCGGGGGCCTGGCGCTCGGGCTGCACTGGTCGGCGTCGCAGACCTATGCCATGCAGGTGGCGCCGGCGGCGCGGCGGGGGCTAGCGTCGTCACTGGTCAGCTTCACGGTCGGGGTCGCGCCCGGACTTGGGGGGCTGGCGCTGGGCGTGCTGGCCAATGCCTTCGGGTTTCGGATATTCGCCCTGGTGGCGGCTATTACGATCGGCGCGGCGGCGCTGGCGGCTCTGACGCTATTGCCGGCCGTTCCAGCGGCGCCGCGCGCCAGCAAGGTCAAGCTGGGCGAACTGCTTCAGCTCACGCGCGTGCCGGCAATTCGAATTCTGGCGTTCATCCGCGCCTGCACCACCGTGACCTATGGCGCGTTCATCATCCTGGCCGGACCGAAGCTGGTGGACGCGGGCGGCGACCTGACGGCCGTGGGGTGGCTGGTGTTTCTTTCAGCCGTCGGCGGGGCCAGCGCGCAGGTGGCGGTGGGGG
>JAJEGF010000019.1 GCA_022820025.1 Chloroflexota bacterium
GCCGCCGGCGGCGCGGATGCCCTCCTTCACGCGCTGAGCCATGCGCCGGTGGTTGAAGTTGCAGGGCATGGTTTCGATCCACTGGTGCGCCACGCCGACGATGGGCCGGGCCAGGTCTTCATCGGAAAAGCCGATGGACTTGAGCTGGGAGCGGGCCGGCGCGCGGGCCGGGCCGTCGGTCATGGCGGCGCTGTTGCGCTTGCGTGGATCGGACATGAAGGAGTCCTTGCGGTTTGGGGACAGTGGCCGTGTCGGGCTACATGGTGGGGGCGGAGGCGCGGGGATTCAAGGGATTGGCAGCGGTTGGCGGCTAGCGGTGAGCGGTTAGATGCCAGGGCTCGTCGCGGCGCTGCCCCAAGAGGCTTCTGTGTAGCCCAGAGTTGGTTGCGCGGAAGACCCTCACCCCGACCCTCTCCCACGGGGAGAGGGAGAAGGAGCAGCCGCACTTTCTATGGCGAGGGGCCTCTTTTGCAGCGGTCTTCGTAGGTCAGTCCTGGTGGAAGAGTTCCTCGAGCATCTGGAGGGGGACGAGGCCGGAGGCGGTGTCGACGTCGAGGATGTCGGCGTGCTCGGCCTGCCAGCGGGCCTGGACGTCGGACTTGTCGAGGTAGGCGGACGCCGCCTCCCAGTCCTCGCACTCCAGGAGGCCGATGGCGTGGTTCATGAAGAGGACGATGGTGAAGTTGCGGATGCCGGCTTTGACGTTTTCTTCCAGCAACTCCGGCCAGACGGCGGCGTGGGTGCGGCGGTAATCGTCGACGCGGTCGGGCTTGATGGGCAGAGCGAAGGCGATACGTTGCATGATGCGCTCCGGGAGAGACGTATGACACCTGGGAGCATGCGCGGCCAACCGTGAGTCGTCCACACACCTTTGCGGGAAACCCGCTGGATCGGGCGGAATACCAGCGGCGCGACGCGGACTGGCTGGCGGCGCGGGAGCGGGATCCGGAGAGCCGGATTCTGCCGCTGCGCAACCTCGACGTGCTGCTGGAGGGCGAGGAGCCGGCGCGCCTAGCGTGGATGTCGGGGGATGCGGCGGCAGGTCTGGAAGGTCCGCGGTTCCTGCTGGGTTTGCGGGACGGCGTGGCGCATTTCGCGCTGGACGTTCGTGACGTTGAAGACGATCTGACGCAGGGCAATGAGCGACGGTTCGTGGACGTGCGGACGGCGGCGACGCTGCTGTCGGCGGAGGATGCGGGAATCTCGGCGCAGGCGCGCTCACAGGTGGACTGGCACGCGCGGCACGGCTTCTGCAGCGTGTGCGGCGAGCCGACGGAGGCGGTGCGGGGCGGTCAGCAGCGGACGTGCGTGAGTTGCGGGGCGGACCACTTTCCGCGCACAGATCCGGTCATCATCGTGGTGGTGACGGACGGGGATCGGTGCCTGCTGGGGCAGTCACACGGGCGGCTGTCGCAGATGCGGATGTTCTCGGCGCTAGCGGGGTTCATGGACCAGGGGGAATCGATCGAAGAGGCGGTGCGGCGGGAGGTGTTGGAGGAAGCGGGCGTCCGGGTGGGGGCGGTGCGGTACCACTCGTCGCAACCCTGGCCGTTTCCGTCGTCGCTGATGATTGGCTGTCACGCCGACGCGCTGACGACGGACGTGCGACCGGACAAGGTGGAGATGTTGTCCGTGCAGTGGTTCGAGCGGGCGACGGTGCGGCGGGCGTTGGCGGGCGAGGACGGCGAGCTGCGCGTTCCGGCGTCGTTTGCGATCGCGCACCACTTGATTCGGGCGTGGGCGGAGGGACGCGCCTAGGAGATCGGCACTTGCGTGGAGCTAACGCTTGGACGTACCAGCCACGAAACCGACCTGCATGAATGTGCCGGCACGCGTCAGTCTGTCCCGCACGTCATGGTCGCGTGCACCAACCACTAGCCCCACGGTGAGACATCTGCGAAACCCGGGGGTGATTGCGCGGAAGACCCTCACCCCAACCCTCTCCCACGGGGAGAGGGAGAATGAGCCGCCCCCATTTGAGGGCGCGGGGCGTTTTGCAACGGTCGCAGGAGGTGTGAAAGACCAGCGTCTCCTGGAAGGGATTTCAACCACGTACCCTCCACCCAGGCGAGGCAAGAAGCCGAGCCACGAAGCATGGGGGTTTGCAAAGCCCTCCACAATGGAGCACCCATCCATCGAGCCTCCCTTCGGCAGGGCCGAGCCGGCAATGCCGCGGAGCTCGAAGACGCGAGATCATCGCCCTGCCAGTCATCGCGCTATTGATCGACCATCGCCGTACTACCTTGCCCAGAGCCGCGACGCGTCCCGAGCCTTGCGGGCTGCGCCCTCGTAGACTTCGCAGGCCTACGAGCGTCAGCAGGGCTTGGTACTGAGAACAAAGCCGATCGTCCATTCACTGGATTGCCCGGCGAAGCGATAATTCAATGCCACGAGCCGCTCACCAATTGCCAACGTCCTTGGGACTCGCATTCGTAATCAACATGATTTCGAGTTTTAACACGGAACAGTCGTGAAGGACGTCGCCAAGACCTTCGTTTCCGGTTGGGCGAGAAACGCCGGCGGCGTTAGCTGGTTTATCCGACGTTATGGGCTTGTCCAGCTACTCGTGAAGCCGTTGTTCATACTCATGGCCCCGGTTGTGATTCCACTATTGCGAGAACGAACCGTTGAGTTTCGTGGCGACAGAATACCCCTGATTTATGCACCATACAACACTACCTGGGTGAACGAACGCTGTGTTGAACTGGCCATAGCGAGGTGGTTTCTGAAGAGTGTACGTCCCGAAGACGTACTTGAGGTGGGAAATGTTCTATCTCATTATTTTGGCTATAGACACACAGTTGTCGACAAATACGAGCCGGAATCAATTCAGGTTGACATTGTCGACTTTGAGCCGGGCCGGCAATACGATCTGGTTCTGTCGATTTCGACAATCGAGCACGTTTCTTTCGATGAGAACGACGAGAATGAGGTGATTCCAGAGGACGTAGAACGGAAGATTCGTGCCGCGATAGACAGGTGCCTCGAGCTGCTGGCCCCCGGCGGTACCTTTGTCATCACAGTTCCGATTGGCTATAACCCCATACTCGACGAGATGATTGCAGCCGATCTATTGGGTAGCACCCGCACGGCATGGTACAAGAGGTTTCCGCAACGCTCCTGGCGCGAGGTAAGCAAGAAAGAAGGCATGGATTGTCGGTACGGATCCCCGTATCCGTATGCCAATTGCATCATGGTTGCTGAATGGGATAGACGAGATCGATAACGCCACCGGAGTCCTCGAGGCAACTGCCGCGCGGCGTTGGAGCCAAGCGTCATCACGATGCCGCCAGCGCAAGCAAGACCGCCCAGTGATCAATACAGACGGACAATTGCGCTCCGGGATGTGCCATAGGCTGGCGCGATACCAATCAACTGTCCTGCATTATCGATCTCCCGCGGGCCGCGCGCTCCAGGTGTCGGACAGAGTCGGCGGACTGACTCGAAGCGCGGGACGTGGCTTCGCGGGCCTGCGGATGTCGGCGACACTGCTGCCGGCCGAGAACGCGGGGATTCCGGCGCAGGCGCGGTCGCAGGTGGACTGGCACGCGCCGCACGGCTACTGCAGCGTGGGCCGAAGGCTCGGCGTGACCGGCGCCGGCGCGCCGCCGTGCGGCTGCCCTGCCGGCGACCCCGCCCCGCGAGCAGCGGGTTGGTTACATCTCGACCGCGATGCGGAAGCCGTGGCTGGCCAGGCGGCGGGTTGGGTCGCCGCGGTAGCGACGCGACGACAGCAGCTGATCCGGGCGCAGCTTGCCAAACGACCCGCCGCGCAGGATGCGTCGGTCGGCTGCCGAGAACCGATCCTGGCACCACTCGTTGACGTTGCCGCCCAGGTCGAAGAACCCATGAGCATTCGGCATGAATGTCCCAACGGGCGACGTGAACAGATAGCCGTCGTTGAAGCCCGCGATGCACGGCAGCGGGTCGTCGATCTGCTCGATCTCGGCCGCCGTGCGGTCGGGATAGTAGTGCCGGTACTCGCGTCGGAGTTCGCGAAACGCAGCCGCGTTGCCGCGCCACTCTTCACCCTGATAGTTGCCCGCGCCGCGTGGTGGCGGCCACGACTGGCCCCACGGGTAGACGCCGGCTAGCCGGCAGTCCTTGCGCGCGGGTTCGGCCGCCGGGTTCTCCAGATGCCCGATCCCGACCGCGCAACTCCACTCGTGATCGGTCGGCAGGCGGTGGGTTCGGCCCTCGCGTTCGCTGAGCCAGGCACAGAACGCTTGTGCGTCGTACCAGCTGATGTTGCCCACCGGGTGGTCCGGGCTCTCATGACGGAAGGACTGTGGCCCGTGGTACTGGCGACCCGTGGCAATCCAATCTCTAATCCGCACGGGCCATACGCCAAGCAGCACATTCGTACCTGGAACCGGCAGAAACTTCACGCCGAGCAACCTCCCCGCGGGCCGATCGTGCGCCTTCAAGCGCGAGTCTGTCTTCCGGCACCGGCGTCCTGCAACGCACCCCCATCATCCCGCGCCGCGCCCGTGATTCGATTGCCTGCTGGCGCGGACGACGCGGCATTGCAGGCCGGGCAATGGTTTGATCGCACGACGGTGCGGCAGGAGCTGGCGGGCGAGGACGACGACCTGCGGGTGCCGGCTTGGTTTGCGATCGCGCACCACCGGATCAGGGCGTGGGCGGAGGGCTCCGCGTAACTATGACCAAGATCGCTGAAGGCTCGGAACACAGGGACAGCATGTAGATTTACGAGTGATTGCGAGTCCAGGGGCGGAGTTGTGGTCGTGGTCAAAACCCTAAGAAAGCGCGCGGTGATCCTGGTTGTCGGTTTTGCGATGGCCATGGCGGCGATGGACTGCGGAGCCGAGGCGCCGCCGCCGACCGAACGGATCGTGACCGTGCCGGTCGACGTCGAAAAGGTCGTCGAGGTCGAGCGCGTGGTGACCGTGCCGGTCGAAGTCGAGAAGATCGTCGAAGTCGAGCGGGTCGTAGAAGTGACACCGGCGGCAACGGAAGCCCCCGCCGCAACTCCCGCGGCTCCGGCCGGGCCGGCCATCTACAAGATGGGGCTGTTCGAGGATCCGATCTCGCGGAATATCTGGAACTACCTGGGCGGACCGGCCGGGTCGGTGTGGACCGGCTACGTGATCGGCGGCTACAACACCTCGCTGTACGGCTATTCGCCGCAGCGATTCGACTGGGTGCCGGCGGTGGCCGACGGGCTGCCCACGCCGCTGGCGAAGGAAACGGTTGACGGAACCGAGTTCTGGACGACCGAAGTCTCGATCAAGCAGGGCGTGGAGTGGAGCGACGGCGAGCCGCTGACGGCCGACGACTTCGTGTTCACGGTGAGCACCGTGCGGGAACTGAATCTCGGTTCCAACTGGGCGTCGCTGGTGCATCCGGCGTTCGTGGAGCGGGCGGAAGCGCTGGACGACCACCGGCTGAAGATCTACTTCAAGTCGACCGACGCCGACGGCAATGCCCAGACACCGGGATTGAGCATCTGGCAGTTCGGGCTGGCCTTCATGCCGATCTTGCCGGAGCACTACTGGGCGCCGGTGGTCGCGGAGGCCAGGACGGCCGGCGACGTCCCGCAGCAGATCGAGGCCCTCTTCGCGCACGTGCCGGACGGGGAACCCACGGCCGGGGGCCTGGAATACAGCCAGTGGGAGCCGGGCGCATTCTTCGAAAACACGACCGTGCCGGACTACTTCGACATGGGCACCGTGGTCAACGAGTACGCCAACGGCGCGTACGAGGCGACGAACGAGCGGACCGGCTACACCGAGATCTACTACGGGGAGCCGACCGGCGACAAGGTGCTGGAGCTTGAGGTCGGACCGCACTTCGAGTCGGAGATCTTCAGCATCTACGGCAACCAGGACTCGGCGATCCTGGCCCTGACGAAGGGCGACATCGACTTCCTGTTCAACCCGCTGGGTCTTGAGAAGGGATTCCTGGACCGGGTGCGGCAGACGTCGGACCTGCAGGTCGTGGAGAACCTGGACAACGGGGTGTTCTACCTGGGGTTCAACACGCGCAAGCCGCCGATGGACAACAAGGCGTTCCGGCAGGCCGTGGCCACGGTGATCGACAAGGAGTTCGTGACCCGGACCATCCTGCAGGACACGGCGATCCCCATGTACGCGATGGTCCCGGAGGGGAACGCGTTCTGGTACAACAACGCGACGGCCAAGATCGGCCAGGGCCTGGGCCGGGGCGAACGGATCGCGGCGGCCGTTGAACTCCTCAAAGGCGCCGGCTTCACGTACGAGAAGGAACCGGAGGTCAGCGAGGACGGGGCGTTTGTGGTCAACGGCGGGGAGGGCCTGCGCATGCCCGACGGCAGCGAAGTGCCCGAGCTCGAGTTGATCGCGCCCAGCGCCGGCTACGACCCGCTGCGGTCGACCTTCGCCATCTGGATCGAACGCTGGATGAACGACCTGGGCATCCCCACCAAGGCGCGGCTGCTCGGGTTCAACCTGATCGTGGAGAAGCTGTTCAGCGAGACGGTGGACACGGACCTGGACATGTGGATCCTGGGCTGGGGCTTCTCGATCTTCCCCAACTACCTGGAGAACATCTTCCACAGCCGCCACGCGCCCGAGAACGAGGACGGCGGCGTGAACTGGGGCGGCTACGCGAACCCGGAGTTCGACGACCTGGCCTTCGGCTTGCTGTCCGAGACGACGATCGAGGGCGCGCGTGAGAAGGCGCACCAGATGCAGGCGCTGCTGGCGGACGACCTGCCCTACGTGACGCTGTTCACGACTCCGAAGATCGACGTCTTCCGGCCGGTCAAGGTCGAATACCCGTTCACCACGGTGCTGGGAGGAATGGCGCAGGCCCAGGGTCTGCAACACGTCGTACTGATCAAGTAAAACCACGCCGTGCTTCACCGCCGGGTCTGAACCAGCGACCCGGCGGTGAGTACGCCATAGGAGTTTGCAGGTAACAGGGATGGCTGCGTACATCGTCAAGCGCGTCCTGCAAATCGTGCTGACGCTGTTCGTGTTCCTGACGATCGTCTTTTTCCTGGTAAACGCGCAGCCGGGCGACATCAGCCGCCTGTACGCGCTGGACCCCAACCTGCCGCCTGAGACGCGGGCGCAGATGCAGGAGCTGTTCGGGGTCAACGAGCCGCTGTGGAAGCAGTACCTCGTGCACCTGAAGAACACGCTGACGGGGGACCTGGGGGTCTCGTTCAGCCTGTATCCCAGGACCGTGGCGGACGTAATCAAGGAGCGGCTGCCGCGGACGCTGGTGCTGTTCCTGACGGCGACGGTGGTGTCGTTTTATCTCGGCTTCGGGCTGGGCAAGATCATTGCCTGGCGGCGGGGCGGATGGGTCGAGTACACCTCCACGCTGGGCGGGGTGACGCTCTACACGGTGTTCACGCCCTGGTTCGGCCTGATGATGATCTGGCTGTTCGCGTTCAAGGCCGGCTGGTTTCCGATCGGGAAGTTCCTGGACCCGGTGGTGTGGCAGGACGCGCCGTCGGACGCGAACTCCATCTTCAACCTGATGCTGGCGACGGCGGTGATCCTGTCGGTGATTGTGTTCGGCGTCTTTCTCGTCACGAGCAAGCGGCGGCTTGGGATGGCGCGGGTCCTGCAAGTCGGGAGTATTGCCGTGTCGGTGCTGATCGTGGTGGGCGTGTGGCTGTCGTCGGGCGTGGGATACCTGGCCTGGGACATCGTGAAGCACATGGTTTTGCCGATTGCCACGCTGACGCTGATCAGCTTTGCCGGGACCATGCTGCTGACCCGCAACAGCATGTTGGAGGTGATCCGGGAGGACTACGTGCTGGCGGCGCGCGCCAAGGGGTTACCGGAGAAGGCGGTGCGGGACCGGCACGTGGCGCGGAACGCGCTGCTGCCCGTGGTGACGAGCTTCGTGTTCAGCCTGGCCTTCGCCATTGACGGCGGGGTGATTATCGAGTCGATCTTCTCGTGGCCGGGCATGGGGCAGACGCTGGTGGCGGCGACGGTGAGCGAGGACCTGCCGCTGGCCGTGGGCACCTTCGTGTTCGTGGGGCTGTTCGTGCTGCTGGCGCACCTGGCGGCGGACATCCTGTACGCCTACCTGGATCCGCGGGTTCGCTACTGATGGTTGTGGACTCCGCGCCGGTTGCCGATGCGCGCTCGCTGTGGCGGGTGCGGCTGGGGCTGGCAGCCCGCAGCCTGAAGCAGAACTGGTCGCTGTTCCTGGGGACGCGGATCGGAATTCTCGGTCTGGTGATTATCTGCTTCTACATGCTGCTGGCGCTGGCGCATCCGATCCTGATGAACACGGTCTGGGACGAACGGATCTACGACCCGGTGATCGGCTTTGCGTTCGACGAAACCGAGCAGCCGGCGCCGCCCAGCCTGAGCCACCCGCTGGGCACCGATCCGCTGGGCCGGGACATCCTGAGCCAACTGATGTTCAGCGCCCGATCCGAGTTCCTGCTGGGGCTGCTGGCGGCGGTGGTGACGGTGTGCATTGGAACGATGGTGGGGGCAACGGCAGCGTACTTTGGCGGGCTGGTCGACATGCTGCTGATGCGGCTGGCGGACATCATGATCATGATGCCGGGGATCAGCATCCTGATCGTGCTGAGCGCGCTGATGGAGGTGGGGCACCTGGAGCTGGCGCTGCTGATCGGCATCCTGTCGGGATTCGGCGGGACGGGCGTTGTGCTGAAGTCGCAGGCGCTATCGGTCGTGGTGAAGCCGTATATCGAGGCGGCGCGGACCTCGGGGGGCGGAACCCTGCACATCATCCTGGTTCACGTGGTGCCGAACCTGCTCCCGCTCTCGTTCCTCTACATGATGTTCACCGTAACCAGCGCGATCTTCTCGGAGGCCGTACTGAGCTTCCTGGGGCTGTTGGACGTACGGATGAGCTGGGGGCTGATGATCCACACGACCGAGTCGGCCGGCTACCTGCTGCAAGTGGGCGAGTACTGGTGGCTGATCTTCCCAGCCAGCCTATCGATCACGCTGTTGTGCTCGTCGTTCTACTTACTCGGCCGTTCGCTGGACGAGGTTGTGAATCCAAGGTTGCGGCGCACATGAACCGGTCTCCCCAGATCGCGCGGCTCTGGGGCCTGGCGCGGCAGCACGGGATGGACCGCCGGCGCTTTCTGCGGGCGCTAACAGCTGGCGGAGCGGCGGCGGTGCTGGCGGCATGCGGCGAGCCAAGTGTGGCGGATTCGGCTGCAGCCACGGTGGACGCGGACCGCGAGGCGACGCCGGAGCCCACGCCGGCCTGGTTCAAGGACACCTCGCCGTTCATCGTCCACGACGATGGGAAGAGCCTGGAAGCGCGGCTGGAGAACATGCAGGGGCTGATTACGCCGGTACGGTATTTCTTCGTGCGCAACAACTCGGTGAGCCTGGACGTGGACGTGGAGAGTTGGCGGCTGTCGATCGAGGGCGACGCAGTTACCAATCCGATCCAGTTGACGTACGACGACATCCGCCAGATGCCGAGCCGCACGCTCGTTTCCTACCTGGAGTGCGCGGGGAATCACCGGGCCATGTTCGACCTGGTGAAGGGTCAGAAGGCCAAGGGGACGCAGTGGAGAACGGGAGGCGTTGGGAACGGAGAATGGACGGGCGTCCCGCTGCGTGACGTGCTGCGGCTGGCCGGGGTCACCGATGATGCCGCAAACGTGTTGCTGATCGGACTGGATACGGAGTCGCCAGAGGAAGGCTTTCGGCGCGTGGTGTCCGCCGAAAAGGCCCTGCACGTCGACACGTTGCTGGCCTATGGGATGAACGGCGAGACGCTGCCGCGGGATCACGGGTTTCCGCTGCGGGCGCTGATTCCCGGCTGGGTGGGCAGCACGAACGTGAAGTGGTTGGGGCGGATCGTGGTGTCGAAAAGCCCGATCTGGACGCGGAACAACACGACGTCTTATGTGCTGATCGGCGACGCGTATCCGCCGGAGGGCGAGGCCTCGGGGAAGGTGACGACGACGCAGGTGATCAAGAGCGCGCTGGCGCTGCCGTGGCCGGCGGAGTTGGCGGCCGAGGCGCGGCGGATTCATGGATTTGCGCACTCGCCCTACGGGCCTATCGAGCGGGTGGAGTGGAGCGTCGACTCGGGACGGACCTGGAAGCCGGTGGAGGCGCTAACGCCGCAGGTGCGGTACTCGTGGGCGCGGTTCGAGTTCGGGTGGGATCCGCGTCCGGGCGACTACACGATCATGACGCGGGCGACCGACTCGGCGGGGAATACGCAGCCGGAGGAGATTCCATTCAACGAGAAGGGGTACCTGTTCAACCAGCCGCTGCCGCATCCGGTGCGGGTGACCTGACGATGGCCGGCGGAGAGCCATAGGACACATGAATAACCAGTCAACCTCAGCGCCCGTCCTTCGTGTCGAAGACCTGGGGATGTACTACGGGACGCGGTCGGGCGACGTGAAGGCGGTGGACGGCGTTTCGTTTGCGGTCGGGCGCGGGGAATCGGTGGGGCTGGTGGGGGAATCGGGCTGCGGGAAGTCGTCGATCGCGATGACGCTGCTGAAGCTGCTGCCGGAGAACGGGCGGATCGTCGGGGGGCGGATCCTGCTGGACGGGACGGATTTGGCGCCGCTGTCGGAAGACCAGATGCGGACGCACAGGTGGAACCGGATTGCGATGGTGTTCCAGGCGGCGATGAACTCGTTCAACCCCGTCTACACGGTCGGGGACCAGATCATCGAGGCGCTGGAGACTCACATCGAAACGAGTCCGGACGTCTCGATGGCGCGGGTGCGGGAGCTGTTCGAGCTGGTGAGCCTGGATCCAGGCTTCATCGGGCGCTATCCGCATGAGTACAGCGGGGGGATGAAGCAGCGGGCCGGGATTGCGATGGCGCTGGCCTGCGAGCCGGATCTGCTGATCGCCGACGAGCCGACGACGGCGCTGGACGTGATCGTGCAGGACCGCATCCTGAAGGAGCTGCGGGACGTGCAGCAGGCGCTGAATATGAGCCTGATATACATCTCGCACGACATGGCGGTGATCGCGGAGGTGAGCCACACGGTGGGGGTGATGTACGCGGGGCGGATCGTTGAGTGGGGCGAGACGGTGGACATCTTCCGGAACCCCATGCACCCGTACACGCAGACGCTGATGTCGGCGTTTCCCAGCGTGACGGGGCCGAAGCACGAACTGGCGATGCTGGGGGGCGAACCGCCGAACCTGCTGAATCCGCCGGCGGGCTGCCGCTTCCACCCGAGATGTCCGTACGCGACGGACGTTTGCAAGTCCGAAGAGCCGCCGAAGGTCGAGGGGTCGGACTCGCACTGGGCGGCCTGCTGGCACCCGTTGGAGGCGTAGGCGGGATGGCAAGCGCGACCGCGCTGGGGACGAAGCCGCTGATCAAGGTGGAGGGGCTGGAGAAGCACTTCCCCGCGGGGTCGCACTGGTTCCGGCGCAGCGACAGCTTCGTGCATGCGGTGGACGGCATCTCGTTCGAACTGGCGCGGGGCGAGAGCTTTGGGCTGGTGGGGGAGTCGGGCTGCGGCAAGACGACGACCGGTCGCCTGCTGGTGCGGCTGGCGGAGCCGACGGGCGGGCACGTGCTTTTCGACGACGGCGAGGGGGCCGCGACGGATATCACGACCCTGCGCGGCGACGAGTTGAAGACGTTTCGGCGCAAGGCGCAGATGATCTTCCAGGACCCGTACGAGTCGCTGAACCCGCGGCGGACGATCTTCGACACCGTGGCCGAACCGCTGAAGGTCCAGAACGCCTGCCCGCCGCTGGAGCGGCTGGAGCGGGTGTCGCGCATGCTGGAAATGGTGGGGCTGACGCCGCCTGCGACCTACCTGTTCCGGTACCCGCACGAGCTTTCCGGCGGGCAGCGGCAGCGGGTGGCGATCGCGCGGGCGCTGATTATCGAGCCGATCTTCGTGGTAGCCGACGAGCCGACCTCGATGCTGGACGTCTCGATTCGCACCGGCGTGATGAATCTGATGGAGAGCCTGGCCGAACGCCTGGGCATCAGCTACCTCTACATCACCCACGACCTGGCCGTGGCACGCTACATGTGCTCGCGGATCGCGGTGATGTACCTGGGCAAGATCGTCGAGATGGGCGACACGGAGGCGGTGCTGCAGCAGCCCAAGCACCCCTACACGCAGGCGCTGCTGTCGGCGGTGCCGATTCCGGATCCGACGGCGACTCGGGCGCCGGTGCGGATCTCCGGCGGCGTCGCCACGCCGTTGGACCCGCCGCCGCGATGCCGGTTCTATAGCCGGTGTCCGATTGCTGATGACTTCTGTCGGGATAACCCGCATCCGGCGTTGGAAGAGAAGGCGGAGGGGCAGCGGGTGGCTTGTTACAAGGCGTAGTCGGCCTCGGATTCTGACTCCCGCGTACTTGGCACGACGTTGGCTTGAGCGAGGGGTGACCGCCGGATGTCGTCACGCTTGACAGTGTGCCAACCATGGTTCACAGTTGGCCTGTGTTCGAGATCGTCGAGAGCGCCACATTCAAGCGTTGGGTTCGAGGCCTACGTGATCGGCGGGCAATAGCCCGGATCAACGCCCGCCTGCGAAGCGTCTCGCTGGGCAACCTCGGCGATTTCAAGCCTGTGGGCGGGGGTGTTTCCGAAATGCGCATCAACTACGGCCCGGGATACCGCATCTATTTCGTGCGCAGTGGACCGACAGTCGTTGTCCTGCTTTGCGGTGGCGACAAGGGAAGCCAGCAGCGCGACATCGCAAGCGCAAAGAGACTGGCTAGGGAGTGGAGATGAGCTATGGCTGAAACGTTTTCCCGCTGGGACGCGGCCGATCACCTGCAATCCAAAGAGGATGTGCGGCTATATCTTGAGGCCTGCGTTGAGGAAGATCCGGGTGACGGCAGCCTGATTCGGGCCGCGCTGAACGACATTGCGAGAGCCAGAAACATGAGCCAGCTAGCCCGCGACATCGGAATGACCCGAGAGGGGCTGTACAAGGCCTTGTCGGAGAGCGGCAATCCGTCCTTCGCCACCGTCATGCGCATAACCCGAGCCCTCGGGATGCAAGTGCGGATTTCCGTCTAGCGAGCCTGAATCGTGGCCTCGCTGGGCGCGACGGTGCGACTGGCGCTGCTACGTAACAGGCACCAGCAAATTTCAGCGGTAGATTCGGTCGCGGCCGCCGACTCTTAGGACCAGGACTCGAAGCACGTTGTCCTGGATGTCGCAGATGACGCGGCAGCGGCCGACGCGGTAGCGCCAAAGGCCTCCCATGGGGCCGGTAAGCGCCTTGCCGCGGTCTCTCGGGTCCGCCAGGGTCGCAACCTGGTTGTCCATGTAGTCGAGGACTCGTCGCGCCATCCTGCGGTCGAGCTTGCGCAGCTGATTTCGGGCGGTGTCGGTGTATTCAACCGTCCAAACCAAGGTCGGCTCTCACGTCCTGTGCAGAATGCAAGCGTTCCCGACCCGCGCGGACGCGCTCGAGCACATCGGCGGCCAAGTAGTAATCCTCCAGGTCGTCCAGCCCGGATTCGATGAGTTCGCGCAGGTAGAAGGCCTTGGAACGTCCGGTTTGGGACGCGAGAAAGTTCAGGCGCTGCTCGGACTCGGGTGACAGACGGATCGAGGTGGGCAAAGCGGACACCCGGCTTCATTTTCATACGTGTATTCACTGTATTCAAGAGCCGCGCGGCCCGCAACTTCGACGTTCGAGGTGGGGGTGACTGCTGGAGAGCCCGAGCCCTAGGGCCGCATCTGCAGCTTGAGTTGCCACCGAACTCTTATCGTGCCGCCTGGGTCGACACAACAGAGGCAGGCATCACTGCGGAGGAATGAGAGCGAGAATCTTGAGTCAGGCAACGTTCGCGGAGTGGGAACGGGTTCATCCGCTGCTGGTGGCGGAGGAGGTGGGATTCGAACCCACGACCGAGGGGAGCACCCCCGGTAACCGCTTAGCAGGCGGCCGCACTAGACCAACTATGCGACTCCTCCAGGCGTTGGTGAGACCGGACAGGAACTTGGCGGAGGGGGTGGGATTCGAACCCACGAGGCGGTTGCCCGCCTAGTGGTTTTCAAGACCACCTCCTTAAGCCACTCGGACACCCCTCCAATTCACCGCTGAATTATAGCCCCGCCGGGGCCGAAGACCGTCATACTCTCGATAGGCCGCCGCAGAAAGAGCCGCGGGAGCGCAGACGATGGACGCGGAGCGACCCGGCGGCGCGCGCGGGGAAGATCCGCCCGGAGGCGCGGCGACCTGCAAGGGTCCGCTGCCGGACAAGGTGCTTGAGGGCATCCGCCTCTTCAACGCGCGGGCATTCTTTGAGCAGCACGAGGCGCTGGAGGAGGCCTGGCTGGCGGAGCCGGGGCCGGTGCGCGACCTGTACCGGGGCATCCTGCAGATCGGGGTGGGCTTCTATCACCTGGAGCGGCAGAACTTCCGCGGCGCGCGCAACCTGCTGACCTACGGAATGGACCGGCTGGCGCCCTTTGAGCCGTCCTGCCGGGGTGTGGACGTGCGGAGTCTGCGGGCAGCGGCGCTGCGGTGTCGCGATGAATTGGAGCGGTTGGGCCGGGAGCGCGTCGCGGACTTCGACATGGACCTCATTCCGCGGGTGCGGGTGCACGAGCCCGTCCAAGTTGCGTCCAAGCAGGGCGGGTCGCAGACTTCGGCTGCGTCAGTCAACCCGAAGGGCTAGCCGCCCATGCCCAAGCACCTGCGCGTCGGAATCGCCGGGATCCGTCACAGCCATACGCCCACGCTGGTCCGGCAATGGGGCGAGCTTGAGGACGCCGAGGTGGTGGCGGCGGCGGACAGCTTCCCGAGCGCACGGGCGCTGGCCAGCGACGCGTGGGGCATCCCGGCGATCTACGAGACCTGGGACGCGATGTTCGACGCGGAGGACCTGGACGTGGTGACCTCCACCCTGCCCAACACCCAGCACGCCGACATCGTGGACGCATGCGCGGCGCGCGGGCTGCCGGTGCTGATCGAGAAGCCAATGGCGAGTTCGCTGGCCGACGCCGACCGCATGGTACGGGCGGCCGAGTCCGCCGAAATTCCGGCGCTGATCAACTGGCCGACGCTGGGGCAGACGGCGTTCGAGACCGGGGCAAAGCTGGTGGCGGACGGAGCGATTGGCACGCCGCGGCAGTACGTCTTTCGCGGCGGCAACCCCATTGCCACGCGAAAAGCAGAGCAGCCCGACTGGTTCCAGTGGTTGTTCGACGCGGCGCAGGGCGGCGGATCGTGGATCGACTACGCGGGCTACGGCGCGGCGCCGTGCCTGCTGTGGATGGGGCGGCCGCGCCGGCTGGCGGCACGGGACGCGTCAGTTACCGAGCGCAACGCGCGGGCGGACGAGAGCGCGGCCGCCGTGCTGGAGTTTCCGCGCGGCCTGGGAATCATCCAGACCTCGCACGTGCAGGTGGGATACCCGGGACCGCAGGGAACGATGCTGCACATCGAGGTGAGCGGCGAGACCGGCGCGCTGGTTATGACGCCGGGCGCGGATGGCGTTGAGTTGCGCATCTATGACGGCGACGAGCGGCGAGCGGGTGAACTGATCGAGTCGCCGCCCCCTACACCCGAACGGCGCAGCGGCGTGGCCTACTTTGCGCACTGCGTCCGCGAGGGCGCGCCGGTCGACGGTCGCGGGAGCTTCCGGTTCAACCGGGAGGTAGTGGCCATCATCGACGCGGGAGTGCGCGCGCTTGCCACCGGCGCGTCGGTGGGCGTGCCGCCGGCGCTGGACGGCTAGTGGGCGACGCGATGACGGAGGCTGTCGCGATCACCGGTGCAGGCCGAGGCATCGGCCGGGCCACGGCGCTGAAGATGGCCGCCGACGGGTGGGCCGTGGCGGTCTCCGACATCGACGGCGACTCGGCGGCGGCCGTGGCCGGGGAGATTCGAAGCGGCGGCGGAACGGCGTTGTCAGCCCAACTGGACGTGACCGATCACGCCGCCGTTCGCACGTGGGTCTACGAGATCGACGACGAGCTTGGCGGACTGACGGGCGCCGTGGCCAACGCCGGGATCATGCGGGTGCAGAACTTCCTGGACCTGACGCCGGAGATCTGGCGCCAGGTGATGTCGGTCAACCTGGACGGCACGTTTCACTTCGTGCACCCGGTGGCCGAGCGGATGGCCGAACGCAAGCAGGGAAGCATTGTCATCATCGCCTCGGCCTCATCGCGCCTGCCGTCGTTCGCCACCAACGTCTACAACACCAGCAAGACGGCCCTGCACGGGTTGACGCGCGTGATGGCGATGGAACTGGGTCCGCTCAACGTGCGGGTGAACGCCGTGAGCCCGGGCGTCGTGGACACGCCGATGTGGGAGTACATCGACCGCGAGCGTGCCAGGTTGCTGGGCAAGCAGCCCGGCGAAGTGATCGCGGAGGCAATCTCCCGGATTCCGCTGGGGCGCGTGGAAACGCCCGAGGACGTGGCCGGGTTCGTGGCCTACCTGCTGTCGGATGCATCGGACTACATGACCGGCCAGAACATCAGCTACGACGGCGGATTCGTGATGCCGTAGGCGTCTCGAAGAACCCGCCGACGCTTCCTGAGCCGTTGATATACTCGACAAGGCCTCCGCTACAAGGAGGCGGCGTATTCCCCAAAAGATTGAAAGGCCCTTTCGCTTGAGTGTGACGCACGACGCCGCGGCGCCAGCCGATGTCTCGGTTGCCGAACCCGAGCCAATCGAAGAACTGGAGTCGATGGAAGACCTGCTCAACGAGCCAGGCGGCGCGATGCAGGGGATTTCCCGAGGCGACGTGATCGAAGGCCTCGTGGTTGGGGTCGATCCCGATGAACTGCTGATAGACATCGGCTTGAAGTCCGAGGGCGTGGTTCCGCAGCGGGAGTTGTGGGACTCGCGGTCCGAGGAGCCGAAGCCGGAGTTCAGCGTCGGTGACGTAGCGTTCGTCTACGTGGTGCGTCCCGAAGGCGACGGGCCGGCGGTGCTCTCGGTCCGCCGGGCGGCGCAGGAGAAAGTCTGGCGCGCCACCGAGGAACTCTTCGAAAACGGCACGATCATCGAGTCCACCGTCCAGGAATACAACAAGGGCGGCGTGCTGGTGGACGTGGGGCCGCGCGGCTTCGTGCCGCTGTCGCAACTCACCAGCCTGCGACGCGGGCCGGCCGATGAGACGGAAGAAGAACTGAACGCGAAGCTGTCGGAACTGGTCGAGAGACAGATCTACGTCAAGATCATCGAGCTGGACCGGCGGCGCAACCGCCTGATCCTGTCGGAACGGGTCGCCGAGCGCGAAATGCGCGCGCAGCGGCGCGAAGTGCTGCTGGACGAGTTGCAGGTCGGGCAAGTCCGCAAGGGCATCGTCAGCAACATCTGCAGCTTCGGCGCCTTTATCGACCTGGGCGGCGCCGACGGGCTGGCGCACATTTCCGAACTCTCGTGGAGCCGCGTGGAGAGCCCCGAGGAGATCCTGCGGCCGGGCGAGGAAGTCGACGTCTACGTGCTGGCCCTGGACCGGGTGGACAAGAAGATCGCGCTGAGCATGCGCCGCGCCACCACCGACCCCTGGGCCGATCTGACCTCGCGCTTCCAGGAGCACGAAGTCGTCCCGGGCACTGTCACCAAGCTGGCGCCGTTCGGGGCGTTCATTCGCCTGGCGGACGGAGTCGAAGGCCTGGCGCACTCATCGGACCTGGGCAATGCCGCCCTGCACATGGTCAACGAAGGCGACATCGGGCAGTTCCGCATCCTCAGCATCGACGCCCAACGCCGCCGCATTCGACTGACGCCGGTTGAGATTTATCCGCCGCCCGACGATGACTACGTCGACGAGGAATTCGAAGGCGAACTGGCCGCGGTGGCGGAGAGCCCGGATGCGGAGGTCGCCGAGGATTTCGACGACGTGGATACCGCTGTCGCTGAGGACTCCGGCGACGCGGAAACAGTCGTCGCCGAGGATTCAGACGACGCGGATGCGGCAATCGCTACGGAATCTGACGACGTGGATGCCACAATAGAGGCGAGCGACGAGACCAAGAGCGGTTCGTAAGCTCTGGGTCGCCGCCACCGGAGGTTGCCGTGAACGACAGGCTCGATAAGTTCACGGAGCGCGCCAAGAAGGTACTGGTCTACGCGCAGGACGAGGCCACGCGCTTCAACCACAACTACATCGGCACCGAACACCTGCTGCTGGGCCTGGTGCGCGAGGGCGAAGGCATCGCGGCGCAGGTACTCAAGAACCTGGGCGTGGAGCTGAACAAGGTTCGCAGCGCGGTCGAGTTCATCATCGGCCGCGGCGAGCGCATGGTCGTCGGCGACATTACCCTGACGCCGCGGGCCAAGCGGGTCATCGAGCTGTCGATCGAAGAAGCCCGGCGGCTGGGTCACAACTACATCGGCACCGAGCACCTGCTGCTGGGCCTGGTGCGCGAGGGCGAAGGCATCGCCGCCGGCGTGCTGGAGAGCCTGGGCGTGAACCTGGAGAAGGTGCGCTCGCAGGTCGTGCAGGTCGTCAGCCAGAGCCAGAGCGAGCGTCCGCGCGAAGCGGCCACCACCGCTCCGTCCAAGCGTTCGTCCAAGACGCCGGTCGTGGACCAGATGGGCATCGACCTCACGGCCGCCGCGCGCGCCGACAAGCTGGACCCGGTAATCGGCCGGCACGACGAAGTCGAGCGAGTGATCCAGATCCTGAGCCGCCGTACCAAGAACAACCCGGCGCTGATCGGCGAACCCGGCGTGGGCAAGACGGCCATTGTGGAGGGCCTGGCCCAGCGCATTATCGAGGGCGAAGTTCCCGATTCGCTGCGCGACCGGCGCGTTCTGACCCTGGACATGGGCACGCTGGTGGCCGGCACCAAGTACCGCGGCGAGTTCGAGGAACGCCTGAAGAAGGTGATCGACGAGATCAAGGGATCCACGGATTCGGTGCTGTTCATCGACGAGTTGCACACGGTCGTGGGCGCGGGAGCGGCCGAGGGCGCGGTGGACGCCGCCAACATCCTCAAGCCGTCGCTGGCCCGCGGCGAGTTGCAGGTGATCGGCGCAACCACGCTGGACGAGTACCGCAAGTACATCGAGCGTGACGCCGCCCTGGAGCGGCGCTTCCAGCCGGTCATGGTGCAGGAACCATCGATCGAGGAGACGGTGGACATCCTGCGCGGCGTACGCAGCCGCTACGCCGACCACCACAACGTGGAGATCACGGACGACGCCCTGGTCGCCGCTTCCGAGCTGGCCGGCCGCTACGTCACCGACCGGTTCCTGCCGGACAAGGCGATCGACGTGATGGACGAGGCCGCCGCCCGCGTGAAGATTCGCTACGGCATGCCGCCCAAGGGGCTTCGCGAACTCGAGTCCCGCGCGGACCAGGTGGCCGCGGAGAAGTCCAAGGCCATCGACGCGGAAGACTTCGAAGCCGCCAACCAGTTGCGGCAGGAAGAAGAGCAACTGCGCGGCAAGGCCAACGCCCTGCGGGAGGAATGGACCAAGTCCAACGAAGGCCAGTCGCCGCGCGTAACTGAAGAGGAAGTGGGACAGGTCGTCTCAATGTGGACCGGCATCCCGGTCACGCGCATCCGCGAAGAGGAGTCCGAGCGGCTGCTGCACATGGAAGACGAGCTCGCTCGGCGAGTTGTCAGCCAGAAGGAAGCCATCGAGTCCATCTCACGCGCCGTCCGCCGCGCGCGGGCCGGCCTGAAGGACCCGCAGCGTCCGATCGGCGCGTTCATGTTCCTGGGCCCCACCGGCGTCGGGAAGACGCTGCTGGCGCGGGCCTTGGCCGACTTCATGTTCGGCAGCGAGGACTCCCTGATTCGGATCGACATGTCGGAGTACATGGAGCGGCACGCCGTGTCGCGGCTGGTTGGCGCGCCGCCGGGCTACGTGGGCTACGAGGAAGGCGGCCAGCTGACCGAGGCCGTCCGCCGCCGCTCGTATGCGGTGATCCTGCTGGACGAGATCGAGAAGGCCCACCCCGAGGTCTTCAACATCCTGTTGCAGCTCATGGACGACGGCAGATTGACCGACGCCAAGGGGCGGTCGGTGGACTTCCGCAACACCATCGTGATCATGACGTCAAACGTGGGCGCGCAGCACATCAAGCGCAACGCCACGCTGGGCTTCCACAGCGAGGACGCATCAACCGAGGACACCTACTACCGCAACATGCGCTCCAAGGTGCTCAACGAGTTGAAGAAGGTGTTCCGGCCCGAGTTCCTCAACCGGGTGGACGCCAGCGTGGTCTTCCACGCGCTGACCCGCGCCGACGTGGCCGACATCGTGGACCTGGAACTGGCGCGCGTGCGGCTGCAACTGAGCGAGCACGACCTGGAACTTGAAGTCACCGCTGACGCCAAGGGCCTGCTGGCCGAGCAGGGCTACGACCCGGACTTCGGCGCGCGCCCGCTGCGCCGCGTGATCCAGAACCTGATCGAAGACCCGCTGGCCGAAGAGCTGCTGCGCGGCGCCTTCGAGCCGGGCGCGCAGGTCATCGTGGACCGCGACGGCGACGACGTGGCCATCACTTCGCGAGAGCCGGTCGAAGCCTAGCGATCATCACCTGCGTCCAGCATAGACACCGGATGCGCAACTAGCCTTCAAAGGGCGGCATGGCTGGGATCTGGACAAGAACCGGGACGGACTGGAAACCGGCGGCGGCGCAGTCGTTTCGCGACGAAGCGGCGCTGCAGGAGATGGTCGCCGAGAATCCAAATCTCCTGCCACTTGCAGGTTCGCCACAGCTCATCCTTCTTGGTCGTGAAGTAAGGCTCGGCAATGGAAAGGTCGACGTGCTGGCGGTCGAGACATCGGGACGGCCAGCCATCATCGAAGTCAAGCTGGCCCGAAACTCGGAAGCACGCAGAGCGGTCGTCTCGCAGGTCCTGGCATACGCTGCATCGCTGCACGGATTCGATCTTGAGAGTCTCGAGCACGGCCCTTTGCAGGGACCATTGGAGAAGATCGGCTACGCATCACTTGCGGAGGCCGTTCAAGATCAGGAAAGCGCGGTTGACCTCGACGACTTCGGAGCGTCCTTCCAGGAGCACTTGGACAACGGGCAATTCAGATTGGTTCTCGTTCTTGACGACGTTTCGTCCGAACTAGAGAGCATCATCGGGTATCTCGAAAACGTCACGATACCCGGGCTGACCATTGATCTGGTGACGGTCAGGGTGTATGAGGTTGGCGGCGTCCAGGTCGCGCTGCCGCAGCGGATCTCGCCCGACAGCAGCAGAAGTACAGCAGTTTCTGACCGACCTGTTTCGCGGAAGTCAAGGGCTCCTACTTACGACGGGCCGGACGCTTTTGCTGAATCCATCCAGCGCGTCAAGGAACAGGACCACCAGTTGTTTCGGAATCTGATCGAATGGGCCAACGTCGTCGCCGAACTGCCGGGTGTTGCGCTGATCAGTTCCATCAGCCCCACGGGCAATGTGTTCAATCTGCAGCCGAGGCTAACGGCGGAAAACGCCGGGCTGGTTTCAATCGCAAACAATGACGGCAGACTCTATTTCCGATTGGAGCGCCGCAAGTTTGAGTCACTTGCGCCAGATTCAATTGAGAGAGTCGAACGCCTCATTGCCCCGAAGGAAATTGGGCATGGTAACGAGGTGAGAAATATCACCTCCGAACTTCTCGCGGCGCTGAAGCAAGCGTACGAAGAAGCTGTCGCACCTCGGTCGTAGCCAGGGGCAAGCACAGCACCGAGCGGACTGCTCGGCCACCCTGATCCTCTAGAGCTGTCAACGCGATCGGCTCAGGGATGGCCAACAAGCCTCTGTGGTTCGCCTGGCTTGCGCGCTTCTCGCAGCCTTTAAGGCGCGTGGCGGGCTGTTTCGGCGTCTTGCCGGGACTTGTCGCCTAGTCCAAGCGTCGTCATCCAGAGTGTCAGGCCGATCGGCACGAGCGCCCCGGCAGCGGGCACCGGCGTGTGGCCGACGGATCCGTTAGCAACCGCCCACCAACGCTCTCCTTCGGACATCTCTTCCCAGCGGTCCGCGTAGTTCTGGTCGATAGCAGCCGAGCCGTAGTTATGGTCGAAGTGCCGCCACGCACCAAGCAGGGCGCTAGCGAGGGCGAGCACGGCGACGACCCGCGCGATTCTGACCGTTGCCCGCGATGTGCGCAGCACCAGCGCAGCCAACGCGAGCCCGGTCACGACGATGGTGACCCACGGCACAAACTGCCAGACCCCTTCCCAGTGCCGTTCATAGGCCAGCGCCAAGGCGACGCTCAGGATGCCGATGGCGACGAGCAGCGCCATACCGAGCCGCAGCGCGCCGGCAGCCTCCTCACCGGCGAAGCTTCGCACTACGGCAGCTTCAGTTTCGCGATGATCGCGTCCACGACTTCCGGCGCAGCGTTGTGCTCGGCGAGCCCGCGGCGAAGCTTGGTGAAATCCGTATCGTCAACGGCAAATGGGCGGTTATGTTCCACCTCGTGCGCTAATGCTTTGGCATTGCTGACCCCGGCCGCCTCAAACGCCGCCTCCAACTCCTCGGCGGTAGCGTTGTTGGCGGACACCTTGCCGCCGGCTGCGGTATCGCTGGCGGATGGTGTAGCGGGCGACGCTGTAGCGGCCGTGGATTCGCTGGAGTCTTCGCCGCAGCCGGCGACAGCCAGAGCGAGCGTGAGCACGAGCAATAGAGCGATGCATCCGAGAATGCGCATGGGGCTGCTTCCGACACACCAATCCGACACGCCGAGCCTCATCGCGCGCCGCCCGTCGCGGAAGTTTCTATCATTATGTCACGCACGACCGATCAACGGTGCGGATAACCGCACGCAAGTTCTACCGGTAGCTGCGTGAGAAGCGCTTGACACTTGGCCGGCTCCGCCCGGCGCTACCATTCGGACCACCCGACCCCAACTTGACATCCCGTGGCTAAACCTCGCCGTCTCTTCGCCTGCGCCGACTGCGGCGCGGAGCATCGGCAGTGGATGGGGCAGTGCAGCGTTTGCGGGGCGTGGAACTCGCTGGCCGAGCGGCGGGTGACGGAAGGGCCGGGTACTTCGCGCGCCACGCCGCAGGCGGTGGCGCTGGATCAGATCGATACCTCGGCCGACGACCGCCTGCCCTCGGGCATGGGCGAAATGGACCGGGTGCTGGGCGGCGGGCTGGTGCGGGGGTCGCTGGTGCTGCTGGCGGGAGATCCGGGCGTAGGCAAGTCAACCTTGGTACTGCGGCTGGCGGCCGAACTGGCGTCGCCCAAGCGTCCCTGCCTGTACGTGGCCGCGGAGGAGTCGGCCGCGCAGATCCGGATGCGCGCCGAACGGATGGGGATCGGCGGGGATGGGCTGTTCGTGTATGCCGAGACGGCCATGGACGGCGCGCTGGCCGAGGCCGAGCGGCTGCGGGCCGGGATGCTGGTGGTGGACTCCATCCAGACGGTCCGCGCGGACGGGCTGGCCTCGGCGCCGGGCAGCGTGACCCAGGTGCGCGAGTCCACGCTGCGGCTGCTGCAGTACGCCAAGGCTACGAACACGCCGGTGCTGATCGTGGGTCACGTCACCAAGGAAGGCATGGTGGCCGGGCCGCGAATGCTGGAGCACATCGTGGACGCGGTGCTGTACCTGGAAGGCGACGACCACCACGCCCACCGGCTGCTGCGCTCGGTGAAGAACCGTTTCGGGCCCACATTCGAGGTGGCTGTCTTCGAGATGGACGGCACGGGCCTGCGTGAAGTGACCAATCCCTCGGCCATGCTGCTGGCGGGCCGGGACGCGACGGCGCCCGGGTCGGCCGTGGCCGTCGCGATGGAGGGCACGCGTCCGCTGCTGGTTGAGATCCAGGCGCTGGTCGCGCCTACGACCTACAGCCAGCCGCGCCGGCTGGCCAACGGGCTGGACCTGAACCGCCTGAACATGCTGCTGGCGGTGTTGGCGCGCCGGGCCGACGTTGGACTCTCGGCGCATGACGTGTACGTGAACGTGGTGGGCGGGCTGCGGCTGCGCGAGCCGGCCACCGACCTGGCCGTGGCGCTGGCGGTGGCCTCCAGCCACAGCGGCCAGCCGCTGCGCCTGGGAGCGGCGGCGGTGGGCGAAGTCGGCCTGGCCGGCGAGCTGCGCACCGTCCCTTCGGCCGCACAGCGTGTGGACGAAGCGGCGCGGCTGGGCTTCACCCGCTGCGTGGTCCCCTCCGGGGCGCAAACCAACGGTCGTCAGACCACGGCCGTACCCGTCGCCAATCTGCGGCAGGCGCTGGACGCGGCGCTGGCGTGAGCGCCGACGCGGTGGTGCTGGGCGCGGGGTCCAGCGCCCGCATGGGCGGCGCGGACAAGCTGCTGGCTGACCTGGAAGGCCAACCGGTCATCGTGTGGAGCCTGCGGGCCTTCGAGGCCTGCCCGGGCATCCGATCCGTGGTAGTGACGACCTCCGAAGACAACGAGGCGAACATTCGCCAGGCCGTGGCGCAGGCCGGCCTCACCAAGGTGCAAGCCTTCGTGCGTGGCGGCGCGTCGCGGGCCGAGTCCGTGTTGCACGGACTGCGATCGCTGAACAGCGAGCCGCCCGACTACGTAGCCGTACACGACGGGGCCCGCCCGCTGGTCACACCCGCACTGATCGACGACGGCCTGCGGATGGCGAGGGTTTATGGCGCGGCCGTGGCCGGCGTTCCCGCCACGGACACGCTGAAGATCGTCGACCGCGATCGCCTGGTCGTGCGCACGCCAATACGGTCGTCCGTCTGGCACGCCCAGACGCCGCAGTTCGCACGCTTTGCGGACCTGCTGGGCGCGCACGAACGGCAGACGGCCATGCTGGACCTCTACACGGACGATGTCTCGGTATTGGAAGCCGAAGGTCTGCCCGTTCGAGTCTTCGAGGGCAGCCGCGAAAACCTGAAAATCACGACGCCGGACGATCTGGATACCGCCGCGCGCATCCTCCGCCAGCGTCAGACGGCCGCCTCCGGCTAGTACCGTCGCTGGGTCTCCGCCGCTGTTCCCTTACCGCCCTTCGCGTCTCGACCTCTTACTCACTCCTCGCCCCTCTCCACTCTCCCCTTCCGCACGAGGCTCCTTCGCGCACCCGCCCGCCGTTGCCCTACCCGTTCGTGGTGAGCCGGGCCGGAGTCCGGCGGAGGCCCGTGTCGAATTACACGTCCAGGCAGCCATGCCCGAGCCGCCGAATAGGAACCCGGCGCTATGCGTCGAAGAGGTCGCGCAGCGTGCACTTGAAGCCCGGCAGCGCGTCCAGGCCGTCCAGAACGTCGCCTTCGGTCAGCGTCACTATGTCCCCGCCCGCGCGATGCGCGTCGACCGTGCGCGTAGCGGGATGCACCACCCAGACCAGCCCCACGCCGTAGCTGAGCCACATCAGCGCCTTGTCGTGCAACTCTTGCCGGCTGTCGCCGGGCGAGGCCACTTCCGCCACCAGGTCGGGAGGGGTTTCGGAATAACCCATGACCTGTTCGTCCAGCGGTGACTTCTCCGAGGCGAAGAAGGCGATGTCCGGTTCTCGCACCGTGTCCGGGTCGCGCTCCAGCCAGACCCCGGAGTCCGAAGCCGTGAGGATGCCCAGTCGTCGGGGCTTCACGAAGTTCCGAAGTTCGGCGGCCAGGTTCACGACAATCCGACCGTGCTCTCGTCCTGTTGGCATGGTCTCGCAGAGCACCCCCCGGATCAGTTCGCCGCGCACGCCGTCGCTATAGAGCCGGAGCAGATCGTCGGCCGTCAGCAATCGCGGCGCGGCGTCAATCACGGCCATCGCGACCTCCTGCCCAATCCGGTGTCGATTTCCATGCTACAGCGTTGCCAGGCGCCGTCGACCATCCAACGCGGCCGGGTGGTGACCTGGGCGCAGGGCCCGCTCGGTTGGCGCCGGGCTGCTGTGCCAGCGCCAGAAACTCCGCCCGCTGCTGCGTCATCGATCGATCCTCGAACGGCACCGGCCTATCCGCTCATCGCTCGCCAATGTGTTCACCATGTCTCCGAACGGGTGTTCATGATGTCCCCGGTGTGCACAGGGAGGGTTGGGGTGAGGGTCTTCTCTTCGTCCCTCTCTCACTTCTCGCCCCTCGCCCCTCTCCCCTTCCGAATGAGGGGTCTTCCGGGCAACCGCTCCGGCTTACGCTATACGTCGAAGAGGTCACCCACCCTGCAGCTGAAGCCCGGCAGCGCGTCCAGGCCGTCCAGGACGTCGCCGTCGGTCAGCGGCGCTACGTCCCCGCCCGCGCGATGCGCGTCGACCGTGCGCGTAGCGGGATGCACCACCCAGACCAGCCGCACCCCGTAGCTGAGCCACATCAGCGCCTTATCGTTCAGCTCCCGCCGGCTGTCGCCGGGCGAGGCGACTTCCACCACCAGGTCGGGCGCGACCTCCGCGTAGCCGGTCACCCGCTCGTCCGGCGGAATCCTGGCAGCCGAAAAGTAGGCGATGTCCGGTTCCCGCACCGTGTCCGGATCGCGCTCCAGCCAGACCCCCGAGTCGGAGGCCGTCAGGCGGCCCAGTTTCCTGGGTTTGATGAAGCTCGCCAGCAAGAACACCAGGTTCGTGACGATCGTGCCGTGTTCCATTCCCGTTGGCATGGTCTCGCAGAGCACCCCCCGGATCAGTTCGCCGCGCACGCCTTCGCTATAGAGCCGGAGCAGATCGTCGGCCGTCAGCAATCGCGGCGCGGCGTCAATCACGGCCATCGCGACCTCCTGCCCAATCCGGTGTCGGCATTCATGCTACAGCGTTGCCAGGCGCCGTCGGCCATCCAACCCGGCCGGGTGGTGAGTTGTGCGCAAGGCCCGCTCTGTTACCTCGCCTCGGCGAGGCCGGCGCGTCGTCACCGGAGGCTGCACGCTGGCAATCCCTTCGAGGAGCCGCCGTCCGTTCCCCTCCCCTGGGGAAGAGGAGGATTCTGGCGACTTCGCCAGAAGAAGGTGAGGAGTCTTCGCGACTCATACCTTAGAAGAACGCATGACTCACCGCCGTGAGGTAGGCCCGATAGCCAATTGGGACGTAGGCTGAGATGCCAGACCGGCGGGGATGCGAGTGATGACGACTGACACGGCAAACGAGTTCCGACAAGCCGCCGACCGCGCGCTGGACTTCCTGGCCGCCCACGTCGACGACGAGGGCCGCAGCCGCATCGACCCCAACGACCCGGGCCTGCACTTCAAGCTGCCCTACGTGTTCGCGTACGGCGACCGGCGGCAGCTGGCATTGAAGGTGCTGGATCACATCGAGCGCAACCTGCTGGCGGACGACGGATCGTTCCAGGACGACCGGTTCAACGGCCCCGCTAGCGCCTTTCTCTACCAGGCGGGCTGGCTGGCCTGGAGCAGCGCGGCGCTGGGGCGCTTTGACCTGGCCCGGCGCGTCGCGCAGCGAGCGATCCGGGAACAGGATCCCGAGCTGGGTGGATTCTGGAACGAGACCCACCAGGGCCGCGAGCAGGGGGTGCTCAACAGTTCATCCGCCGCCGCCGGCTGCGCCGCCGCCGGCGAACTGGAGGCCGCCGATCTGGCCGCCGGCTTCATGGAACGCCTGATTGAACTCCAACCGGAGCCGGCTCGCCGATTCCACTTTGGACTGTACGCCAATGGCGAGGTCATCACCGACTCGGACGCCGAGACCGGCCGGAACTACTTCGATCAGGACGGTCCCTGCCGACCCGCCATGTTCGCCACCGCCATCGCGGGTCTGACCTGGCTGGGTCGCCAAACCGGCGACGCAAAGCACTTCGACCTGGCCCGCGCCTATGCGGGCCTGATCCTGTCGCACCGGGGCCAGCCGTGGACGTCGCCGTTCGCCTCCAAGACCGGCTGGGCTGTACTGCAACTCAACGTCAACCGTCCCGATCCCGCGCTCACCGCCTACGCTGAGTCCGTGGGCCGGCGATTCCTGGAACTCCAGCAGCCGGACGGCAGCGTGGACCTGACCGTCTGGCCGGGCATGGAAGCCGGTGCCCCCCTGCCCCTCCGCCTCGGCAACCTCTGCGACTGGTCCCTCACCGCCATCGACCTCGCCAACGGCGCCGCCTAACCGACCGTCACAGCCTCACGTAGGGGTGCCCCTTGTGGGTATCTATGGCTTGATTTCGGGGTACCACTCGATTCATGTACGGGCAGCCTTGCCCATTTTGCCTATTGCGTGCTTTCCGAGGCATCCACGGCATCTTGCTCGCTCAGTCCGTCCCGCCTGCACGGCCGTGACCGCGCGTCGGACTACCGGACTCAGGTTGCGTCGGTTCGCTGGTGCCGGCCGATGTACCCGACGACGACAACCCTCCGGTCTTTATCCCAGGCAAACGCGATTCTGATCATCGTCCGTGGGTCGCCGCTGCCTCTGCCGATGTGCTCGTCCAGCCAGTACGTCGTGCCGTTCACCTTCGTCGTGTAGTGATCGGGGTACTTGCCCTTTGCCGTATCGCTGTGTTTGGGCTTGTACCACAATCCGCACGCCTCGCGACTCGCCTCGTCAAAGCCGTCAACTCCATCGAATCCGTTGCATCGGGAGTCGTAATACTCGGTTGCCAGCCATTCAAACGCCTTCCACACCGACGTTGTGTCCTCGAAGCTTGGATTCTTCTCGGATTTCGAATTGAGCGCAAAAAGCAGCCGGTCTTCAAACGATTGGCCCGCCACCTCAACCGCTGTCTTGATATCCGGCAAATCTTCTCCATTGGCGCCCGGCGATTGAATTGGCCCGGATTCCGCTCGGCGCACGGCGACGTAGGCTGATTGCAGAGCTCGGTAGTTTTCCTTGCTCTCATACAGCTTTCGACGCAAGCCGTCTTCGCTCTCCTTCAGACTCTGCGTATCTAGTTGTAACTTCTTGACCTGCTGTTCGAACTCCTGTCTTTCGGCTTCGACCTTCTCGTGCTTGTCCTTCAGTTCGGCATAGTCCGCCTGCAATGCGGACTGAACGGGGTCCCGCTCGCCGGACGCGGCATTTGGATTCGCGGAATCGGCGCCGTCTGACGGAGTCTCCGATGCGACGCTGGAGCGTGCCGCTGCGGCGTCGCTGTCCCTTCCCGGGCCGTCGGCATTAGCTCGCCCAGCCGTCTCATCGGGCGGCGCCGCGTCGTCATCCGGGCCCTGGTCGCCGGACATCTGCCGGTCGATCACCTCGATCAAGGACAGGATCTGCGGCTCGAGTTCCGACCGTTTCGAGCGTCGCGCGTCCTCTTCGCTTCGGGTGGGCGCCTGGGGCCGAATCTTGTAGTATTGAAACAATACCTCGCCCAGTTGATTAACGATTTGCAGCGTCCCTGAAATATCTGTCAAGCTGGACGCGTCTACCGACGTCCATGCGTCGATATTTGCCTCCAGGTACTTCAACTCGCCCAGGAAGTTATCTCTGAAATATGCAATAGAGTCCGCCAAGGCGGTCGCCATCGCTTGTTCGGCCTCTCGCATCTTTTCGTGCCTTATTTCCTTGAACTGATCGATGAAACTCTCCGCCTCGTCCCATACCGGAGCCTCGGGGGCTAGCTGCTTCAGACGCTCGACCCAATGCGCAAAAAGGCTACCTTCCGGTAGAACGGCTTCATCGTCCAGATCGTCAGGCGGTGGCAGCGGCATATTCCCGGATACGCAGCACAGCATCAATGCCACGTCGTCCGCGCAGTGCTTGCTATTGTCCTTGGCAAAGACTTCTGTTTCATGGTTCCACTCATCGAAGTCCCATAATCCCGGAAACTCACGGCCTGCAACGTATTCCTGTATTGGCAAGTCGGCTTTCTTACGAAACTCAACGACATCCGCATGTAGTGAGCTGTGCAACTCGACCCACATCCTCAATATGGCGGCCGAAAGATCATTTGATGTCGACATGCGATCTGCAATTTGATCCAGCAGAAGCCCTGTCGGTGCGCTATACGCGCTCTTGCTTCGAAAACCCTGGACGCTGAGGTTGCTTTTGTTTATGGCCGATCTTAGGTCTTTTTGAGCTTCCGAAGACGCTTTTGTTCTCCCATTAAGTACATGCTCCACGACCCCGGATCGATACTCGGTTCCCAGCCAGAGGTCAACGGCGTAGTTGATGCGCCTTGTCGCCTTAAGGTCGTCTGTTTCCGGCCATTCTTCGCTCATCGCCCGCCCCCGGATAGTCGATTCCGACGAAGCATTCTCCGCGCCGACGCTCGCCACGCTTGATCGGCAGCGCCCATTCTGTCTGAAAGCACTGCTGTCCGTCACCTGCCGGACTGCCGACCGACGCCCCGGCATGACTCGTTTCCGTCCCCTCTATCGCCCACACGCCGGCCCACACGCCGGAAGGCTCGGAAGGCAATCCTTGCCCTTCGTACTCCATTCATGTACAATGGGCCGTCCCTTCACTGCCCCGGAATTCCCATGCTGTCCGCCCTGCGCCGTCTGCTCACCGTCATCCTCCGCCATCCGGCAACCCTGCCCCGCGCCGCCCGCCCATCGCCACGGCAAGCGCTGTCTGCCCCCGCCATGCCCTACCGTGCCCGCCTCCCCATTCCCTCGCTCGCTGTCGCATCTGGGAGTTTGGGGGCGGAGCGCGGCGGCTCGCCCGCCGCCGGACCCGGCAGCGCCACGTATCATGGAGCCGTCCTCGCCGCTCGCCCCTCGCAGCCGCGGCCACTACCCTCCCCGCCCGAAACTGGAGTTCCGCGTGTCCGACGCCCGAGCCGCCCCGACCACGCCACGCCGCACGACGCGCAAGCGCCGTGACATTCGCGAACGGATGGAACGGGCCGTGCTGGATCACTGGGAATTGCTGGACGACGAGGACATCGCGATCTTCACGATCCGGCGGCCGGACGGGAGCGATTTTTCCGAGTTCGAGGCCGGTCAGTACACGATGCTGGCCTTCTGGGACCAGCCCGCCGACGACCCGCGGCCACGACAGCTCTCCATTGGCTCGGCCCCGCTGGACCTGAGTTACCTGGAGTTCTACGTGATCCTTGTGCGCGACGCGCGGGAGGACGGCTCCAACGTTCCCGGGGTGTTTACGGGCACGCTCTGGCGGCACAAGCCGGGCGACGAGATTCTCTACATGCCGCGGCCGGCCGGACGCTTCACGCTCTCCCGCACCAGCCAGCCGGACGCCATCTGCGTGGCTACCGGCACCGGGCTGGCGCCGTTCGTTTCTATGGCGCGCGTCGCGTGGCAGGAGTACCAGGAAACCGGCCAGGTGGACCGGCGACTGACCATCGTCCACGGCGTCTCCTATGCCGATCAGCTGGGATACAAGGACGAGTTGGAGCGAATGGCGGCGGATCCCGCTTTCGGGCTGGTCTACATTCCGACCGTGAGCCGGCCGGACAGCGACCCCAACTTCGGCGAGGGCATGGGCCGCGGACGCGCCAACGACACCGTGCGGTTGATCTGCGGCAAGGAAATGAGCGGCCGCGTGGAACCCTGGCTCCCCGACGAGCCGCTGGCCGCCCTGACGGAGCGACTGACGCCGGAAGGTTCGGCGGTCTATCTGTGCGGCAACCCGGACATGATTTCCGACGCCAAGGGCGTCCTGGTTGAGCAGGGATTCGAGACCGAAGGCCGCGAGTCCCAGGTCATTACCGAGGACTACTGGTAGCCGACCAGGACAGGTCGGGGCCCGGCCCGGCCGAGCGAAGGCTCCCGGAGTTCCGGATCGGCAACGGCTATGACCTCCACCGGCTTGGCGCCGACCGGCCGCTGCGGATCGGCGGGGTGGATATCGCGCCGGATGGCGGCGCAATCGGCCACTCGGACGCCGACGTGGCAATGCACGCGCTGGTGGACGCGCTGCTGGGGGCGACGGGCAGCGGAGACATTGGGCGGCGCTATCCCGACACCGATCCCGCCAATCGTGACGTTGACAGTTCCCGCTTCGCTGCCGAGACGATGGCCGATCTGCGGGACGGTGGCTGGGACCTGGTGAATGCCGATCTCACCATCGTGCTGGAACGACCCAAGGTCTCGCCGTTCGCCGATGCGATGCGGCAGCGGTTGGCGGCGGCGCTGGGAACCGATTCCGAGCGCATTAGCCTGAAGGCCAAGACCAACGAAGGCGTGGACGCGGTAGGCGCCGGCGAGGCCGTGGCCTGCTTCGCCACGGTGTTGGTCGCGCGCGAGTCCAGTCAGGCGTCTTCGTAAAATGCCGGCATTCCACGCCGTCCTGGGTCAATCCGCTTGACGCTCGCAATTACCAACACCCTCACCGGGAAAAAAGAGCCGTTCAAGCCGCTGGGCGATCCCGTGACGATGTATGTCTGCGGGATGACGCCCAAGGATCGACCGCACCTGGGCCATGCGTTCATGTTCGTACACATGGACGTGATCCGGCGCTACCTGGAGTACCGCGGCTATGCGGTGCGCCATATCCAGAACTTCACCGATATCGACGACAAGATCATCGACCGGGCGCGCGCGGCGGGCCGCGACCCGCTGGATTGGTCGCGCGAGTACACCGAGGCCTACTTCGAGGTGATGGACCGGCTGCGGGTGAGGCGCGCCCACGAGTACCCGCTGGTGACCGCCAACATTCCAGGGATCATCGAAGACGTGCAGGAACTGATCAACGCCAGGCACGCCTACCCAACCTCAACCGGCGTGTACTTCGACGCGGGCACGTTTGAGGACTATGGAGCCCTCAGCGGCCGAACCGAGGAGGACGGCGCAGCCGGCGCGCGCATTGCGGTTGACGACGAGAAGCGCGACCCGCGCGACTGGGCGCTGTGGAAGCTGGACAACGAAAGCTCGGTGGCCTGGGACAGCCCCTGGGGTCGCGGACGTCCCGGCTGGCACATCGAGTGTTCCACCATGATCCGGCGCACGCTGGGCGAGCAGATCGACATCCACGGCGGCGGCGCAGACCTGCTATTTCCGCACCACGAGAATGAGTTGGCCCAGGCCGAAGCGGCCACCGAGCGGCAGCCCTTCGTCTCGTACTGGACACACACGGGCCTGGTGCTGACCGATGGCGAAAAAATGGCTCACTCGCTGGGCAATTTCACCACCACGGCGGACGTGCTGACCGACGTGCCGCCGGACGTGCTGCGGCTTTATCTGCTGAGCGTGCACTACCGGTCCACGTTGCAGTTTTCATCGGCGGCGATTGAACAGACCCGGGCGGGATACGAGCGGCTGCTCGCGGTCGCCCGCGCGCAGGGCGGCGCCGATGTTTCACGTGAAACATCCGCCGCGGAATTGGACCGCGAGACTGCAACTGCCCGGCAGGCGTTCGAAGCCGCCATGGACGACGACTTCAACGCGCCTCGCGCCATCGGCGCGCTGTTCGAGTTCGGACGCGCCATCAACCGCCTGGCGCCAGGGTGCTCAGCGGCGGACGTTGAGAGAGCGCAGGGCACCTTAACCAGTCTGCTGGGCGTGCTGGGTATCGAATTGCGTGAACCGGATACGGCGTCCGACGATGCGACGCCGTTCATCGACCTGCTGGTGCAATTACGCCAGCAACTGCGAGAGGCCAGGCAATGGGAGCTCGCCGACAGAATCCGCGACGATCTGGGCGCCCTCGACGTGGCAGTCGAGGACAAGCCCGACGGCACGGTCTGGCGTCGCGGGTAGGTCGCCCGCAACTTCCGGCCGAGGCCAGCGTCTGGGGGCGGCACACCGTTGCCGAGGCGTTGCGCGGCGGTGCACGTGTCGAACGAGTCTTTATTGCCCGTCCGCAAGCCGAAGCGATGGCCGACATACGTTCCCTGGCCGCTTCGGCGGCAGTTGCCGTCACGTTTACGGACGCGTCCGAGCTCGACCAGTTGAGCATCGGAGGGCAGCACCAGGGCGTGGTGGCCTCAGTGCGGCCTCCGCCGCCGGCATCGATCGAGGACCTTCTTGAGAGCGAAAGCGCGGGTGGACCGCCGCTGATCCTGGCCGCGGACCAGGTGCAGGACGTGGGCAACCTGGGCGCGCTGCTGCGAACACTCGAGGCGGTGGACGGCGCAGGGGCCGTGGTTCCGGCCCGACGCTCGGCCGCCCTGACCGGCGGTTTGGCGCGGGCCTCCGCCGGCGCGAGCCTGCGGACGCCGCTGGTCCAGGTCGCCAACATCACCCGGGCGCTGGACCAGATGCGTACGGCCGGCGCCTGGGTTTACGCGCTGGATCAGGACGGGGATACGGACTTTACCGACGCCGACTTTGGCCGCCCGACGTGCCTTGTGGTCGGCAACGAAGCCCGCGGCGTCCGCCCCGGGGTCCGCAAGGCATGCGACGCGGCGCTGCGGATTCCGATGTACGGGGGCGTGGGTTCGCTGAATGTCTCGGTGGCCGGCGCGATCGTGCTGTACCACGCCGTGCGCTCGCGCACAGAGGCGGCTTCGGATGTCGCCTGACACCGTCAGCCTGGCCGGCATCACCCTCTACGGCTATCACGGCGCGCGCCCGGAAGAGCGGACGTTGGGTCAGCGCTTCGTGGTGGATGTTGACCTGGAGGCTGATTTGCGCAGCGCGAGCGCCACTGACTCGCTCCATTTGACTGTCAACTACAGCGAGGTGTACGCGTTGGTCGCGGAGATTGTGGAGGGCGAACCGGTGAATCTGCTGGAAACGCTGGGCGAGCGGATTGCGCAGGCCACACTCAAGCGGTTTCCTCAGGTTCGGAGATCGCGCGTTCGCATTGCGAAGCCCGGCGTCGCTATCGCGGGGTCGGTTCTGCGCAACGCCGCGGTGACGATCGACCGCACGCGATCGGACGCTGAGGGCGCGAATTGACCGAGCGGTCCTTTGGATCGGTTAAGTAAGTAATCTCACCTTTCCATCTTGACGGAAACAACCGTACGCACCACTATGTACGAAGCGGGCGGCTAGACGCATCATTCGAGAGCGCGTCCGCGTCATCGGCGCACAGCAAGTACTCTGTTCAATGACGGGCACGGTCGCGCCTACATAGTTTCCTGGTCGAAAGGTTGACGTATGGGGAGTCTGGCGGTCTTTATTGACGGCGGTTATCTCGAAGCTCTGCAGAAGCATGAGTTCGATGTTCGGCTGGACGTCAAGAAGCTTGTTGACGAGATTCTGCGGCACGTGGAGAGCGAGAGCGCCGACGCCGTGGAGTTGCTGCGTGCGTATTACTACCACTGCCGGCCGTATCGAAGCGACCCGCCAACGCCTGAAGAGATGGACCGCTACTCAAACTCGCGGCGATTCGAGGACGCGCTTCGCTACCTGCCACGCTTCGAAGTGCGGCTGGGACACCTGCGGATGTCGGGCATGGATGAATCGGGCGTTCCGATCTTCGAGCAGAAGCAGGTAGACCTGTTGCTGGGCCTGGACATGGCGCTGCTGGCGGGCAAGGGGCAGGTGCAGCACATCGCCCTGGTTGCCGGCGACGGCGACTTCGTTCCCGCCGTTCGCGTGCTAAAGAACGAAGGCATCATCGTGTGGCTCGTTCACGGCCCACCGCAAGGCAATCATGGGTATCCCACGTATTCGTTCGAGCTATTCAAAACAGCGGATGAGCGAATGGAGCTGGACGAGGAACTAATTGACCGCTTGCTGAGGTAATTGCAGCACAGATTTCAACTGATTCGAGATTGACCCGGTCGATCAAGGGTCAAATCCGGGGAGCGACCACGGCGTCGTCGCATCGGACAATTCGTGCGGTCCTTTGAGGCTCCGCTATTCCGCGTGGATCGCATCTCGTCCATGACACGCTGTACCTCCACAAGGATAGCGCTGAAAGTCTGAGTAATCGGACCTCGGGCGTTGATAACGGTGAAGTTATGCTGTTCGGCAAGTTCACGAAGATGTGAGCTGATTTGCGCCTGATATCGCAGAAAACTGTCAAACACGTCCTGGCCCCGCATCACGTCGAGGCCTGATTCCCAGAAGTCGAATCCGCCGTTGATCAGGATGCGGGGCAGGAGGTGTTCGATGTCCACGTCGAGATAGACGATGGCGTCGGGAACCGGTGCGAAGCCATAGACGTCAGCCGTCCAGGCCGGATCGATTCCGCGCGTCGCCGCACGGGCGATCATGGAGAAGATATAGCGGTCGGCCAGGACAATCATGCCCGCACGTAGCGACGGAATGATGAGTCGTTCGACGCGGTCGAAGAAGTCGGTGGCGTAGAACAGATTGAGCGTGATCGGGTCCAGATCATGACCGGACTTTGCGCGCCGGATGCCGGGGCCGGCGAGTTCGGATCGCGTCAGCCCGGTGTCAACGACGCCGAACCCGTGATCCTCAAGCCACTCTTTCATCAGGCGGATCTGGGTCGAGCGGCCGGAACCGTCCTGACCCTCAACCACGATCAAGCGCCCCGGAAGCGGGCTCAGGTCAATCCCCGGCGGCGGATCACCGTAGAACCTCAGGGGACGGTTTACGGGACGGCTCACAACGCCCGCCACATGTCAGCCAGGTAGCGTCCGCTCAGGCCGGTGGCGGCCAGGGCATCCTGCAGTCCTGAATCCTCGGCGCGCATGGCACCCTCAAGATGGGGCCGAACGAGCGCGCGCATTTGTTCCTGTTGATTCACCAGGGTGCCGGTAGCGTCGATGCGCTCCAAGCCGAATTCGTCAACCAGCTTCCCGTACTGTTCGCGAATGATGCCCTGGAACAGTCGGAATGACTGCGCAGGGCTTTGACTCAATCCCAGGTCCATGCCGGCTTCGTAGTAGTTGAGCTCGTCCCGACCGAGCTCAATCCTGCGGATCGCCTCGTCCAGTGGGACGTCGAAGTAGAAGGCCATCGTGGGATCGGGTGCGAACGCGTAGAGCCGACGCAGCCAGTTGGCGCTGACGCCGCGGGCGGCGTCGCGGGCATAAGCGGTAAAGACGTAGCGATCGGCAAGGACGATGGCACCGGCCTGGAGCGCGGGAATGATCTGCTCGTGTACGCGACTGGAGAAGTCGGCGGCATGGATGAGGCTAAACGTCAGAGGCGTGAGGATGCGGCGACGCTTGCCACGCCTGGTGGTCCGGCGGACGATTCTCGACGAGTTCCACTCGGTGAAGATCACCAGGTAGCCCTGGCTGACGAGCCACTTGTGCAGCAGATCGAGCTGCGTGCTCTTCCCCGACCCGTCGATGCCCTCGACGATAAAGAGGCGGCCTGGCAAGTCTTGCGGTGCGGTTGCACCGTTGGCTGTGGCCATTGCTACACCTGGTCGCCAGTCACGGAACGCGCTTGACCCAGGTGAACGGCGATGGGCAAGGACCGGCCCTCAACAAGGACACGCCGCCGCTCACATTCATTGGCAACGGCTACCAGCGTACCCGACGGGGTCGTCGCTGATGCCGAGACTTCTGGCTGTGGCGATGTGACATTCCCTGCGGATAACCGAGTTTCGAGCTATCCGCGGAATCCGGGACCGGAGCTTACGATTACTACGCAGGTAACCGTTCGTATACTCGGCTGGTATGTCTTTGCCCACGCCAGCCATGCGCATTGCAATCGCCAGCGACGAACGAACGGATCTGACCGACCACATCATCGCGAATCTCAGAGAGCGGGGGCATGCGCTGTCACCGTTCGGGCCGCTGGCCGGCCTGGACCAGCAGTGGCCGGAGGCGGGACGCAGTGTCGCTCAGGCGGTGGCCGGCGGGGCCGCGGATGAAGGCATTGTGCTGTGCTGGACAGGTACCGGCGTCAGTATTGCGGCAAACAAGGTCGCCGGAATTCGAGCCGCCCTGTGCGCGGACGCGGAGACCGCGCGCGGGGCTCGGCTTTGGAACCGGGCGAATGTCCTGGCGCTGAGCTTGCGATTGACGACGCCGGCACTCGCCGATGAGATTCTCTCAGCCTGGTTTGACACACCCCTGGGCGAGGACCCCGACGATCGAGCCTGTGTCGCCCGGGTCGAGACCTCGTTCACGCCGGCCTGACACCTATACCTCTCGCAGGAAACGAGCTTCACGCATGAGTTCAACGCCCCTGCACGACGGAACGCCTACAGCGTCCGTCCCGCACACCACCGACGCGTCAAGCGTTTCGCCGAACGGCGCGCTGCGCGCCGACCGCGAGCGGATCGCGGCCGCGATTCGCGAGATCCTGATCGCCATCGGCGAAGACCCCGATCGCGACGGCCTGGTCAAGACGCCGGCCCGTGTGGCACGCATGTATGAGGAGCTATTTGCCGGGCTGGTCGGCGAGCCCGACGATTACCTGGCTACCACGTTCGAGCACCCCCACGACGAGATGATCGTCGTGCGCGATATCCCCTTCTACTCGATTTGCGAGCACCACCTGCTGCCGTTTTTTGGTCGCGCAGCCGTGGGCTACATTCCGAATGAGCGGATTGTGGGGCTGAGCAAGCTGGCTCGCGTGGTGGAGCACCTGGCGCGTCGGCCGCAAGTGCAGGAACGCCTGACCTGCCAGGTCGCCGACCGCATTGAACAAGTACTGGACCCGGTGGGGGTGGCAGTCACGATCGAGGCCGAGCACACCTGCATGACGATGCGGGGCGTCAAGAAACCGGGCAGCCGGATGGTGACCTCGGTCACACGGGGCGCGTTCCGCGACAATCCCGCCACCCGCGCCGAGTTTTTCGACGCGGTTCAGCGCCAGTAGCGCGGCCGCCATGTCGCCGGAGCCGGACGCCAAGCCACGCTCCGGACGGATGCGGCCAGCTCCCGGAATCCTACGCACCTCGGCGACCTACCACACCAAGCGCGAACTGGTGTACCGCGCGCTGCGCGAGGCCATTCAAGCCGGGCGACTGCGGGCCGGCGACCGCCTGGTCATCAGTCACATCGCTTCGGAGCTTGGCGTCAGCGACGTGCCGGTGCGCGAGGCGCTATTTCAGCTTGAGGCCGAGGGCCTGCTTGACAACGAACCGCATGTGGGCGCCACGGTAGCCGGACTGGATCCGGCGGAAGTTCGCGACATGTACCTGGCCAGTTCAATCGTTGAGGGCGCGACGGCCGCGTTGGCCATACCGCACATGACGGCGAAGGACCATCGGCAGTTGCAGGAAACGCTGGCGAATCTGGATGCCGCCGTGGAGTCGGACGACGCCGAGGCGCTCGCGCGACTGGACCAAGAGATTCATCGACGGTTGTACGCTCGATGCCCTTCGGCCCAGTTGCTGACGCTGGTTGAGCAGTTGTGGGCCACGAAGGAACGCGTGCGGACGGCCTACCCGGCGCGTGGTCGGGGCCGAGCGTCGCAACGCGAGCACCGTGCGATTGTGGCGGCGGTGCAGGCCGGCGACACGTCCGGTGTTGAGGCGCTGATTCGCGATCACCTGCAACGAGCCGGCGCGGCCAGGAGCGCGGCCCTTGAGACTCAAGGGATTGACGAGGACGCAAAAATCATATAGGATTTATCAGCTTCAGGCAGTGTTGCCCGGAGTTTCGGCGGCTGGAGGTACTCCCATGCGCAACGTTGCGCTTGCTTACCGTCGGCGCCGACAGACTGGAGCGCGCCGGCTGAACATTCGCGTGCTCATAGGGCGCTGGCAAGTCGACAGGTCGCGCCCCGCGGCCTAATCGGCCGACGGGGCAGCAGGCCGTGCGGATTCATGACACTCTGAATCGGCCGGAATTCTGGCATGACGACTGCCAGGCGTCAGCCAGCAGAGCCTTTGAGTAGCGGAACCGCCAAGGCCGAGCGATCTCTCCTTTTGAATCGCTGCAAGACCCGCGCCGGGTTCGGCGCGGGTCTTGCTCGTTCAGCGGATTGAGTAGACCTCGGGGTTCACGGTCCTGACAGGCCGACCGCCTTGCAGAAACTCGATGAGGTTATCGACGGCCCGTCCGCCCATGCGGGTCATGGCCTCAAAGGTGCCGCTGCCGAAGTGGGGACCAAGCACGGTGTTCGGCAGAGCAAACAGCGGGTGATCAGGCGGTGGCGGCTCAACGTCGTACACATCGGCGCCGTAACCGGCGATTTCGCCCGATTTGAGCGCGGCGACCAGCGCGTCTTCGTCCACCAGTTGCCCGCGCGCGGTGTTCACCAGGTAGGCGCCGGCCTTCATGGCCTGGAGTTGCGCGGCGCCGATCATGCGCTCGGTTTCCGACGTCACCGCCGCGTGCAGCGCCACGAAGTCCGACTCCGCCAGCAGCTCGTCCAGGTCAACGAAGTGGGCCTCAATGCCGGCGGCCGAGAGCCGCGCTGGATCGGGATGAGCCGTCGTGATGAGCACCCGCATGCGAAAGCCATGGCGGCAGATCGCAGCGACGCGGCGGCCTATTTCGCCAAAACCGATGATTCCGACGGTCTTGCCGGTCAGTTCGATTCCGTCGAGCTCGGTGCGCATCTTGAAGCCGGTGGTACGGACGGCCTGGTCGGCCAGAACCATGCGGCGCGCCAGGGACCACATGAGGCCCACGCTCAGTTCGGCGATGGTCTGGGCGTTTTCGCCGGGCGCGTTGAGCACGGCGATGCCGAAGTCGGTAGCCGCGGCAATGTCCACGCTGTCCACGCCGGTGCCGACCCGAGAGATTGCCCGCAGATCTTCGCGAACCGCGGCCAGTGCCTGGCGGGGCCACAACTCGGTACCGGCCACGACGCCGCGGCAGCCACGCGCGGCCTCGACCAGCTCGTCACCTTCGGCAAAGAAGGCCTGACGCACGTTGCAGTGCGCGCGGAGCTTTTGCTCAACGGCTTCGGGTATTGGAAAGGTCTGCAGCACTCGGTCCATGGGTACCACCTGGCGGAATCGAGTTACGGGCTCGACGTCAGGGCCTTCTGTAGCACATCGGTGTGCTCAATGGCGATGCCACAGCCGAGCGCCACGCACATCAGCGGTTGATCGGCCACGTGCACGGCGATGCCGATCTCCTGCGACAGTAACTGGTCGAGGCTACGCAGCAGCGAGGTGCCGCCGCTCATGACAATGCCCTTGTCGATGATATCGGCCGACAATTCGGGCGGCGTACTCTCCAGCACCATTCGCACGCCGCGAACAATCTGGCCCAGAGGCTCGATTATGGCTTCCGTAACCTCGTCCGAGGTTACGGTCACGGTGCGCGGCAGGCCTTGCACATGGTCACGTCCGCGAACCTCCATAGTTTCGGCAGGACTCAGCACAAGGGCACTGCCAATACTCATCTTGATCTGTTCGGCCGTCTGGTCGCCAATCATCAGGTTGTACTTTCGCCTGATGAAGGCGGCAATCGCATCGTCGATTCGGTTGCCGCCCACGCGTGAAGACGTTGAGCAGTCAGCAACGACGTCGTTGAGTGAAATCACGGAAATCTCCGTGGTGCCGCCTCCGACGTTGACGATCATGCTGCCGGAAGGCTCGGAGACCGGTACCTGAGCGCCAATGGCCGCCGCCAGCGACTCGGGAATGAGGTGGACACGGCGCGCGCCGGCCGCGAGACCAGCGTCCAGGACCGCCCGCCGCTCGACCGTCGTCACACCGGACGGTACGGCGACCATGATTTCAGGGCGGATGAGACGAAATCGGCCGCATGCCCGGTCGATGAAGTAGCGCAGCATGGCCTCGGTGACCAGATAGTCGGCGATCACACCGTCCTGCATGGGACGAATGATCCGCAGGCTGCCGGGGGTGCGGCCGACCATGGCGTGCGCCGCGTGCCCGATGGCCTGAATTCGTCGATCCATGCTGACGGCAACCACGGACGGCTCATTGATGGCGATTCCCTGGCCGACGCGGTTAACGACGACGTTGACGGTTCCGAGGTCGATGCCCAACCGCGGCGCCCGAAAGCCGAAGGGCACTTAGATCGCCGCGGTCGCGTGGCTAACGGGTGCGTTGTGCGGTTCGGCCGTAATGTCGGCCCCGAGCCCGCGCAGGTCGCCCGCCAGATCTTCATAGCCGCGCCGCACGAACTCGAACCCATCAAGCACGGTCTCGCCGTCGGCCACCAGGCCGGCCAGGGCCAGGGCCGTCATGCCACGGATGCTCTGCTCCAAGTCAATATGGCGGCCGCGAAGCGGGCGCGGACCGCGAACAACGGCACGGGTCCCCTCCACGGCGACGTCGGCGCCCATGGCGGCCAGGCTATCCATGTAGCCCATGCTGCCGTCAAAGACGCGCTCGACGATGGTGCTCACGCCGTAGGCCTGGGTCATGAGTACGCCCATTGGGGCCTGCACGTCAGTTGGAAAGCCCGGAAACGGCATGACCTGCACGTCGGTTGCTCCGAGCGTCTCGGGAGCCATCACACGAACGGAGCGGTTGGTCTCGACAACGTCGACACCCATCTCCCGGAGTTGCACGGTGACGGGCTCCAGGTGGTCGGGACGCACATTGAGCAACTCCACGTCGCCCCCGGTCAGGGCGGCTGCGACGGCCATGGTTCCGCCCACCATGCGATCGGGAATGGCTCGCGCCACGGTTCCAAAGAGGTGACTGCGTCCCTGCACGCCGATTTCGCTGGTCCCGGCGCCGTGGATTTCGGCGCCCATGCTGCGCAGGAAGTGCACGAGCGCGACAACCTCAGGCTCACGCGAGGCGTGAACGATCGTCGTGTAACCGTTGGCCATGGTGGCGGCCATCAGCAGGTTTTGCGTGCCGGTGTGGCTGGGATAGTCCAGATAGATCCGACGCCCATACAGCGCATCGGCCTCGGCGTGAAACACGCCCTCGGCCAGCGCCACCGTTGCGCCCATTCGCTGAAACCCGGTGATATCGACGCTGACAGGCCGGGCGCCGAGTTGGCAGCCGCCGGGGGCGGCGCAGTCGAATCGTCCGAAGCGTGCCAGCAGGGGGCCGGCAACCTGGAACGAAGCGCGCATTCGTTGCGCGAGGTCTTGGTTCGGCGAGCAGGAATGCACGTCAGCCGCGGTGATCGTGACGGTGCGGGCGACAGTGTCCACCTCAACTTGGGCACCGAGCAGGCGAAGCAGATCGGCCATGACCAGGACATCCGAAATGATCGGGACGTTTTGAATGACGCAGGTTTCATCGGTCAACAGGCAGGCCGCCATCATTGGCAACACGACATTCTTGGCGCCTGGCGTTCGATAGCTGCCACGCAGCGGACGGCCGCCTACAATCGTCGCGCGTACTCGTTGCTCGTCGTGGGCGCCCCGTCCGGCGTCGGGATCCACGGTGGACTCAGCCTCGGCGAGCCCGCTCGACGGTGCGGAGGCGTGCCAGCGCACGCAGCAGCGCCAGCCGGGCCTGGGTGGTCATCACGTCGTCGTGGGTGCGGCGGGCCTCTTCCAGATCGCGCATGGCGGCCTCGCGTGCGGCCTCGGCCCGCTCCCGACTAATCTCGGCCGCGTCTTCCGAGGCGTCGGCCAGCACGGTGACGGTGTTGTCCATGACTTCCAGGAAGCCGCCGGTGATCGAGAAGTGCTGGGTTTCGGCACCTCGGCGCAATTCCAAGGTGCCAGGAGCGAGCTGGGTGATGAGCGGCGCGTGGCGCGGCAGGATGCCAAGCTGCCCTTCCACCGACGGCGCCAACACCAACGTCACGCCGTCTTCCCGCAGCACTTCGCGCTCGGGGGACACGACCGTGAGGGTCAACTCAGCCACCAGGACCTCCGGGTGAATTTTATCAAAGGGTGTCTGGAAGCCTTGCCGGGCAGCTCAGGCAGCCACTTCCAGCGCCTTGGCCTTGGCCGCCGCCTGTTCGATGTTGCCGACCATCAGGAAGGCCTGCTCCGGCAGTTCGTCCTGGTCGCCATTCAGGATTGACTCGAAGCCGGCCACGGTCTCCTCGAGCGGAACGATCTCGCCGGGAGTGCCCGTGAAGACCTCGGCCACGTTCATTGGCTGCGAAAGGAACCGCTCGATCTTGCGCGCCCGGGATACGGTGAGCCGGTCCTCTTCCGACAGCTCTTCTATGCCCAGGATCGCGATGATGTCCTGCAGGTCCTTATAGCGCTGCAGCACCTGCTGGACACCGCGCGCCACGTTGTAATGCCGCTCGCCGACGACGCGCGGATCGAGAATCTTGGACGTGCTGGTCAACGGGTCCACGGCCGGGTAGATGCCACGGTCAGCCACTGAACGCTCCAGGCGTACCGTGGCATCCAGGTGCGCAAAGGTCGTTACCGGCGCGGGGTCGGTGTAGTCGTCGGCCGGAACGTAAATGGCCTCGAGCGACGTGATCGACCCACGGGTCGTCGACGTAATGCGCTCTTGCAATTCGCCCATTTCGGTACCAAGCGACGGCTGGTAGCCAACGGCCGATGGCATGCGGCCCAATAGCGCGGAGACTTCCGAACCGGCCTGGGTGAATCGGAAGATGTTGTCGATGAAGAGCAGCAGGTCGCGCTCTTCTTCGTCGCGGAAGTACTCGGCCATGGCCATGCCGGCCAGGGCCACGCGCAGGCGCGCGCCGGGCGATTCATTCATCTGGCCGAACACCATGGTGGTGTTACCCAGCACGCCGGCCTCT